>JAFGJV010000059.1 GCA_016928955.1 Spirochaetales bacterium
GATTTGCGTAGCGGTTGCGGAATATGCAAACAACCGCGAGCAATCGCAGAGCCAATTTCAAAAGTAACAGACTTTTGAAATTGGCGCATAATCCTTACCCAGCCAAAACACCGGACATCAAAGCTTCGACACACTGGGGAAAACCCGCGCCATTCCGACATTCAACTTTTTTTATACCTCCCGGAACTGTACCGCCTGAGCTCTCCGTCTGTTTATGTGCATGCGCGCGAATCGCCACAGCGGCGGGAAAGGAGGAAAAAACAACCCGCACCGCGTCGCGGGGCGGGGCAAGGGCTCTCAAATGAATTTGCATTCTTTACAAATCCCGAAAGATGCTTCACAATGCCAGCATCTTTTAGTCCCCTCATGTAAGGAGGTTTTACATGAAGAAAGCGCTTATCGCGCTGGCCCTGATCCTGGTCGTAGCGGGTTCCGCGTTCGCCCAGGTCAAGAACGGGCCGATCGTGGACAAGGTGATCTACGAAGTCCGCATGGACCAGACCCTCGCCACCAAGGACATCATCGAAGGCAAGGCCGATGTATTCTTCCAGGCAGTGCCGGCTGGCGTGCTCCGCGGTTTGTCCGAGGCCGAGAAGGCCAAATTGGACTTCTACGCGGTTCCGTCGGGATCGTGGTCCCTTATGGTCAACCCCATCCCCAACAAGGCCCCGTACACCTGGACCAAGAAGGATGGAACGACCGAGTTCAATCCCTTCGCCATCAAGGAAGTCCGCTATGCCATGAACTGGCTCATCGATCGCAAGAAGCTGATCGACGAAATCCTGTTCGGCCAGGGCGACCCGATGTTCGTCCCCATGACCCCCGGTCAGCCCGGTACCTACAAGTACAACCTGATCGCCGCCAAGCTTGGCATGTCAGACCGCGGTAACGAGAAGAAGGCCCTCGCCGACATCGAAGCCGCCATGCAGGCCGCCGCCAACCTGCCCGAGAACAAGGGCAAGCTGGTCAAGTCCGGCAAGTTCTGGCAGTTCAACGGCAAGGACGTCGCGATCAAATTCCTGATCCGCGTTGACGATCCCCAGCGCCTGACCGCCGGCCGCTACATATCCGACCAGATCGAAAAGGCCGGCATCAAGGTCGAGCGCCTCGAGCGCGACCGCGCCGCCATCTCCATCGCCTACTACTCCAACCCCGCCGACATAGAGTTCCACCTCTACACCGAGGGCTGGGGCGCCGGCGCCACACGCGCCTGGTGGGACATCACCATCAGCCAGATGTACAGCCCGTACTACGGCTACATGGCCGGCGGCGCTGACCCCGCCAACTGGAACTATGAGAACGCCGAGCTGGACCGCCTTGGCATGAAGGGCCTCAACGGCCAGTTCATGACCGAAGCCGAGTACTGGGCCGACAACCTCAAAGCCACCGAGCTTGGCGTCAGGGAAGCTGCCCGTATCTACGTGGCCAGCCAGCTTGACAGCTTTGTGGCCAACAAGGCCCGCTTCAACAGCCGCATGGCTTACGGCCTTGGCGACGGCCTCAACGGCTGGTCCGTCCGCACCGCGGACGTCAAGCCCGTCAACGGCGTCAAGACCCTGCGCATCCTCCAGTTCTCCGCTCGCGGCACCCTGTTCATGAGCGCCTGGGACCCCATCGGCGTGGACGGCTTCTCTGACGTCTACTCCAGGGCCATGCTCGAGCCCATCATGGACTTTGCCACGTTCGAAGCGCCCAACAGCGCCCAGGACACCCCGCTCCGCGCCGTCTACGACCCCAAGAAGATCGTCAACAAGACGGTCCTCCAGGGCGACGAGATTAAGGGCCAGATCGCCGTTCCGGCCACCGCCGTCAGGTATGACAGCGCCACCAAGACCTGGAAGCCCGTGGGCTCCGGCGTCATGGCCTGGACCTCCGGCGTGTACGGCTACAAGTACGGCAAGTGGCACCATGGCGTCATGCAGGACATGACCGACATCATCCACGGCATCGCCTTTGGCACCGAGTGGGTGACTGAGGACGGAGCCGGCGACAAGTACTACGACGCCAGCTACTCCTCCCAGATCAAGCCCGGCCTGGACCTGATCAAGGGCACCATCATCAACAAGAACGGCACCTTTGGCCGCTACTTCGACTACCAGTGGCCCATGGACGTTAACCGCACCGCCGCCAACGGCGCCGTCAGCGCGACCATGCCGTGGGAAATCACCGAAGCCCTGGCCCTCCTTGTGGCCGAAGGCTCCAAGAGCAGCACCGTCTACAGCTTCACCAACACCGAGGGCATCACCGAGGTCGACGTGATCGCTGAGAAGTGCGTAGCCGACATCAAGGCCAAGCTGCAGGACATGGTCGCCAAAAAGCACGTGCCCGTGGCCCTCAAGGCCTACACCACCGCCGACAAGGCAGTGGCCCGCTACAACGCGGCCATCAAGTTCATCGACACCTATGGCCACGCCATGATCTCCCAGGGTCCCTTCTACATCAGCAAGATCAGCACCCAGACCAACTCCGTCGAGCTGACCGCTTTCCGCGACTACGTGTACAAGAGTGACTACTGGCCCAAGGCGTTCCGCACCACGATCACCAAGATCGAGAACGTGAACATCCCGGCCACCGCCACCCGCAAGGCCGACCTCAAGGTAGACGTCACCGCGTCCACCTACGTGTACCCGGACGTGGCCACCACGCCGGTTACCAACAAGGCCAAGGTTACCGTAGCCATCCAGATGCCCGACGGCACCGAGAAGGTCTACAACGCCAAGTACAGCAAGGCTGGTCTCTTTACCGCGACCATCCCCGCCAAGGACCTTGGCGCCATGAAGCCCGGTTCCTACACCGTGGTCATCATGTCGTCCCTGGCCGGCGAGGCTCCGTCGGTAGTACCGAAGACCCTCGTCCTGTTCTAAGCCTACAAGTAGGTTTTCAGGCGGCGTCCCGCAAGGGGCGCCGCCCTTGTTCAAGGCAGCGCTTCCGAACGCCCGTCCGACAGACATCCCTTGACAATCGGAAAGCTCACGCCTATCCAACGTTTTTTAGGTGGCAGTATGTACAAGTGGTTTGCGCTGAAGCGCATTCTCCGCGGCCTGTTCATGTTCGTCCTGCTGATGTTCATTTTCTCCTGGCTGTTCAACCAGGTTACGGAGAAGACCCAGCGGGACCAGATAGATGAACGGATCAAGCAAGAGTCCATGCGACTCAAAAACGTCAGACCCGAGCAAATGCTGGAATGGCGCCTCAACCGGGAGGACCAGCTCATAAAGCTGTACCGCCTGGACCGGCCCATGATGGAACGGGTCCTGTACCGCGCCCTCAGGGGCGTTACCTTTGACTTTGGCGACTCGACCGTGATCAAATCAGGCAAGGGCGAGCGCGAGGTCAGGGCCATCATCTTCGAGGCTTTGCCGCGGACCATGGTCCTCTTTACCACCGCGGCGGTCATCCAGATGCTCATAGGCATCAGCCTGGGCCTCAAGAAGGCGCAAAAACCGGGCGGAAAGCTGGACAAAGCAACCAGCTTTACCACCATGCTCGTGTTCGGCATGCCATCCTGGTGGCTTGCCATGATGCTCATCCTGTTATTCGTCTACGTTCTCAAGCTGTTCCCATCCGGGGGACTCAACTCTGTGCCCACGCCTGAAGGCTTCATGTTCTTCCTTGACCGCCTCAAGCACATGGCACTACCGCTTTTGACCCTGGTCCTCCTCGGGTTCTGGGGCATGTCCTTCACGATCCGCAACATCGTGCTGACCATACTCCAGGAAGACTACATCATGAGCGCCCGCGCCCGCGGCATCCCCGAGCGCAAGGTCCTGTTCGGACACACCCTCCGGACCGCGGCCCCGCCCCTGGTGACCATGGTGCTCCTCGGGCTCCTCGGTTCCATAGGCGGCGCGATTATCTTCGAAGGTATTTTCTCCTGGCCTGGACTCGGCAACCTGTATTGGATAGCCGTCCAGCAAAACGATATACCGGTGCTCATGGGAGACCTGGCCATCACCACGGCCCTCTGGCAGGGAGGACTCATCGTGCTAGACCTCACCTACGGCTTCCTCGATCCGCGTATTAAGGTAGGAGGCAAGGCATGAGCGCCAAAAAAAGCAACTCGCGCTTCCAGGAATTCTGGGACGACTTCAGGCGGGAAAAGTCCGGCCTCATAGGCTTGGGCATCCTGGCCGTCGCCATCCTGGTGGTCATCTTCGAGCCGTTGTTCCTGCCCTACAAGGACGTGAACGAAGGCAACTGGCGCAACATTTCATACTGGGAAGACAACTCGTCGGCCGCGCCTCCGGCGTGGACCAACATCTTCACCTCCAAAAAGTCCGCCGTGTCCACCACGTTCAACTCTCCCGAGGTAAGCACCGAGGAAGACCCGAACTACGGGCTGGTGACCACCTACTCGTTCAAGTACAACTACAAGTACGACCTTCCGCCCCTGGACCTGATCATAAGGGCCAAGGCGTCGGGCATGTCACTCTTCCTCATGGAGCTCGAGCGCCCGGACGGCAACATAGTGCCGGTCGGCGAGCAGTTCTTCGAGGGCCTGAACGAGGACCAGATACGCTTCTCCATGGACACGGACGCGGCGAGCAACGCGTACGAGTTCGCGCGCCAGTTCGCCAGCGAGGAAGCCCTGGCCAACAGCGACTCAACCACCATCCGGCCGACCTTTGTGGCCTTCTCGGAAACAGGGTCGGACATGCTGAGCGCGCGCGTCCCGCTCAAGGGCACCTACACCCTGCGCATCAGGGTGCCGTCGTTCATCACCGACGACAGCAACAACGTCCTTGAGGACCTGCGCCTGATCGTGACCGGCCGCGTATCCGGCATTCTGGGCACGGACACCTACAAGCGCGACATCTTCACGGGCATCGTGGCCGGTCTCAAATGGGCCCTGTTCATAGGCCTGGCCACCTCCGTGGTGTCGGTCCTGTTCGGCGTCATGTACGGCATCATAAGCGCGTATTTCGGGGGCTTTGTGGACACGAGCATGCAGTTCGTGTACCAGATATTCGCCGGCATACCGGTCATGCCCCTGCTCATCGTGCTCGCGGCCATCTTCAAGCCAAGCATATGGATCATCATGGGCGTGATGATCGTGTTCAGCTGGACCGGCTCGGTCATGACGGTTCGCTCCATGGCCTTCCAGATCAAGGAAGAGACCTTCGTGGAGGCGGCCAAGGCCCTGGGCTCCGGCAAGTGGCGCATCATCTTCAAGCACATAGCGCCCATCCTCCTGCCCTACTCCTTCGCGAGCATGGCCCTGGCCGTGCCCGGCACCATCGTGTACGAGGCGTCCCTGTCCCTCCTGGGCCTGGGCGACCCCACCATCATCACCTGGGGGCAGATACTCCACGACGCGCAGAATTCTGGCGCCACGCTGAACGGCCTGTGGTGGTGGATCGTGCCGCCCGGCTTGTTCATCGCCCTCATGGGAGCCACCTTTGCCTTCCTGGGTTTTGCCATGGACAAGATCCTGAATCCCAAGCTGAGGACGAGGTAAACCATGGATAAGATCCTCGAAGTCAAGAACCTGAAACTGTACTACCACACCAACAAGGGCGCGGTGAAAGCGCTGGACGACGTCACCTTTGACCTGTACAAGGGCGAGACGCTCGGCCTTGTGGGAGAGTCCGGCTGCGGCAAGACAACCACGGGCGTGGCCCTGTTGCGCATGCCCAGCCCCCCCGGCCGCATAGAGGAAGGGTCCCAGATCATCCTTGACGGCCGCGACATCATGCCCCTGACCGAGCGCCAGATCCGCAAGGACGTCCGCTGGGAAGAGGTGGCCATGGTGTTCCAGGGAGCCATGAACTGCCTAACGCCGGTGTACACCATCGGCAAGCAGATGATGGAAACCCTGCAGGAACACCGGGAGATGGAGAAGAAGCAGGCCGAGGAACTCATCAAGGAGTACCTGAGCCTGGTCGGCCTTCCGCCCGAAGTGATGGGCCGCTACCCGCACGAGCTGTCGGGCGGCATGAAGCAGCGCATCGT
The DNA here is from genome assembly GCA_016928955.1 of Spirochaetales bacterium. Taxonomy (GTDB): domain Bacteria; phylum Spirochaetota; class Spirochaetia; order Treponematales; family UBA12059; genus JAFGJV01. Next base: position 5,953 of record JAFGJV010000059.1, read on the forward strand.
CATAGCCACCGCCCTGTTCCTCAAGCCCAAGGTGGTCATCCTGGACGAGCCCACCACGGCCCTTGACGTGATCGTGCAGGCCCAGATCATCAACCTGCTCAAGAAGCTGAAGAAGACCTTTGACCTGTCCTTCATCTTCATCACCCACGACCTGTCGCTCGAGGCCGAGGTTTCCGACCGCATATGCGTCATGTACGCCGGCAAGATAGCCGAGCTGGGCACCAACCAGCAGATATACGGCAAACAGGGGCCCATGCATCCGTACACGGAGAAGCTCCTGCAGGCGACGCCCCTCCTCAGGAAAAAGGTCGAATCGCTTTCCTTCATACCGGGCGCCCCGCCGGATCTCATCGATCCCCCAACGGGCTGCCGCTTCCATCCCCGCTGCCACAAGGTCATGGACCGCTGCAAGGTGGAAGAGCCGCCGCTCATAGAGGTTGAACCCGGTCACATGGTGGCCTGCTGGAGGTGCGTAAAATGAGCCTGAACGACAACGACGTCATCCTGCAGGTCAAGGATCTCAAGAAGCACTTCACGCCGCACCAGAGCCTGATCCAGTCCCTGGCCGGCTCCGGGCAGAAGCGTCCCATCAAGGCCGTTGACGGCATCACCTTTGACCTCCGCCGAGGAGAGATTTTCGGCCTGATCGGCGAGTCCGGCTCGGGCAAGACCACCACCGGCAAGATGATCATGAAGCTGATCGAGCCCACCTCGGGCACCATGGTGTTCAACGGCGAGGACGTGACGCACACGGACAAGCTCCGCACCCAGGTGTACCGCCGCCAGGTGCAGATGATCTTCCAGGATCCCTACGCGTCCATGAACCCGCGTTTCAAGATCCGCGACGTGCTCCAGGAGCCGCTCATCATCCACAAGATAGAGGGCGACAACCAGAAGCACGACGAGATGATCATCAAGTCCCTGACCGAGGTTAAGCTCAACCCGCCGGCCGAGTTCATGGGCAGGTATCCGCACATGCTGTCGGGCGGCCAGCGCCAGCGCGTGGCCACCGCGCGCACGCTGATCCTCAACCCCATGCTGCTGGTGGCCGACGAGCCGGTATCCATGATCGACCTGTCGACCCGCGCCGAGATCCTGGCCATGATGAAGGACGTCCAGCGCGACCTGGGCCTGACGTACCTGTACATCACCCACGACCTGTCAACGGCGCGCTACTTCACGGACCGCATAGCGGTCATGTACCTCGGCCGCATCGTGGAGATGGGCCCGGCCAACGAGCTCATCGACAACCCGATCCATCCGTACACCAAGGCGCTGATCGAGGCCGTGCCCGAGCCGATGACCGGCAAGGTTGACGTGATCAAGGAGCTCCCCATATCCGGAGAGATCCCCTCGCCGGCCAACATACCGCCGGGATGCCGCTTCCACACCCGCTGCCCCTACGCCAAGCCCGAGTGCTCCGAACAGAGCGAGCCAGAGCTGATGGACGCCGGCAACGGTCATTTCCACGCCTGCAGGCGGTGGAAAGAGATTTAACGAACGTCTGGTCTATTTGACGACGAAAAGGCCGCCCCCTACGGGCGGCCTTTTTCTGTTCCCGGGCACGTTCGGCCGGCAACAAGCGTCGCTCAAGAAAACCTAACGACCCTTTTTGCCCAGCATGCCCATGATGTCGTCCAGGGGGTTGCCGTCGCCGTCCGCGTCCAGCATGGACAAAAGTCCGCCTCCGGCCTGCGACGCGCCGCCCCGGGAGCCCGAGCCGCCGAGCACGCCGCCCAGGAGACCGCCAAGGCTACCGAGTATGCCGCCGGAGCTCTTCTTGGCCGTTGTGGCGCCAGATCCTGATTTCTTGGCCATGAAGCCGCCCACCAGCATGGCCAGCATGGGGAGCATTTTTTTGAGCGTGTCTGCGCTCAGGCCGGATTTTTTCGACGCGTCTGCCGCCACCGCCCTGCTCACGTCCTTGGTGCCGAATATGGCGCCGAGCACGTTGTTGCCCATATCTACGTGCGTAGGCTGGTTGGACAGCACGTCGTCGGCCAGGCCCGCGCCGCCGAGCTTGCCAAGAAGTGACCCCAGGCCCGATTCACCGTCTGAGCCCGCACGCTTTTTGAAACCGCCCATCACCGCCGGAAGGAGGGCCTCAGCTCCCGACGCGGCGTCTTTCTGGCTCAGGCCAAGTTCTTTGGCTATGGTCCCCAGGCCTCCGGCCTGCTTGATTAATTCCTGCACATTCATGGTTCTGTCCTTCCCGCTTTGGTGATTGCGCCAGATGGGCACACACGTAAGCATCGACCCGAAACGGCGAAGGGTCAAGGCAAAACGGGAATCAGCTCCTGAGTGACAGACCGTATACGTGATGTCGCCGCGCTCGGTTCAGGCCAGGCCTCGCGTCTCCGGCTCGCCGCGCTTGACCAGGTAGAAAATCAGGTAGGTAAGCGCTATGAAGAACGAGAAGGCCAGGGAGAACAGGAGGGCGGCCGGGTCGGACAAGGTGCCAAAGGCTGCGGCCATGGCCTGGAAGGGATGGAAGATCAGGTCCCAGGAATTGAAACGCGAGAAGCGGCCAAGGTGTATGCCAAAACCGGACAGCAGGATGGCCGGCGCCAGCAGGGCCCAGCCGGCCACGCGGCCGAACTGCCTGCGCAGGAGGCCGTGCATGGAATACATGGAAACCAGCCCCAGAAAGTGCCCTACAAAGGCAAACGCGGCGTTCATGATCACGTCAAACCACAGGAGGTCCAGTTCGGACAGCCAGCTTGCCGCCGGCTCTCCAAGATTGGACTTGCGTATCACGTGGATGAAGTCGGTGAAAATATACGGGGCGTTCGGGTAGAAGGCCAGCCAGGCCACAAAGGCGCCCACCGTCCACAGGGCGGCCGCGCGGGTTCCCTCATGCCGCTGCGCCATGACCCTGCCCGCCTGGGCGCAGCCCACGGGCACGGCCGCCAGGATCAGGTTCCACACCAGAAAGCCCTGGGAAAAGCGACCGGCCACCAGAAAGCGGAGCAACACCAGCAATATGAGCGACGCGAAGGACAGCACGATGACGAGGCTCAGATTTGACGGTAGCCGGTTTCTGTCGGGCATCGCTCTCCGGCGGCCGCCGCAACGCGGCGGCCGCCTTCCTCCTTCAGGAATGGTTCAGATATCCAAGGCCTTCTGGTCGACCTTGTCCTTGAGATAGGCCACAAAGGCCTCGGGCTTCATGGGCTCCATCTGGCGCCCGTCGCGCATGCGCACCGACGCTGTGCCCTCGTCGCGCTCCTTGGCGCCCACCACCAGCATGTAGGGAACCTTCTGGCCCTGCGCCAGGCGGATCTTGGCGTTCATGCGCTCGTCGGACAGCATGGCATCCACGCGGACGCCTTCCCGCCTCAGGATGTCTGCCACCGATTTGGCGTAGTCGGCAAAGTCCGGACCCACAGGTATGACGGCTGCCTGCACGGGAGCCAGCCACACCGGGAAGGCGCCGGCGGTGTGCTCAAGGTACACGCCGAAGAAACGCTCGATCGAACCCAGGAGGGCGCGGTGCACCATGTACGGCCGCTTTTTCTGCCCGTCCGAGTCCACGTAGGTCATGTCAAAGCGCTCGGGCTCGTTGAAGTCGAACTGTATAGTGGTCAGCTGCCATTCGCGGCCTATGGCGTCCTTTACCTTGAGGTCTATCTTGGGCCCGTAGAAAGCGCCGCCGCCCTCGTCCAGCTCGTAGGCAAGGCCTTCCTTGTCTATGGCCTTCTTAAGCGACGCCATGGCCTCGGCCCACTTGGCAGGCTCGCCCACGGCTCCGTCGCCCGCCGGCCTGGTTGCCAGGTACGCCTTGATGTCCTTGAAGCCCAGGGTCTTGTGCATGTGCAGGCTGAAGCGCAGGACCTCCAGGATCTCGTCTTCGATCTGCTCGGGGGTGCATATGATATGTGCGTCGTCCTGGGTAAAGCCGCGCACGCGCATCAGGCCGTGCAGGGACCCGGCCCGTTCGTAGCGGTACACGGTACCGAGCTCGGCCCAGCGCAGGGGCAGGTCGCGGTACGAGTGCACGCCGCTGTTGTATATCATGATGTGGAACGGGCAGTTCATGGGCTTAACGTAGTAGTCGTCCTCGTCCACCTTCATGGGCGAGTACATGCCTTCCTTGTAGAAGCCCAGGTGCCCGGAGGTTTCCCACAGCCAGCTTTTCCCGATGTGCGGGGTGAAGAGTATCTCGTAGCCGTTCTTGTAGTGCTCGTCGCGCCACCAGTTCTCAAGCGACACCCGGAAACGGCCGCCCTTGGGGTGCCAGTAGATCAGGCCCGGGCCTGCTTCCTCGTGGGTGCTGAAGAGGTCCAGCTCCTTGCCCAGCCGACGGTTGTCGCGCTTTTCCGCCTCCTCAAGCATTTTGAGGTGGGCTTCCAGCTCGGCCTTGGTGGCAAAGGCGTACGCGTATATGCGGGTCAGCATGGGGCGCTTCTCGTCGCCGCGCCAATAGGCGCCGGCCACCGCGCGCAGCTTGAAGGAGTCCGGCCTGAGCTCTCGGGTAGACGCCACGTGGGGACCGCGACAGAGGTCGCGGAATTCGCCCTGCTCGTACACGCTGATGGTGCCGTCTTCAAGGCCGTCGATCAGCTCCAGCTTGAAGGGTTCGGCCGCGAACATGGCCTTGGCCTCTGACTTGCCCACTTCCAGGCGCTTGAACTCTGCCCCGGACGCTATGATCCTGAGCATCTCTTTCTCGATGGCGGGGAAATCATCTTCCCGTATGGGAGAGGGCAGCTGGAAGTCGTAGTAGAAGCCGTCGTCTATGGCGGGCCCAATGGCTACCTTGGTGCCCGGATAGAGTTTGACCACGGCTTCGGCCATGACATGGGACAGTGAGTGACGGATGGTCTCGATGGGTTGCATAGGTACGCTCCCGACACGGAAAAGGCCCCCGCGGGGCGCGTCCTTCCGCCCCGCCGGACCGTTCCCGGCGTTTTAGCGTAAGGACGAACTCCGTAGGGGCCTGTCATGGGCCTACCGCCGCCGGACAACGTCCGGTAGCGGTGCGGAATCCGCGGTACCACCTTACTTCGGGCCGGTGCCTTGGCCGCCGGTCCGCGCTCTCGTTCCCTGTAACGGGAGAACCCGGCATCCATTAATCGCGCGGGGCGCTTTCACGGGTGCGGCTCCGGAGTGGTTTTCCGTGGGTCCCGACGGCGCCCTTCCAGCCTGGGGGCGTCCTCTCTCTGGACGGGATGATCCTTGTACTCGTCTCCATCAAAGCCTGTGGGAAGAATATGCCGCAGCTTTTGTCCCGCGTCAAGCCTGGCCAGCGGGGTCGGGCGCCTCCCCGCGCCACGGCCCACAGTCGTCATCATTCGAGAGAAAAATAATCATTGCCCCAGGATGCCCCAGCTTGCTATAGTTATGGCTTGGGTTCTGTAAAAATGGATGCGGCCGGACGCATATCGCGCACCCCGGCCAAGCCAGGCCGCCCCATGGCGTGTGATATCTCGACACCAGGCCCAGCCCGCGCCCGCGCGGCGCGGCGGCCTTAATCGCGGCCAGTTCCTCGCAAGGACCCATCGGAGGCTCACATAACCAAGGGCGAAAGGTAGAAGCCATGAACACACGTCTGGCCAGGGGAGACACGATTGGCCTTTTGAGAACCAGCGTGGACGCGCATACCCTGGGCATAGCGGCCATAGAGGAGAGTCTGTCCGCCTGCGGCATACGGGCCGAACGGGGTGACGACGAGCTTGCGCACGCCCTGTGCGAGGCCCCCGTGGAGCGTCTGTCCGCCATACTTACCCCCTGGGTGAGGGCAAAGGGCATAACGGCAATAGGGTTCAGCTACCGCCTGGATCCGGAAGACGGAGTCCTCTATTTCGGGCGGCTGTGGGAGGCCCTTGAGCGCGCCGGTCTCTTCTCGTGGAAGGGCGGCCCGGTCAAGGGCCTGTATTTCGCAGGGCTTCCGCCGAGCTGTGCCCTGGTCCAGGAACGTTTCCCCCGCGTGGCGGGTCTGTTCCATGGCGACGAGTCACCCGCGGAGAGCCTGGCCATACTCGGCGTGGAACACGCCAGCATGCCGCTGTCCTTGGCCCAAGGATCCGCCTACGACGAGGACCGCATGGCCTTCGGGCGCGAGCTTGTGGCCGCTGGCGGCTGGAAGTCAGTACGTCCGCACGAGCGGTCCTACCCCGGATTTGGCCAGCGTGGAGACGGCCTTGTGGCCCGCGTGGACTATCATCGAGCCCGAGGCCTGGGGCCGCTCATGCGCGCCCACGTGGGCCCCTACCTGCCCGACCGCAAGGAAGCCGTGGACCTTTTCCTGGACTGGACGCGGACCCTGGCCACGGCGGGCCTCTTGGACATACTGTCCGTCGGCAGTTCCCAGCTTACCCAGGAAGCCTTTGGGCATGACTGGGCGGACAGGCCAAACGGCGGCGGCGTGCCCATAAACTCGGAGGACGAATTCCACGCCGTGTGGAAAGCGGCGCGGCCTATGCTGGTCCGGGCGTACTCCGGCACCAGTGACGCGGCGGGCATGGCCGGCATCCTTGAGCGAACCATAGACATAGCGTGGCACGCCCTGTCGTTCTGGTGGTTCTCACGCTTGGACGGCCGAGGACCGCATCCCGTGGACAGGAACCTCCGCGAGCATTTTGCCGCCCTCCGCGTCATAGCCGCCAGCGGAAAGCCCTTTGAGCCCAACGTTCCCCATCATTTCGCCTTCCGCGGGGCAGACGACCTGTCCTACGTGGTGTCCGGTTACGCGGCCGCGCGCGCCGCCAAGGCCACGGGCATCAAAACCCTGGTGCTCCAGACCATGCTGAACACGCCCAAGCACACCTTTGGCGTCCAGGACCTGGCCAAGGCGCGAGCTCTCCTGGCCCTCACGCGCGGCCTTGAGGACGGCGGTTTCCGTGTCATTCTCCAGCCCCGCGGCGGCCTGGATTACTTCTCCCCGGACGAGGACAAGGCCAAGGCCCAGCTGGCCGCGGTCACCGCCCTCATGGACGATATAGAGCCCGGGCGCAACGACAGCCCGGACGTCATCCACGTGGTCAGCTACACGGAAGGCAAGCGCCTTGCGGACCCGGACGCGGTCAACGACAGCGTCCGCCTTACACGGCACGCCCTGGCCGAGTGGCGCAAACAGCGCGCGCAGGGGCGGGCCGCGGGATGGCTGGGCGACGCGGCCGAGCGGAGCTCGGCTTTGGAAGCCCAGGCGCGTTCGTACATACACGCCATGGAGGAAGACATACCCGACCCGTACACGCCGGACGGCATGCACCGCATGCTGAAGGATGGCTGGTTTGCCCTGCCCTGGCTCGCTGCCGAGCGGGACCAGTACGCGGCCGCCGCGTCGTGGCTCACCCGGCCGGTCGACGGAGGGGTGGCCGTGGTGGACGCGGAAGGCAAGGCCGTGCCGCTGGACGAACGGATCCGCATCATACGCGAAAGGAGGGCCCGTGGCTAAAACGAGGGACGAACGAATCCTGTCGCCGCTCAAAAAGGCGGCGGCCAAGGGCAAGGAGCTCAGGTGGTGCGTGGTGGGCGCCGGCAACGGCGGCCTGGCCATGGCGGGGCATCTGGGCATCATGGGTTTTCCCGTCAGCATATACAACCGCACGGACGAGCGCCTGGCCGGCGTCCGGTGGCACGGCGGCGTCCATGTGGACGGCGACGTCAACGGCTTTGGGCCCGTGGGCGTGGCCACCAGCGAGATGGGGGAGGCCCTTGAGGGCGCTGATGTGGTCATGGTGGTCACGCCGTCCACAGCCCACGGCTGGCTGGCTGCCCAGATGGCGCCCTACCTGACCGACGGCCAGCTGGTCGTCCTCAACCCGGGGCGCACCGGCGGCGCCCTGGAATTCCGCAAGGTGCTCCTGGACCAGGGCATACAGGCCAAGCCGGTCATAGCTGAGGCCCAGACCTTCATATACGCGTCCAGGGCCTACACGCGCCACGACGCCCACATATTCAAGATCAAGAACGAGGTGGCCTTGGCTACCCTGCCCTCGTACTGGATACCGGACGCCCTCAACGTGCTCCGCATAGCCTTTCCGCAGTTCACGGCGGGCGGCAACGTGCTGGCAACCAGCGTGGAGAACATAGGCGCCGTCTTCCACCCCGCCCTGACCATACTCAACGCCGGCTGGATAGAGGCCACCGGCGGCGACTTTGAGTACTATATCCAGGGCATCACCCCGTCCGTGGCCAAGGTGCTCGAACAGGTCGACGCCGAACGCCTGGACGTGGCCCGCGCCCTGGGGCAGAGAAGCGTGTCCGCGCGCGAGTGGCTGTACCTGAGCTACGACTCAACGGGCAAGAACCTGTATGAGGCCATACGCGACACCGCCGGCTACCACGGCATCAAGGCGCCGCCGAGCGTGGCCCACCGCTACATCTGGGAAGACGTGCCCATGAGCCTTGTCCCCCTGTCGTCCATCGGGGCGATGCTTGGCGTGGCCACGCCGACCATAGACATGGTCATACGCCTGGGCTCCCTGCTCCACGGCCGCGACTATTACGCCGAGGGCCGCACGGTGGAGCGCCTGGGCATAGCCGGCCTCGGAATCAAAGCCATACACCGCATCGTCGCCGATCCAGACGAGCCAGACGGAGGTACACCCACATGAACCAATTCTTGGACGCGGTAGTGCGCGTATGGACGGGGATGCCCCTGATCCTGACCACCTTTATCACCCTGATAGCAGGCTGGCTGGCCGCCGTACTGTCCCGCTTTTTGGTCACCAAGACCCTCAAGATCCTCCGCGCGGACAAGCTGAGCGAGCGCCTGGGCGTGGACGAATTCCTCCGCAAGGGCGGCGTCCAGTACTCGGTCATACAGCTCATCGGCGTGCTGACCTTCTGGATATTCATAGGCGCCACCCTCATCATCATATCCACCATGCTGGACATCACGGTGGTGACGGCCCTGTGGAACCGCGTGCTGTCCACCCTGCCAGGCGTGTTCGCCGGACTGCTTATCACGGCGCTGGGCATCATCCTGGTGACCTTCTTTGCCAACTTCACCCTGACCATAGCCAGGAACGCGGGCTGGCCGCAGGCGGACCTTTGGGGCAAGGCAATCAAGTACTCGGGCATCTTCGTGGTCGCCCTCATAGCCCTGGAGCAAATAGGCTTCCGCGGCAACGTGCTGTCCTACCTGCTCCTCATAGCCTTTGCCGCGCTGGCCCTTGGGCTGGCCCTGGCCTTTGGCCTGGGCTGCAAGGACCTGGCCCGGGGCTGGATGGAACGCGTCATCCGCAACCTGCGCGAGCGCGGGCGGAGCGCCCATCCCACGGACCTGGAAGGTTAGCGCCAGCCTTATTGGTCGCCTGGAGACATTGAGGCGCGTACGGGCGCTGCCGTCTCTGCCGGCGCCCGAGCCGCCAGGCGCCCGTCCTTGCCCGCCCGGTGCCCGTACACTAGACTTTCCTCTATAGGGACAATGAGGGGGGTCTATGTCCGGGCGTCGGCATGGCATTGTTTCTCTCTTGGTTGCGTCCGCCATGGCCGTCGTGTGCGTGTCGTGCCAAAAACCGGCCGCCCAGCCAGCTTCCCTGCCCGTACAGGCCGCCGAACCCCTGAGCTTTGGCGTGGCCCCCATATATGACGTCAAAAGCACCCTTGCCCTGTTCCAGCCCTGTGCCGACATACTGACCGAGGCCCTGGGCAGGCCGGTTCGCGTGGTAACGGCCGAGGACATCAACTCGTTCATACAGCGGGCCGCGTCGGGGGACTACGACTTTGTGTGGATTACCATCTACGGGTATATGGAGCTTCAAGAGCAGGCGGGCTGGGAGATACTGGCCTCTGGCAGGCCGGAATTCAGAGGCATCGCCGTGGTACGCACGGATTCAGCTATCCAGACGCCGGCCGACCTCAAAGGCGCTCGCGTGGCTGCGGTCAGCCCGCGCTCCTTTGGCGGGTACCTGTTCCTCAGGCCCCTGGTCAAGGAGGCGGGCCTGTCCATGGACACTGACATGAGCGTTAGCTTCCACGACAGCGTCCAGAGCCTTCCGTTCCTGGTGGTCAACGGTAAGGCAGACGTGGCCCTGTTCGGCGAGGATTCCTACGCCCGCTCGCCCGTATACAACAGCACCAAGGACCAGCTCAGGGTCATAGCTGTAAGCCCGCCCATACCTCAGTTCCCCTTCGCCGCGGCTCCCGACTTGCCGCCCGACATCAAGGATGGGCTCCGGGAAACTCTCGGGTCCATTTCCGGCCGCGACGAGCGCGAACGTACCTTCCTCAAGGGACTGGTGCTCGAGCGTATGGCGCCGGCCAAGGATGAGGATTACGCCGGGTTCCTGGCTTTCTATAAGGCAGCGCTTGAATGACGACCACACAGAAGCGCGGGCGCCGCCAGCCGGTCAGGATCAGGGCCGTAGCCTTGGTCGCCTTTGGCCTGGCCGGCCTTATAGCAACGGTGATCGTTGGCATGGCGTCCATGCTCAGATTCAGAGACAGCGCCATGGACCAAAGTAAAGCCTACGCCCACATGCTGGCAGAATCCCTGGCCATAGCCGCCATCGATCCCCTGGTCATAGAAGCATACGTGTCCCTTGAGGGCGCTGTGGGCATGTACGCCAGCCGGACGGACGTTACCCGAGTGCTTGTATGCGACTATGCCGGCAGGGTCGTGGCGTCAAGCGACCCAGGATTGCTCGGCTCGTTCCCGCCGGGCTTGGCCGACGGCGTGACGGAGCCATCGGGCCACCTATCCGACTCCGGCTGGGAGCACACGGTTGGCAGGGACAGCTACGAGGCGGGCGCGCGCGTACGCTGCGCGGGAGCCAACCTTGGCGCTGTATACGTCACGGTGTCCCTGTCGTCCATTCGTTCGTCCATGGCCACCATCCTCCTGTTCATCGTAGTGACCGGTCTTGGCGCATGGGCCATATCGCTCTTTTTTGCCCACGGCATGTCCCGCCTCATAGCCGTCCCCGTGGAAAAAGTCACGGACCTGGCCGGCCGCATAGCCGGCGGCGACTTCAACGTGGAACCACAGCCTTCAGGCATACGCGAGCTCGACCAGCTTGGCAAGGCCCTGGCCTGGATGGCCACGGCCATACGCACGCGCGAGGGAGAACTGTCCGCGGCCCGTGAGGCTGCGGATAGGCAGAACAAGGCCAAAAGCGTGTTCCTGCAGGCCGCCAGCCACGAGCTTCGCACGCCGCTCAACGGCATCCAGGGCATACTGTCGGTGTCGCACGACCAATGCGAGCATCCCGACAGAGCGGCCCTGCTCGCCCAGCGGGTATCCCAGCTTTCCATGATTGTGGACGGGCTCATGGACGTGGCCTCTTTTGACGCCGGGCCGCCCTCGCTCATACATGAAGCCTTCCCGTGTTCAGAATTGGTGGCCGACTTGCGCACGGCCGCCCGTATGGCCATGGAGACGTCGCGCCTGGAACTGGTAGAGGATATAGGCACTTTGCCCGCACGGCTTGTGGGTGACGAGCGTCGCCTTGTCCAGGTAGGCAGGCAATTCCTGTCTAATGCGGCCAAATTCGCCACCGCGGGCCCCGTTCGCCTAGGGCTCTCCTACGGTGACGGCATTTTGAAACTCAGCGTATCTGACGGAGGGCCCGGCATAGCACCGGAAAGACGCGCCGAGCTGTTCAAACCCTTTGATATTTTGGATGATCCGCGAACCAGAAAGTCCGGTGGAGCCGGCCTGGGCCTGGCCATAGCGGCAGGCATCGTCAGGGCCGCGGGCGGGTCCGTGGCCGTGGAGGATAGCCCGGATGGCGGAGCACTGTTCACAGCGCAGTTCCCCGTACAGGCCCTGGAAAAAGAAGCCGAATCGGCGCAGACCAGGCCAGGCCAGGACGCCACCCCCGGGGAACCCGGTGAAAAAACGGTGCTTTTGGTTGAGGACGAGGCCATCAACCGGCTATACGCCAAAAACCTGCTCAAACGCTCGGGGTACCGCGTGGCAGTGGCCGCTGACGGCCAGGAGGCGGTGGATATGGCCATGCGCAGCCGCTTTGACATCATCCTCATGGACATAGGGCTCCCGGCCATGAGCGGCATTGAGGCCGCCAGGCGCATACGCTCGGCGTCTGGCCTGAATACGGCCTCTCCCATCATCGCCGTCAGCGCCCACGACCTGCCGGACGACCGCAGGCTGTGCCAAGAGGCCGGCATGGACGGCTTTGTCCCAAAACCCATCAACGAGCGGGAGCTCCTGGAAAAAATGGCGTCCGCCTGCTAGCAGGCGCCTGAACCGCCCGCCCACCTTGTTTTTTGCCCCCGGAACGGGTATTTTTACACAACGGTGGCAGATCATTCAGATGTGGAAAGCGGCGTACTCGTCGAGGACGCCCAGGAAACCAGGGAGCCGGATGAATACCGGGTCATACTCCTCAACGACGACTTCACCACGATGGAATTCGTGGTGGCTGTCGTGGTGTCCGTATTCCACAAGACCGTCGATGAGGCGACGCGCATCATGCTGGACGTGCACCGCAGAGGCCGGGGCATGGTAGGCGTGTACACGTATGACATAGCCGCCACCAAAATTCAGCGCGTGCACGCTATGGCGCGGGACAAGGGTTTCCCGCTCAAATGCATCATGGAGAAGGCATAGTTCACGATGAAGGTAAGCCAGCAAGTCCAGGCCATATTCAACGCCGCGTACAACGAGGCCAAGCTCAGGAACCACGAGTACCTGACGCCGGAACACATCCTGTACGCGTCCCTGTCCTTTGAGCCGGTTAGGGCCATACTCACGGCCTGCGACGCGGATCTTGAGAACCTTAAGCAGGGCATGGAGGCGTATTTCGACCAGAAGATACCCGCGGTCAAGGACCAGGAGCCCATACAGACGGCCGGTTTCCAGAGCGTCATAGAGCGGGCCGTGCTGCAGTCCCAGGGCTCAGGCAAGCCGGAAGTCGGCATACCGGAAGTCCTTGTGTCCCTCTTCGACGAGGAGCGCAACTACTCCGCCTATTACCTGCGCAAATCCGGCGTCAACCGTCTCCACCTCCTTGAGGTGATCAGCCACGGGTCCGACGCGGACGACGTTCCGCCTCCGGTGTTTGACGACCAGCACGACGACCAGGGCCCCTCCCCGTTCTCCGATCCGGACGACGAGGAAGCGGGCGCCAGGGCCCGCACCCGAACCACCATCAGGCCGGGCGCCCTTGAGCGCTTTACCACCGACCTGACCAAGCTGGCCAGAGAAGGCAAGCTGGAACCGGTCATAGGCCGCGAATCCGAGATAGAGCGCACCGTGCAGGTGCTGTGCAGAAGGCTCAAGAACAACCCCATTCACGTGGGCGACGCCGGCGTGGGCAAGACGGCCATCACCGAGGGCCTGGCCCAGCGCATCGTGGCGGGCACGGTGCCGGCGCGTCTCCGCGACTACGCCATCTTCAGCCTGGACATGGGCTCGCTGATAGCCGGCACCAAGTTCCGCGGCGACTTCGAGGAGCGGGTCAAGCGCGTGGTCGACGAGCTGCTCAAGAAGGAAAAGGTGATCCTGTTCATAGACGAGATCCACACCATCGTGGGCGCTGGATCGGTGACAGGCGGATCCATGGACGCGTCCAACCTCCTGAAGCCCGCCCTCACCTCGGGCCGCCTCCGCTGCATCGGCTCAACCACCTATGACGAGTACAACAAATTCTTCGACAAGGACCGCGCCCTGTCGCGTCGCTTCCAGAAAATAGACATCGTTGAGCCCACCGTGGGCGAGGCCGTGGACATACTCAAGGGCCTCAGGCCCAAGTACGAGGAATACCACGACGTCCGCTACGACGACGAGGCCCTGGAGCTGGCGGCCAGGCTGTCCAGCCAGTTCATCACCGAGCGCCGCCTGCCTGACAAGGCCATAGACGTGATAGACGAGGCCGGCGCCTGGGCCCGCATACGCGCGTTCAAGGCCGGCGACGAGGCCGCCGGCACCCTGGGCATAGGGCGGCCCGAGATAGAGACCGTGGTCGCCAAGATCGCCCGCATACCGGAAAAGAGCGTGGGCCAGGACGAGCGCGACCGGCTGGCCCACCTGGAGCCGGACCTCAAGGCCGCCGTGTTCGGCCAGGACACCGCCATAGACGCCGTGGTCCGCGCGGTCAAGCGCAGCCGCGCCGGCTTCCGCTCCCCGGACAAGCCCGTGGCCAACTTCCTGTTCGTGGGGCCAACCGGAGTCGGCAAGACGGAACTGGCGCGCCAGCTGTCTGCCACGCTGGGCATAGCCCTGCATCGCTTTGACATGTCCGAGTACCAGGAAAAGCACACGGTCAGCCGCCTGATCGGCTCGCCGCCCGGCTACGTGGGCTACGAGGAAGGCGGCCTGCTCACGGACGCCATCCGCAAGACGCCGCACGCCGTGGTCCTCCTGGACGAGATCGAGAAGGCCCACCCGGACGTGTACAACATCCTCTTATCCATCATGGATTACGCCACCCTGACGGACAACCAGGGCCGCAAGGCGGATTTCCGCAACGTGATCCTGATCATGACCAGCAACGCGGGCGCCCGGGACATAGGCAAGCCGCTGATCGGCTTTGGCGAACGGGCCTTCACCGAGAGCGCCATAGACGACGCGGTGCAGAAGGCCTTCACGCCCGAATTCCGCAATCGCCTGGACGCGGTGGTGCGCTTCGGCCGCCTGCCCGCGCCCGTCATCGAACGCATCGTGTCCAAGGCCCTGGACGAGTTCCGCGCCCAGCTGACGGAGAAGAAGGTGACCCTGGACGTGTCGGACGCGGCGGTCAAGCGCCTGGCCGAGCTGGGGTATTCCGATGAGTTCGGCGCGCGCAACGTCGGCCGCGTGGTCGAGGACAAAATCAAGACCTGGTTCGTGGACGAGGTCCTGTTCGGACGCCTGCGCGACGGCGGCGCCGTATCCGCCGACGTCAAAGACGGCGAGATTACGCTCACGGTCGCCTGAAAGCCCCGGCGGGCCGCTCCTCCAAGGCACGCCTCCCGCGGTCTTTTTGTGCTATACTTGTGGACGGGCCGCCTGGGTGCGGTCCGTCGCCACTCAATTATATTTCGGAGCCCGGCATGCCCACCAGCGAGACCCTACCCAAGCCCGTTCGCGTGCTTCCTACCGACCTGATCGTATTCGCCGAGGCGGCGTTCCTGTCCGCCCTGTGCTTTGCCCACCCCCATGCCGGCCCCTTCTCGGTCATGGGCGTGAGCCTGTCGGCCGCGTGGATGGCTGGCGTGCTGGACGCGGCCCTGGCCGTCCTGGCCCTGGCCATGCCGGTGCTGGTCAAGCCGGACGCCCATCCCGTCCTGCGCTTCTTGCGGACCTTCTATCCCCAGCTTCTGTCCGCCCTGTTTTTCTTCCAGGTCATCTTCCTGTCGTCCCTCGTATTCGGGGGCTACAGCCATGACGCCTTTTTCGAGTCCATAGACCAGGCGGTGTTCGGTTTCCAGCCAGCGCGGGAATTCAGCGCTGCCTTCTCCCACAACGCCTGGCTCAACGAGCTCATGTTCACCGCCTACTGCTCGTATTTCGTGCTGCTGGCCGTAACCCCGTGGATACCCTGGTTCATGGGCCGCAAGGACGAGGCCGAGCGCCAGCTGTTCGTGTTCGTGGCCCTGTCGGCCATCTTGGACATCTGGTACGTGTTCTTCCGCGTCCAGGGGCCAAAATACTGGATGCCCGATCTCCGCGAGCTGTGGTATGGGCACTTCCAGGGCGGGCCCATCACCCATTTCTTCCAGAACGGCGTGGATACCGTGACCCTGTCCGGAGCTGCCTTCCCGTCGTCGCACATGGCCGAGATGACCATGTTCTGCATCCTGGCGGCCCGCAGCCACAAAAAACTGGCCGCCTTCTACGTGCCCTGGACCGTGATTATCGGCGCGGCGACCATCTACCTCTACGCGCATTACGCCGTAGACTCAGTGGCCGGCGTTGTGGTCGGCCTGGCCCTGACCTATGCCCTGCTCGCGCTGTCAGGCCGCGCGTCCGCGCTCGCTGGTTCCGTTGCCTCGCTGTACGGACGACTGCGCCTGTGGTTGGCCAGGCGGCCGGGAATTGCCAAGGCGCCGCCGGCATGAGGACGGGCGTCGACCCGAACTTTCCCTGGTACGAGGCCCATGAAGGCTTCTCCTTTCCCCCTCCGGACCGCGCCGATCCCCGCGGCATCGTGTGCACGGGCGGCAACCTGTCGCCGGGCCTGCTCCTATCGGCCTACAGCCAGGGCATCTTCCCGTGGTACAGCTCCGGCGAGCCCCTGATATGGTGGAGCCCGGATCCGCGCTTTGTGCTCTTTCCTCAAGAACTGCACGTGTCCGGCACCATGCGCAAAATCATCAAAAAACGTCGCTTCAGGCTCAGTGTGGACCAGGCGTTCGGCAGGGTGATCCGGGCCTGTTCCGGCGTCAAACGGCCGGGACAGCGGGGCACCTGGATAGTGCCGGACATGGTGGACGGCTACGAGCGCCTGCACGCCCTGGGCTACGCCCATTCGGCGGAAGCATGGCTTGACGACGAGCTCGTGGGAGGCCTGTACGGCGTTTCCCTAGGCTCGCTGTTCTTTGGCGAGTCCATGTTCAGCCTGGTTCCTGACGCGTCCAAGGCGGTGTTCATACCTCTGGTGTGGCGCCTGGCCGACGAAGGCTGTACCCTGATCGACAGCCAGGTGCGTACCGACCATGTGGCCGGCATGGGCGGCCGCGACATCATGCGGAGCGAGTACCTGGGCATCCTGTCCGCCTGCATCCGCCACCCGGGCTTCAGGGGTAACTGGGGCTCGCTCTTTCCCGATTTCCCCGAGTCCGGCCCCTGGAACGCCCTTGCCGGCGGCAAAACGGCAAATCCGCAGGAATAAGCGCTTCCCGCTTTGCCAAGACCCGTTTTTCAGGGTATCGTTTGCCTGTAGGGCCGCCTTTTCCGGCGGCCGGGAAGGGCCATGAACGTCATCTTTATCGAACTGCCCAAACAAGACCCGGACGGAGAGTCGGCGCGCGACTCGGTGCCGTACGCGGCGGCCAGACTGGCCGCCCAGGCTGAAGCCCGAGGCGCCCTGGCCCGCGCGGACTGGGCTTTTCTTGACCAGGACACGTCCGACCACGGCGGCGACGCGGCCGTATGCTCGGCCGTGCTTAGCGCCCAACCCGAGCTGGCCGTATTTTGCCTCCGGTCCTGGAACCTGGACAGGAGCATTTGGGTTGCCAAACGCATACGCGCCCTCCTCCCCGCCACCCATCTGGCCGCCTTCGGCCCAGAGGCCGCCGATTCGTCCGGCCTCCTGCGCGAACAGGCCTTTGACGCCATCATTGAGGGCGAGGCAGAGGACGCCTTCCTGGACCTTCTTGAGGACGCGGCCAACCGCTCCCTGAAACCCCGCTACACGTCGGCCGCGCCCGCGAACTTTGTGGCCCTGCCCGACCCCTACCTGGCCGGCGTCCTGGCCCCGGCTCCGGGCAAGCCCGTATACTTCGAGGCCCGCAGGGGCTCGGGCCGCGCCTGCCCGCTACGCTACGAGCCATGGCCGCAGGGCCTGGTGCGCGAAGCGCCCAAAGACCACGCGCCCAGGCTGCTCAGGCTGGCGTCGGACAAGGGAGCCTCAGGCTTCCGGATCAGGGGCGGGGCCTACCCGCAGGGCCCGGACGCGGCATCTGCACTCAAGGCCCTGGCCGCCGCGAACGAAGGCGGCGTGCCCGTGTACGCCGAGCTGGACCCGTCGGCCATAGGAGACGATGAGGCGTTCCTGTGGTCGGACGCCGCCCTTGCCGAGGCCCGGGCGCCCCTGGTCAGCGTCAACCCTGCCAGCCTGTCCGCCCTCGGGCTCAGCCTGGACCGCGACGCCTTTGAGGCAGGCATCCACGCCCTGTGGACCCAGGGCCTCCACGTCAAACCCGCCCTGATCTTGGGCCTCCCGCACGACGCGTACGAGAACGTCATAGACAGCTTTGACTACCTGGGCATGGCCGGCATGGGCCAGGACACGGAACTCTGGCCCCTGGCCGTAAAGCCGGGCACCCTCATACGCGCGTCCACCCACGACTACGGCATACGGGAATTCCTGGAACGGCCCCCGTACTGGACCGTGGAAACCGAGTGGATGGAAGAGGACGATTTCCTGGACGCGGTGGCCGATTTTGAGGAAAGCTTTGACGTTGCCCTGGCCGCCCCGGTCAAACCCTGCTTCAAGCCCAGCCGCGGCGGTTTTACGTCCTTTGCCGACCTCCGGACGGACTCCGGCCTGGACGCCCTCGTGATGTCGCCCGAAAAACTGGCGTCGTCAGTGACCCTGCTGCTGTCGGCCGACGACCCTGACCAGGCTGCCCGCGTGGCCAGGGCCGCCCGGTCGCTCAAGCGGGAGAATCCGTACACGCTGTGGCAGCTGGTCCTGGTGTCTGACGCCGGTCTGCCCCCGGACGCCGTGCTGTCCCGCCTGGCGGACGCCTTTTCCCAGCCCGAACATTATTTTGAGCTGGAGCGCCTGTACTCTCTGGATCCCCAGCCGACGTTCCAGACCCGCCTGTTTTTCTGCACCCGTTCCGAGCCCCTGGCCCTGAGGGCGCTCAAGGAGCTCCCCAGGCTGGAAACCCTGTACCTGCTTGGACAGGCCCTGCCCGGCCCCAAGCTCCTTGAGGCCTTTCCCTTCCTGGCCTTTGACCGCGACGCCACGCCCTTTGAGCTTCTCTATGACGTGATGAGCGCCTACCGCGACTTCCCGGACCTCCTGGTGGAAGCCCCCAGGGAGCTGTTCGGTCCATAACGGGCCGCTCGCCGTCCGGTCGGATGCCGCTAGTAGTTGGCGGCCAGATCCACCCGGTGCCGAGCGTCGCCCGAATCCAGCCACAGCGCCACGTTGTCCACCGTCTGCCTGGCGTTAAGGCCCACAGCCTCGTGGGTGGAGCCGGCCACATGCGGAGACAGTATCACGTTGGGCAGTTCGTGGATGGGATGGCGCGACGGCGCGCCCACGGTGGACCCGGCTTTTGGATAGGTGTACCACACGTCCAGTCCGGCGCCGGCCAGCGTGCCGTCCGTGAGCGCCTGGTAGAGCGCATCCTCCACCACAACCTCTCCGCGGCCAACATTGATAAGCCAGGCGCCCTTCATGGCGTCCAGCTCGGCCTTGCCGAGCAAGCCTCTGGTTTCGTCGGTTAGGGGCAGGGTTATGAAGACGATCTTGGCGCCGTCCACCGCCGCCCGTATGTCCGTACCCACCTCGTCAAAATACGGAGGCGGGGTTTGCCCGGACTTCCTCCGGTAGCCGACCACATGGCAATCAAAGGCCTTGAGCAGGCGCGCCAAGGCCTGGCCTATGGCCCCCACGCCCAGGACGGCGCAACGGTAACCAAAGATGGAATGCCAGAAGTCCTCCGCGCCCTTGCCCACCCAGAATCCGTGCCAGCGCCCCTCCCGCAGGTCGTTGTGGTACTCGACGATCCTGCCAAAGCCGGCCAAGGCCAGGGCCAGAGCCCGCTCGGCCACGCTGCCCGAGTTGCCGTGGCAGTTGAACACGCTGACTCCCCGCTCCGTCAGTATGTCCGCCGGCAGGTGGTTAAGGCCCACAAAGGGCACGAACACAGCCTTGAGCTTGTCAGCCGTCCGGAAGTGTGCCGCGTCTATAGGATTGGCCACCACGGCGTCCAGCTCGGGAAACACGGCCAGGCACTCGTCCATGCCGCGCACTATGGTCACTCCTGGATGCGACGCTTCCAGCCGGTCAATCTCGGCCTTCCACACGCCCCCCGCTGGCAGGCAAAAGCCAATGTTCATCGCGTCCCTCCTTGCCTGGGCGGCGAGTGTCGCCCGCTTCACCGCAAATAAAACGGGGCGCCCCGTTAGGCGCCCCGCTCCCGTGACACAGCCCTGTCGTCGGACCAATCGGCGCGGGTGCCTACATCACTTCCTGGTACTCTGCCAGCTGCTGGAGCTCCTTGAGCTTCTGTATGGCCTTTTCCTGGATCTGGCGCACGCGCTCGCGGGTGATGCCGAGCAGCTTGCCGGTCTCCTCAAGGGTCAGGGGCCCCTCGCCGTTGAGGCCATAGCGCAGGGTTATGATGGTGATTTCTCGCTGGTTCAGGTTCTTGAGCACGCTGCCGAGGGTGTCCTGCAGGGTCATGCTGAACACTTCCTCAAAGGGCTCCACGGCGCTCTCGTCCTTGATGAGATCCGACAGATGGGTAACGTTGTCCTCGTCCACCGTGGTGTCCAACGACGCCGTTTCCTGGGACAGCTTCATGATCTCCTTGACCTTGCGGGGATCCATGCCAAGCTTGTCGGCCAGCTCGTCGGAATTGGGATCCCTGCCGAGTTCCTGGGTCAGCTGTTTGGCCACAAAATAGCACTTCTTGATCGTATTGAGCATGTGGATGGGTATGCGTATCACGCGCCCCTTGTCCGCCAGGCTCTTGATGATGGCCTGCCGGATCCACCAGGTGCCATAGGTGGAAAACCGGCACCCTCGGGTATAGTCGAAGCGTTCCACGGCCTCAATGAGGCCGATATTGCCCTCGTCTATGATGTCCAGGAGGGACAGGCCGCGGTGCTGGTAGTTCTTGGCTATGGACACCACCAGGCGCAGGTTGCTGGATATCATGCGGTTTTTGCACTGCAAGAGCTCGGTCTCGTGCTTGGTATGGTCGCGCTTGTACGCGTCCGAGCGGATCGATCCGCTGTCCTTGAGGTTGTCCAGGGCCGCCATGGCGTGGCGGGATTTCTGGATGCGCTCGCCCAGGTCCAGTTCCTCCTCGGCGGTCAAGAGGGGGTATCTGGATATCTGCTTGAGATACAGGGCCAGGGGATCTGTTTCCTTGGCGGGCTTGGGTTTCTTGACCTTTTTCTGGATGATAAGCTTGGCTTTTTCCGGACGACGCTGAACTTTTTTCTCTGTAGCGCTTTCGATCATACGAGCTCCCTTAAGGGGCGCAGGGCCCGGCCACGTTACCGTTCGTATGGCGACAGCTCCATACCTGACACGCCGTGTGAATTGTACTCAGATTTTTACTAAAATCAAATCTTTTCCGCCAAATTCGTCGAAAAAACGATGAATTTGCGCGTTATTCACACAATAATGAACAGAAATTCAAGAACCCCGCCCAAGCACGGCAAAAACAGGTCAATCCCTGGGAGCTTTTGCCGGATCGAGCGACTCGGCGCCCTTGAACACAAAGAAATATACCGATGCCCCGCCCTGCCCGTCTGGAGCGGCTGTACCCACCACCACGCCCTTTCTCACGGTGTCGCCTACCTTGACGGACAGTTCGTCCGCTCCGCCGTATACATACACCAGGCCGTCCGGCGCCTGGACAAAGGCCACCTTGCCGAAACCGCCCCTGAAGGGACCTGCGGATATCACCGTGCCCGCACGGATCGCGCTTATCTGGGCGCCCGGCTTTACGGCTATGGCCGCTCCCCTAATCTTGCCCTGCAGATAGGACAGCTCGCCCTGGGCTGGCCATTGGCCGGCGGCCGCTTTTTGCGCCACGGCCGGCACGCTGGGTGCAACGGGGGCAGCGGGCTGGGTATCGGACGCCTGGGAAGCCACCAGAAGTTTCTGGCCCGGCTGTATGACGTCACTTTTTAGCTTGTTGGCCAGCTTGAGCTGGTCCACGCTCATGCCAAAGCGCTTGGCTATGGAATAGAGGGTGTCGCCGGGCTGCACCGTGTAGCTGACAAGAGCCGTGGCCCCCGGGATCTCCAGCCGGGTCCCTGGCATGACCTTGGCGGGATCCTTGATGCCGTTGAGCGCTATGAGTTCGTCCAGCTTGACGTCATAGCGTCGGGCGATGGCATACAGCGTCTCGCCCTTGGCCACCACATGGAACGTGGGGTCGGCCGCCAGGGCCGGGAAGAGGGCAAGTATGAGTAGTAGGCTGAGGGCGAGTCGTTTCCCGGTCATTCTACTTCATCATCGGGCGGGACGCAGCGCTCCTTGAGAGCCTCCGGCCCAAGACAAGAGCTTGCGGCGGGCGAGCGTGGCTGATCAGGGATCCTGCCGCTTGCCTGCCGGTCCGGAGCCGTCAAACAGCCAGGTGCCAGCGTCGTCTATCAGCCTGGACAACAGCACGATATGCACCTCTCCCTTGGCCCGTTCCGTTTCCCTGGCCCAGGTGGCGGGCGTGTAGCGGGCCGCCAGGGCTGCTTTGCGGGCCTGGGCCAAGCCCGACAGCCGCTCCCGCTCGCTCCCCGAGGCTCCGGCGGCGCAGAGCGAGCCCAAGAGATAGGCTGACAGCAGGGAAAGGACGCGGTCTTTGGCGCCCAGCAGGGCCTCCAGGGCTGGCGCAGCGTCCTGGGTGCGCTTGAGGAGGACCAGACTGAACGCGTGGTAGAACGACAGCCACGAGGCGTTGTCCCCGCCGGCATGTCCCTCCAGCGACGCTATAAAACGCTCAGCGCCCTCGTGATCCTGACCCAGGAGCCTGGCCGCGGCAAAGGCCACGGCGTCGCGGCGCACCGCCGCAGGCTTGTTGGCAGACAGCTCGTTCTCAAGCCTCTTGACCGCGGCCAAATCCGACCTGAGGAGCGACGCGTTGATGAACAGCCGCACGTAACGCCGGTTGTAGCGGCCCTTCTTGAAAATCCTGTCGTCCAGCCAGGCCGCCAGGGCAGCCCAGTCCTCCGACTCAACCAGGGCAAACAACTTCCAGTTTGACAGGAAAAAAGCGTTGAACGCCGCCAGCACGACCAGGAAGAAGGCTCCCAGCGGCCAGTTTTGAGCCCACACCGCTCCCAGGTACTCGCCGTCCAGAAGGAACAAGGGCATCAAAAAAATGAATGAAAACGAGAAGATAAGCGTTATATTGAAAAGAAAGAAAATAGCCTTAAACTTCATGTCGCTCCGTCCCAATAATAGAGATGAGGATGCGCGTGAAACGTGCCCGGTTCCCCTGGCCGCTCACAACGGCACGGACGCGTTGTACGGGGGCGGCCGGGGCCGCGATTGCGCGCAAGCATAAAGTATACCCAGAGAGGGGTCAATGGGCATGAACAACGTAGCGCTCAAGGACCTGGGACCGGACACGTTTTTTGACGCGCCCGTGTTCCTGGACGAATCCTATATCCTGCTCACGCCGGAAACGCCGGTTACATCCACCCTGGTCAACCATTTGGCCGAGTGGGAATTCCGCCAGGTCCAGACCGAGGGAACGGCCGGGGGCGCCCCGGCGGACGCCGGAGACTCGGGAGGCGACGACGAGGCCGAGGAGGCCAAGCCGGTCACCAGCCAGTCGGCGGACGACAAGGAAAACCTGGGCAAGGTGTCCCAGTTCTACGAGCAGTTCCTCAAGTACGTGGAAGCGGTGTACACGCGCTACGTGACCAAGAACGAGATCATCCTGAAGGAGCTGTCGGACAGGGTAAAGACCCTGTGCGACGTGATTGCGGAAAACAAGCGCTACATGCTCAGGATACTGAGCGCCAGCGCCGCGTCGTCCAACTACCTGGTCAACCACTCGGTACGGTCCACCATCCTGGCCATCGTGCTCGGCAGCAACCTGAAGCTTCCCCCGCACCGGCTCATAGAGCTGGGCGTGTCCTGCGTGCTCCACGAGATAGGCATGGTCCGCCTGCCACCCCAGCTGTACATGGCCGGCCGTGCCCTGACCCCGGCGGAGCGCAAGTCCATCACAGCCCACCCCATCCTGGGCTACAACATTCTCAAGGACAAAAAATTCCCGCTGGCCATCAGCCTGGTGGCCCTGGAGCATCACGAGCGGATGAACGGCACGGGGTACCCGCGCGCCTTAAGCGGCGACAAGATATCCCTGTACGCCCGCATCGTGGCGGTGGCCTGCTCCTACGACGCGGTAACCGCGGCCCGTCCCTTCAGGGAGGCCCGCGAGGGCTACGAGGGCATGGTCGACCTGCTCAAGAACGACGGCAAGCAATACGACGACACCGTGATCCGCTCACTGGTGTACTCCCTGTCGATCTACCCCATCGGCTCCTATGTCCTTCTTACCAACGGCAAAAGCGGCCAGGTCATAGACGTCAACCCGGACAATCCCCGCTACCCGGTGGTGCTGGTCCTGGGCTCGCGCACGCCGGACGGCAAGGAGACCATCATCCAGACAGCCGAGCAGGGCGTGCGCATACTCAGGCCCATGACCCACCAGGAGGCCGAGGGTCAGCGCACGGAGGGCTGACGGCCAAGGCGGCGGATTCGTGCGCCGGCGTTCTTGCCCAGTAAAGCCGTTTTTGGGTACGCTCATGACCTGGAGGCAGGCCGGCCAAACACGGCGCAGCCTCCGATAGCATAGCGCACCCGCGCCCAAGGAGCCCGCCATGGACCTATCCCCCTTGCAGACCGCCCGTTACGCGTACAAACCCAAGCTGCCGGCCGCCCTGTCCGGTCGTCCGGAGGACATACAGGTGGAGCTCGGCCAGCCCACGGAAGCCGTTGACGACCGCCAAGCCCTCAAGGCCGTGTTTCCGCTCAGCTACGGCAAACCCCTGGCCTCGCTCAAGCGCGGCTCCCAGCCCGGGATGAAGCGCACGCTGACCATGGGCGTCATCCTGTCCGGCGGCCAGGCCCCCGGCGGCCACAATGTCATAGCGGGCATCTTTGACGGGCTCAAGGCTGGATCGCCGGAATCCAGGCTCCTGGGCTTCAAGGGCGGCCCCGGAGGTCTCACGGACAACAAGTTCGTGGAGCTGGACGCGGCCACCATAGACGCGTACCGGAACACCGGCGGCTTTGACATGATAGGCTCGGGCCGCACCAAGATAGAGACCCCTGAGCAGTTCGCGGCGGCCGCCAGCGTGGCCAAAAGCCACGGTCTGGACGCCCTGGTGGTGGTCGGTGGGGACGACTCCAATACAAACGCCGCCCTCCTGGCCGAGTACTTCCTCAAGGAGAAGGTGCCCTGTTCGGTGCTGGGCGTGCCCAAGACCATAGACGGCGACCTCAAGAACGACCACATAGAGGCCAGCTTCGGCTTTGACACGGCCACCAAGACTTACTCCGAACTCGTCGGCAACATCGAGCGCGACGCGGCCAGCGCCCGCAAGTACTGGCACTTCATCAAGCTGATGGGACGCTCGGCCAGCCACATAGCCCTGGAATGCGCCCTGGCCACCGGTCCCAACGTGGCGCTGATATCCGAGGAAGTTGAAGCCCGCGGCCTGACCCTGGCCCAGCTTTGCGACGAAATCTGCGACTCCATCCGGGCGCGCGCCGCCAAGGGCATGAACTTTGGCGTGGTGCTTGTGCCCGAAGGCCTGATCGAGTTCATACCCGAGTTCAAGATCCTGATATCCGAGCTCAACGACCTGTTGGCCGCCCATGAGGCCGAGTTCAAGGCCCTGGCCGACGACGGCGCGCGCGTTGGCTTTGTGGCGTCCGCCCTCAAGGCGTCGTCAGGAACCTTGTACAAGGGCCTTCCGCAGGATATACAGCGCCAGCTCATCATGGACCGCGACCCGCACGGCAACGTACAGGTGTCGCGCATAGAAACCGAGAAGCTCCTCATAGCCCTGGTGGAAAAGCGCCTGGCCGCGCTCAAGGCCCAAGGCTCGTACTCGGGATCGTTCAGCGCGCTGGCCCACTTCTTTGGCTACGAGGGTCGCTGCGCCTTCCCGTCCAACTTTGACGCGGATTACTGCTACTCCCTTGGCTACACGGCCTGGGCCCTGGCGGCGGCTGGCCTTACGGGCTACCTGTCCAGCGTGCGCAACCTGGCCAGTCCGGCGGCGGAGTGGCAGGCCGGCGGCGTGCCGTTGACCATGATGATGAACATGGAGAAGCGCCACGGCAAGGAAAAACCGGTCATTCGCAAGGCCCTGGTCGAGCTGGACGGCGCGCCCTTCAAGGCCTTTGCCGCCAAACGCGCGGCCTGGGCCGTGGACAGCGCGTACCGCTTCCCGGGCGCCATCCAGTATTACGGTCCCCCCGAGGTGTGCGACCGCCCCACTGAGACCCTGATCCTGGAATCCGCCGCGAGGGAGCGGTAAAAGGACCATGAGCGACCAGGAAGGCTCGCGGGGACCCATGCTGTTTTACACGCCCCAGGTGATAGACCACTTTACCAATCCGCGCAACGTCGGCGAGCTGGCGCCGGAGGACACCGACGGCTACGCATGCATAGGCGACCCGGGCTGCGGCGACGAGATGAAGCTGTGGATCCAGGTGCGTGACGGCCGGATACAGAGGATAGCCTTCAAGTCATACGGGTGCCCGGGCGCCATATCGACCAGCAGCATGCTGACCGAGCTGGCCAGCGGCCTGAGCGTGGAGGCTGCGTCCAGGATCACGGACGACGACGTGGTCAACGCCCTTGGCGGCATCCCGGAAAACAAAAAGCACTGCTCCCTGCTCGGGGTACAGGCCCTTCAGGCGGCGCTCGCGTCGTACCACGACAAGCGGCAGGAATAAAAAAACCGCCCTGGGCAAAACCTATCACGGTTTCCCGGGGCGGTAGCGCCGCGGGCGGGCGCCTGAGGGGCCCGCCCGTCCATCATTCAATCTACCAAGGCTTGATTATTTCTCCCTGGGATACGGCCAGGCCATGATGCCGCCTTCCATGACCCTGACGTTCTTCCAGCCATTGCCCTCTAGCACCAGGGCCGCCTCGTAACCGCGCAGGGATATCTTGCAGAAGCAGATGATCTCCTGGTTCTTGTCGGCGGGCAACTCGTTCAGGCGCTTGCGCAGGGCTCCCAGAGGTATGAGGGTTTCGCCTATGCCCAGGCGCATGGCCTCGAACTCGTCCGGCCCGCGGGCGTCCAGGATGAACGGTTTCTCCCCCGCGTCCAGCTTCTTTTTCACGTCCACCACGGATATGCCCTTCATGCGGTCCTTGATCTTATTCTGCATGATGTGGGCCGCGGCTATGGCATGGTCTATGGCCAGGGAGAACGGGGGCGCGTAGGGAAGGTCCGCGTTGACCATGTCGTCCACGGTCAGCCCGCCCTGTATGGCCAGGGCCCACTGCGCAACCTGCTTGGCCACGTTGCCAGGGCCAACCACCTGGGCGCCCAGGATCTTGCCGGTCTTCTTGTTGGCCACCAGCTTGGTCACGACCACCTTGCCGCCCATGAAGCCGGGCTTGTCCGGGCTGGCGTTCACGGCGGTGATCACGTCGGTAAAGCCGTTTTTGAGGGCGTTGCCTTCAGACAGGCCCGTTGCGCCTGCGGAGTACTCGAACACTTTGCATATACCGGACTGGACGGTGCCGGGGAAGGTGGCCACGTCTCCCATGATGACGTTCTCGCCGGCCACGCGGCCTTCCAGGTTGGCCAGGTCGCCATAGGGGGCAAGCACCTTCTTGCCGGTCAGGCGGTGCTGGATTTCCACGCAGTCGCCCACGGCGTATATGTCCTTGTCGCTGGTCCGCATGTGGTTGTCCACCTCGATGCCGCCGAGCGCGCCTATGGTCAGGCCCGCATCCTTGGCCAGCTTGACGTTGGGGATAACGCCTATGGACACCACGGCCAGCTCGCACTCGAGCTCGGTGCCGTTCTTCAGCTTGACGCCCGTGATGTGCCCGTCCTTGCCCAGGAATTCCGCCACGCCGTTGTTGACGATCACATTGGCGCCCTTGGACCTGGCATGGTTCTCAACCAGCTTGGCCATTTCCCAGTCCAGGAAAGTCAGGATCTGGGGCAGCATCTCGACGATGGTCACCTCTATGCCGGCCTCATGCAGGGCCTCGGCGGTCTCAATACCGATGAGGCCGCCGCCCACCACCACGGCCTTCTTGACCGAGCGCTGGTCGCGCACGCCGCGGAGGAAATCGGCGTCGGACATGGACTGCAGGGTGCTGATGCCTTTGAGGTCGATGCCGGGAATAGGGGGCATGCGGGGAACCGCGCCGGTGGCTATGATCAGCTTGTCGTACGGCAGGGAGCCGGTCTCGCCATTGTCCAGCTTTTTGAAGGCCACGGTTTTCTTGGCGCGGTCTATGGCCGTCACTTCGGTGCTGGTACGCGCGTCTATGGATTTGGCGTTCAGGTAGTACTTGGAGTCGCGCACCACGCCGGTGGCCGTGCAAATCAGCTGGTTGCGGTCGTCAAAAGTGCCGCCCACGTAGTAGGGGTAGCCGCAGGACGCCATGGACAGGTCGGCGCCTTTCTGGAGCAGTATGATGTCGGCGTGCTCGTCCAGGCGCCTGGCCTTGGCCGCAGCCTTGGGGCCGGCGGCTGATCCGCCGATGATGATGATTCGTTTTCTATCCATGAAGGTGCCTCCCTATACACGCGGGCCTTGCTGGCGTGCGTGTCAAATCGATGATTAGACAGTTATTGGCATTTGCCAATTTACGCCCCTAGGTATACGCCATGAGCCATTCATGTCAAGTTTTTTTTATATAGTATTTTGTATAGGTAATTTTTTCCATATTTAACCGAACGCTATGAAGCACGCCAAAAACGCGCGCGCAAAAAAAGCCCCCGGCGCTTGAAGGCCGGGGGCTTGAGTCCACTGAGGGCGGCCGTCTATTTGCCGATCTTGGCAGGGTCGATTTTGAGAAGCCGCCCGGCGCCGGTACCGACATAGATGAAGCCGTCGGCGAACAAGGGCCGAGCGCTGATTTTGCCTCCCAGCGGCACCGTGCCGATTAGCTCGAAGGGCTGTACCCTGGCCGCCACCAACGAACCGTCGGCTGTGCCGTAATACAAGACGCCCTTGGTGAGCAGAGGAGGCGCCGTGACGCCGCTTATGGGTTCCATGATCTGGTCGCCGTCCAGGGTGTAGCCAAAGACGGTCTGTTTGCCGTAGGCAAAGACGCCTTCCGGCCCCATTTCTAGGTCGGAGAACACGCCGCTTGAATCTGGCAGGGGGCGCTCCCAGGCCACGCTCATGGTCGCAAGGTCAACCATCACGAGGAGGCCCTTGCGGTCGGCAAAGGCGGCTTTGGTGCCCAGTATGCGCGGGGCCAGGGCCACGGGCTGGCGGGCGCCGGTCTGGACCTGGGCGCTTACCTCGCCGCTCTCCAGATCGATCAGCATGAACACGCCCTTCTGATTAACGATGGCTGCCATGCCCTCGTAGTTGGCGGGCGTCATGGTAGTGCCGCCAGGCACCGGAATGGAACGGACCACCTGGCCGGTCTTCTCGTCCAGGACGTCCAGGCTCGTCATGGTGGGATACACAACGGCGTTGGGGAAGGGCACCACCCGGTTGCCGAGCACGTGGGAACGGGCGCCGTCCAGAGGCACGCGGAACAGGACCTTGCCCCTGGCCGCGTCTATGGCCAGGAATTCGTTGGAACCGGAATAGTAGACAATATCCTTGAAGGGCACGGCCGACGCCAGCTCCGCGCCGCGGTTGGCCGTCTCAACGGTCCACAGCACCTTGCCGCCGGGCCCCACGCCGCTGATCACGCCTTTGGGATCCGACAGCACAAAGATGTTCGCCGCCTGCGCCTTGACCACGCCGCCCGCGACCGCGCCGCGGAACACCTGCCAAGCGCTGACTACCTGGGTGGCCTTGGCCGGCGCGGGGGCCGCCGGTTTGGGCGTTACCGCCGGTTTCGGCGTGACCACCGGCTTGGGTTGGACGGCCGGCGCTGCAGGCTGGGCTGCGGTTGCGGGCTGGGTTTCTACGTCGCCGGGCTGTCCCGGCTGGACCATGGCCACGGGTTTGGCCGCGGACGGTTCCTTGATCTGGTCTATAAGTTTGAAGGCGTCCCGGGCGGGAGCGTCTTTCTGTATCTTGACGGGAACCGGGGGCTTGAGCTGGGTATCGGCTTGCGCGCTCATGCGGTCAAGGATCCTGGCCACAGAGTCAACGGCCTGGTCCACGGGCCTTCCGGCCTGGGCGGCAGCGGGGGCCGGCCTTGGGGCACCGGGAGCGGCCTCTTCCATACGCGCCGCCAGGGCGGCCGGCACCACGGATGTGGTGAACACGCGGTCGCCAGCCGTGATCAGTGCGCGTTTCTGCCTGAGGGCCGGAGGTGGCCCCTGTTCTGCCTGAGCCCCTTCCTGTCCGGCGGCCAGCGCCGCCTCGGCCTCGGCAGCGTCCACCAGTACCTGGACCGTTTCCGCAGGAATGGCCGCCACTTCCTTGGCCAGCTCGCTGTATACCAGGGCGGCCTGGGCCGCGTCGTCTTCGTCCACGGTCAGTTCCTGGTCGGCTTCCACAATGACGGCGCCGGACACTATGCTCTGCACGGCGGCGGCCGCCACGGGATTGGTCTCTGCCTGGTCCAGCAGGTCGTACACGTCCTGGCTGACCGGCAGCATTGCCACCTTGCCTTCCTTGACGGCAACCGTGGTGCCTTTGACCGAATCGGTGCTGATCACGAATTCCGTGCCGCGCACGCCGGCCACGCTGGTTTCCGTGCGTATCATGTAGGAATCGTTGCCGGCCAGCTTGCTGACCTTGTTGAGTATGGTGCCTATGGCCAGGCTGCCGTCCACCTGCGAGGAGGTATCGGACAGGGCCAGGGTATTGATCATAAACAAGGTTGACGGCTGGACGCGGACGGCCGCGCTGCCGCCGAACTGCACCTCGCACACGCCGTCCGGGCCGGTGCGTATGCTGTCGTCGGCCTCAACGCTGTCGCCTATCTCTAGGGTGGCCCACGACCCCTCACGCCCGCGCTCCACAAAGCCCTCAACGTACACGCAGGTGGCGCTGAAGGTGGTGGATGGCAGAACAGTTTCCGCGGTGTCCGCGGCCTGGCCCGCCCGCCCGGTCGGCTCCGTCTCCGGGACTCTATCCGAGCACGCCACGGCGAGCAGCAGGACAAAAACCAGCCCTAAGGCGGCATAGCGTTTCATGGTACCCCCATTCGGAGCCTAAGCCCCCGCGTACTAGATTATACGGCGTTCACAATCGCGTATCAACCAAGCCCGCTTGCGAAAAGCTCGGTCGCCGGATACTATGGAACGATGTTGCGTTTCTTGCGGACGTTTTTCGGCAAAAAGTCACCTCAAAACCCCGGCCCCCGGCCAGAGGAATTATGGACAGCCGACCTCCGCGGCAAAGAAGACTGCCGTTTCAGCCTTGAGGACCAGGGAACGTATGCGGCCAGGCTGGAGCACGGCCGCCTGGAACTTGAGCTCCGAAGGGGCAATCTCTTTGCCTGGACGGAGGCCGCGGCCCGGGAATACGCCGACGCGGTCATAGAGGCCGAGATCGAGCCCGCACCCGGCGGCTCGGCGGGGTTCCTGTTCCGCATGAGCGACGACTCCACCTTCATGTACGCGCTGGTGTCGTCATCCGGCGCGGTCAGGCTGGATGCCGTGTTCAACGGCGAGCCCCGCCCCGTGGTGCCGTGGACCGATTGCCCCTGGGCCGCAGGAGCGTCGTCCATGCTCATGACCCTGGTCATGCGCGGCCGCCGCTATCTGATGCTCCTGAACGGCCGTTGGGCCCTTGAGGCCGACGACGACACGGTCGAGGCCGGCCGCCTGGCCTTTGCCGCCCAGGCCTATGACGGCCCCGGCGGCCTGGCGCGGCTGTCCTCCCTGCGGGTAGAATCCCGCCCCGTCGAGGTGGAGGTGGAGTATACCCGCTACGCCCGCGTGCTTGTGCCCGACCCAGACCAGCGCCGCCGGGTCGCCGAGTCCTTGTTCGGCTCGGGCTCGTACACGGCGGCCCTGGTGCATATCCGGAAGCTCGGTGACCGGGCCGTGGCATCGGACCGTTTCCTTGAGGCCGAATGCCTTCTCAGGCTGGGCCTGACCGCGGATGCCAAGACGGCCCTGGATGCATGCCTGGCCATGGAACCCGGGCACCGGGAAGCCATGGAGGAAAACTACAACGTCCTGTACCTTGAAGGCGACTATACCGCCCTCAGGGACGGCCTTCTTTCCGACCAGGCCAGGCTGGATGCCAGCCCCCGCCTCCTCAACCTCCTGGGCCACGCCCACTACAATCTGGCCGCCTGGACCGACGCCGCCCTGGCCTACGGCAGGGCCGCCGACCTGGATCCGGCCATGCCCCTGTACCGGCGCAACCAGGCGACAGCCCTGGAGAAGGCCGGACGCCCACAAGACGCAGCCGGTGCCTGGCTGGACGCGGCCCACGCGTTCTACGACCAGGCCGCCTGGGACGACGCGGAAGCCGCTTCCGCCAGGCTCAGGGACCTCCGCTTCGACGAGGCCGCCCTGGACTCGTTCGACGGGCGGGTGGCCTGGGCGCGCGGCGACCTGGCGGAAGCCGAACGCCGGTTTTCCAAGCTCAAAAAGCGCTCGGCCCTGGACGCGCCTGGCGCCTACATATACGGCCTCATGAGACTGAAGGCGGGGAGGCGCGCCGATGCCCTGGACCTGTTCCGCCAGGCTGCCGCCCTTGAGCCGTCAGAGGCCCTGTACCAGTTCCGCGTGGCCGAAAGCCTGTACCTGGAGGGCCTGTCCGGCCAACCGGACTTTGCCCAGGCCCTGGATAGCGCCCTCAGCCTGGCTCCGGACGACGGCTGGAGCCTCAACCTGGCCGGCCAGGTCAAGCTGGACGGCGGGTCAGCGGCCGAGGCGGAGGCCCTCTTCCGCAGGGCGGCGGCCGTCCTGCCTGACGATGTGGAGCCAAAGGTCAACCTGTCGGAGGCCCTGTCCAGGCTCGGCCGCCTGGAAGAGGCCCTGTCGGTGCTTGACGGCCTTGAGGCGGGCAAACCCGCTGTGCTTAACCAGCGCGGCAACGTGCTGGCTACGGCGGGCAGGCTGGAAGACGCCGCGCTCGCGTATGAGCAAGCCGTGGCCCTGGCCGGCGCCTCGCCGCGCCTGACCGAGCCCGCCCTGCCCGACTACCTGACCAACCTGGCGTCCGCGTACATGGAGCTGGGCAGGTGGACGGACGCGGAGGACGCCCTCAGGCGCTCGCTTGGCATCAGGGAGGACGCCCGCGCCATCATGCTGATGGGCGACGTGGCCGAGGTCCTGGGCGACCTGGTGAGGGCCGAGACGGCCTACCGGGCCATTCTCCAAGACGACCCGGACAACAGCCAGGCCCTTCGTCGCCTGGCCAGGCACTACCTGGGGCGGGCACGCTGGGCCGACGCGGAAAAGACGGCCGGACGCCTTGAGCCCCTGGATCCCGACGAGGCCGCCCGCGTCATGGACGCCGTGCGCGATGCCACCACGGAGCGCCTGTCCTGCGCGTCCTGCGGCAGGGTATGGACCTGCCCCAAGCCCGTGCCCCGGACGCCCGCGTCGTCGCTGCGGGGAGAACTGCCGCCGGACGCCCCTGCGGGGTCCTGCCCTGCCTGCGGCGCCGTGTACTGCGTGGCCTGCCGCCTGCCCTATCTTGAGGACGGGCGCTTTACCTGTCCCGAATGCGGCCAGCGCCTCAACCTGAACGACGAGCGCGTGCGCTGGCTGGCCAGGAAAAGCGCGGAGGGCCGGCAATGAGGCCCGCGCATTTCCTTTTATCATATTGCCATTTTCCCGTCCAACGGGTACTATTGCTCGATTCTCCCTTAATGGTAGGTACACGCCCATGAAATTCAGATATGCCCTCCTGGCCGCCCTGCTCGCGTCGGCCGCTTACGCCCAGGACATCCTGACGGCCGACCAGTTCTTCCGCTCTGTGTCTGAAACCTACGCGGGCATCAAGGACTACGAAGCGGCCATCACCGTGCGCACGTCCAAGCAGTCCATGAGCGGCACGGTGTCGTACCTGGCGCCATCCCTCATGCGCGTGGACTTTACCCAGCCGGCCGGCCAGGTGATCGTGTACAACGGCGAGACCATGGTGGTGTACGTGCCGGAACTCCGCGTGGTGCTCAACCAGCAGACCTCCGCCACCTCGGGCTCGGCGGCGGCCACCGGGAACGGACTCCGCATGCTCGGCAGCAACTACAAAATCAGCTTCCTGGTTGGCCCCGAGCCCGTGCCCCTGTCGGAGACGGAATCCGAGAGCGTGATCAAGCTCCTGCTTACCCGCAACAGCGTGGCCGAGGGCTTTAGGACCATCACCCTTTCCATCAACCCAAAGACGCTCCTGATACGCCGCTTGGAAGGCGTGACCATGACGGGCGAGACCCTGTCCTACGACTTTTCCAACATTCGGCTCAATCAGGGCATACCGGCGGCCCGCTTCCTGTACGACACGCCGCCGTCTGCCAACGTGTACAACAATTTCCTGTTCAGCTCAGACAACTAGCAGGATGAGGTAGGATCACATGAACGCCATCGGAGAGCAGTTCCGTACCGCGAGGGAAACCAGAAACCTGAGCCTGGACCAGGTGTCGGCGGACACCAACATAGCCAAACGCTACCTCACGGCCATGGAAAACGAGGATTTCTCCGTATTCCCCGGCGACCCCTACGTCATAGGCTTTCTCAGAAACTACGCGGACTACCTTGGCCTGGATTCCCAGTCCATGGTCCAGGCGTTCAGGGGCATGCGCATCCAGGAACAGCCGGTGCCCATAGACGCCCTCCTGTCGCCGCCCAAGACCCCGTGGTGGCCGTTCGCGGCCGGCGGCGGCATCCTGGTCCTGGCGCTCATCCTCATACTGGTCTTGCCGGGTCGCGGCAGGAACCCGGATGACGAAGGCGGCGACGCTCCCCGCCAGCCCACCCGCTACGAGCTGTCCCAGCCCACGCTGGAAAAACGCCTGTACGTGGGCGATAGCGTCCTCGTGAGCTACCTGAACGAACAGCACCTGATCGTCCTCAAGGACATTGGCGACAACGTCGCCATACAGTCGCCGGTGTCCACCATGCGCTTCATGCTCGGCGAGGAAGGCAGCATAGACCTGGACAGGGACAACGCTCCCGAACTGGTGGCCTTCATAGCCGATTTCCAGAAGGACGCTCCTGACAAGGGCGCCCTCATACGCTTTACCGCCGCCGCCAGCCTGGGGCTGGGCGCCGAGGATGTAAAGCCGGCCGTTGCCGCGGCCGAACCCGCTACGGAAACCCAGGCGGCCCCCGAGCGCCCGTCCACCCAGGAATCCGTTGTGTTCTCCGGCAAGCGCAGTCCCCACCCCTTCGTACTCAACGTGACCTTCCGCAACTACGCCATGTTCCGCCATGAGATCGACCGCAAGGACCGCGTGGAATCCTACTACCACAAGGGCGACCAGATATCGGTAACGGCCACCAACCAGGCCAAGATATGGTCGTCCAACGCGTCTGCGGCCAAGGTGAACATCCAGGCTTCCGGCGGCCAGAGCATGGACGTGGAGCTGGGCGGCCCGGGCGAGGTGGTCGTCAAGATCCTGCGCTGGTCCCAGGGCACGGACGGCCTGTGGACCCTTGCCCTGTACGACGTCAATTGACGACAGGCGTCGTCCCTTTTCCCCGGATGAAATCGTTCTATATCGACAACCACGGCTGCGCCAAAAACCAGGTGGACGCCGAGGAGCTGTCCGCCCGCCTGCGCGCCGAAGGCTGGACCGAGGCCGACTCGTCGTCAGGCGCGGGCCTCATCATCGTCAACACCTGCGGCTTCATAGAGGACGCCAAGAAGGAGTCCCTGGAGGCCGTCCTGGCGTTCAAGTCCGCCTATCCGGACAAGCGCGTCCTCATGGCCGGTTGCATGGCCCAGCGTTACGCCGATGCCCTGGGCGCGGAGCTGTCCGAGGCGGACGGCGTGTTCGGCAACGGCGACCTGTCGCAAATAGGGCAGGCCGCCGACGCCGCCCTGGAAGGCAGGCATGAGGTCAGGGCGCCGGACATACTCCCCTACGCCCCCGGACGCCGGGACCGGCTCATGGGTTTTCCGCGCCAGGCCTACCTCAAGCTTTCGGAGGGCTGTTCCAACAACTGCTCCTACTGCGCCATACCCCTGATACGCGGCGGCCTGTCCAGCCGCGATCCGGACGATGCCCTGGCGGAGTTCTCCGCCCTGGTGTCCTCCGGCGTGTACGAGGTGTGCCTCATAGGCCAGGACCTGGGCTCATATGGCCTGGACCGCGCCGGGCGCCAGCTCCTGCCGGAATTCCTCTCGTCGCTGTCGTCCGTATCCGGCGACTTCCGCGTACGCTTCCTGTATATCCACCCCGACCGCTTCCCGCGCGGCATCCTGGACGCCTGCGCCAAAGACAGCCGCATAGTCCCCTACTTTGACCTGCCCTTCCAGCACGCGTCCGCCCCCGTCCTCAAGGCAATGAATCGCCACGGCGGCCCCGAACGTTACCTGGGCCTCCTTTCCGACATACGCTGGGCCCTGCCAGACGCCGTGGTGCGCTCCACCTTCCTGGTCGGCTTCCCGGGCGAAGGCGACGACGATTTCCGCGCCCTCCGCGATTTCCAGGACCGGGCCCGGCTGGACTGGCTGGGCGCCTTTTCCTACAGCCGGGAGGAGGACACGGCCGCCTACGCCATGAAGGGCCAGGTGCCCAAACGGGTGGCGGCCCGGCGCAAGCGCGAGATAGAGGAAGCCCAGCTGCCCATCACCGCCGCGGCGCTTGAACGCTGGGTTGGCCGCGACCAGCGCGTGCTGGTGGAAGAAGTGATAGACGACGAGGACCTGGCCATAGCCCGCGGGCCGGCCAATGCCCCGGAGGTAGACGGGGCCGTGGTGGTGGTCGGCGGAGAACCCAAGCCAGGCGATGTTGTGGCCGTGCGCGTGAGCGCCGTGCGCGGCGTCGACCTGGAGGCGGTGCCCCTTGACCGGCAGTCCTGAGCGGGCCCTGCCGCCCTATCTGGCCGGCCTCAATCCCGACCAGGTGCGGGCCGTGCTCCACGAAAACGGCAACCTGCTTATCCTGGCGGGCGCCGGATCCGGCAAGACGCGGGTCATAACCACCAAGATAGCCTGGCTGATACGCGAGCGCGGCGTGGCTCCCGAGTCCATCCTGGCGGTCACCTTCACCAACAAGGCGGCCGCGGAGATGCGCGAGCGGGCCTGCGCCATCGAGCCGGCCTGCGAGCGCGCCAACCTGCGCACTTTCCACTCGTTCGGCGCCTGGTTCCTGAGGCGCAACGCGGCGGCGGCCAGCCTGGACCGCGACTTTACCATTTACGACGACGACGATTCGACCACCCTGGTCAAGGCCGCCTTCCCGGACCTGTCGCGACCCGAGGCGTCCCGCCTGGCGTCGTCCATAGCCCGCGCCAAGGACTACGGCCTGGCCCCAGATGACCCCGGCCTGGACACGCAGTTTCGGGGCATGCGCGAGTTCCGCCGCATGTACGCCGAGTACGAGCGCAGGCTCCGGGCCACCGGCAACGTGGACTTTGGCGACCTCATAGCCATGCCGTCCAGGATCCTGGCCCAGGACGAGGCCATACGAAAGCGCTTCCACCAGCGCGTGCGCGTCATCATGGTGGACGAGTACCAGGATTCCAACGTGGCGCAGTTCGCCCTGCTCAAGGCCCTGGCCGGCCCGGACAGCTATGTGTGCGTGGTGGGCGACGACGACCAGAGCATATACCGCTTCCGCGGCGCCGAGGTGCGCAACATCCTGTCCTTCCCAGACGAATTCCCCGGCACGGACATCATACGCCTGGAAACCAACTACCGCTCCTTCCAGAACATCCTGGACGTGGCCGGGGCCGTGGTGGCCAAAAACGAGGGCCGCCTGGGCAAGACGCTCAGGGCGGAGCGCGGACCCGGCAAAAAGCCCGTCCTGGCCGTGCTTGAGGACCACGAGGAGGAAGCCGCGTACTGCGTGCGCGTGATAGACGCGCGCCTGCGGGCCGGCGGCTCCTTCTCGGACGTGGCCATACTGTACCGCACCAACGCCCAGTCCCTGACCTTTGAGAAAACCCTGCCCAAGGCCGGCATACCGGTGCGCCTGGTGGGAGCCGTGCGCTTCTACGAGCGCGAGGAGGTCAAGGACGCCCTGGCGGTGCTGGCCCTGGCGTCCAACCCGCGCGACGAAGTAGCCTTCAGGCGCGTGGTGAACAAGCCGGCCAGGGGCGTGGGCGATACCACCGCGGGCGCCGTGGTCGACATGGCCTACGCGTCCGGCGGCGACCTGCTGGCGTCCTGCCAAGCGGTCACGCCGAGATCGGCCAAATCCAAAGCCGGACTGGCGTCGTTCGTCGCCTTCATGGCCGAACTGTCAAGGCGCCTTGGCCCCGGCTCCGGGAGCGGGAATGCCGCGGATGCCGGGAGCGCCGCCGATTTCTCTATGGCCGACCCCCCGGCAGGCCCGCAGGATCCCGACCATGCCCTGTCCGTCCTGGTCGAGTGGGCCATACGCGAATCCGGCCTGTACGAATACCACAAGGGCCAGGACGCCATAGCCGGCACGCAGAAGGCGTCCAACCTGGACGAGCTGGTGAACGCCGCGTCGGACTATGCGCTGGGCCGGGAAGGCCTGTCCGCCTTTTTGGAAGCCGTGGAACTGGACCGCGCCCTGTCAGCGGGTGAGACCAGCTCGGAGGCCGTTACCCTGATTACCATGCACAACACAAAGGGCCTTGAGTTCCCCGTGGTGGTGGCCACGGGCCTCGAGCAGGGCCTGTTCCCGCGCGACGACGACGAGGGCGAGGACCTTGAGGAACAGCGCCGCCTGTTCTACGTGGCCATGACCCGGGCCAAGGACGAGCTCCACCTGACCTATTGCAGGCGGCGGCTGTACCGGGGCCGCTTCATTGACAGCCCGCCGTCCAAATTCCTGGCGGAAATTCCCAAGGATCTGTTCACCGTCTTTGGCGGCCGCATAGACCTGGGCGCCGCCGAGGCCCGGTCCACCTGGAAGCCGGGCACGGCCGTTTTCCACGACGACCACGGCTACGGACGCGTGGTCAAGGTGGCGCCGGCGGGCAACGCTGGCGTGGTCGTCATGGTCCGCTTCGAGACGGGCCGCACCCTGCAGTTTTTTCCCGAGTACGCACGCAAACTGGAGATCATAAAAGAATGAAACCAGAGACAGATGACCTTCTGCGCCTCCTCTCACCCGTCCGGAGGGTCAGGGGCAACCGCCTGTACACGGCGGACGGCGCTCGCTACCTGGACCTGTGGCTGGACGGGGGCCGGGCCATCCTGGGCGAGCGCGAGCGGCAGGCAAGGGTTCAGGCGGCCAACGCCGCGGACAAGGGCCTCACGCGCTGCTACCCGGGCCTCTACGACCGCCGTTTTGCCAAGGCTGTCCTGGCCGCGTGGCCGGGCTTTGCGGCCATCCGCGTGTTCTTGAACGACGAGCGCGCCTTGGCAGCCCTCGGCCGCCTGGGCGCCAAACCCGAGACGCCCAGAGTCCTCCAGACGCCGTCATCCAGCGCGCGCTTCATCCTGCCCCGCCTGCCCTGCCCCCGGCCTTTTGCGCCGGCTCCTGTCCTGGCCAGGTCGGAAGCCGATTTCGGGAGCGAGCGCGGCGAACTGGTGCCCCAGCTCATGCTGGCCGCCGGGGCCAGGGCGCTGGCGTCGTGGGCTGGCGCCGAGCGCGAGGGCTACGGGCCCGGGCTCTGGGCCCGCTTTGACAAAAGGCTGTCCGCGTGGTTCGAGCGGGATGGGCCTTGGCTGTGGGCTCGCGGCAGGCCCCGGGGCGCCGAGTACGAGCGCTTCTTCCGGGCATGCATGGCTGGCGGCGCCCTGGTGTCGCCCGATCCCGACGAGCCGTCAGCCGTACCGCCGGACTTTGACGACGGGGAGCTGGTCAAGCTGGTCCGGGCCCTGGCTTCCGCCGCTCGGGCAGATTGAGGGCCAGCACACCGGCCAGGATAAAGGCGCCCCCGGCCAGCTGAACGGCCGACAGCCGCTCTCCCAGGAAAACGGCCGACAAGATTATGGTTACCAGGGGCTCAACCGTGGACACCAGCGACGCGTCTGACGCGCCTATGGCCTTGATGGCAGCGAACAGGGTCACGATGGGCAGCACCGTGGCGACCAGGGCCAGCCCCAGGAGGCCGAACACGGAACCCGGTCCCAAGGGCAGGCGCGTCGATCCGTCTATCAGGGTGACGACCCAATACACCAGCGCGGCCGCCGTCATTACGCAGGTGGTGGCGAATACAGGATCCAGGCGGGCTAGCACGCGTTCGCCGGCCACCAGGTATGCCGCGTAACTGGCCGCCACGGCAACGCCGAACACATACCCTATCACCGGATAGGAACCCCGGGCTCCCAGCGTGAGAACACAGCCGGCCAGGGCAAGGATCAGGGCGGCAAGCTGGCGGCTACGCGGCCGTTCCCTGAATACCAGGGCGGACAGACCCACCACAAAGGCCGGGTACAGGTACAGAAGCAGGGACGCAAGACCCGGATCCAGATGCCTGACCGTGAGGAAGTACAGACCCGCCTGGGGAGAAAAGCCCAGGGCTCCA
Organism: Spirochaetales bacterium; assembly: GCA_016928955.1. Taxonomy (GTDB): domain Bacteria; phylum Spirochaetota; class Spirochaetia; order Treponematales; family UBA12059; genus JAFGJV01. The sequence continues at coordinate 45,914 of JAFGJV010000059.1, forward strand.
AGAAGCAGGGCCGAGCGGTAGTCGCGCGCGCTCCGTTTCCATCCGCCCCTGGCCAGGAGCCACAGCCACAGGGCGGATGCCGCTATGGTAAAGCGCCAGGCCAGGGCCTGGGGCACGGAAAAGCCTTCCGCGTACACGAACTTGGCCAGGAGCCCCAGGGTGGCAAAGGATGTTGCCGACACCAGGGCCAGGCCCACGCCGGCGGCTCTGCTCATTTGTCGGTGTCAAACGCCGTGGCGCCAAGCTCGTAGTCGTCGGGACGCAGGCCCGCGCGCACGGACGCCACGTCGGCCGTCTTGCGCTCGAGTTCGGAAAGGCGCCAGCTGCGGCCGTCCGGGCCCGGATCGCCGCCCTCATACGCCGCAAGGCGCTCAAGCTCGCGGACCGCGGCCCGGCTATCGGCGGGCCTGGCGGACTCGGGCAGGGAACGCGGATCGGGCGCGGCCACCGAGCCAGGCCGGTCCAAAGCCTGGGCGTAGAGCACGCGCCTCAGGTTGGCCAGCTTGACGCGCTCGTTTTGGGCCTTGAGGCGGGCGGCGCGCACGGCCGGCACCAGCCAGAACAGGACGGAAAACACGATGGGCACTATCCCAAGGCCAACCAGTATGACGTTCACCGCGCCCGGCCCCAAGCCCAGGAATTCATAGAACAGCTTGAGCGTGTACGCGTACAGGGCAGTGCCGCCCTTGATGACCAGCTTGCCGGCGGGCAGTCCCACGGTCAGGGCGCTGAACAGATAGTACGAGCCAAACAGCAGGTTGACCCCGTTGATGCCCGCGTACCAGGTGTTGGACGTGCCTGGATTTGCGGAGAAGGGACGCAGGGGAGCCAGCGGGGCGTCGGCCGCTCCGTACCCATCTTCCTGGGCCCTGCGCACAAGGCCGGGGAAGCGGTAGTACACGGTACCCTGGGGGCTGACCTCGGGACTGCCCTCGAACTCGTACAGGTAGCGGCTGATCTCGGTTTCTGCCTTTTGTGGCGGGAGCCCCGTGATGGCCATGAAGTCCTCAAGGAGGAGGATGCCGCCGCGCCTGGCCGCCAGGGCGGCCAAAGCCTTGCGCTCCACGGTTCCCTGGTTGGCGCCCGGATCAGGCTCGCCGAACACAAAGGAGAAAATAGCCTTGTGGAGGGGCCTCCGCGGCGGCTTGGACTGGGCCCTGGCAGAGCGGTACGCTCCCTCCATGGCGCGCTGGCCGGGAGTCTTGAACATTTCGTTGTAGAACCAGATGCGGACAAAGAGCTCGATCAGGCGGCCTGCCATGAAACCGCCCCCGGACGATCGCCCGCGCGAGCGGTTGTCCTTGCCCTGGCCGGCCATAGACGCTACCACGGCCAGCACGGCCAGCAGGATGAAGAGGACAAAATAGCCCACCAGCATGACCATGATCCACGCCTTGAACAGGAAGGTGGCCACGGATGCCGCCGTTTTCTTGAAAGCCTTCCAGGAGCGCCTGAGCGATGGCCCGAGGCCCCGGTAGCGGCTGACGAAGCCGCGCGGAAAGGAATACAGGATCTCACCAGAATCGGTCACTTCCAGGCGGCCTGCATACTCGTCGCTGACCGCGGGGAGCTCGGTCTCAACCTGGTAGCGGGGAAGGCCCGTGCGGGCGACGAGGTCGGCCACGGTGGCCCGCCCCCTGGTCCTCTTGAGCGCCTTGGTCAGCGTGTCCTGCACCCGGTCGCGTTTGTAGTCGTATACCTTCTTGACTTCGGCCATTGTCCGTCCTTCCGCGCCCCCCGTTTGGGGCGACGCCAGTCCGCCTTCAGCGCCTGATCGCTGCCAGAGCGTCGGAATACAGCCGCTCGTACTCCCTGGCCGAGCGGTCCCAGGAAAATTCCTGGGCCATGGCGCGCCGTATCATGCCGCGCACATGCTCCCTTTTATTATAATAAGCCCAGACGGCCCAGCCAACAGTATCGTATATGGAACGGGGCGACAAATGGTCGAACATGAAGCCTGTGCCGGAGCCGGAATCCTGGTCGTAGTTGGACACCGTGTCCGCAAGGCCTCCCGTGCGATGGACGATGGGCAGGGTGCCGTAACGCAGGGAGTACATCTGGTTGAGGCCGCAGGGCTCGTAACGGCTGGGCATCAGGAAGAAATCGGAGCCGGCCTCCACCAGGTGGGCCAGGTCCTCCGAGTAGCCGATGCGCGCGCGGAAATTGGGCAAGCGGCCTGACAGGGTACGCAGTTCGGCCTCGCACCACGCGTCGCCCGAGCCAAGGACGACGAACTGGATATCCATGTCGCGGCATATGGGCACCGCTGAGCCGTGCGCTGGCCCGAAGAGCTCGCCAACGCCCTTTTGGTCGGCCAGGCGCGTGACCATGCCTATCAGCGGCACGTCCGGGCGCTCCTCAAGCCCAAAGGCCTTCTGCAGGGCGGTCTTGCACTGTGCCTTTCCAGACAGGTCCGCGGCGCTGTATCGCGCCGGCAAACGCTTGTCCGTGGCCGGATTCCATTCGTCCGTATCCACGCCGTTCAGTATGCCCACCAGGTCGGCGCTCCGGTGCCTGAGGAGCCCGTCCAGCCCCTGGCCAAGCTCGGGCGTCTGGATTTCCCGCGCGTAGCTGGGCGACACGGTGGACAGACGGTCGGCGCTGGCCAGGCCGGTTTTAAGCAGGTTGAGGGCTCCGTGGTATTCCAGGCCGGCCCCGTGGTACAGCTCCCAGGGCAGGCCAAAATACGGGAAATTTTCCTTTGCGTACACGCCCTGGTAGCCCAGGTTGTGGATGGTGAACACGGTGGCCGAGCGCGAGAACTCGGTGCCGGCCTCCGCGAAGCGCCTGTAGACGGGTACCAGCCCGGTCGGCCAGTCGTGGGCGTGGAACACGTCCGGAACCCAGCCAAGCTTGCGGCAGAGCTGGAAGGCCGCGCGGGAAAAGAACGAAAAGCGGCGGGGATTGTCCGAGTAGTCGCTTTCCGAACGGGAGCCGTACAGGCCTTCCCGGCCGAAATACGCCTCGTGCTCGATGAAGTACACGGGCACGTCCAGCCCGGGTAGGATGCCGCGGTACACCCCGGACCACTGCTCACCGGAACCCATGGGAACGCCCAGGGGACCCGGCAGAGCCTCAAGGCCGCTTTTGTCCACGGAGTAGTAGCGTGGGAGCACCACGCGCACGTCGTGACCGAGCCGCTTGAGGGCGCCGGCAAGGGCGCTCACGGCGTCAGCCAGCCCCCCGGATTTGGCAAAGGGCGCTGCCTCGCTGGTAACCATCAGGATGTTCACGGCTTGCTCCTGCGCCTTGGATGATGCGGGCGTGCGTGGGCCCGGACGGGCAGTATAGCACAGAGGCGGCCCCGCGGCGTAGCGGCTATGCGGCCGCCGATGCCCTCAGGCTCCGCCCGCCTTGGCCGCGCAGTCGGCGCAGTCCCCGGTCAGGTAGAGGGCGTGGCCCTTGACCCTGATGCCGTATTCCTTTTCGTAGCCGGCCAGGATGCTGTCCAGCACGCAGCTCCCAAGATCCACAAAGCGGTGGCAGGTCCTGCAGTGGAACCAGTGCCGGTGAGCGGCCGCCGCCTTGACGTAGTAGCGCTCGGTGCCGTGCTCGTCGCAATGGAACACAAAGGACTCGGCAAGACCCGCGCCTTCCAGGTAGGCCAAAGCCCTGTACACGGTGGCCTGGTCGCAGGATTGGCCTATGGCTTCCATGACCCCAGCGGCCGACAGGGGTTCGGCCGCGTTGTCAAGGGCAGCCAGTACCCGGCTCCGAGCCTTGGTCACGCAGCGCCCCGCTTGGAACGACCCTTGCGGCCGGCCAGTCCCCGTAGAGCCGCCCCGGCCATAAACACGGCGCCCGCCAGGGTAACCACCACGGCACCAGCGGGCAGATCCGCGGCCCAGGCTACGGCCAGACCGCCTGTGGACACCACGACCGACGCTATGGTCGCCCCAACCATCATGCCTGCCAGGCTCTTGGCCACATACCCGGCCGTTGCCGCCGGCAGGGTGAGCATGGCAATGACCATGACTATGCCCACAAAGGTCTGCAGGAGCACCACGGCAACCGCGGTCAGGGCCAGCAGGGCAAGGAAGACGCCCTCCGTTGGCACGCCGCGCGCCCTGGCGAATTCCTCGTCAAAAGCCACGGCCTCCACCTGGCGGTAGTACCGTATCGCCAGGAGCACTACGATCAGGTCCAGGACCCCAAGGAGCGCAAGGTCCCTGGTCGTCACCAAAAGGATGTTTCCAAACAAGTAGCTCATGGGGTCGGCGTAACCGGGAGTGCGCGCCATGAACAGGATGCCCAGGCTCATGCCTATGGCCCAGATGGCGTTTATAGCGCTGTCCTCGCGCTGTTTGGCCCGGAGCGACACAAAACCTATCAGCGCGGCCGACAATACGGCAAAAACCAGGGCGCCGACCACGGGCGGCAGGCCGGGCAGGATACCGCGGGACGCCAGGAACAGGGCCAGCCCTATGCCCCCGAGCACGGCGTGGGATATGGCTCCCGCCAGTCCGGCCATGCGCTTGACCGTGACCACGGAGCCGAGCACGCCGAACAGCACGGACGACAGAAGGCCGGCCAGGAGGGCGTTACGCACAAAGGGCAGGGCCGGGTCGAACAAAGCCGCTACAAAGGCGCTCATTCCGAACACTCCTTGCACCGGCCCGGATCGGGCACGCTAACGTCATGGAGGACGCGCTTGGCCTTGCCTCCGTACAGCTCGGGCGGAGCGTGCTCTGCCGGCTCTGCCGTGTGCCGCACGATGCTCCTGCCTGTCCCGGCCCGGTCGCCCACGCAGAGCACCGCGTCGGTGAGGTCGGACACAAAACCGGTGTCATGGGTGACCACCACGATGGTCGTTGACCCCTTGAGCTCGCCCAGGACCTTGTACAGCCTGTTCTCGCTGGCCGCGTCCATGTTGGCCGTGGGCTCGTCCAGCACCAGGAGGCGGGGCTCGGACGCCAGGGCCCTGGCCACCAGGACCCTCCTCCGCTGGCCTCCGGACAGGGCCGCGTAGGGTCGGTCGGCCAGATCGCTGACGTCGGCCCGCTCCAGGGCCCGGTCCACGGTGGCACGGGCGCCCCTCTTCTCCGTCAGGCCATGGAGTACGCCCATGCGCACCACGTCCCGCACGCTGACCGGGAAGCTTGGGTCGTAGGCGGGCAGTTGCGGCACATAGCCCACATGCGGCCTGGCCGCGTACGCGCTGCCGCCGAGCACCTCGACCTGGCCCCCGCTTGGCCGCTCAAGGCCCATGATCAGCTTGAGTACCGTGGTTTTGCCCGAGCCGTTCTGCCCGACTATGGCCGCGAACTCGCCCTCGTGCACGTGGAAACTGGCCTTATCGAGCACGCTTACCTGTTCGTACGAGAACGACACGTCTAAAAACCGTATGGCTACCTTCACTTGAGGGCCTCCGCTATGGCCGAGCCCATGCCGGTGACCACGGCCATCCAGTCATAGGCAAGGTCGTCAAGCTCGACTACCGTGCCTCCCAGAGCCTGGGCCAGGGCCGTGGCCGCGGCGGCGGGGAACTGTTTCTGCACAAAGACCGTCTTGGCTCCCTCGGCCTTGGCGCGCTCGACCAGCTCGGCCAGCGTCCTTTGGGTTGGTTCCTTGCCGCCCGTTTCCACGGCCACCTGCTCTATGCCAAAGTCGTCCAGGAAGTAGCCAAAGGCCGGATGGTACACGAACACAGCCCGACCGCGCGCCGGCGCCAGTTCAACGGCCAGGCGCTGGTACACGGCGTTGACCTCCGACTCAAAAGCGTCGTACTTGGCCTCATACGACGAGCGGTTCCCGGCGTCCATGCCCGCCAGCGCGTCGCGCATGGCCCGGGCCTGGGCCAGGGCGCCGGCGCGGCCCAGCCAGGTGTGGGGATCGACCAGAAGGTCGCGCGCTCCAGGCGCCTGGGCTCCATGATCGTCCTCGTCGCCATCATCATGGTCATCCGCGTCGTCGTGGTCATGGTCGCCCATCAAGCGCTTCGGTGCTTCGGCCGACGCGTCTATGATCACCAGATCAGGATACAGCTCCCGAACGCGCGGTATGAGGGCGTCCTCAAACTGTATGCCGGTGACAAACCACACGGACGCCGATCCCAGCTCGGCAAGCTGGCGCGGCGAGGGTTCGTAGTTGTGGGGATTTGCGCCCTGGCCGGCCAGCACCACGGCGGGCACCGTTCCGCCCGTCACGCGGTCCAGGAAGTAGCGCTGGGGTTCTATGCTCACGGCCACGCGGAAGGTGTCGTCAGGGGCCGCCTTTGTACACGACCCGCCAAGCACGATGAGGGCAAACATGGCGGCCGCAACGGCCGCTCGGGGGCTTTTCATGGGATCCTCCAGTACGATTCGTGGAAGAAGATAGCAAAGCCAGGCGTTTTTTGCAAGTCATTCGCATTTTTGACTCAATGTCCCTGCCTTGCCACACAGGAACCCGCGTGCCGCGCTTGACGCCAGCCAACAACGGCGGGATACTCTGCCGGACTTATAACAATTGAGAGACATGGAGGGCTCATGGACTTTGGCGCTATCCTTATCATACTGGCGGGCGCGTTTACCGTAATCTGTGCCATAGGCAACTGGGACTGGTTCATGGACAGCAGGAAGGCCCGGTTTTTTACCACCCTGCTGACGCGGAACGGGGCCAGGATCATGTACGGCGTCATAGGCCTTGGCCTGGTCACGGTAGGCGTGCTCCTGCTGGCCGGAATCATCCAGTAAGGCTGGGAGTATCTAGCCACCAGGAAGGTCCAGCCCGCCCCGCGGAAAGCCAGGGCGGGCTGCTTTTTTTTTACTGAGCCGTGTCGTCGCTCCCCCCGGAAACCGCTTGATCGTGGCCTTGGTCCACGGGTTTGGCAGGGACGTGGCGATGCACATGGCGCTTTTGATTATTGCCGGTATTCGTGAAGCCCGGCTTGATGAGTATGTGCGCCAGTACCACCAGGCCCCAGGCCTGCCAGTAGCTGATGGTCGGCAGCTTGAAAATTTCAGGCATAAGCCAGTTCCACAACAGCATGACAACCCAGCCGAACAGCAGGGCAAGGGCCCCTACCAGAAGCATGCCGCCCAAACCGGCGGCAATGACACGGAGCCAACGCAGGCGCCCGTGGTCGTCAGTAAAAAACCTGTCCATGGTACCTCCTCAACAGGCGCGCGGATCGCTGTCCAGCGCCTTCCTCAGTTTTTCCAGGGCGTAACGCTTCCTGGACGCTATGGTGTCGATGGATACGCCTTCCCGCCTGGCAATGTCCTTCAGAGACAGGTCTCCGCCGTAGACGGCATCCACCACCAGCCTCTGTTCGGGCGGCAGGGCGGCCAGGGCAGCGGCCAGCAGGCGTCTCTGTTCGGCAAGCTCGGCTTCCGTCTGGGGACCGGGATACAGGCTGTCGGCCAGCATATCCAGCTCTCCCCCGTGGACGTGTTTTTGCCGACGGACGGCGGCTTCCCGCCACAGGTCGCGCAAGCCGTTGGCGGCCACCCGCCACAGCCAGCCGGCCAGGTCTCGGATGGGCTCCAGGGCGTCCATGTTGGCGCACGCGCGCAGGAAGGCATCCTGCAGAATGTCTTCCGCGTCGTCCGGCCCGCTTTTGCCGCTGAGCCAGGCAAGCAGCCTGCCCCTCTGGTCCCGGTACAGCTCATCGATGTCTGGTTTCATCTTCGTATCCATCGTCCATACAGACGTGAGCGTTGATGCTTTTTGTCTAAAAAAAATGTTTTGCGCCCGTGCGGCGACTGACATCCAGCCATCAGCCACCGCCTGACTGGTAACGGCGGAGGCCGGCCTTCCACAGGAGCCAGGCCAGGCCAGCAAAGGGCGCGGCGGCAAACGGGCCCGCAAGGCCAAGCCACAGGGGCCAGCCCGGAAAAGCCTCCCGCCCAAGGGCCAGGCATACGGGCAGGTACATGACGGAAGCCAGGGGCACGCCCCCCAGGAACAGGACGCGCATCCACGGGCGGTGCCCGCTCGCAGGATACGCGGAAGCCTGGCGGCCGCCGTATATGAAGGCGTTCATGAACTCCAGCCCCTCCACCGTGCGGAAGGTCAGGGCCGCCTGCATGAGGAACACGGATAGGAACACGACCACGCCGGCCAGAAATCCGGCTGCCAGGGCGGCAAGGCCCAGGGGCCGGTACCAGGTCGTGCCGGACGAGGCCAGGCTGACGGCCGCCCATACGAACACGGCCAGACCCTGAGCCAGGCGCCCCGCCCGCCTGATGGTCACTTCCCGCCCCAAAAGCTGGAGCACCGGGGACAGGGGCCGGGTAAGGAGGCGGTCAAAGTCCCCCGTGCGCACCAGGGTGCCCATGAAGTCGAAGCCGTACGCCAGGGCGTCGGCCAGGGAAAAGGCCATATCCACAAAGCCGTACAGAAAGGCCAGCTCGGGCAACTCCCAGCCGCGGAAGTGCCCAAAGCGCTCGAACAGGGCGTACAAGCCGCCGAACTCTATGGCGGTGATCAAAAACTGCCCGGCTACCTGGAGCGCCAGGGCCGAACGGTAGCGGAGCTGGCTTCTTACGGACAGCCCGACCAGTCTGAAATACATGCGCACGGGACCCATGTCAGCCTCCCGCCACCGCGATGCGGCCCAGCCTGGACCGGGTATACAGCCAGCCGCCAACAATCAGCGCAAGCACCCAGCCTGCCTGGTATGCAGCCTGGCTGAAAACGGCGCGCGGGGGCAGGGTTCCCAGCCAGAAGCGGAATGGCAGATCGGCCAGGCCGCGGAAGGGCAACAAGGCGGACAGCCGCTCCACGGGCCCGGACAGAAGCGGCAGGGGCACGATGAGACCCGAGAAAAACATGGACGCCGCGCCGGCTATGGCGCTTGCCCCGGCAGCGCTCACCTGGCTGAACTGGAAACAGCTGACCACCACGGCAAGGCCGGCCGACGTCAGCGTGGCCAGGGCCATCATTGCCAGAAAGGCCGCAAAACCCGCCGGGCTGGCCGGTGCATTGAGGGCAAGCTCGGGCATGCCCAGGGCGGGCAAAAACAGGGCGGCAAAGGCCAAAACGACCCAGAAGCGCAGGGCCACGCCGGCCGCCTTCCAGCCCAGGGTGCGGGCAAACCACAATCCAAAGAGGTCGGCCGGACGGAGAAGATCCCTGGCCACCTCGCCGGAGCGTATCAGGTCCCGGAGCTCAGGATCGGGGCCCCACACCTGGAAGGCCAGGAAGGCCTGGCCGAGCCACACGTAGCTGGCCGTCTGGGCCAGGCCGATGGGAGCACCGGCGCCGGAGGCGTACCAGGATTCCAGGATATGAACCAGGATGAAACCGAAAAACAGCTGGGTGAACACGCCTGCCAGGGCGGCCGCGCGGTAACCCATAACCGTTCTGAACCGCGCCCGGAAGGTGGCCAGGTAAGCCCTCATACGCCGTGTCTCCGGTACAAGGCGGCCACCAGTTCCTCGGCCGGGGCTCCCTCCACTGAAAGGTCGGCGGCGTTGTACGTACGGGCGGCCGCGGCCAGGGCGGATGCCGCCGACACGCTGGCCGGATCAAAACTCAGGACCAGGTGCGAGCCCGACCGCTCAAGCAGCTCCATGCCGGGAGGCGTGGCGGGAAGCTCCGCCTGTTCGCCGGCCAGGTCTATCAGTATTCGTTTGCGCACTCCTGCCTCGCGCCTGAGGCTGGCTATGGTGCCGTCAAACAGAGCCTTGCCCTTGCCTATCAGGATGACGCGGCCGGCCAGGGCTTCAACGTCGTCCATGTCATGGGTGGTGAGTATGACCGTAACGCCCCGTTCGCGGTTGACGCGCTTTACGAAACCGCGCAGGGCCAGCTTGGACGGGGCGTCAAGGCCTATGGTCGGCTCGTCCAGGAAGAGCAGGGCCGGCTCGTGCACCAGGGCCGCGGCCAGCTCGCAGCGCATGCGCTGGCCCAGGGACAGCTGGCGCACGGGCGTCCCTATGAAGGCGTCCAGGTCCAGTTCGCGCCGCAGGATGCCCAGCGTCTCCCGGTAGCGGTTTTTGGCGACGCCATACATGTCGGCAAGAATGTCAAAGGAGTCCAGGGCGGGCAGGTCCCACCACAGCTGGGTTCTCTGACCGAACACCACGCCCAGGCCACGCACGTGCTCCTTACGGTCTTTCCAGGGAACCCTGCCAGCCACCAGGCAGCGCCCCCCGTCGGGATGCAGGATGCCGGACAGGATCTTGATGGTCGTGCTCTTGCCGGCACCGTTGGGCCCTATGTAGCCCACGGCCTCGCCGCAGCCTATCGAGAAGGACAGACCGTCCAGGGCGCGCACGTCAGTACGCTGGCGCAAACGGCGGCCTGGCACCTTGGCGCGCACCTGGTACGTTTTACGAAGCTCTTCTACCTGTATCATGGGAACGGGAAGCGTACGCCCGCGCCCTCTCGTCGTCAAGCGGACAAAACGCTTACTACGGGAGCTTTCGGCAAGCTCTAAGCGCCAATTTCAAAAGTCTGTTACTTTTGAAATTGGCTCTGCGATTGCTCGCGGTTGTTTGCATATTCCGCAACCGCTACGCAAATC
>JAFGJV010000009.1 GCA_016928955.1 Spirochaetales bacterium
AACATCTGAGCAGTGGCTCAACGGCAAACGGTATCTACCGGCTGAACAGACCCAATCGTAAATTTACAGAAAAGAGCTTGACCAATCGCCGTCTATGCAGTATTTGACCGGACAGACCGCTATGCACATGTGGCAGTTGACGCATTTGTCCTTGTCCACGCCTATGACGGGAAACAATGGTTTGACGGCATATTCTGACATCCTGCGCTCCCCGGGCATTTGCCCACATGGAACTGCCGCCGGCCCGAAGGCACCCGACCCGCCAGCCCCCAAACCCGGGGCCAGGGCGGCCGTGGCGCTTGAACTGCTGGGCAGCCTGACCAGCGACGTATCTGCAAGTGTAGGTTTTTTGGTTGGGAAATCAATATCAGGGTCCGAAATCGGTTGCAAAATGTCTGTTTTGTGCATCAAACTAGTGTCACGAAGCTTTGATGTGGCTGCAATCGAAACTAGTCGGCCTTCAGGGAACGGCAAAAAGCCAGTACCCGAAGGCTACTAGGGCTTACATGCATGCTTTTTGTGAACTGAATGCCCTTCCCAAGCATAACGACAAGGGGTTTTAGAGAGACATCAAAGGTTCGTCACACTCAGGAACGATTGCGTCTCGTTGCGCGGGTGGCCATACGCTATACTGGCCGGGAATTCGGAAAACCGCCGCTTCAGGGGATCACATGCACACCGAGCCTTCCGGAAAAACCGCCATCAGGGTTCTAGCGGCCGTATGGCCCACCCAGATCCTGTCCACCCTGGCGTCGGGCATGTCAGCCTTTGCCCTGTCCATCTGGATGTATGAGCAAACCAGGAGCGCGGCCTCCATGGCCTTCATCCACGCCAGCTACATTACGCCTTTCTTATTGGTATCGGTGGTGGCCGGCCCCCTGATAGACCGCTGGAACCGCAAGCTGACCATGGCCATGAGCGACGCTACCGCCGCGCTGGGCACGGCCGCCGTCATGGTAGCCTTTGCCCTGGGCCAGGCGGCTCCCTGGATGCTCTGCGTGTCTGCCGCCCTGAGCGGTATAGGCAACGCGTTCCAGTGGCCGGCCTTCTCGGCGGTCATAGGCAGCCTGGTGCCAAAAAAACAGCTGGGCAGGGCCAATGGCCTCATGGCCTTGATAGACGCTGGCCCCGCGGTACTGGCGCCCATCTTGGCAGGCGCCCTACTGCCGGTGCTCGGCATCACGGGCGTCCTGATATTGGACCTGGCCACCTTCGTGCTGGCAGCCGCGTGCATACTGGTGTCGCCCATACCATCTCCGCCCGTAACGGCCGAGGGAACAGCGCTAGGCAAAAAGAGCCTCTTGGCCGACGCCGCCGTGGGCTTCAGGTACATATTCCAACGGCCAAGCCTGCTTGGGCTCCAGGTTCTGTTCCTGGGCGCCAATCTTTTTGCGGGAATGGCACAGATCCTGGTGTCGCCCCTGATTCTGGCCAGGAACGCCATGAACCCGGCCGCCCTTGGCACACTCAGGAGCGCCACCGCCCTGGGCGCCTTTGTAGGAGGACTGGTCATGAGCGCTTGGGGTGGCCCCAAAAAACGCGTGGCCGGCGTGGCTTCCGGCTGGATCCTATACTCGGTCTTTGGCCTGGTGCTCTTTGGCCTCAACCTGCCCCTGCCTGCGGCCATAGCCCTGTCAGCCATGGCCATGGCCCTGGGGCCGGTGGTCAATGGATCCAACCAGGCTCTGTGGCAGTCCAAGGTGCCGCCAGACTTGCAGGGCCGCGTGTTCTCGGCACGGCGCCTTATCGCGTGGGTGACCACGCCCCTGTCACCGCTCATCGCGGGCTTTCTGGCCGACGCCGTGTTTGAGCCGGCCATGGCCCCGGGCACGGTTTTGGGGATGGCCCTTGGTCCCCTGTTCGGCACGGGAGCGGCGGGCGGGATGGGCGTGCTCACCGCCCTCTGCGGGCTCGCCACGTTGGCCGTGGTTGGCCTGGCCTGGTCCCGCCGTTCGGTGCGAAGGGCCGAGGAGCTGGTACCGGACTGGAGCCCGGCGGAAACTAGCGCCTAGCTTGGCGCGTTATCCGCCACGAACTCCTTGACCGCAGCCTCAATCTGGTCGCGTACGATGCGCACGCGTTCCATGATGGCCTCGTCGGTGCCGGTGAACGACGAGGGGTCGTCAAACGGCCAATGGCGGCGCTCCACGCGACCGGGGAACACAGGGCAGCGCTCGGCCGCCTCCTTGGAGCACACGGTGACCACCACGTCAAAGCGGCGCCCGGCATCCCGCAGGTCAAAGACGCTCTTGGTCGGGCGCCCCGCCACATTGATGCCGACCTCGGCCATGGCCCGGGCCACATAGGGATTGATGGAGCCCGGCTCGAGCCCCGCGCTCTCCGCGGCAAAGCGCCCGGCGTCATGCCGCTCCAGGAAGGCCTGGGCCATCTGGCTACGCGCGGAATTGTGCACGCAGAGGAACAGGACGCTCGTCATCGTCGCCTCCCTATCTTACGCCCAAGCCCCGAACGCCATGCCCGCTCCCGCTGACAGAACGACGACCAGGACCATATACACCAGGGTCTTTTTCCAGCCCAGCTCGCCGGCTATGACCAGTATGGACGGCAGTGACAGGCTCGGCCCCGCGAGCAGGAGGGCTAGAGCCGGGCCTTGGCCCATGCCTGAGCCGATAAGTCCCTGCACAATAGGTATCTCGGTCAGCGTGGCAAAGTACATGAGGGCGCCGGCAACGGACGCGCCAAGGTTGGACAGGACGGAGTTACCGCCCACCAGCGACGCCACCCATTGGGTCGGTACAAGGGCCTCATGGCCGGGCCTGCCCAGGAGAAAACCGGCCACAAGGACACCGCCGAAAAGAAGCGGAAGTATCTGCAGTGAAAAATCCCGCGTGGCGACGAGCCATTCCAGCCGCTCTTCCCTTTTAAACCAGGCGATCACGCTGTAGGCCAGAACCAGGGCAAAGCCGCCTGCTATCCAGAACCTGGCCGCGTGCACGGCGTCCCAGGCAGGGCTCCCGCCCCGAGAGTCTGCCCAATTGGCAAACACCAGGATCCCGACCATGCCGGCCATGTACACGGCCATCTGTCCCAGCGAGCGCGTAGGCTTTTCATCGGGCGGCGCGAACAAGCGAGCGTCCGCGGCGCGCTTCTGGTCGTCCTTCCTGAAGATCAGGGCCATGACCAGTCCTATGACTATGGAAAACAGGACGGCGCCCACGGCGCGGGCAAGGCCGAGCTTCCAGCCGAACACCTTGGCAGACAGCACGATGGCCAGGATGTTGATGGCCGGCCCGGAATAGAGAAAGGCTATCGCCGGTCCCAGGCCGGCGCCTTTCTTGTATATGCCCTTGAAAATCGGCAGGACCGTGCACGAGCACACCGCCAAAATGGCCCCGGACACGGACGCCACTCCGTAGGCCACGCCTCGGCGGGCATCCGGCCCCAGGTAGCGCGTGACGGCGCGCTGGTTCAGGAACACGGTGATGGCTCCGGCAATGAACATGGCGGGCACCAGGCACAACAGCACATGGTCGCGCGCGTATTCCGCCAGCATGAGCACGGCCTCATGGACGGCGGCGGACACTCGGACGGCTTCCCAGGGCACAAAGTACGCTATCAGGAAGACGCCGGCCACCACGGCCAGCTTCCGGTTCGGAGACAGGTTGCCGCCGCTCATGGCTTTAAGAGAGCGGCCACCTGGTCGGCGGAGAGGACCTTGCCCGAGCTCAGCACCTTTCCGTCCACGGCCAGGGCCGGGGTCACAATCACGCCCATGTCCAGAATCGCGTCCATGTCCGTTACCTTCTGGATATCTGCCTCCAGGGCGAGCGCTTCCAGGGCTGCCTTGGCATTGGCTTCCAGCTGGCGACATTTGGGGCAACCGCCCCCGAGTATCTGAATAGTCATTGTTGTCCCTCCCACCTAATAGTTGCCAAGTATGGCAACCATGGCGCGGACAGTCAAGACGGCATTGACAGACACGGCTGGCGTCGACAAGGTAGGGGTATGGACGCCAAGCGCGACGACTACTGGCGAGAGCAGGCCGAGCTCTTCAAGGTACTGGCCAACCCGACCCGTCTCATCATCCTGGACAGGCTCAGGCAGGGTCCGCGCTGCGTGTGCGCGCTGGCTGCAGAACTGGGCCTGGAAAAATCCGTGGCGTCCAAGCATTTGTCAAAACTGAGAAACCTGGGGCTGATCGGCCAGCGGAAAAACGGCACCCTTGTGGAATACCGCCTCCTTGCTCCCTGCGTGCTGGACATGGCCGTCTGCGTGACCCAAAAGCGGGACGCCTAGCGCTGGGGCCTGCCCTCGCCGGCCAGCCACAGCCCGAGCGCTGTCAGGGCCAGGCCGCCTAGCACGTTGACCGACAGGTTCAAAACCCCTCTGCCCCACAATCCAGCCGTGAACATGCGCAGGCTCTCCAGGGAGAACGTGGAAAAGGTGGTAAAACCGCCCAAAAATCCCGTTGCCAGGAACACGCGGAAGCCGCGCGTCATGATGGCCCTGTCGGCCAGGCCGACCACCACGCCTATCAGGAAACAGCCGGCCAGGTTGACAAGCATGGTGCCCCAGGCAAAGGATCCGCCCAGGCGCTCGGCGGCGGCCGTGGACGCCAGCCAGCGCGCGCCGGCGCCCAAGGCGCCTCCGGCAAGGACCAGGGCGGCGTCCGCCCACGACACAGCGCTCATATCTCGTTCCCCTTGAACTGGCTGACGTACAGCCGGTGGTAGAAGCCCCGCGCTGCCAGAAGCTCGTCATGCGTGCCCCGCTCCACAATGCGCCCGCCGTCTATCACCACCACCAGGTCCGCGTCCCGGATGGTGGACAGGCGGTGGGCTATTACAAAGCTGGTGCGGCCTTCCATCAGTCGGAGCAGGGAGCCCTGGATCCGCGCCTCAGTGCGCGTGTCCACGGAACTGGTCGCCTCGTCCAGGATCAGTATGGACGGGTCTGACAGGATGGCCCGGCTGATAGCCAGCAGCTGGCGCTGTCCATGGCTCAGGTTGCCCGCGCGTTCGGACAGCTCGGTAGCATACCCCTTTGGCAGCTGGCGGATAAAGTGGTCGGCATCGGCCAATTTCGCGGCTGCCACGCATTCGTCGTCCGTGGCGTCAAGGCGCCCGTAGCGTATGTTCTCGAGCACCGTGCCGGAGAACAGGAACGTGTCCTGGAGCACCAGGCCCATGGCCGACCTGAGACCGTTTCTTGGCAGGTCTTGTATGTCTATGCCGTCCACCAGGATGTTGCCAGAGTCCAGTTCGTGGAAGCGGGTGAGCAGGCTGATGATCGTTGTCTTTCCGGCGCCCGTAGGCCCCACAAGGGCCACGGTCTGGCCTGCCTTTACCTCCAGGCTGAAATCCCGGATCACCGGCCGGTCGGGCACGTAGGAAAAATCCACGCTCCGTATGCTTACGTCCCCGCGGAGGGGTACGGGCATGGCGGCGCCCGTGCGGTCCGCCTCCTCCGTTGGCGTGTCCATCACCTCGAACACGCGCTCGGCCCCTGCCAGGGCCGCCTGCACAGAGTTGTACAAGTTGGCCAGGAGCCTGAGCGGAGAGGTGAAGTTGTGCCCGTAGCCTATGAACGTTGCTATGGTGCCCACGCTTGCCATACCTCTCAATGCCAGCCACGCCCCAAAGCCCGATAGCACCACCACAAAGAAGTTGCCCAACACCTGCATGAGCGGCATCAGAAGCATGGCAAAGGAGTTGGCGTACACGGCCGACTCGAACACGGCCCGGTTGCGCTCGCGGAAGGCGGCCACGGCCGTTTCCTGGCGCCGGAAGGCCTTGAGCACGCGCTGGCCGCTGATGGTCTCAACGGCCACCGCGTTGAGCCCGCCAAGATCGGCCTGGAGCCTCCTGAAACCCTTGCGCGTGAACACGGCCACAAAGCGCGTGAACCCGACCATCAGGGGCACCACAAAAAGGCTGGCCAGGGCCAGGAGGGGATTGAGCGCGAACATGGCCACCAGGATGCCGATCATGGACAGGGTGCCGGCCACCAGCGAAGTGACGTTTTGCGACACGGCCTGGTTCACCGCCTCTATGTCGTTGACCAGGCGGCTCATCAGGCCTCCGGACGCGTTGGCGTCAAAGAACGACAACGGCAGGTCCTGCATGCGGGCAAACAGGTCGCCGCGCAAGGTCTTGAGCGCCGACTGGGACACTGACGCCATGATCCAGTTGGCCGCCGCGCTGCACGCGCTGGTGCCCAGGTAGCCGCCCAGCATGGCCAGGGCCAGGAACCCAAGGCCCTGCGCGCGGCCCGCCCCGATGAAGCGGTCTATTGCCGTGCCCATCAAGTAGGGCCCCAAAAGCCCGAACATGGACGACGCGAATATCAGGCCGACAACCACGACAAGCGTGGCGCTATACGGCTTGAGGTAGGCGGCCAGGCGGCGGAGCGCCTTGTTCGCGTCGCGGGCCTTCTCAAAGGTTCTCGGCCTGCCGCCCCTGCGCTGGAAACTGGAGCGGAGGTCCACGGAGGCCACGTGGTCGTCGCCATCATGCCTGGCCATTGAGTCCTCCCCCCAGCTGCGAATCAAAGATTTCGCGGTATATGCCACCCGATGCCAATAGTTCGGCGTGCGTGCCGACCGACGCCACCCGCCCCCCGTCGAGCACGACGATGGAGTCCGCGTTCAGCACCGTGCTCACCCGTTGGGCGACCATGAATACCGTGCCGCCGCGCAGGTAGGCGGACAGGGAATCGTGCATCCGCGTTTCCGTCTCCACGTCCACCGCGCTGGTGGCGTCGTCCAGGATCAGGATGCCAGGTCTTGCTATGATGGCGCGGGCTATGGCCAGGCGCTGCTTCTGCCCGCCGGACAGGTTGACGCCGCGTTCCTCAATATGTGTGTCGTAGCCCTCGGGTAGGCCGGCCACAAAATCGTGGGCGCAGGCCGCGCGGGCCGCCTCCTCAACCTCGGCATCCGTGGCGTCCGGCTTGCCCCACCGTATGTTGTCGGCCACCGAGCCCGCGAACAGCACGGTCTCCTGCGGCACGATTGCTATGCGTCGCCTGAGTGACGCCTCCGACGCCCGCCGGACGTCCACGCCGTCAAGCGCCACGGAACCCCGTTCGGGATCGTAAAAGCGCGGCAAGAGCTTGGCCAAGGTGGATTTTCCGGCGCCCGTGGCGCCAAGGACGGCGACCACGCTGCCCGGCTGTATGGTCACGTTCACATCGTCCAGGGCGGGCTCATCCCTCTCTCCGTCATAGCGGAAGGTCACGCCCCGAATGTCGGCGCCGCTGGCGGCTTTGGCCGGAAGATCCTCGGGCCGCTCGTCTTCCACGATCAAGGGCTGTTCGTCCAGTATCTCGTTCACGCGCTTGGCCGACGCCAGGCCGTTGGCCCAGGTTGTGGACAGCTGGGTCATCAACACCAGCGGATGCAAGGTGGCCACCAGGTAATTGGCAAAGGCGACAATCTGGCCCACTGATAACCCGTCCCGCCCCCCGCGGGAGCCGCCCAGCCATATCACCAGCACGATGCCAGCGTTCACCAGCACCGTGATGACCGGGGACATGGACGCCATAAACTTCATGGTCCGCACCGAGCCTTCCATCAGCCGCTCGTTGGCCTGCCCGAAACGCTCCTCTTCATGGCGCTTTCTCACAAAGGCCTTGACCAGCCGCACGCCCGCTATGTTTTCCTGCAGGATGGTGTTCAGCCTGTCCAGCCGTTCCTGCACGCCTCGGAATACCGGTTCCATGCGCGCGCTGAACAGCCAGATGATGAGCCCCGCGGCCACGAGCAGCGGCATGATGGACAGGGCCAAGGTCGGGCTTGTGACGAACATCAGCACCACGGCTCCCAGACCGGACAGGGGCGCTCGCGTCCCAATGCGAAGAGTCACCTGGACCAGACGTTGTACCGCGGCCGTGTCGCTAGTCAGCCGTACCAGAAGTTGGCCCGTGGAGAATTTGTCCAAGTTTCCGTGGGACAGGCCCTGGATGTGCTCGTAGAGGTTCTGCCTGAGGTCGCGCGCCACGCTCTCGCCCACTCGTATGGACGACGTGCTGTTGAGCACAGCCACCGTTACGTGCGCCAGGGACAGACCCAGCATGACCACGGATAGCCTGATGACCACTCCCAGGTCCAGCTGGCGCACGCCCTCGTCTATCAGGCGGCCAACCAGCCGGGGTATGGACAGGTCCAGGACGACCATTGCGGCCAGCATAACCAGCGAAAAAAGCGCCGTGCCCGAGTAGGGCGTGACAAAATGCCACAGCTTCTTGATATCCTTCACGCCGTGCCCTCCGGGCCGCCGAACACCAGCCGGAGGCTGTCCAGCGCCGCTCGGACTACTTCTAGCTGGCCGGCATCCAAAGATGCCAGCCGCCCTTCTATCCACGCCCGCGTCTCGTCGAGCTTGTCATCAAGCACTTTTGCGGCGAGCGGCGTCAGGGCAAGCGCCACGCGCCGCCTGTCGCCTTCCTCCTGAGCCCGCGTAACTAGCCCCTTGGCTACCAAGGCGTCAATGGCCTGGCTGATGGCCGGCACGCTGACCTGGCGCCGCGAAGCCAGTTCCGTGGCGTTCCCGCAACCTGCGCGTATATGCCTGAGGACATGGAACTGTTCCAAGGTCACGCCCAGGCTACCCGTGGACGCCTCACGTATCACCGAGCGCACGCGCTCCCACACCAAGGGGATAGTGTCCAGAACTTGAGCCGCCACGGGGCCTCTCCGAGCCTTGCCCATATAGATAAGCTCCTTAATAGTTAATCTACTTAAGTAGTATACGTGTAAAGGCCGGCACGAAGCAAGCGTCTATACCTTTGCTTAGTGCGACGAAGCTTTGATGTGAAATTCTGATAACTTCCGTTGGACTAGCACAACCTTCTTTGAAATTAGGGAACGTCTCGGTTTC
>JAFGJV010000010.1 GCA_016928955.1 Spirochaetales bacterium
CAGCTTCTTGAGCTCATCCTTTTCGAAAACCATGTGTTTCCCCCCAAATTCTCATACTGAGGTTTACACAAAAGATTGTACATTACCAGATCACGGGGTCCTTCAGGCGGCTAAAAGTGCTTTTAGAACACTCAGTTGCGAGCAACGCGAAAGCCCATCACCTCGGAACCGCCTCCTAGCCAAGACGCAGCTCGGTGATACCGAGCGCATTCAAGAGCCCCGCTACCAAAAAAACCACCGCGAATAACACGTGCGTTTCCCGAAGCGGGTCCACGGTAATTGATTTCGTGTGTAGTAGGTAATGGCCCGTCCCAATCCCAACACATTTCATAAACATTCCCGCTCATATCATACAGGCCAAGTTCGTTGGCAACCTTGCTGCCAACGGCATGCGTAGTATGGTCTGCGTTGTAATAGTACCAAGCAACACTATCAATATCATCAGATCCAGAATATTCATATCCGAGGCAGTGTACTCCTCCAAAAAACGCCCACATCCATTCTGCCTCTGTTGGCAAACGATATCCGTTTGCATTCCAGTTGGCTGTAACACTGTTCCATACATCATCAGCATCCTGAGGTATCTCGCCCCAATCTTCTGGATTAGTACTTCCGTTGATTGAGTATACTGGAGTCAGACCTTCGAGAACACTGAGTTTATTACAAAATACTAAGGTCGCATACCATGAAACACGTTCCACCGGATTGTTTGGAGTGCTACTATAATAACTAGGATCTTCAACATTCATCACTGCTGCATACTGAGCTCCAGTGATTTCATACTGGCTTATGCGAAAACTGCTTACAGTCATTTCTCCTCTCGTATTGCAATATGTACCACCCTCCACAAGCATCAGATTGCCAATGTTTTCAGACACTATATCTGCAACTGGTGTCGCCAGAGTTGGTGGGAACATCACTGTTATTATTCCCGAATCAGCGTTATTCTGAGCGCACGTGGCTCTCGCAATACAGAAACTGTTAGCCGCAACACCGGTAAATGTATAACCATTTTTAGACTCTAAAATGATTGTAGCCGAATACTCAGTTGAAGCTTCAAACGTCCCGATTACTTCCGGGCTCCAAGTGACAGTTCCTGTGTACTGCGAAGTCTCCGCAATCGTTGTCGCAGGGGTTGCTCCAAGAGCCGGGGCAAATATTCCGGATATCCATGTGATCGTGACCATAGCATCTTCGGTTACAGGAAAAACAGCAGTAACCACACCTGAATTTGCACAATTGGTAACACTTGTAGCTCCGGCCACTAAAAAACTGTTTTCATCAATACCTGTAAAGGTATACCCATTTTTAGGCTCTAGGGTAATTATCGCTGAGTACACTATGCCATTAAGAAAGTCCACATCAACATCCGGAGTCCATCGAATAACACCTGTATATTGATCTGTTTCATATATTTTTGTGGATGGCGCACCTCCAAGTACGGGAGGTGTAACACCGTGAATTTCTAAAATTGAGACCGTAGAATCTGTAGTCTCCGGGAATATGGCGGTAACAACGCCTGAATTTGCGCTATTCGTTGTGCTACTAGCACCTTGTACTTTAAAACTGTTTGCTGCAACTCCGTTCAAGGTAAAACCTGGCTTTGGTTTTAGCGAGATTTGTACTGAGTATACGTTGTATGAAGAGAAAGTACCGCTTACCAAAGGGCTCCAGGCCATCGTTCCGGAGTACTGACTTGAATCAAGGATGGTTACTGGAATCGCCCCAGTGATGGGTGCGGGTACACCTGTTATAGATAACAGTGTGACTGTCTGCTCTTGGAATGTGTTTATAGCTAATTGGCATGAACTAATACAGATACCCAGAACTAAAATAAACAGTCCAACTGACTTCCTATTCATATTGATCCACCTTTGTTTTACCTGCTCAACCCAGCAATGCTGGCGGCTATATGCATACCAAGGCCCAGAAGCTCGGGTGTTGAAGTGTGGTCCAGACAAGCCATACGTTCCAGCAAAAAAACGGGGAGGCGAATTGAACCACGACAGTATGGAGGACCAAAAACAGTTACTATTCTATCTCTTATCTGGGTGCCGTCAACCAAAGAGACAAAAAAGTTTCCTTTAAAAGCAATTTTAAAAGTCTGTTACTTCTGAAATTGGCTTTGCGATTGCTCGCGGTTGTTTGCGTATTTCGCAATCGCTACGCAAATCACGACCTTTGTTGCGCCATCACCAATTCAGCACCAAAAGACTCGCCTTTTTAAGCCGACTCAGGATGATCAAGGCAAGCCCTTCCCCACCCGGCCCGTGCCGGCCTATCATGGATCCATGGCTTCAGACGTGCTTGAACGGTTTATGGGTTTGCGCGACCGCGACTACGCCAGGCAGGGCCTCTTGGTATGCGAAGGCCGCCTGGTCCTGGAAAAGGCCCTTGCCGCCGGCCTTGAGCTGGACAGCGCGCTCTGCGTGCCCGCTGACGAAGCCGGCCTTCGCGACCGTCTGGCTCCCGGCACCCCTTTGGAGGTCCTGCCCCAGGCCGAGCTCGCGTCCTTGGTTGGCTTCTCCTTCCACCGTGGCGTTTTGGCCCTTGCCAAAAGGCCGCCGTTCAAACCCGCAAACAGCCTACCGGCCGGACACACCCTGGTGCTGTGGAACGTGACGGATCCCGACAACCTTGGCACCCTGATACGCAGCGCCGCGGCCCTGGGCGCCCGTTCTGTATGCCTGGGAGGCGGTTGCGCCGATCCGTACGGGCGCAAGGCCCTGCGCGCGTCCATGGGCGTTGTGCTGGGCCTGCCGGTCGCGGCACTGGCTTCCCTGGACGAGCTCAAAGGCCTACCGGGGCGGGAGCGTCGCCTTGTGGTCGCCGCAGCCCTTACTGAACAAGCGTGTTCTCCCTCACGGGTCATCCGCAGAGCGGGCAGGCGCCCGGTAGCCTTGGTGGTCGGCAACGAGGGCTGGGGCCTGCCGGACGACGTGGTCGGCGCCTGCGACCTGGCCGTCCGCCTGCCCATGAGCGCGGGCGTGGACTCCCTGAACGTGGCGGCCGCCGGGGCCATACTAACTTGGGAACTCTTCTCCAGGCGCGGTAGGTTCGCTACGCGGTAGGCCCGCCGCGCGGTTTGACTAAAACCCCGCCTGGAGAGTACAATAGCGCCGGTATGAGCAAAGCCAAAGCCACCACGTATTCCGTCGGCCAGCGCATCGTCTATCCCAGCCAAGGCGTGGGCAAGATCAGCGCCATCCAGGAGAAGGTGTTCAAAGACACCAAGATCCTCTACTACACCATTTACCTGGAATTCTCCGACATGACCGTCATGGTGCCGGTGGACAAGGCCGACGAGCTCGGCATCCGCGCCATTGTGGACAAGAAAGAAGCCGAGCGAGCCCTGGCTTTCATATCGGAAGAATACGCCCCCATTCCCTCGGACTGGAAACTGCGCTACCAGATGAACCTGGACCTCCTGAAAAAAGGTTCGGTCATGGATATAGCCAGTGTCGTCCGCTCCCTCTACCACCGTTCCAAAATCAAGGAATTGCCCATCCTGGAGCGCAAGCTGTACGACTCGGCCCTCAACCTCCTGCAGGACGAGGTATCCTTCTCCTTGGGCAAGTCCAAGGAAACCATAGCCGAGCTCATCAGGCAGCGGCTGGAAAGCTGAACGCAATGCCGTTCCTGGCGGTCGTCGCGGCGGCCGGGAAAAGCAGCCGCTTTGGCGGAATCAAGAAGGAATACAGACTCCTACACGGCAAGCCCGTGCTTGCCCACTCCCTGTCGCTGTTTCTGGATCATGACGACTGCGTCCTGTGCGTGGCCGTGGTGCCTCCCGGGGGCGTGCCCGACGCCAGGGCCGCCCTGGGTCACGGTTTTACGGCCAGATACGCCGGTCGCCTCCTGTTCGCCGAGGGCGGAACCGAGCGCGCCGACAGCGTCCTGGCCGGGCTCCGTGCCCTTGAAGCGGCCGGCGCCGATCCCGAACAGCTGGTCCTGGTGCACGATGGCGCTCGTCCCTTTGCCAGCGCCGCCTTGCTCAGCCGGGTGCTGGACGGCTGCGCGGAAACGGGCGCCTGCGTGCCGGGCGTGCTCGTAACGGACACCATAAAGCGCGTGGACGCCGCGGGTTTCGTGGTCGAGCATCCGCCGCGCGCCTTTCTCCGGGCCGTTCAGACGCCGCAGGGTTTCCGCTTCAGGGAGCTCCTTGACGCGTACCTGCGGCTTGGGCCGGCGCGGACCGAGGCCACGGACGACGCCGAGCTGTGGTCCAGGGCCGGCCGCTCCGTCATGCTCGCGGAAGGCGAGCGGAGCAACGTCAAGATCACCTTCCCGGAGGACCTTCCATGACCATACGCGTTGGCCAGGGCTGGGACCTTCACCGCCTTGAGACCGGCCGCCCGCTGGTGCTCGGCGGCGTTACGGTGCCGTCTGACAAGGGCGAGCTGGGACATTCTGATGGCGACGTCCTCCTGCACGCCATCACCGACGCCGTTCTCGGCGCGGCGGCCCTCGGGGACATAGGCAGGCATTTCCCGCCGTCTGACGAACGCTGGAAGGGCGCAGCGTCGCGCGTGTTCCTGGAGACGGCCCTCAGGCTCACTCGCGACTCAGGCTGGGAGCTGGGCAACGTGGACGCAACCGTGGTGCTGGAACGGCCGCGCCTGGCTCCCTGCATGGACTCCATACGTTCGTCCATAGCGTCCTTATGCGGACTGCCTTTGGACGCCGTGTCGGTAAAGGCCAAAACCTCTGAGGGCGTGAACGCGGCCGGCCAGAGGCAGGCGGTGGAAGCCCAGGCCGTGGTCCTTATCCACAGGGACTGAGTCCGCTACCGCGTCGCCACCACGCCGGTGCTCAGTAGCGTTTGGACTGGATAACGACCACGCAGGCCAGGATGCCGGCAAAGGCCAGGGCCTGGGCTGGCACCAGGGCCGCGCCAAAGGCCGCGTATGCTATGACCACCGGATACACAATCTGCATGCCCCACAGCACCGGCCCCGCCTTGGTCATCCGTCCGTGGGCGTAGGCCACCTGCATGAAGGCTATGAGCGACGCGCTGGACGCCAGGTACATGTACAGGTAGGGCGTGGCCGCGTAGCGCAGTATGTCGTTGCCGTGCGTGGCCTGCATGGCCTTGATCAGCACGATGATAAAACCTTCAAGCGCCCCGGCCGCCGCGGCAAAGGCCATGGCGTACGCGTCGCCTTGCAGTCCCAGAAAGCGCCGTGCGCCTACAGCCAGGCCAACCAGCGCGTAGGGAGCGGCAAAGAAGGCGCTGATGAGGGCCAGACTAGGTTCGACGGCCGGTACATAGGGCGGTGCCGACAGGTTGGCCAGGACTATGAAGGCGACCATGGCGCCCGAACCGGTGATAACGCGTTTGGACAGGGGCTCCTTGAGAAGCACGGCAGAGAAGGCCGCGCTGAACAGGATATTGAGCCCCATGGTCGCCCCCACCTCGGCCGAGCTCATGGCCTTGAGCGCGAAAAAATAGAACACGGACAGGAGATTGTTGAGCCCGAAACCCAGAAACCACACCGTGCGCAGTCGCCGGTACTGGGCATCCTTGGGGCCCGGCCAGCGGAACCAGGCCACGCCTTTTTTCTGGAGCACCATGCCCAGGGATATGACCATACTGCCCACAATGGCGGACAGGAAGGCAAGCCAGCGGGGAAACGTCAACGCCCTGCCTCCGATGCCCTGATATGGGCCTTTCTGATGTCGTCAAAGCGGGAAGCCCACAGCGAGTCGGCCCGGTAGAACAGGGGCGGAAAGCCCACGGGCGCTTCTATGGTCACCGGTCCCCCGCGGAATTCCCTTGACGACCACATATGCACCCAGTGGTCGTCGGGCAATTCCACGTCGGCCAGGTCCTTGCCGGGCCTGACCGGGCCGCCGCAGAACAGGTCGCGGCCGTAGAGCCAGCGCGCCTGCCCGTCAAAGGCCAGGTTGTCCTTTGGATACTGCATGGCCACGGGCCGTAAGGGGGCAAGCCCGAACGACGCCAGTTCAGCGGCTACCGAGCGGTGGTACGGCGCAAGGCCCGCCCACAGTTCAGATACCCGCGCCGCGTGCGTACGTAGCCCGGGATGCGACCACCAGGGCCCGTCGCCTCCTATCCTGAGATAGGGGCCGGCCGCCAGGGTTTCCATGCCGCGCATGAACAGTTCCCGTCCGCGCGCGCTTCCCACGCCCGCGGCGGACAGTTCGGCGTGCCAGGAGCCCCCGCCCACCAGGGCGGCGTACAGGCCGTGGACCAAGCCCTTGCCCCCGCTCTCCGCCTTCCACGGCGACCATGAGCCCGTGTCCCAGGCGGACGGCCTTGCGGCATACCTGAACACGGCTGCCCTGCCGGCCAGACCGGAGTCGTCCACAGCCGCCTTGATGGCCGCGGACCACAGCTTTCCGTATTCGTGTATCCGCCCCCAGCACGGGCCAGCCGCGCCCACGGCGTCCGCAGGCGGAACCGGTGCCTGAAGCTCTATCACCCCCGACGCCCCCGTGCCGGCCAGGGCCGCTGCCAGGGTTTTACCGACCCAGGACGCGGCGTCCGGATTCCACAGGTCGGGCAGGACCAGGGCCCGGTCCCGTCCAACCCGATAGCTGCCTCCGTCCCTGTCCTTGAGAAGGAAGCCCCGGGCGCCCGCTTCCTGGGCAACCGTGGTCCCCGCGCCAAGAAACGCGCCCATGCTCAGGAAACTGTGTATGCCGGCCTCCCGGTAGCGCCCGAGCTCGTCCCGGATGGACGGATAGAGACTACGGTCGGGCTCCCAAGAATGCGGGTTGCGCTCGTTCTGGCCGCCCTGCCAGTCGGCAAGCGCCAGGGCTCCCACGCGCACACCGGAGCCTAGCATGGCATTGACGCGGCGGTAGGCCTCTTCCGCGCCCCCGGCCACGGTAACGCACAGGCCGTCGTACAGCCAGGCGGGCGGCTCGGGCGATGCGCCCAGGGACTGCCGCAACGCGCCTGCCGCCCCGCTGAGGTTATGGCAAGCGCCCAAGGTAAGCGTCTTTGGAATGCCCCTGAACCTGACGACGATGTACGACCCCGAGCGGCAGTCCATTTCCGCCGGAAGGTCGGCGGTCAGCCATACGCGGCCGCCTATCAGGGCCGACAAAGGCTCCTCGGCCGGGCCGCCTCCGTCCGGGCGCCAGCGCCAGCCTTTGATATCCAGGTTTTCCCTTCCGGGCACGGAGGCAAACACGGTTTCTCCCGGCGTGCCCGGCAGTCGCAGGTCCAAGGCTCCCGCCGCCGAATCGTAGCGGGAGAACGAGAGGGCCAGGGCCCCTCCGCGTTCACGGACGGCAAGCCTGCACACACCCTCAAAATGCAGCTCGAGAAAATCCGGGCGCTGGGTAACCAGCTTCCACGTCCTGGCTTTCTGGACAAACAGCAGTTTCCGCGCGGGTGGCTGGCCGCGGCGGCGGGATGGGCGGTCCGAGGATACGGACAGCGTGACCAGCGGCCGTCGGTAGGAGTGGGAAAACAGCGTTTTCCCGTCCATATCTATGGTGAACCCATCGTCATGCTGATTGACCCTGATCACGCTCGTCCCCCCGGAAAACCCGCGGCCCCACTATACGATAGGCCGGCCCTGGGCACAAGCTGAGAGCCGCCGTGCCAATCGCCGGTTTCTGTTGTAAAGCCCGCCCCAATGGTCTAAAATCGGCACAGTATCATCATGGTAAACGCGGCCATATCTTCGGCGGCCTTTTTGGGCGCCCCGACAAGCTCCATACTCAAGGAAGCCAGGGCTGCCGGCATCACGGCCGTGGAATGGTCCAGCGACCACGGCGTGGAGGCGGGCGATCTTGACGCGGCCGGCCGGGTCATGCTGGATACCCTCAGGGCCGGCCTATGCAACGCGTCGTACGCCACACTGTTCCGCGCTGGCGTACACTCGGTGGATCGCTTCAAAACCCTCCTGGCCACGGCCAGGGCGCTCCAGGCTCCCTACATCCGCCTGTGGGCGGCTCCCAAAAGCGACGATGTTGACGCGGACGCCGCGTTCTTTGCGGAGACAACCCGGACCCTGGCGGACATCAGCGCCGAATCAGGCGTGACCCTGTGTTTCGGCCTTGCCCAGGGCTCGGCCATGGACTCATACGAACGGGCCGTGGAGCTCATGGGCGCCGCGGACCATCCCTTTGTCAAACTGTGCTGGGAACCACTGCCTGGCGTGTCCTTTGACGCGGCCATGGAGTATTTTGGCCAGCTTAAAGGCCGCGTGGGCATACTCTGCGCGCGCTCGGCCGGCGCCGTTGCCACCAACCGCCTGCTCCGCGACAAGGACGAGGACTGGCTTCTGTACCTGGACGCCTTTGACGAGCAGGGCGGGTCGCCGGACATGGTGCGCTACGTTGTCATCCGGGCCTTCAAGGACGGGCAGCTGACCAATCTGGCAGACGACGCCCGCCTCCTGCGCACCTGGAGCGTCAAGCTCAGGCGCTACTACCGGAGACGGCTGTACTTCTGAGCGTCGCCGCACGCGCCTTCCGTGTGGACTACAAGCCCTGGCGCTTGGCCTCGTCCCAGAAACCGTCCATCACGGCTAGCGCTCCCGGGGCCATGGGCTGGCCCGTCTCGGCCATTCGCTTTTCCACGTGCCTGAAGCGCGCCGAGAATTTTTCCAAGGCACGATGCAGGGCCAGCGCCGGGTCCACCTTGTGCTTGCGGGCCACGTTCACGACCGAGAAGAGAAGGTCGCCCAGCTCGTCCTCGATGCGGTCCCTGTCTGCCTGCGGCGCCTGGCACACGGCCCGGGCTTCCGACGCTTCCTCCGCCAGTTTGTCCCAGGGGCCTGTGGCGTCGTCCCAGTCAAAACCGGCCTTGGCCGCGGCTTTCTGCAGTTTGTACGCCTTCTCCAGGGGCGGCAGGGCCTTGGACACGGAGTCCAGCGCGGAGTCCTTGCGCCTGCGCCCTTCCACGGACACCTTGATGTCGTTCCACTGACGTATCACCTCGTCCGGCGTGTCCGCCTGCGCCTGTCCGAACACGTGCGGGTGGCGTCGCACCAGCTTGTCGGACACCGTGCCCAGCACGTCGGCCACGGTAAAGGAACCATCCTGCTCGTACATGTAGGATATGAAGGTGGCCAGGAGGTAGAGGTCGCCCAGCTCTTCCTTGACGTGGGCCTGGTCGCCCTCGTTGATGGCCTCCACGCACTCGTACGCTTCCTCTATCAGGTTGCCGCGCACGCTAGCTGGCGTCTGCTCGCGGTCCCAGGGACAGCCGTCCGGCGCCCTGAGCTTCTGCATGATACCGTACAGGCGCTTGAACGCCTCTCCTGTTGTTTCCATGACGCCATTCTGCCCCGCCTGAAGCCGGGTGGGCAAGGGGCGCCTGGCACTCGGGCACGGTGATGCCAGCCCAGCCCTGTATTTTTATACGTTTTCCATGCATATCCAGCGTATATTCCGCCAAAAATCCCTTGACACAGACCGGCCGCATGCCCCATTGTGCGCGCTACATCCGGGAAGCGGCTTGAGAAGCACCCCCGGACGACTATACTTTGGGCAAGCGCCGTACGGCGGCAACCGTAGGGCGCGTGCGGCGAGCGGCGCCGTAGGGCGCGCCATCCACCACGCACGGAGGGGATAAGGCACAAGAGTTGATAGGAAGCGACGTTGTCATCGAGCATGTAGGCAAATCGTTCGGCGCGTTCCGGGCGCTGGACGACGTGAGCATAGGGATAGGCAAGGGCGAGTTTTTCTCCCTGCTTGGCCCTTCGGGATGCGGCAAGACCACGCTCTTGCGCATCATAGCCGGGTTCGAGCAGCCTGAGTCCGGGGCGGTGCTCCTGGACGGCGTGAACGTGCTGCCGGAGCCGCCCAACACGCGGCGCGTGAACACCGTGTTCCAGAATTACGCCCTGTTCCCCCACCTGTCGGTGTTCGAGAACGTGGCCTTTTCCCTGCGCCTGGCCAAGGCGCCGGACGCCACGGTACGCGACCGCGTGGGCCACTATCTCCGGCTGGTCGAGCTGGAAGCGCACGCGGACAAGAAGCCAGCCCAGCTGTCCGGCGGCCAGAAACAGCGCGTGGCCATAGCGCGCGCCTTGATCAACGAGCCGTCCGTCCTCCTTCTGGACGAGCCCCTGTCCGCCCTGGACGCCAAACTGCGCCAGCACATGCTCATCGAGCTGGACGCCATCCACGACAAGATCGGCATCACCTTCATCTACGTCACCCACGACCAGCAGGAGGCCCTGTCAGTGTCGGACCGCATAGCCGTGATGAACGGAGGCCAGGTCCTGCAGGTCGGCACGCCCCAGGAAATCTACGAGGCGCCGGCCACGGACTTTGTGGCCAAATTCATAGGCGAGACCAACCTGTACGAAGGCACCATACGCTCGGTCAGCGGGCAGATGGCGGAGCTGGACACGGCCGAATTCGGCACGGTGTACGTCACGGACGACGACCCGCCGCCCGCGGGCACCCGGGTCAGCTGGACGGTGCGTCCCGAGAAAATACGCATAGACCTGGAGCGGCCATCGTCCGTGCGCGGCGGGCTCAACCTGCTGTCCGGCCTGGTGGATGAACCCATCTACTCCGGCTTCCAGACCAAGTTCTACGTGCGTACTGACCAGGGCGCCACGCTCAAGGTGATCAAACAGCACGCGGACTGGTCGGACGAAGGCCCGCGCATACGCTGGAAGGACTCGGTGTGGCTGTCGTACAGCGCGGAGGACGCCTTCCTGGTGGAGGTCAAGCGATGAAACAGGGCCCAGGCGGCCTGTACGCCGCCCCGTCCATCCTGTGGCTGAGCGTGTTCTTCGTCGCCCCGCTCCTCATCATCGTCGCCTACAGCTTCCTGACTCAGGGACAGCGCGGCGGCGTTGAGTGGAAGCCCACCCTGGATGCGTACAAGGCCATTGCCAACCCCACCTTCCTCACCGTGACGGTCAATACCATCGTGGTGGCGCTGGGGGCCACCCTGGTTACCATCCTCATAGCCCTGCCCTGCGGCTACCACATGGCCCGGTCCAAGCGGCAGAACCTGCTCCTGCTGCTGGTGATCATACCCTTCTGGACCAACTTCTTGATCCGCATATACGCTTGGATAGCCATCCTTGGCAACGAGGGTTTCCTGAACGATCTCCTGCGCTTCCTGGGCCTGACTGACGAGCCACTGCGCTTTCTGTACAACCGCTGGGCCGTGGGCCTGGTGCTGGTATACACCTACCTGCCCTACGCCATACTGCCGCTGTTCTCCACCATAGACAAATTCGATTTCTCCCTCCTGGAGGCGGCGCGCGACCTGGGGGCGACCAAGCTCAAGGCCATAACCCGGGTGCTCCTGCCGAACATCAGGGGCGGAGTGTTCACGGCCTTCCTGTTCACCTTCATTCCCATCTTCGGAGCGTACGCCGTGCCCCTCCTGGTGGGCGGCACCGAGTCGTACATGCTGGGCAACCTGATAGCCGACGAGCTGACCAAAAGCCGCAACTGGCCCCTGGCCGCGGCCATATCGCTGGTGATCACCCTGGTAACCACGGTCGGCGTCATGCTGCTCTTGCGCGCCGGCGGGACGGCCACCCTGGGCTCCGGCGGAGCCGGTACCAAGGAGCCGGAGGAGGGCGCGGCGCTACCCGCCCAATCCGTTGCTAGCGCGGAAGGAGAGCCGGCATGAAGCGCTCGATCTTCTCCAAGGCCGTGTTCGCCGGGACCATCGTGTTCCTGTTCCTGCCCCTGGCCGTGCTGGTGTTCTACTCGTTCAACGAGTCCAAGTCCGGGTCCTGGGGCGGCTTCTCCCTGCGCTGGTACCTGAAGCTGTTCACCGACTCGCCGGACCTCTGGAGGGCCTTCGGGAACAGCGCAATCATCGCCCTGGGCTCGGCGGCCGTGGCCACGGCCATAGGCACCCTGGGAGCCATAGGCGTCAACTGGTACCGTTTCCGCCTGCGCTCGTACCTGCGCACCGTCACCTTCCTGCCCATGATCCTGCCGGAGATCATCATAGGCGTGTCGCTCCTGGTGTTCTTCTCCGGCCTGGGCATTAGGCTCGGGCTGTTCACGGTGTTCGTTGCGCACGTATCCTTCAACCTGCCCTTCGTGTTCCTCCTGGTGCTGGCGCGCCTTGAGGAATTCGATTTTTCCATCATAGAGGCGGCGCGCGACCTGGGCGCCACCGAGGCGCAGACCCTGGCGCGGGTAATCCTGCCCATGATCATGCCGGGCATCGTGTCGGGCTTCCTCACTGCGGTGACCCTGTCCCTGGAGGACTTTGTCATCACCTTCTTTGTCACCGGGCCCGGGGCCACCACCCTGCCTTTGTACGTGTACTCGGCCATACGCTTTGGCATATCGCCGGTCATTAACGCGCTCTCGGTGGTCATGATACTGGGCACCGTGGCGCTCACCTGGTCCATGAGGAACTTCCTCAAATACATAGCAGCCAAATAGGAGGCCTGTATGGTTTCAAAATCGGCCCGCGCGGCGCTCGCGCTTGTGGTCCTTGGGGTTCTTGTCCTGGCGTCGGCCTGCGGCGGTTCGGGGCAGAAGCTCTACCTGTACAACTGGACGTACTACATCCCAGACGACGTGATAGAGGACTTTGAGCGTTCCCACGGCGTGGACGTGATTGTGGACTCATATTCGTCCAACGAGGAAATGTACAACAAGCTGGTGGCCGGGGGCTCGGGCTACGACATCGTGGTACCGTCGGGCGACTACGTATCCATCATGATAGCGGAGGGCCTCCTCAAGGAGCTGGACCTGTCGCGCGTGCCGAACCTGGCCAACGTTGACCCCTCGGCCATAGCGCGCATCGGCTTTGACCCGGACAACCGCTACAGCGTGCCGTTCATGATGGGCGCCGCGGGCGTGTCCGTGAACTCGAGCAAGGCAGAGGGCTACGCGCACAGCTGGAGCATTTTCGGCGACGAGCGGCTCCGCGGGCGCATGACCATGCTGGACGACATGCGCGAGGTCCTTGGCGCGGCGCTCAAGTTCCTGGGTTATTCGGTCAACGACGTGGACCCCGCCCATCTGGAACAGGCCCGACAGGTTGTGGAATCATGGAAACCCAACCTGGTCAAGTTCGACGCGGAGGCCTTTGCCAAGAGCTTTGCCTCAGGCGAATTCTGGGTGGTCCAGGGCTACGCGGAAAACGTGTTCCTTGAATACGACGAGGAACGGCGCGGCGAGATAGATTTCTTCTTCCCCCAGGAAGGCATGCCCATGTACCTGGACAGCTTCTGCATCTTAAGCGGCGCTCAGAACGTGGACACGGCCTACCAGTTCATTGACTACATGCTGAGCCCGGAGATAGCCGCCCGCGTGTCCGACTACCTCATGCTACCCTCGCCCAACGTGCCGGCTCGGGAGCTCATGACCGTTACCCCGAACTACAGCTTTGACGACCTGGCCGCCGGGGAGTTCAAGGAAGACCTGGGCCTTGAGGGACTCAAGCTGTACAACAAGGTGTGGCGCCAGATACGCGTGGGCAACTGAAAGACCGCCACCAGTCAAAGGGAACGGCCCCAACGCGGGGCCGTTCCTTTTTTAAGCCGGCGGCCCGTTAGCTGCTCGTGTTCAGCAGGGCGAGCAGAGCCTTGATGTCGCCGGCGCCAAGGCCCGCGCCCCAGCCCATGCTGCCCCGGCTGGCTGACGACCACAGCATGACGCCCTGTAGCTCGCTGTAGGCAAAGGGCAGGGGACCTGAGTCCGGCTTCAGCTGGAGGATCAGTTTGGCCAGGCGGGCCGTGGAAAGGTAGACAAAGCCCTTAATGTCTACCGGCGCTCCCGCCCTGAGCTGGCTGAAGCCCCTGACTCCCGACAATTGCGCCGTTGCCCTGTCCCTCCTGGCCAGGTCCACCGCTTGGGCAGGCTGTCCCAGCCACATATAGGCCTTGTCGCCCGAGTACGCGTAGGATATGTGGCCATACCTGGCCACCAGGGATTCCGCCAGCGCATCCATGTATTCCCACTCATCGGTTTCCGCCGAGTAGTGATCATACGGCATGCCGCCCTCCGACCCGGATTGGTGGCCAATGAGCGCGGGCACGCCGAGCTTCAGCAACATATCCCGGTATACCGAACCCGGTTCCAGGATCTGGGCTTTCATGGCGTCGCGATAGGCTTGCCTGTCCTTGAGCTGGCTGACCCCGTACAACGAAAGCTCCAGGCCCTCCGATACCAACCTGGCCGCCTCTTCGGCCCCGGGGTAGTCTCCCTGCAAGGCGCGCCCCAGCGCGTCGCTCACGCTCACATCCAGGGAAAAAGCTCCGTTGCGCCCGCTTGCCCCGGCCAGGGCAAGCTGTTGTTCAAGACCGACGTCCAGGGCTTCCGCCGACGCCAGGGCTGCGCCAAAGAATTCCAGAAACTTTGTCATCCACTCCGTGCCCGATGACCAGGCGCCGGTCAGCAAAGCGTTCCCGTCGCAGTAGGACAAATAGGGCAGTTTGGAGTCTCCAGACGCCATGGACAACGCCATGGCGTCCAGAAGCCCGCCGGATGCCAGGCCCAGTCTGGCGCTCGTCCACACACGGTCCGAGTTTACGGTCAGGGCTATTTCCACGGTAGACAGGCCGTCTATAAGCTCCTGAACCAGGGGGAGCGCGGCTGAAAGCGACTGGATCGCGCTTTGGGATGGAGATTCTGAGGCCGACGGGGAGCTGTCCTCGTCGTCAAGCTCCGCCCAGTAGTCCGAGGATTTCAGGCTCCCCGAGTCGGTGCCGAATTCGTCGTCGCCATAATAGTCGCCATAATCGTCACCATACGCGTCGTATCCCTCGTCGTCCGCATACTCTTCGTCCTGCCCCGATTCCTCCGCCCCGTCATAGCCCTCGTAGTCCAGGTAGGATTCCGAATCGTCATCGTAATAGTTGTACGCATCGCCGTCCGGGACCTGGTCCGCGGATGAGTCTCCGAGCGTGGACAGGGCCTGCGCCATGGCCGCGTTGAACATGCCGGAAAAAGCGGCCACGTCCAGCCACACGGACAGCGTTGAATCCGGATAGGAAGCCAGGCTCAGGCTGGCGTTGCCATCGGGCGCGGCGAGCAAGCCGGGATCCATGTTTATGCCCAAGGCCAAGTACCCCGGTATATGGTAGGATACGTTGAGGCTCAACTCCGTATTGCCGGACACCATTTCAAGCACGCCGCTCTCAACGGAATTTTTGTCACGGTACGGCACAAGGACCAGCATGCCGGGCCCGGAGCTGCTCGAGCCTTCGGGCACCATATACAGGGCAAATACCAGCCGCTTGCCCGCATCCACGGCCTCAAGAAGCGCTTTGAGTTTGTCCATCGCCTGCGCGTGCTCGGGGGCGTCTCCGCGGAGCACGCGCCGGATTTCGGCCAGCTCCGGGGACGCGTCCATCAGCCCGGACGCTTCCAGGAACGAGACGGCGTTCTTCACGAACAGGCCGGTATTGTCAATGCTGACCACCATGGTGGCCCCGGCCGGCAGGGCGCGCAGGGGATCCTGCACATCCGCAGCTCCGGACAGCAACACCAGGCAAAAAAGCCCAAAAATCGCACTAAAAGATTTTCTTAACATGACGGCTCCTCGCTACCACTCCGGACTCTCGGGCTCCTGGCCGGGCAAGTCCGGGTTTACCAAGAAAATAGCGCGGAATTGGGGGTTTTGGATACCGGGCGCACCAGCCCACACGCCTGCGCCCGTTGCGCGCGCGGCTGTTCGGCGCTAGGATGAACGTCGGCTGGCGGAACCGCACGGGTTCCCCGGGCCGCGTCAGCAGGAAGGAAAAGCGCCATGACCAAGAGGATCGACGACGACACCATAGAAAAGACCGTCAACGCCATAACGGAGGCCGGGCAGCCGGACTGCCGGGACCGGGCCTTGGAGGGCGTGCGCTGCGCGGCCTCGTACTGGAGGGAGGAGGACGGCAGCTCGGACGAATTCTCCGCTTTTTGCGTCCGCCACTTTGCCTGCTCCGAGCGGGAGCGAGACGCGCTGTTTGGCCGCCTGGAAGCCCTGTCAGAGGTCCTGTACGGTTCCATGCTGGCCATAGGCAAGCAGCTTGAATGGGGCGTGCACGTGGACCAGGGGCCCCTTCTGCCCGCGGACGACATCCTTTCGGCATGGTCGCCGGGCGCCCACCTGTCCGACGACCTCTTTGGCAACAAGCTTGCCTTTGTCATCCACCTGAACTTTCCCTACCGGAGCCTCCAGCGCAAGCTCAAGGAAGGTCCGTCCTGGACCCGCAGGCAGTGGGCCGAGACCCGCCTGGGCGACACCCTGACAGAGCGCGTACCGGCTGACGTGTCCCAGCGCCTGGCCTCCGCCTTCTCGGCCGCCCAGAACTACATCATGGGCTACAACCTCTATCCGGCCGCCCTGCGCGACAACGGCGACGACGCCCTCTTTCCGGAGGACAAGCGCCTGCTCATGCACTGGAACATGAGGGACGAGATCAAGGCCCAGTACGGCAGACAGGACGCTACGCGGCGCCAGCGCCTGTTGTACGCGGCCATGGAGCGCGTGGTTGACGGCGGCATACCCCTTGAGGCCATCGATACGGCCAGCCATCCGTGGAATCCGTCCAAGCAGTCGACCCAACCTGAAGGCAACCGCCGTTACGAATTCATGCTGGATATTTTCAGGGCCGAGCGCGGCCTGGACCAGTGGTGCCCGGACAATCCCAGCCTGGTGGCCCGCCGTTTCAACGTGGACCGCGAAATACCGGAAAAGGACGTGGAGCGGCTCTTCCATGAGCTGTTGTCGTCCCCGGCCTTCGGACGAGCCGCCAAACTGGTGTCGTCCCGCCTTGAACGCCCCCTGGAGCCCTTTGACGTGTGGTACCGGGACTTTGAGGAAGGCCAGAAGCCGGACGAGGCCGAGCTGGACGCCCTGACCCGCGCGCGCTACCCGGACGCCCGCGCCTTCAAGAACGACATACCCCGCATCCTGGACGTCCTGGGCTTTGACAAGGCGGAAGCCGCCTGGCTGGCCGAGCGCATAGAGGTGGACCAGGCCAGGGGCTCGGGGCACGCCATGCCGGCTGCCATGCGGTCGGACAAGGTGCGCCTGCGCACCAGGGTCCCCAAGGCGGGCATGGACTACAAGGGCTTTAACATAGCCTGCCACGAGCTCGGCCACAACGTGGAGCAGGTGTTCAGCCTCCACGGCATGGACGAGTACTTCCTGGCCAGCGTGCCCAACACGGCCTTCACGGAGGCTTTTGCCTTTGTGTTCCAGGCGCGGGACCTGGCCATACTCGGCCGGGACGACGCGCCAGTGGGGCCGTCGGTGCTGGCCGACTACTGGGCGAGCTGCGAGATAGCCGGCGTGGCTCTGACGGACATGGAACTGTGGAACTGGATGTACGCCCATCCCGACTGCGACGCGCGCGCGCTCAGGGAAGCGGCCATGTCCATAGCCCGGTCCGTGTGGAACCGCTATTTTGCCCCGGCCTTTGGCGTACGAGACGCCCTTATGCTGGGTACCTATTCGCACATGATCGAGCACGCCATGTACCTGCCGGATTATCCGCTCGGCCACATCATATCCTTCCAGATAGAGGCGGCCATGAAGGGAAAATCGGTCGGCTCACAGATGGGGCGCATGTGCCGCCTGGGGCGGCTGTCGCCCAACCAGTGGATGCGCCAAGCCGTGGGCTCGGACATATCGGTGGAACCCATGCTGACGGCGGCTCTGGCCGAGCTGAGCGCCAAAGGTTTTTAACAGCTTTCTGTCCGGGAGGGCAACCCCGCTCGGGTTTCCCTCCCGGCCCCACCCTTCCTGAGCAAGAGCATCGAGTTTTCCAACATCCTGGTCAACCTGCATGTTCATGCACGCTTGAGCATAAACCCCAAAAACGCCCTCGCTCCGCTTCTCAGTCCCCGTCGTTCCTGACTATATTGGTAAGGCCCCGATCCCAGGGGCCGTCGGGCGGGCTCCTAGCCGGTCTGACGCGACTAGACGCCGCCGTTGGCGGCGGGGCCTCCACAAGCCCATCGATCTTTTTCCCACCCTACCCCGAGTTCCGCCGCCCTACAGCCTGAGCAGATGGCCATGGGCCGGAACCGATGGGCTGGTGCCGAAAGGCGCCAACCTCCCGCGTTTGGAAAGGAGTACGGGTCATGTACGATTCCCTCATTCTTGGGGCGGAGCCATCGCCGGCCCTGCCACCCAACGAGCCGGTCAAGGCTTACGCCCCCGGCTCTCCCGAGCGCTTGGCCCTGGAGGCCGAGCTCAAATCCATGATGGCCAACCCACCGGAAATCCCCTTGGTCATAGGCGGCAAGGAGGTGCGAACCGGCCGTCTGCGCGACATCCGGGCGCCCTTTGACCACAGCCTGGTCCTTGGCCGCTGGCATGAGGCCGGCGCGGCCGAAGCGGCCATGGCCGCAGACGCAGCCGCCAAAGCGGCCACTGACTGGGCCCGGACGCCGTATAGGGAGCGGGCCGCCGTGTTCCGCAAGGCCGCCGCTCTTATATCCGGTGGCTGGTGGAAAAAACTCGCCGCTGCCAGCATCCTGGGCCAGTCCAAAAACTACCACCAAGCGGAAATAGACGCCGTGTGCGAGACGGCGGACTTTTTCCGCATCAACCCAGCCCTGGCGGAAAGGCTCTACGCCGAGCAGCCCCGCTCTGACGAATTCGAGACCAACATCATGGACTACCGGCCGCTGGAGGGCTTTGTATACGCGGTCAGTCCTTTCAATTTTACGGCCATAGCGGCCAATCTTCCCAGCGCGCCCGCCCTGATGGGCAACGTGGTGGTGTGGAAGCCCGCGTCCACCTCGGTTCTGTCCAATTGGTACCTGGCCCAGCTGTACCGGGAAGCTGGCCTGCCCCCCGGCGTCATCAACTTCTTGCCCGGCGCATCCAGGGACATCACGGCCGCCCTCATGGCCCGGCCGGACCTTGCCGGTATCCACTTTACCGGTTCGACCGCCGTGTTCAATTCCCTGTGGAAAACGGCTGCGGAAAACCTGTCAAGCTACCGCGCCTATCCCCGCATCGTGGGCGAGACCGGGGGCAAGGACTTTGTGTTCGTCCACCCGGACGCCGACCTTGAGGCCGCCGTCACTGCCTGCGTGCGCGGCGCCTTTGAGTACCAGGGACAGAAATGCTCGGCCGCCAGCCGCCTGTACCTGCCTCGTTCCCGCAAGAAGGAATTCATGGACCGCTTCCTGGCAGAGCTCAAGGCGGTAAAAATGGGCTCTCCGCTGGATCCGTCAAATTTTGTCAACGCCGTCATAGACAAAGGCGCGTTCGACACCATAGGCGCTTATGTGGACCGGGCCAAGGCCAACCCTTCCTGCTCCATCATGGCCGGAGGCTCCCGCGATTCGTCCACGGGCTGGTTCGTGGAACCCACGGTCATCATGACCGAGGATCCCAGGGCCGAGCCCATGGTAGAGGAGATCTTTGGCCCCGTGCTCACGGCCTACGCCTATGACGATTCGGACCTGGACGCAGCCTACCGCCTGGTGGACCAAGGCGCGCCTTACGCCCTGACGGGGGCCGTGTTCGCCCGCGAACGGGCGGACATAGACCATGCCCTGGTAGCCCTGCGCAACGCCGCCGGCAATTTCTACATCAACGACAAGCCCACGGGCGCCGTAGTGGGCAGGCAGCCCTTTGGCGGAGCCAGGGCGTCTGGCACCAACGACAAAGCGGGTTCCTTCCTCAACCTGGTGCGCTGGACCAGCCCCCGGGCCATCAAGGAGAACATGGCCCCGCCCCGCGACTGGCGCTATCCCTTCCTGGGTACATAAAATTCCTGTCCGGGAGGGCAACCCGCCCCGGGTTTCCCTCCCGGCCCCACCCTTCCTGAAGCCGTCATGCCATCCACAGTCCCAGGCCCGGATTGCGTATAAAATAGAAATCCTCACCATCCAGGGCGTTCCACCCTTCGCGCAGGCGTGCGGGGTCGTACCGTCGCGTAAGGATGCCCGGGTCGGCCCACTCGTAGCCCACGCTCTCCAGCTCGTCCTTGGATAAGCCGGACGCGTACACCACCCGGAAGCGGCCTTCCGTAGAGCCGTGGACCAGGTGGGCGGCCCCGGCCAGGTCGTCGGCCAGCTCGCCTGAGTCCACCAGGGCCCGAACGCTGTCCGTGCCCCGGTAACCGTATCTCCGTATGGTCGCGTCTATGGCCGGGTCCTCGCCAAAGCAGTCCACGCCTGGCGCAAGGATCACCAGGGTACCGCCGTCAGCCATGGCCAGCCGGGTGCGGTATATGGCTTTGTTGCCAAGCCAGGTGGAGCGGTACTCGGCGGGATCCAGCCACACCAGCGCCGTGCCCGGCTTCCGCTCCAGCTTGGTCACGTTCACCTGGGCTGACAGGGCCGCGGCATGCTCAAAGGGCCGCCGGTCAAAGCCCGTAAAGAAACCCCTGGTGGCCAAGCCGCCTGAGCCGTCCGGACCGATCACGGTCAGCGCGTAGAGTATGGGCATGTCGGAGGCAAAGTGGGCGGACGCGTAGTCCAGCACGGCGCGTACCGGCGTGTCCACGCGCCCGAGCGTCCTTTCTATGCCGTACGCCGCTCCCAGCCAGTGGGAACGATCGATGGCCTCCTTGCCTCCAACGCCAACAAACACGTTCTTGCTGTGGTTGGCCATGCCCACCACCTCGTGCGGCACCACCTGGCCCAAAGACAGGATCAGGTCAAAGTCCCCGTCCACAAGCAGGCGATTGACCTGGGCCGGCCAGGAAAAAGCGCACGCTCCCTCGGAAACGCCGCTGACAAAGGATCCGGGCACGGTGCCCAAGGTGACCGTGTCATGGCGCCAGTCATGCGGCAGGAAAAGGCGCTCGGGTACGCCTGGGAAAAAGCGGCGTATGTCCTCGGCGTCCAGGGGCCGGTGCGTGCCCAAGGCGGGCATGACGGCGGCCAGGGCGCTGCCATAGTGATCATAGGCGGCCTTGAGGAGTACTCCGGCCTTGGAATGGGCCCGTGTGCCGTCCGGCGGCAGGGCCAGCACCTTCCGTCGCTCGCCAAGGCTTTTCAGAACTGATACAAAAGCTGCCGCCAGCCTTGCGTCGTCCACATGTTGCTCCCGCCCGCCAAGCGAGCTGTATCCGCGCGTGTCGTCCATGGCAAAACTATACCACGCGTTGTGGCTTGCGGACACGGGAGCCCCATGGCATAGTGGATGCATGATGAGGGTAAAGCGACTATCCAGTGAAAGCGCCTGGGCCCGGGCCGTGGCTGACGATTTTGTGCATCTTGCCGAGCTCATGCCGACCGACCGGCCAGTGCGCGTCTGCCTGGCCGGCGGCTCAACGCCGGAGCCGGCCTACCGCGCCTTGGCCACGGCCATATCGGACGGCACCATACCCTTCCCGGAAGGCCAACTCCCGCGCTACACCCTGATTGTGGGCGACGAAAGGGCGGACGCGGCCACCGGCAGCGAGCGCAACGAAACCATGATCCGGAGAGCCTTTGAAGGTCCCCTTGAGGACGGTCTGGCCACCCTTGTGGGCTGGCACAGCGACCCGTCCGAGGCTCTGTACGCCATGGACAGGGAGCTTGCCGCCTTTCCTGCTGACGGGAGTCCCTTGTTCGATATCTGTTACCTGGGCCTGGGCGCTGACGGCCATACGGCTGGCGTCTTTCCAGGCTCAAAGCCGCCCATGGGCGGACGCACCCTGTCCTGCCGCGCCCCCGAGCGTCCCTTCAAGCGACTGAGTTGCAGCTTGGACACCCTGGCTTCCGCGGGCCACACGCGCTTTTTGCTGCGGTCCAGGGGCAAGGAAATGGCCCTGGCCAGGCTCCTGGAGCATGACCGGGAGCTGATAGCCACCCGGGCGGCGGCACGCGAAACCGTGGTATTCGTGCTCGGCTGATTCTTGGCCGTGGCCCCCGCGCTCAGGCCATGCCCAGGCTCAGGTCCCCGTGGATTTTGAGCATGGTGCCGTCCCTGTCAACGGACAAGGCTCGCCCGGGAAAATGCCTTGGCAGGAGCCGTTCCAGTTCCGCCTTCACAAAGTCTTCCAGCTCAAGCCGATCGTCCTGGCTCACGGTTTCCTCCGTGGCCACGATGATTTCCACCAGGTAACCCCTGCCCAGACGGCTTCCGTAACCGGGCGTAAAGAACACGCCCACATTGAACAGGCCGTCAGCCTCCGGATTGGATGTTTTGCCCCTGGCGGGACGGTTGCGCCTGAGCTTCCAGCGGCCGGCATAGCGGTTTTCCAGTACGGCGTCCAGTTCGTCAAAGAGGGCCTTAACGCTACGATCCCACGCGTGGGCTTTTGGATGGTTCACGTGGCGGCTTTTCTCCGCGTTGCCAGGAACACGGTCAGGGCGGCCAGAATAAAGCCAAAGGCCAGGGCCCTTGCCCCTTCCAGCCGTTCGCCGTATACCAACACGCCCAGGCTCAGCTGCAGGGTCGGGGACAGGTATTGCAGGAAGCCCATGCGGGACAGGGGCAAGAGCCGTACTCCTGCGGCGTACAGCATCAAGGGTATGGCGGTTATAGGCCCGGCAAGCGTGAGAAGGACCGTAGGTCCTGCACCGGCGTTCCAGAATGAGCCTCTGCCGGCCGTGTGCTCCACGGCCAGAAAAACCAGGGCAAGCGGAAAGACAAAGGCCGTCTCGGCAGCCAGGCCGTTGATTGAATCCAGATTGGCCTTTTTCTTAATGTACCCGTAGACGGCAAAGGTCACCGCCAGGGACAAAGACACCCAGGGCAGGCGGCCATACGACACCGTCAGTATGCCTATGCCCACCAGTGCCACTGCTGACGCGGCTATCATACCCTTGTCGATCTTTTCCCTGAGCAACGTAGCCCCGATTAGGACGGACACCAGCGGATTGAGGTAGTAGCCCAGACTGGATTCTATGATGCGGCCGGAGTTGACCGCCCAGATGTAAATGCCCCAGTTGAGGGTAACCAGGAACCCAGCGGCCGCCGACGCAAGAAGGCGCCGGGGCGACCTCAGAAAAGACGCCAGGTCCCTCCCGCGCCCGGTGGCCAGCGCCAGGATCAGGCTGAAAACAAAGGCCCAGGCCACCCGGTGGGCCAGAATCTGGAAGGAGTCGACGGAAGACAGGGCCTTCCAGTAGATGGGAAACAGGCCCCACATGGCGTACGCCGCCACCCCGTAGGCCGTGCCAAGCGCTCCCGGCGCGCGCGATCCGTCCGGTTCCCGCATCGTTTCCTCCGCTTTCAAAAAAAAGGACCGCCCATGGCCATGGGCCGTATGGGCGATCCTCCTTGCACGCGGCCGTTTGGGCCGCTTATTTCTTGTTGGCTAGGGTCGCCTTGCAGAGCTTGCAAATGTTCGTCTTGGCTCCGTCAATCTCCTGCTCGTACAGGAGCTTGACGCCGGAACGCTTGCAGATGGGGCACTGGCCCCGGCCGCCTTTGGCGAGCTCGGCTATACCCTTGCCGCGATGTGCCTTGGACATGCTTGCTCCTTCCAGCCTTACTCGGCCGCTTTTTCTTCGGCCTTGGCCTTGGCGGTCACGCGGGTCTTGGACTCGTTGCGGGCCTTGGTCTTGGCTTTTTCCTTGGACTTGGTCTCGGGCTTGGCGGCCTTCTTGGCATCATGCTTGCCCTCTTCCAGCTTGTAGTCGACCAGCTGGAGCACGACCATGTCGGCGGCGTCGCCGGCGCGGAAACCCAGTTTCAGGATGCGGGTGTAACCGCCCTTGCGTTCCTTCATCCGGGGACCGATGTCCTTGAACAGCTTGGCCAGGATGGCCTCGTCCTTGATTCTCTCGCCGATCACGCGGCGGTTGTGCACGCTGTCTTCCTTGGCGCGCGTGATCATCTTCTCGGCGTGGCGGCGGACTTCCAAGGCTTTGGCCTTGGTGGTCACGATTCGCTCATGCCTGAAGAGCACGGTAGCCATGTTCCGGATCAGGGCCTTGCGGTGCGAGGCGTTCCGGTTCAGCTTGTTGAAGCCCTTCTTATGATTCATGGGTTTCTTCCTTCTGCTTCTCGTTCTTCAGGTGAGCCCTGAGGTCGGTGTAGTCGGTAGACCCGAGGTTGAGGTTCCAGTCCTGGAGGCGATCCTTGATCTCCTGCAGGGATTTCTTCCCAAAGTTCCTGGTCTTGGCTATGTCGTCCTCGGTCTTGCGGGTCAAGTCGCCAATCGTCTTTATATTGGCGTTCTTGAGGCAGTTCGACGAGCGCACGGAAAGCTCAAGTTCCTCCACCGGCGTGGCCAGTATCTGCCTGACCCGCTCCTCTATCTCGTCGCTTTCCTCGTCGGAGCCGAGTTCGCTCTCGTCAAAGTTGACAAAGATGGAGAAATGGTCCTTGGCGATCTTGGCGGCCTCCGCCAGGGCGTCTTCCGGCTTGATGGTCCCGTCTGTCCATATCTCGAGCACGAGCTTGTCGTAGTCGGACCGGTGTCCCACCCGCGTGGGCTCCACGGCGTAGCGTGCCTTGACCACCGGTGAGAAGATCGAGTCCATGGGTATGGTGCCCACAATGTCCACGTACTTCTCGTTGATCTCGCTGGGAACGTAGCCGCGCCCAAGGTCGATCTGCACTTCCAGGGTCAGCTTGACGCCGGCCTCAAGACTCATGAGGCGCGTTTCCGGGTTCAGGACCTTCAGGGTCCGGTCCTTCATCAGGGCCGCTCCGTCTATGTCCGCGGGCCCTGCCAGTTCGTACTCGAACGTGGCCTGCTCCTGCTCCTCAGGCAACTGCACCCTGAGGCGTTTCAGGTTGTTCAGGAGCTCGATGGTGTCCTCGGAAACGCCCTGTATGGTCTCGAATTCGCTCGATATCACGTGCTGGGCGCCGTCTTCCCCGGTCCGGGTGATGCGCACAGCCGTTATGGCGTAGCCCTGGATGGAAGAGAGGAGTATGCGGCGCAGGGTGTTACCCACGGTCGTTCCGTACCCGGGCTCGAAGGGATAGGCTATGAATTTTCCGTAATCCGAGGAGCTTTCGCTCTGCTCGTAAGTGATGCCTTTCGGCCTCTTGAAGCCCTTGAGCAGGTTCTTTCGCGCCATGTCCACTCCTTACTTCGAATAGAGCTCGACCACGAGCTGTTCGCGGATATCGGCCATGTCGGTGACGTCCTGCCGCTGCGGCAGGGCTGTCAGCTTGCCTTCAGCCTTGTCCACGTCCAAGGAGAGCCAGGGAGCCACGCCGGAGCGCTCGTATTCGGCCAGTGCGCCGAGCAGGACCTTGTTGGTCTTGTACGAGGAATGCACGGTCACGGTGTCACCGGGCTTCACCTGGAAGGACGGCACGTTGACGCGCTTGCCGTTCACAAGCACGTGGCCGTGCAGGACCAGCTGGCGGGCCTGGGGCCTGCTTGAGGCAAAACGGAGGCGGTACGCGATGTTGTCCAGGCGGCGCTCAAGCAGGATGATGAGGTTCTCGCCTGTCTTTCCGGGCAGGCGCTGGGCCTTCTCGAAGGTGAGGCGGAACTGTTTCTCCATGAGGCCATACGACCTCTTGAGCTTCTGCTTTTCGCGCAGCTGAACCGCATAGTCGGACTGCTTCTTGGCGCGGGCCT
Source organism: Spirochaetales bacterium (assembly GCA_016928955.1). Taxonomy (GTDB): domain Bacteria; phylum Spirochaetota; class Spirochaetia; order Treponematales; family UBA12059; genus JAFGJV01. The sequence continues at coordinate 25,368 of JAFGJV010000010.1, forward strand.
TGGGGTCCTTGCCGGGAGCGGGTCGCTTGCGGTTGATCGGGCACTTGTCGCTCTTGCACTTGTCGCCCTTGAGGAACAACCTCTTGTTTTCGGCGCGGCAGAGCCGGCATTTCGGGCCGATATAACGAGCCATTCTTTCTTTCCCCCTACCTTACATCCTGCGCGCTTTACGAGGGCGGCAGCCGTTGTGCGGAATGGGCGTGACGTCGGATATGCTCTTGATCTTGAGCCCGAGCGCGCCGATCTGGCGGATGGCGCTCTCGCGGCCAACACCTGGCCCCTTGACGTACACGTGCACTTCACGGAGACCCGAATTCAGGGCCTTCGATACTGCCTGCTCCGTTACGGACTGGGCCGCGAAGGGGGTGGACTTCTTCGCGCCGCGGAAACCCATACCGCCGGAGGATCCCCAGGAAATCGCGTTACCGTTGAGATCGGTCACGGTAATGATGGTGTTATTGAAGGTGGCCTGGATAAAGACCTTTCCTTCATATACGCTCTTCTTCTCTTTGCGCTTCTTGACTTGAGCCATGGATCGTTAAACCCCCTTAGGCCTTTTTCTTGTTGGCCACGGTCTTCTTCTTGCCCTTGCGCGTGCGCGCGTTTGTGCGCGTGCGCTGACCGCGTACGGGCAGGCCCCTGCGGTGCCTGAGGCCGCGGTAGCAGCCGATGTCCATGAGCCTCTTGATGTTGAGGGCCACCTCGGTGCGGAGGCGACCTTCGACCTTATAGTCGTTTTCGATCAGCTTGCGGAGCTCGTTGACCTCTTCATTGGAAAGGTCGTTGATGTTCCTCTGCGGATCGACCTTGACGGTATCGCAGATCTTCCGGGCGCTGGTGCGTCCGATCCCGTAGATGTAGGTGAGGGCTATCTCTACGTGCTTGTTGGGGAGGTCGACTCCCGCTATACGTGCCATGGAATACGGCCTCCTTTAACCCTGCTTCTGCTTGTGCTTAGGGTTCTCGCAGATGATACGGACTATGCCGTTCCGCTTGATCACCTTGCATTTATCGCATATGCGCTTGACGCTGGTCCTAACCTTCATTGTCGTTCCTCCGTGGGAGCCCGAAGGGCATTTGTAGCACGCATCGGGCCCGCTCGTCTACCTGTCAGAGATTCCTGCCCTTGATGTGGCCCTTACGGGTCAACCCATCGTGGTGGTGCATCTTGAGCTGGGCCTCAACCTGGCTCATGGTGTCCAGGTCCACGCCGACGAGGATCAGGAGGGACGTGCCGCCCAAGAGGTAGGCCAACTCGCTCGGGAAATCAAACAGCCGCTGTACGATCGTCGGGATGAGGGCGATCAGGGCCAGGTAGAGCGAGCCGGGGAGCACGATCCTGTTTAGGATCTTCGTCAGGTATTCCTCCATCTTCTCGGAGCGGATGCCGGGTATGGAACCGCCGTTCTCGCGGATATTCTTGCTGATCTCCTGGGGGTTCAGGGAGACCTGCGTGTAGAAGTACGCGAAGAAGATGATGAGGAGAATATAGAATAGATTGTACCAGAAACCTTCCGGCCGCAGGAAGTTGGCAAAGTCGCGCAGCCATTTGGCTCCGGACATGCTACTGGCCATCTGCAGCGGGAACGTGAGCAGGCTGGAGGCAAAGATCACCGGAATCACGCCGGACGGGTTGATCTTGAACGGGATGTAGGTGTTCTGGGCGCCGTACATCTTGCGTCCGACCACGCGCTTGGCGTAGTTCACGGGAATCTTGCGTTGGCCCTGCTGCTCGTATATGACCAGGGTCACCACCGCCGCGAACAGGAGGATCACCACGATGGCGAACACCGCGTTGACTTCCCTGTTGGCTATCTTCTGGACCAGGGCCCACAGCGCGTTCGGGAGTCGAGCCACGATTCCGGCAAAGATGATCAGCGAGACGCCGTTGCCGATGCCCCGCTTGGTGATCTGCTCGCCAATCCACACCAGGAACATGGTTCCGGTGGTCACCGTGGTGATGGCCAGGATCGTGTAGAAGGTCGGGTTGACCATCAGCACGTCCGGGTGGGTCTTGGCTATCTCCGTGGCGTAGGACACCGTGGCTATTGACTGCACGGCGGCCATGCCCACTGAGGCCAGGCGGGTCCACAGGGCGATCTTCTTCCTGCCGCCCTCCTCCTCAGCCACCCTCTTCATTGAGGGGAAGATGACCAGGAGCAGCTGCATGATGATCTGCGTCGATATGTAGGGCATGACGCCGAGCATGAACAGGGAGAAGTTCTTGAACGCGCCGCCCGCGAAGAAGTCCAGGTAGTCGGTGATGCCGCCCTGGCTGCTGACTGAGGCGAAGTAGTCCTTGAGGGCCCCGGCGTTGATGCCCGGGATCGGCAGGTATGCGCCAATCCTGAACACCATCAGCCAGAACACGGTATAGAATATGCGTTCTCGGAGCTCTTTTATGCGGAACACATCTGCTAACGCGTTGCCTGCCATAGATCGCTACCTTCTTTCTTCCTGGATGCCCCGGCTCAAGGGGTTTCGACCTTGCCGCCGGCCTTCTCGATCTTGGCCTTGGCCTGGGCAGACACCTTGTCCACGGCGATGGTGAGGGCTTTCGTCAGCTCGCCGTCGCCAAGCACCTTGACGGGCTCGGTGGCCTTGCGTACCAGGCCCTTGGCGGCCAGGCTGTCGGCGTTGACGGTTTCCCCCGCGGCGTAGCGGGTCTCAACGTCGGCCAGGTTCACGATCTGGTACTCGGTGCGGAAGTTCTTGTTGTTGAAGCCGCGGTGGGCCAGGCGCCTGTACAGGGGCATCTGACCGCCCTCAAAGCCCGGGTAGGTCTTGCCTCCCGAGCGGGACTGCTGGCCCTTGTTGCCGCGACCGGCCGTGCCGCCAAGGCCTGAGCCCTGGCCGCGGCCGACTATCTTCTTCTTGTGCGTTGCGCCCTCGGGCGGATGCAGCTCAAAATCCGACATCACTTCTTCTCCTTGGAACCCTCGTAGGGAGTAACCTCGACGAGGTGGGAGACCGCGGCCACCATGCCGAGCACGGCGGGAGTGGCCTCCTTGACGGTCACGGAGCTGATCTTGCGGAGGCCGAGCGAGCGCACGGTGGCGCGCTGCTCGGGCTTGCGGCCTATGACGCTCTTTACGAGCTTGATCTGGATCTTGTCGGCCATCGCATTAACCCCACATATCCTTGAGCGTCTTGCCGCGGACGTGAGCCACGGCCCTGGCGTCCATGATGCCTTCAATGCCGTCGAAAACGGCGCGCACCACGTTGATGGCGGTGCGGCTGCCCACGGTCTTGGCCAGGATGTCGGTGACGCCGCCGGCTTCCATGATGGCGCGCACGGCGCCGCCGGCGATGATGCCAGAGCCCGGGCAGGCCGGCTTCATGATGACGCGGGAAGCCTTGTACTCGCCCACAACGTCGTGCGGGATGGTACCGTTCTTCACCGGCAGTTTCACCATGCTGCGCTTGGCCTTCTCGATGCTCTTCCTAATGGCCTCGGTGACGTCGTTCGCCTTGCCGAAGCCGTAACCCACGTTGCCGGTCCTGTCGCCCACCACGGTGAGAGCCGAGAAGGAGAACCTGCGTCCGCCCTTCACAACCTTGGCGGTCCGGTTCAGCTTTACCAGCTTCTCGATGTAGATATCGCGGGAGCGGTCGTCCCTGTCTCTCCTATCCACATGGTCCCCCTAGAATTTGATCCCGGCCTTGCGGGTGGCATCGGCGATGGCTTTGACAACCCCGTGGTACTTGTACCCGTTGCGGTCGAACACCACGGTGTCGATGTTCTTTTCCTTGAGGCGGGTGCCGACCAGCTCGCCGAGCTTGCCGCCGCCCTCCACGGTCGCCTTCACGCCCTTCATGGCCTCCTCCAGGGTGCTTGCGGCCACAAGGGTGCTGCCCTTGTCGTCGTCGATCACCTGCACGTAGAGGTAGCGGTTGGACTTGAAAACGGTCATCCGCGGGCGCTCCGCGGTGCCTTCTATGGTCTGGCGGACATGGACCTTGCGGGCCCCCCGCCTTCGGTTCTTGTCTAAAAGTTCTTTCGTGCTCATGGCCGTCCCTTACTTCACGCCGGTCTTGCCGACCTTCTTGCGAATGGTCTCCGTCTCGTAGCGGATGCCCTTGCCCTTGTACGGCTCAGGCTTGCGGAGACTGCGGATCTCGCTGGCGAATTTGCCGACGAGCTGCCTGTTCGTTCCGGACACGACGATCTTCTGGTTGTTGTTCTCGATGGCCACGGCCAGCCCTTCCGGGATGCCCACGTAGACATCGCTGGAATAGCCCAGGCTGAGCACCAGGAGCTTGCCCTGAACTTCGGCCTTGAAGCCCACGCCGTTGACGATCAGGGCCTTTGAAAAGCCCGAGGTCACGCCAACGACCATGTTATCGATCAGCTTGCGGTACAGGCCATGGAAGGCCTTGGTCTGTTTCTCGTCGTTGGCCCTGTCGACCGACACGACGTCGTCCTTGACGCTGATGGTGATCAGCGACGTGGCCAGCTCCTCATGGAGCTTGCCCTTGGGGCCTTCCACGCTCACCGTGCTACCTTGCACGGCTACCTTCACGCCCTTAGGCACGTTAATCGGCTTATAGCCTATCCTCGACATGGCGGTTCCCCTCTTCTTACCAAACGGTGCAGATCAGCTCGCCGCCGACCTTTTTCTCGACGGCTTTCCTGCCGGTGGTGACGCCGTCCGAGGTGGAAACGATGAGCGTGCCGTAGCCGTTGTAGACGCGTGGCATGCTCTTGTAGCCGGTATAGACGCGCCGCCCGGGCCGGGACACCTTCTCGATGCCATGGAGTATGGGCTCTTCCTGCTCGTTATACTTGAGGAAGACGCGTATGTAATTCTGACCTTCCTGCACGATCTTCTTGAAGTTCTTGATGTAGCCCTCAGTCTTGAGGATCTTTACGATCTCGAGCTTCATGCGCGAGGTAGGGATATCCACCTTCTCATGGCGGGCCATGCTCGCGTTGCGGACTTTGGTCAGCATGTCGGAGATGGGATCGGAAACGCTCATTCCAGTCCTCCTACCAGCTTGATTTGGTGACGCCCGGAATGAGGCCTTCGCTGGCGAGCTTCCGGAAACAAATACGGCACATATCGAACTTGCGCAGGTAACCGCGCGGCCTGCCGCAAATCTTGCAGCGGTTCACGTGCCTGGTCATATACTTGGGCTTGGCGAGCGCCTTAAGTATCATCGCTTTCCTGGCCATTGTATCTCCCTTACTTCCTGAACGGCATGCCCATTTTGGCAAGAAGGCTTTTGGCTTCCTTGTCCGTGCGGGCGCTCGTCACGATGGCCACGTTCATGCCCATCACCTTCTCGATCTTATCGTAGTCGATCTCCGGGAAGATGATCTGCTCGGTCAGGCCCATTGAGTAGTTCCCGTGGCCGTCAAACGCGTTCGGATTGACGCCGCGGAAGTCCTTCACGCGCGGCAGGGCCACGTTCATGAGGCGGTCCATGAACTCCCACATGTGGGCGCCGCGCAGGGTCACGCGGCAGCCTATTTCCTGGCCTTCGCGGATCTTGAACGTGGCTATGGACTTGCGGGCCTTGGTCTTTACGGCCTTCTGCCCGGTGATGATGCCTATGTCGTTCACGGCGGCGTCAAGGATCTTCTTGTTCTCCTTGGCCTCACCCACGCCCATGGACACAATCACCTTGACGAGCCTGGGAACCTGCATGTCGGAGGAATACGAGTACTCCTTCTTGAGGTCGGGCGCCACCGTCTGGGCGTATATCGTCTTGAGGCGCGGAACGTAGGCGGTTTTCTTTTCAGCCATCAAAGGGCCTCCCCGCACTTCCGGCAAACGCGTTTCTTGGCGTCGCCTTCAATCTTATACCCGATCCTGGTGGGGCCGCACTTCTTGCAGACGATCATCATGTTGGACAGGCGTATGGGCGCCTCGATCTCCACAATGCCGCCGCGGTCGTTCTGCGAGCGCTTGCGCATGGCCTTCTTGACCATGTTGAGGCCCTGCACGATGGCGCGTCCCTTGGCCAGGTCGATCTTGACGACCTTGCCCTGCTTGCCCCTCTCCTTGCCGGAGATGACCTGCACGGTGTCGTCCTTCTTAAGCTTGGTCGTGTGCTTCTGGTCTATCATCGCGCGCTCCTTACAGTACCTCGGGGGCCAGCGACACGATCTTCATGTAGTCCTTGTCGCGCAGCTCGCGCGCCACCGGACCGAAGATACGCTTGCCCTTCGGGTTCTTGTTCGCGTCGATGATGACGCAAGCGTTGTCATCGAACCGTATGTACGTTCCGTCCGGGCGGCGGTATTCCTTGTGCACCCTGACGATAACGGCCTTTTCCACGGTTCCCTTCTTGATGGCGGAGTTCGGGAGGACGTCTTTGACGGCCACCACGATGATATCCCCCACCGAGGCGTAGCGCCGCTTGGAACCGCCCAGCACCTTGATGCACTGGACGCTCCTGGCGCCGGAATTGTCGGCCACATTCAGCCTTGATTCTACCTGTATCATGTCGTTTCCCCCGGCCCTCTACCTGGCCCGCTCGACGATTTCGGCGAGCCTCCAGCGCTTGTCCCTGGACAAGGGCCTGGTTTCCTCGACGCGCACGGTGTCACCCACCTTGGCGTCGTTGGTTTCGTCATGAGCCTTCACCTTGTTGCTCCGGGTGAGGTACTTCTTGTACAGCGGGTGCAGCTTTCGCATCATGATCTCGACGACGATGGTCTTGTCCATCTTGTCGCTCACCACGATGCCCTGCAGGACCTGCTTGTCTTTCCTGGTCTTGGCTTCCATCTATCCCGCTCCTCGCTTAGGCCTTGGCCGCCGTGGCGGCTTCGGTCCGTTCGCGCTGGCAAATCAGGGTGTTGAGCCTGGCTATCTGCCTGCGCAGGTTCCGCTTCTGGAGCGGATTGTCGACATGGCCCACGACCATCTGGATGCGAAGGTCGAAATATTTCTTCCTGAGCTCCTCGCGCTTGGCCGTGAGCTCGTCGAGCTTGAGCTCCTTGAACGAGTTCTTCATTCGATCACTCCATCTCCATGTCGGCACGGACCACAAACCGGGTCTTGATGGGCAGTTTGGACCCGGCCAGGCGCATGGCCTCTGCCGCGGTTTCCCTGGGGACGCCGGCCAGTTCGAACATGACGGTGCCGGGCTTGACCACGGCCACCCACCACTCGGGACCGCCCTTGCCCTTGCCCTGGCGCGTCTCGAGCGGCTTCTTGCTGTACGGCTTGTCCGGGAAAATGCGGATCCACAGCTTACCGCCGCGCTTGATGTAGCGGTTGAGGGCCACGCGGGCGGCCTCAAGCTGGCGGTTGGTGATCCACATGGGCTCCTGGCACATGAGGCCGTATTCGCCGAACGAAACCTCGTTGCCGCCGGTGGCTTCCCCCTTGGGTCGGCCGCGCTGTACCTTGCGGTGCTTAACTCTCTTGGGTGCAAGCATGGCTCAGCTCCTCGCCTCACGCGGCGCGCGGCCGCCTCTGTCACCGGACCTGGGGGCGCGCGAACCGCGCTCGCCTGAGCGCTCGGAGCGCTCGCCGTGTTCGCGGCGCGCGCGGCCGGGCATGAGGCCGGCGTCATCTTTCTTGTCGCCCGTGAGGGCGTTGTCGCTCTTGCAGATCCACACCTTGACGCCGATCTTGCCGTACGTTGTGTTGGCCTCGTAGAAGCCGTAGTCGATGTCGGCGCGGAGGGTATGGAGCGGCACGCGGCCTTCCTTGTACTCCTCGGTGCGGCTCATGTCGGCGCCGCCAAGGCGGCCGGACATGCGGACCTTGCAGCCCTGGGCGCCGCCCTTCATGGCGTTGCCTACGGCCATCTTCATGGTGCGGCGGAACGAACCGCGCCCCTCGAGCTGGCGGCACACGCCCTGGGCAACGATCTGCGCGTTGGTCTCGATCTTCTTCACTTCCTTGATCTTGATGTTGATCTTCTTGGAAGCGTACTTCTGGAGCTCGAGACCTATGCGCTCTATGTTGGCGCCCTTCTGGCCGATGAGCACGCCGGGCTTGGCCGTGTGGATGACGATGGTCACCTTCTGCGGATGCCTGACGATCTCTATCTCTGATATGTCGGCGCCACGCGCCTCCGGGAGCTCATACATGCGCTTGCGCAGGTTGAGATCCTCGTGGAGGGTCTTGGCATAGTCGCGCGGATCCACGTACCAGCGAGACTTCCAGTCCTTGTTGATGCCGATGCGCAGGCCGATCGGATTGACTTTCTGTCCCACGTTACGCCTCCGCCCTTGCGATTTCGTCGACGACCACGGATATGTGGCACATCTGCTTGACCAGCATGTCGGCGCGGCCGCGGGCGCGGAACCACACGCGTCGCATGCGGGGACCTTCGTTCACCTGTATCTCTTTGACGTACAGCATGTCCTCGCCCAGCTTGCGGTTCTTGTTGAGCGCGTTAGCCGCGGCGGACATGACCACCTTGCGTATGAGCCGAGCGCCTTTGTGGGGCATGTTGTCCAGTATGGACACCGCCGTGGTGTACGGCTTGTTGCGGACCAGATCCGCAACCGGCCTAATCTTGGACGGCGACCCCATCAGGTACTTGGCGCAAGCCGGAAACCCGGATTTCTTTTCCATCTTGCTCACCTACTTCCCGGCTTTCTTGTCCGAGCCCGAATGGCCGCGGAACACACGGGTGGGCGCAAACTCGCCGAGCTTGTGCCCGACAAGGTTTTCGGTCACGTAGACCGGCACCCAGCTCTTGCCATTGTGGACGGACAGGGTAATGCCGACCATTTCGGGAATGATGGTCGAGCAGCGGGAGAAGGTCTTGATGACCTTCTTGTCCCCTGCCTTGGCCGCATCGACCACCTTCTTGTACAGGCTCTTCTCTATGAACGGGCCCTTCTTTACTGACCTGGACATGGTTGGCTCCTATCCCTTACTTGCGGCGCTTCACGATGAAGCGGCTGGACGGCTTGTGAGGATCGCGCGTCTTGTAACCCTTACAAGGCTGGCCCCATGGGGTGACCGGCTGCTTGTAACCCTTGCCGCGGCCCTCGCCGCCGCCGTGCGGGTGATCCACCGGGTTCATAGCGACGCCTCGCACACGCGGGCGCTTGCCGAGCCAGCGGACGCGGCCCGCCTTGCCCATGCGCTCGTTCATGTGGTCCTCGTTGCCGACGCTACCGATGGTGGCCATGCACTTCTTGAAGACCAGCCTGAGCTCGTTGGACGGAAGCTTGAGCGTGACGTAGTCGCCGTCGGTACCGACGATCAGCGCGCCGGCTCCGGCCGAGCGGGCCATCTGGGCGCCGCGGCCGAGGTTCAGCTCGACGTTGTGCACCGTGAAGCCCACGGGGATCTTCTCAAGCGGCAGGGCGTTACCCACCTCAATGGGGGCCTCGGGGCCGCTCATGATCTTCTGTCCCACAGCCAGCCCCTTGGGGCTGATGATGTAGCGCTTCTCACCGTCCGAGTAGTTCACAAGGGCGATGTTGGCAGAGCGGTTCGGGTCGTACTCGATGGAGGCGATGGTGCCCGGCACGCCGTGCTTGTCGCGCTTCCAGTCGATCAGGCGGTACTTGCGCTTGTGTCCGCCGCCCTTGCGGCGAACCGATATGCGGCCGTTGGACGCGCGTCCTGCGGACTGCTTCTTGCCCTGGGTGAGCGCCTTCTGGGGCTCGTTGCCGAGGGTGAGCTCTTCGTTCACCACCTGCACCCGGTGCCTGAGTCCGGGGGTTATCGGCCTGAAAGTCTTGATAGCCATAATGTTCCCCTATCCTTCTTAGGCGCCTTCAAAGGCCTTGATGGTCTCGCCCTTGGCGAGCTTGACAATGGCCTTTTTCCAGGAAGACGTGTAGCCCGAGCGATATCGAACGCGCTTGGGCTTGCCCTTGACATTCATGATGGAGCAGGAGACCGGATGCACGTTGAACATGCGGCGCACGGCTTCCAGGACCTGGGTCTTGTCAGCGCGCTGGTCCACGCGGAAGACGTACTTGCCTTCCTCGCGCATCAGGTTGGTCTTCTCGCTCAGCACCGGCTCTATAAGTATGCTGTCGTACTGCATTCCGGGCCTTCCTTACTTGTCCGCGTAAAAATCGTTCAGGCTCTTGACCGCGGACTCCATGACAAGCACGGTTCGCCCGTAGAAAAGGTCGTGAGCCCGGAGGCGGTTGTACGAGAGGAAGTGGAGCCACGGGATATTGCGCCCCGCGCGCTTCACCATGCCGTCGTCATCCTTGAGGATGACCACGGTCCGCTCGGCCTTGTCCTGCGGCAGGAAATTCTTGAGGATGGCGGCCAAATCCTTGGTCTTGCCATTCTCGATGGTGAAGTCCTCCACCACCTTCATGGAGGCGTTCTGGGCCTTGAGGCTCAGGATGCTCTTCATGGCCAGGCGCTTGGCCTTCTTGGGCATGGAGTACGAATAGTCGCGCGGATGCGGACCGAACACGATGCCGCCGCCCACGTACTGGGGAGCCTTGACGTCACCCTGGCGGGCGCGGCCGGTTCCCTTCTGTCCGAAAGGCTTGCGGTTGGTTCCATGAACCTCCGCGCGGGTCTTGGTGTCGGCGGTGCCGACGCGCATATTGGCAAGCTCGTTGTTGATGGCGTACCAGATCACGTCCTCGTTGACCGGCAGGCCAAAGACCTTGTCGGACAGCTCGACGCTCCGGAGCTCCTTGCCTTGTACGGAAAAGACTTTGCTTTCCATCTCAGTCTATCCTCACTTCGCTTTCTTCACGGCGGAGCGCACCACCACAAGGGCGTTGCGGGGACCGGGGACGGCGCCGCGGATGACGATAAAGCCGTTTTCGGCGTCCACGCGCAGGACCTTCAGGTTCTGGACGGTTACACGCTCATGGCCCATGTGTCCGGGGAGCTTGACATTCTTGAAGGACTTGTGCGGATAGGTGCTCTGGCCGGTGGAACCCGGTTCGCGGTGGAACTTGGAGCCGTGCGTGTTGCGACCGCCTCCGAAACCCCAGCGCTTGACCACGCCCTGAAAGCCCTTGCCCTTGCTGGTGGCCACGACGTCCACAAAGCGGGTGCCGTTGAACAGATCCACCCCGAGCGCCTGGCCGACCTCGACCTGGGCCGGGAAGTCGCGCATCTCGCGGACGACCTTCTTGGGCGCAACCCCTTCAGGGAACTGGCCGGCGAAGGGCTTGGTCACGCGGACCTTCTTCATGTCCTGGACGCCGAGGATCACGGCATTGTAGCCGTCTTTCTCCTCGGTCTTCCGGCCTATGACCGTATTGGCCTCGACGGCGATGACCGTGGCCGGCGAAAGCCGTCCGGTTTCGTCGAAGACCTGGGTCATGCCGATCTTCTTTCCGATAAGTGCTAGCATCGGTTTCTCCTAGCGTTGAACGGTACGGTACGAAACCGTCCGTTTACTGCTTGATTTCCACATCCACGCCGGCGGGCAGCTCGAGCTTCATCAGCGCGTCCATCACGTCGGGCGTAGGGCTCAGAATGTCGATCAGTCGCTTGTGCGTCCGCATCTCGAACTGCTCGCGCGCCTTCTTATGGACGTGCGGCGACCGAAGCACGGTGTACTTGCTGATCTTGGTCGGGAGCGGAATCGGTCCCAACACCTTGGCCCCGGCCTTCTGGACGGTGCTGACGATGGACTTCGCGCTGTCGTCTATAAGGCGGACGTCGAAACCCCTGAGTCTGACACGGATCCTGTCTTTCATGTGTCCTCCAAAGAACGCTTGCGCCGGCGCATCCGGACCGTACCCTGGCGGGCGTGCCCGAAAACCCATGCGCTCGGGGTCGTGGAACCCCGCACAGCGAAACGCGGAACCCGCGATCGCGACCGCCGCCCTGAACGGACGCCACGGCGCCCAGACGGACAGTCGGGGAATAATGCCGGAACGGAGGAAAAATGTCAAGGGCCAGGAAACATTCGTGGCCTATCGCCAGGTCTAAGGATCCTGCGCGCCAGGCGGGACCATGGCCAGGGGCAACAAAAGCCTCCCGGCGGCTTGCGATTGCCTTATGGAGCCGTTATGAGTATCTATGACTGGAGTTTTTAGAGACCCTTTTATATGACACGGAGGATACCATGAAAGTAGCAAGCCTGCTGTCCGGTTTCGTTCTTACGGCCATCCTGGCCTCCTGCGCCACCACACCGGCTGGCATGGGCCCCCTGGAGGTAGTGCCGGAAGTCGACCCTGTCCGCTATGCCGGACGCTGGTACGAAATTGCCCGGTTCCAGCACGGTTTTGAGAAGAGCATCGTGGGCGCCACGGCAGAGTACACCCTGCGGGACGACGGCACCATAGGCGTGGTCAACAGCGGCTTCAAGAAAACGCTGGACGGCCGGTATACATCGGTCAAGGCGGTGGCTCGGGTGCCCGACACAGCCGCCCCCGGCCGCCTTAAGGTAAAATTCTTCGGCCTGTTCGAGTCCGACTACCTGATTTTTGGCCTGGACGCCGAGAACTACAGCTGGGCCCTGGTCGGCAACGACAGCAGGGATTACCTCTGGTTCCTGTCCAGAACCCCGGAAGTAGACAGCCAAACCCTTGAAATGATGAAAAACATAGCCCTGGGGCAAGGGTATGACCTGTCTGGCCTCTACCTGGTGCCGCAAAAGGCCCGCGAGGACTGAACGAGCCTACATAAACACCTGGGCGGCCGCCTTACAGGCGGCCGCCCAGGCTCCTTGGATTCCGGTCGCTTCCAGCGCCTACCCTACTCTACGAGTATGCTCAAGGTTAGTTCGTCTCCCAGAATCTCCATCCCTTTTTCTATTTTGTAGGTGACGCTGTCCGACGTGCACTGGACGGGCAACATGACGAACTGCGCGGTGTCAACGTAGTTGCTGTCATCCAGAAACTGCTCCCTGCTCATGGACGCCAGGTCGGTCACCAGGAGGTAGAGCGTCGCGCCAGTCATGTCGAATTCCATCTGGAAGCCGCGGCGGCCCACTTTCAGCTCCCCGGACTCCTTGTGGAGTAGCTCGAACACGAGGTCGGGCCTGAAAACGAGCTTCCATTGGTCGTTTTCCATCACCACCGTTTTGCCCGTCTCGTCCGACGTGGGGTTGAGTACGTATTTTATATACGACGACAGCGCGTCCTGCCCGCCGCCCTGGAGCCTCGCCAGATCCAGCTTGGCGCTCAAGCCCGTGGCCTTTTCCTCAACCTGGTATTCGATCCTGCCAGCGTTCTCTACCCCGTAGGCGCTGTACTCCTTGCCAGCCTGGAACAGGACAATCACCGTGGACGGCATAAGCACGTAGGTTTTCCCCGTGTCGTAACGTATGGCCAGGGTATGGGTCCCCGGCGCCAGACGCACGATCTGCTCAACCTTGGCCGCGTCCGTAACGGACCAGCCGACAGGGTCGTTGTCGACCTTGGATATCTGCAGGTAGGGGTGGATATACAGGGTGGCAAAGTCCCCGATATCCGCGTTGTCCGGGTTGTAATAGCCCCGGTCCACCGGTTCTGCCTTGACGCTTTCCGGAGCGCTCACGCACGACACAAGGGTAGCGCAGGCAAGCAGAAACGCCATTATCTTTTTCATACGGTTCCTCCTGTGCATTACCGGCTATCCGCCGGACGCCGTTCCTCCACAAACTGTATCCGTGTTCCGTCGGGATCTTCTATATAGATGAAACGTATGCCCGGCCCCGGCTCGAACGGCCCCAGAACGGGTCCGGAATACGCGCCTTTCAAGTCGGACAGCTTGTCCTCCAGGGAAGCCACGGTAAAACCGAGCGACACGTCCTTGCCGTGGACCGGATCGGGGTTGTTGTTGTTCCTTATCAATTCAACCTGGGTGCCTCCCTTGCCCACGAAGGCGATACTTGTGCCCGGCACGGGCTCGAACCTGCGGTCAAGCTCCAGGCCGACCAGCTTTGTGTAGAAAGCGAGAGACGCGTCCAGGTCGGACACGTTCAGCGTTACCCAGCAAAATCCCATGGCATGCTCCAATCCGCCCGGCTGAATCCGGGCGCCTAGGCCAGCTCGAACCCGTATGTCGCGGCCAGCCTCCGCAGTAATTCCTCGTCCGGCCGATCTAAAGGCGCGCCGATTTTAACGTAGGAGCCGATGATGCGGTCTCGGTCGTCGCGGATCGGCGCGTACGAGTAGTGATTGACCAGCATACGCTTGATTGCCTTGTTGTATACGTAAAAGACCACGTCGGTGCCACTCTCACCCGCCAGCGCTCGCATGCTGGCCAGGCGGGTGCCGTCCTGTGGTTCTCCCGACTCGCTGAACGCGACTATGGCTTCCGAGTAGTCCGAAAAGCGCGTCTGGACCATGGCCGGGTCGGAAAGGCCCTGTACGGCTTGGTAGGATTTATTGAAGAACACGACGTCGCCGTTAAGGTCGCAGATGAAGATGGGCTCGGCCGCGTTCTCAAGGGCTGTTTTTATGTAGCGCGAGTACATCTGGCTGCTTTTTTTCTCCAGAAACAGGCGGTATGCCATCTTGATGGACGCGTCATAAGCCACGATGTTGGACGATTTGACGATATACCCGTAACTGGTGATGCTTTCCGTCAAGGATATGGTTTCTGGCTCCGTGTGCGACGACACAAAGATTATGGGCAGGTCCCGACGCTTGAGGATGTCCCGGGAAGCGCTTATGCCGTTCGCGTGCGGACCCAAGTCGATGTCCATGAGCACCAGGGACACGTCGGCGTCGTCCACGGCTTGCCGGACGGCCGCCTCTGCGTTGGTAGTGTGCGCGACGCGATACCCCAGCTTTTCCAGCCTGGCCTTGGTGGCCATGCCTATGATCGCCTCATCCTCCACCAATAGAATGGTGCCGTCAGCAAGCGGAGCCATACAGAGCCTCCCACCTTCAGAGCCAATTTCAAAAGTCGGTTACTTCTGAAATTGGCTTTGCGATTGCTCGCGGTTGTTTGCATATATCGCAACCGCTACGCACATCACGTCTCAATATGTAGCTCTTTCAAAACTCGTCCGACTTTTGAAAGAGCTTCTTCAGTTTTACTTTTCCCTGTCCGTCATGCCAGCCACGAACTGCTTTTGCATGATCACCACCACCAGGGCCGGGGGTATCATGGCCAACAGGGTGGTCGCCATGACAATCTGCCACTCTATCTGCACGTCCGCTCCAGATAGCATGCGGTTGATGCCTATCAGCAGGGTGTAATACTCCTGCTTGGTGGTGATAAGGAGGGGCCACAAGTACTGGTTCCAGCCGTAGATGAACTGGATCACGAACATGGCCGCAATGGGCGTGCGCGTCATGGGCAGGAGCACGTGCCAAAAAAACTGCATGGGGGTGGCCCCGTCTATCTGCGACGCCTCGGCCATCTCCCTGGGTATGGACATGAAGTATTGGCGGAACAGGAACACGGCGGTGGCCGACACGATCATGGGCAGGATAAGGCCGGCGTAGCTGTTCAGCATGCCCAAGTCCGATATGACCTTGTAGGTCGGCATGATGCGCACTTCCACGGGCAGCATCAGGGTGATGAATATGCTCCAGAAGCAGAATTTGCGGAGCGGGAATTTGAAGAACACGATGGCGTAGGCGGCCATCAACGACACCACGATTTTGCCAATGGATATGCCCAGGGCCATGATGAGCGAATTCTTCATCATGGTCAGCGCTGAGGCGCCGAGGTTTTTGGACCCTTCAACGACCGCTTCCTTGTAGTTCTCCAGCAGATGGGGCCCCGGAGTCAAGGGCATGGGCGCAGATAGGATATCCGCGCTGGTATGGGTTGACGCTATGAACACCAGGTAGATGGGAAATACCAGCACGATGATGGCCAGCCACAGCCACAGGTTTGGGGCGATGCGACGTACGCGTGAATGTTCGGTCATGCGGCCACCCTCCTAGTAGTTGACGCGCCGCTCTACGAAGCGGAACTGCAGTATGGTGAGGCCTATGACCATGACCATGAGGATCACGGACTGGGCGGAAGACCCGCCCAGGTCAAGGTTGATGACGCCGTCCCTCCAAACCTTGTACACCAGGATGCTGGTGGACTTGCCCGGCCCCCCTCCGGTCACTTGGTGCACGATGGGGAAGGTCTCAAAGAAGCCGTATACCAGGTTCATGACCAGCAGGTAAAAGGTGGTGGGGGACAGAAGCGGGAAAATGATGCGCCAGAAGCGCTTGGCCGGTCCCGCGCCGTCTATGGCGGCGGCCTCTACCAGGTCCTTGGGCACGCTCTGGAGGCCGGCCAGGAAAAAGACAAAGTTGTACGATATCTGCTTCCACGAAGCGGCTATGGTTATGAGCAAGAAGGCCTGACCGGAATTGAGCAGGTGCTGCCATTCCACGCCCAGCTTGTGCTTGAGGAACCACGCAATGACGCCAACGTTCGGGTTGAACATGAAGAGCCACAGGACTCCGGCCACCATGGTCGCCACGGCATAGGGCCATATCAGCATGGTCTTGTAAAATGAGCCCAGCCTGAGTTTCTTGTTGGCCTGGGTCGCCAGGAACAGGGCAAGCACCATGGACACCAGCGTCACGCACGCCGCAAATGCCACGGACACAACAAACGAGTCCCCATACGCGTAGAGGGGATCGGTGAACAGGCGCGAATAGTTGCCCAGGCCCACAAAGATCAGCCTGCCCCCAAAGGGGTCCTGCAGGAAGAAGGACTGCCAGATAGCCTGCGCCGCCGGCCAGAAGAAAAAGAGGAACACAATGACCATCTGCGGCGTGACCAGAAGGTACGGCAGCCACTTGCTCTTGAACTCGTATTGTCCTGTCATCCCCACCCCACACCACAAGAAAAACCCATCCGCTCTCAGCGGATGGGTCTAACGGTTCCCTTACTGGGCCAGTTGCTCGAATTCCCTGAGTTTCTGGTTGCCTTCTGCCACCATCTTGGCCAAACCGGCCTCAATGCCGATCTTGCCCGCCAGGATATCCTCCCAGGTCTGGTCCTCAATCTCGCGGATGATGTTGAAGTTGCCGAAGCGTATGCCCATGGAGTTGGGCGTGGGCGCCTTGTTGAGTAGCTGTTTGATGGCCACCTCGGGGCCGGGGTTGGCGTCATAGAAACCCTGGCTCTTGGTCAGCTCATAAGCGGCCACGGTTATGGGCAGGTAACCGGTGTTCTGGTGCCATTGGGCCTGCGACTCTGGCAGGGACAGGAAGGAGAAGAACTCGGCAATGCCGCGGTATTCGTAGTTAGCCTTGCCGCTGAACACCCAGAGGCTGGCGCCGCCTATGATGGTGTTCTGGGGAGCGCCGGGAGCGTCCGGATAGTACGGAAGCCTGGCCACGCCAAACTCGAATTTGCAGTTGGCCTTCATGTTGCCGTACCCGCCGATGGACTCAAAGTGCATGCCCACCTGGCCGGACGTGAACAGGGGGTTGGCCTTGTTCTCGCGGCCGCCGTATATGAACACCTTGTCCTTGGCCAGCTCGGCTATGGTCTGGAAATGCTTGATGGTCAGCGGGGAATTGAACACCAGCTCGGTATCCAGACCGTCAAAGCCGTTGGACTTGGTGCCAAAGGGCTGGTTGTGCCAGGCGGAGAAATTCTCCAGCTGTATCCAGGATATCCAGTTGGTGGTGAAACCGCCCTCCATCCCGGATGCCTTGAGCTTTTTGGCCACGTCGAAGAATTCCGGCCAGGTCTCTGGCGGGCGCTCTGGGTCCAGGCCAGCGGCCCGGAAAGCGTCCTTGTTGTAGTACATGACGGCCGTTGACGAGTTGAAGGGCAGGGACAGCATCTCGCCCTTGGAGGTGGAATAGTAGCTGGTGATGGTCGGGATGTATATCTTGGGGTCGAACTTGTGCCCGAACTCCTTCATGAGCTCGTGCACAGGCTTGATGGCTCCCTTGGCGGACATCATGGTAGCCGTGCCGACCTCGTATACCTGGATGACATGCGGGGCTTGATCGGCGCGGAACGCGGCTATGCCGGCGTTCATGGTGTCGCTGTACGAGCCTTTGTACACGGGCGTCACCACATACTTGGCCTGGGACGCGTTGTACTGGTCGGCCAGCGCCTGGACCATTTCCCCGTTTTTGCCAGTCATGGCGTGCCAGATCTCTATGGTGATGGGACCCTCGGGTACTTCCTCCTTGGGTTGGCAGGAACTCAAGGCAAATCCGCAGGCGAGCGCGAAGGCCACCAGGGCGACTAGATAGCGCATCCTCATCGTTTTCCTCCTTGAACAACTTGCCCGTCCAGCACGGGATACCGATCATTGTAGGCCCAGCCCGCCGTCCACGCAAGGAAAACAAAAAGCCGCCCGGCCCAGCGCCGGACGGCTTTGCTTGCGCAAGGACTTCAAGGCCTAGGCCTTGAGGTCCCGTCTGCAGGCTCTACTCCAGGAAGGCTCCGAACACCCAGCCGTCCACGGGCGAGATGATATGGTACCAGTGGGCGGTGTCGCTGCCCACGGTAACGGTCTTGGCGCTGCGTTCCACCACTTCCACGAGGTCGCCGGTGTTCAGCTCGCCAATCACGTTGTCCGCGCTGGTGTCTGGCGCCGAGCGCACGCGGACCAGGTCCTTGGTCACGGTCATGGTGCCCGCCTCGGACACCAGGTCCATGGGCGCGGCGCCGCCCTGGAGGGCCAGGAGGGCGTTGTTGAGATCGTCAATAAGGCCGGACGCGCGATACGCGTCGATAGCGCCTTCCAGGATGTTGATCTTGCGCTCCTTGTCACCCTCGGCAAGGCTACCCACCACATGCAGGACAACGGCCGCCTGGACGTCCGTGGTACCCAGCATCAGGTTGCTGCGCATGACCCACTTGTCGTACACGGGATTCTGTTTGGGCAGGGAATAGCTGATCTGTACAAAGCCCTCTGGGGTGATATCCCCGTCCACGATGGCCACGATGGTGCCGCGGGGTACCACAGTCTTGGTGGCCCCGACAGGTTTGGGATCGTTGTACAGCACGCATTTTTCGTCTTTGACCACGGCCAGCTGGTCGGCCACCAGGGTGTAGGCCGGGCTGATGTACGCGCCATCTCCGTCCTTGGGCACCTTGACGCCGGCCGGAACCTCTATGGGCATGTAGTCAACGGAGTTCTTGCCGTCGGTGGTGTATGCGTCAACGTCGCCAATAATGGTGACACGGTCGGCTATGGTCATGGTGCCGATCCACTTAAGCTGTTCGAGGCCGTCCACGGGCTCTTTGTTCAGGTCCCGGGTCCACAAGTTGAGGCCGTGGAGCATGACATAGGCGTCGGTGCCGCCGGGCTGTACCACGGGCGCGTTGGCCGGTCCCTTGACGGCCTCTCCGCCGGCCTTGGAGCAGGACATTCCAAAACCTAAAACAGCCGTCACGATCAGAAGGATGGTCAGGGTTCGTCTCATCGTCGATTCCTCCATGTTTGATGCATAACCGCCGGCAAAGCCGACAGAACATACCATTGTATCTTGCAGCACTGTAAAAGCTGGGCGACGCTTTGTCAATCGAGGCCTTGTCCCCAAGGCTCGGTCAATCTCGCCTACGGACGTCCGCCACGGTCAGCGCTGGACCTGGATGCGGACCGACGAGCGTCCCAGCTCGCCGTCCAGCGGGGCGTCCGGTAGCCTGGCCGGAGGCGGCGCTGATCCCGCGGCCATACCCAGGGCCGTGATCCTGTGCTCGCCTGCCTGTAGAACCAAATCGGCCGTGAACGGCCGCCGCACGTTGGCCAGCAGGCTGCCGTTCACGTACCAGGCCACGCTTTGCACCTCTGATGCGCAGTCGGCCCTTAGCTCGAGGCTCTGCCTGCGCTCGTCGTAACCCGGCTCGATGATGAAGCGGTCGCCGTCCAGCGGGAACTCTACGGTGACCGTGGCGGCCTGGGCCCGGGCGCTGTCCGGTCCCGCTCTGAGCACCAGGGCGCCCTGCCCTTCCAGCCAGGCATCGTACTCGGGTCCCAAGGCCAGGCGCAGGGACGGCACACGCCGGGACTCAGGCGTGGCGCTTGAGGCCTCGGACCCGTCCCGGGAGTCCACCATAACCACCACATGGACGCCGCACTGGCGCGTGGGCGTGTTTTCCTCCTTGAACGGCAGGGTGACGGCTCCCGGGCAGTGCGGTCCGGGCAGGGCGCCTGACACCGGGCACACGGCCAGTCGCACGATGCCGTCAGGCGGACTCAGGTCGGCCGCCGCGTGCCCGCTTCCGCCCAGCAGCAGGGAGGCCGCCTTGTGGAACAGGGGGCCGGCCCCGGTAGATCCGGACAGCTGGTCTGTGGGCTGGCCTGAAAAGTTCCCCGCCCATACGGCCAGGGTGTAGCGCTCGTTGTAGCCGATGGCCCAGTTGTCGCGCCAGTTTTCGCTGGTGCCGGTCTTGACGGCAAGGGGAAAGCCGAACAGCAGGGGATTGTTCTCTCCGAAAGCCCGCATGCGGACGCGCTCGTCCTGCAGGATGTCGCTGACCATCCAGGCGGCCCGTGCCGAGTATACCCGCCGGCTGTCGCCGGTTTGCTGGCCGACCCAGGCTTTGAGCTCGCCCAGCACGCCGCCTGTGGCCAAGGCCGAATAGGCGCGGGTTAGGGCCAGGAGGCTGGTCTCAGCGTTGCCGAGCACCAGTCCCAGGCCATAGCGGTCCAACTCGGCCCGGTAGTCGCCCACCCCAAGGGTGTTGAGCATGTCCGCGAACTCCCCAAGGCCCAGTTCGTTGACCAGCCGCAGGGCCGGCACGTTCAGGCTACGGCCAAGGGCCTCATAGGCCGTGACGGGTCC
This sequence comes from Spirochaetales bacterium, assembly GCA_016928955.1. GTDB lineage: Bacteria > Spirochaetota > Spirochaetia > Treponematales > UBA12059 > JAFGJV01. The sequence continues at coordinate 45,931 of JAFGJV010000010.1, forward strand.
CAGGAACTCTCCCGAGTGGTTGCGCGGCTCGTACAGCATGCCGTCCGCCCCGTGGTAGAGTATGGGCACATCCGCCAGTATGGAACCGCTGTCCCAGCGGCCCTCAAAGGCCAGCGCGTACGCAAAGGGTTTGAGCGTGGAACCGGGCTGCCTGGGCGACAGGGCCCCGTTGACCGAACCGGTCTCGGGGCGCCAGTAATCAGGCGAGCCGACCATGGCCAGGACCTCCATGGTGCTGTTGTCCAGCACCACGATGGCGGCGTCTTCCGCGCCGGGACTGGTGGCGGCATGCTCGCGGGCCAAGGCCTCCAGGGCCTGGTTCAAACCCAGGTCCAGGCAGAGGCGCAGCTCCCCCCGGGGTGGATACAGGCCAAGCGCCCAGTCGGTGGCGTGCATGGCCTTGGGACGGACGGCGTCGCCCACGGTCTGCACGCTCTCCATCTGGGCGGCCAGACGCTCAGCTTTTGTGACCATGCCCAGCTCGGCCATGCGGCCAAGCACATAGGCGCGGCGGGCCAGATAGTCGTCCACATGCTGGACGGGGTCGTACCTGCCCGGTGCCTGGATCATGCCCACCAGGCCTGCCGCCTCGCCCAGCGACAGGTGCTCCGCGGGCTTTCCGAACCAGTAACGGCTGGCCGCTTCTATGCCCACGGCGGGGCCGCCCAACGGCACGCGGTTGAGGTAGATGGTCAGGATGGCGGCCTTGTTCAGGGCCAGCTCCAGCCTGACGGCGTCCACGGTCTGCCCTATTTTCCCCATCAAGGTGCGCGGGTGGCCGTATACCAGCCTGGCCGTCTGCATGCTGATGGTCGACGCCCCTCCGCCCCCGCCGCCGAACAGGCCCAGAACTGCGCGGCCCACGGCCCTGATATCCACGCCCAGGTGGCTGTAGAAGCGAGCGTCCTCGGACGCTATGGCTGCGTCCCTGACCAGGTCAGGCAGGCGCGAGCTGTCCAGCCACAGGTAGCGCTCTCCCGACTCGTTGGCCGCGTCGCGGAGAAAGGCGCCGTTCCTGTCGTACAGGCGCCAGGATTCAGGCCAGCCCGCCTTGATGGCCAAAAAATCCGGCCAGGGCCGGCCCGGCATGGGGCCAAAGGCGCCGTACATGACGACGGCCAGCGATAGGAGCCAGGCTCCCGCCACGCGCCGCCTGGACGGAAGGGAACCGGGCGCCCTCAAGGGGCGGCCCGGCAGCCTTGCGTGCACGGTCACTGCACCGTTACGATATCCGCGCCCGTGGTCGCGTTCACGTCCGTTTCATACATGGCTTCTACCCTGCCCGCGGGCCGGAGGAAGGTACCGGCAACCGTCGCCCGAGCCAGGTACACGAACTCATACTCGCCGGGCAGCATGTCGTCCACAAAGAAGGCCACGCGGGCGTCGCGGATCTCCTGGTAGGACAGCACGGAGCGCGCCCTCAAGGCCGCGGGGCTGAGTTCTCCCATATCCAGGCTGCCCGTGGTGGCCAGCGCCGCGTTCTGGGCTTCCAGGCCTGCAGGCAGCTTGTCGTCTATGGCCACGTAGTTGCGATGCTCGGGATTCTTGACGAACAAGCGCACGCGAACCAGGGAACCGGCCGGAATGGCGTTCAGGTCCAGGGGAGAGCCGTCCAGCGTCTCGTATACGCGGGTATAGGTAAAGCCTGAGCTGGTGGGCTCCTCTATGGCCTTGTCTATTGGCACGCGATAGCCGACGCGCACGGTCACGAAGGACGCGGCCGGCATGCCGCTTATCTTCAGAGTGAGCGACGAGCCCTGGGCGGCCGAGCCCAGGTCGGATTCGCGTATGCGCGCTATCTTGATGCGCCTGTCCGCACTTTCCATCTGGGCTGAGCCGAGCTTGAACGACCCTATCTGTATGCTCGGGCTGAAGGACGCGCCCGATGCGCCGGTCTTGACGAGCTCGTACACGCCCATGATGCCGAACACGTTTTCTTGGGTATTGCCCCAGATTCCGTAGCCCTCCTGCCTGCGCGCCAAGAGGCCCGCAAGGAGCTTGCTCGTGAGCTCGTCGTCCTTGGCGGCCATGGCGTAGGCTATCAGCGCGCTGCCGTGGGAGCGCAGGGGCGAATCCATGCTGTAGCCGCCTGCGCGCCCGCCCTCGTACCAGGCTTCCTTGGCGTCGGTCTTGGACTCCTCCCTGAGATAAGCCAGCATGGGCTCGAGGAGGGACTGATCCAGCTGGGGCGACTCCCTGACGGCTATGGCCAGGAAGGAAACCCCGAAGGGCGTCAGGTTCTTGCGCTCGCGCCAGAGGGTTTGGACGTACTGGGGTTGGGGCCTGCCAAGCCGTCCAAGGGTCATGACAAAGAGGGCCCTGGTATCTCCGTCAGGCACGCTTCCGTGGGGCATCTCGCCTGAGATCTTGCCTTCCCTGAGCGCGGCTTCCAGGTAATCGGCCATGCGTTCCAGCGACGCGTCCGGCACGTCGTAGCCCTGCTTCTTGGCCTCTATGAGGGCGGTCAGCCCAAAGGCCGTGGCAAAGGCATGGGGTTGGTCGCTCCCCGGCCAGTAGGAAAGGCCGCCCGCGCTGGTCTGGAAGGCCAGGATGCGCTTGATACCGGCCTCCGAGAACTCCTTGAGCTTGGCCATGTCCACGTCCACACCTATGGCCGGTATGAGATCCTTGAGAACCACCAAGGGGTACGCGGTGCTGGTTGTCTGCTCGATGCAGCCGTTGGGATACTGGATGAGGTACTGCACCGCGTCTTTAAGCTCGGACAGCGGCGTGCTGGACAGGGCAACTTCCAGTTCCAGGGTACCCGGCACTCTGCCCTGGGGCAGGGTCACTTGGTAGCTGGACGAGCCCGAGCCCGTGAACGACAGCACCTCCGTCTTGAGCACCCCAGGATCCAGCACCGGCAGGGCGAATTCGGCGGCGTCCGAAGCTCCGCCGGCCGAGGCTGAAAAGCGCAGTTTGGCGCTGCAAGGCACGGTGCCTGCCTTGACCCTGTAGAGGACGGTGGCGCTGGTGCCGGCCTTGACCTGGACAACGCGCGCCGCCTGCCCCGAAACAAGCCCGACGCCCTCAAAAACGGCCTTGACGCTGACAGCCGCGTCTGCGCCGGTCTTGTTGTACAGGATGACGCCGGCGTCAAACTCGTCTCCGGGGTAGGAGAAGCGGGGCGACACTGGCAGGATGGAGAGCGGTTTGTCCGAGGTAAAGCTGGCCTGGCCGTTGCCATACGAGCCCTTGCCGTCCGCGGCCGTCACCATGATCCGGTAGCTGGTTATGTTGTCGGGCACGGTGAACTCAAGGGTCGCCCGGCCGGCGGAGTCGGTCTTGACGGCGGGGTTCCAGTAGGCCGTGCTTTTGAACAGGCGCCTGAGAGCGGCGTCGAGGTCGCTCCTGGACGCCGCCGGGTCGTCGCCCCCGCCGCCGCCGGGGAAGATGGCCTCAAAGCGCTCCCTGCGCGAGTGCGGGAGGTCCAGCCAGCTGGCCGCCGTGCGCACGGAAAGGCCGGCGGGCTTGTACAGGGGCGGCAGGGGGTCGGGCGTCCGGTAGCCGGTCAGGGCCAGGACAGCCTCGTCCACCACGGCCACCGCGAACTGGGCCTGGACGGGCCTGCCCGCCGCGTCCTTAATGGTAACCGGCAGCCTGATTCTGGAACCGGGCTGATACACGTCCTTGAGTCCCGTGAACTCTGCGCTCAGACGCTTGCTCTCAGGGCTGACGGGCAGCTCAACGTAGCCCAGCTTGAAGCCGGGAGCGCCTGTCTCGTAGCCCAGGGCATCTTTCTGGAAATGCGCGCGCCCGCGCACGATCACCACGGACACGTACACATTCGGCGCGTAATGGTCCTTGATGGGCAGTTCTATAACAGGGGTGTCGCCGTCAAAGGAAATGAGCTTGGCTTCCAGCACACGGTCCCGCTCGATGCACAAAAGGCCAACGGCCGTGTCGTAGGGGCTCTCGACCACCAGGCGGGCCGTGTCGCCTGAAACATAGGAGTCCTTGTCGCGCACCACGTCGATGCGCTCCATGTCAAAGCGCGGCCAGCCGGCGGTTTCGTCTCCGCCCACCGTGACCACCGTTTCCGTGGACGCGTACGCGCCGGTGGCCGGGTCCCGCACGGACGCCCGCACCTTGTACACGCCCGCCGTGGGCGGAAGATAGTTCCAGGCCACCGGTACGTCCTTGGACGTTAGCGTTGCGGTACCAGAGGCGGCCGATACCGGCCGGTTGGTCGTTTGCACGGAATCCTGGGCGTACACCCGGGAGGTCTGGTGGTACTCTATCCTGTCCCAGCTGATTTCTATCTTGGCGCCGGCCACGGGCGAGCCGTCCTTGTTGACCACGACCAAGGGAAGGCGCAGACGTTCGTTGGACTTGAGCACGCTCCGGACGGGCGGCAGGTGCCCGACGTACAGCGTCGTCGAATCGACGACCTTGGACGCAAGGCCAACGTACGCCTGGTTGTCCACGTCCTGGACACGGACTTCCACCGTGTAGCGCACCCGTCCGGCCTCGGCCGAATGATGGGGATCGAATGCGACCACCGTTTTTCCCGAGCCGTCCAGGCGCCCGTCGCCTTGCAGGAAGGTGCCCGCCTCGTCAGAAGGCAGGGCCAGGCCGAACACGTACCCGGGATACCGGCTCAGGCTCAAGGGAGCGCTTTCCCGCGTGACGCGGTACCAGTACGCCCGGCCCTCAAGCGAGCCGCCGTGGTAGTACGCGGCGCTGACGCCCATGAGGGCGCGCGCGTCCAGTTTCCATTCACCCTGGGCTTCCAGCCGCACCATGAAACTCGGCACGCGGTATTCCTCCACGCGGAACTCGCCCGTGGCCGTCCGGTCTCCGGCGCCCAGGGTCAGGGAATAGCGGCCAACATCGGCGTGCTGGCCGAGCTCCAGGGACGTATCCAGGGAACCGTACGCGTCCGCCTGGATGTCCTTGTCCAGGATGGTTTTTCCCCGCGGGTCCACCACTTTGACCGTGAACGGGCCCTTCCAGGCCAAGACATCCTGTCTGGCCACATATGCCTTGATCATGACCGACTCGGCTGGGCGGTACGCGCCCCGCTCGGTGTACACCAACGCGGACAGGTTGCTGGCATTCTTCTCAGGCCCAGCCAGGTTGAACTGCCAGGCCGACGAGAGTTCGTCGTCCCTGACCGACGCTATAGCGCTGTCGGCGCCCAGGCTGGCTACCACGTACAGCCTTTGGCCCCTGAGCGGCTCGGGAACCGATAGCGTGGCCAAGCCGTTCTTGTCCGAAACGCCCTTGCCTACTTCCTGTCCCGCGGTATTCAAAAGCCGGAGATCGGCCCCCGGCACGGGTTTGCCGTCTGCGAAGGACGCCACCCAGGCAAGGATGCCCGCGTCATGGACCTTGACAGTCACGCCCATGGCCGTGGAGTTGTAGAGCACCGATGCCTTGGGCCCGCCTTCCACGGCCTCCGAACCCAAACCGCTTCCTTCTATTTCTACCAGGCGGAAACCGGGCGCGTTCTCCATGACGATGTCGCTCAGCTTGCGCTCGTTGGCCACGTAGCTGTCCAGTTTGTAGGTTTTCTGGGCGCTCAGCGCGCGCAGGCCGGCCGCTTGGGCGGAACGGACGCGGGATTCCAGCGCCTGTACGTAGGCTGAGGCAGAGGCAAAGGTGTAGGCCCGGACCGTCAGCTGACCCAGGTTGAGATATTTGAGTGGGACCGATCCGGACCTGGCCTCAACCGTGATGGGATAGGCGGGCGCCACCAGCTCCGGCGGAAGGTCCTGGGCCCGGAACGAGTAGTCCACGGCTCGGGCCAGCCTGTTGCCAAGGTAGTCTTCCAGACCGGCAGCCACGCGCAGGGAATACGACACGCCCGGTTTCAGGCTCAGCCTGATCAAGGCCTGGCCATACTCCCAGCCGTACACATCCATGGCCTCTGGCGCGGGCTTGATGGTCAGGGCCTTGCGGAACTGGTCCATGTCAAAGCCGCGGGATAGGGACACGCTGAGATCTGCAATGAGCGGCAAACGTCCCTGGGAAGCCAGCTTCCGTGGCGCTATGTCCTCAATCTCGAAATTCCTGGCTATGGTAAAGCTTCTGTCCACGCTGCCGGGCTGGGATCCGGGTTTGACGTTGCCCCAGTCGGGCAGGCTGATGACCACAGTCGAGCCGTCCGCGGGGAAACTGGTGATCTCCACAGCAAGCACGTTCTCTTCCGGGATAGAAACCCCGAATACCTTGTCCAGGTCCTTGGGCGTGAATACCTTGAACGGCACGTCCTTGCCGTTCTGGAGTCGGACCTTGACGTATTTTCCAAGGGTTTTGACCGGTATGGCCTGGTCGTAGAGAAAATACGCGGGGCGGGCGCCAAGGGCGTCGTGCTCGTACAGATAGAGGGAGGATACCAGTCGGTACGCGCCTTTCTGCACGGCCCAGTCGGCAGATTTTCCGCCCCCGGAGAAATAGCCGAGATCCACCTCGAGGGTGGCCGGCGGCAACGCGTCGCCCTCTAGGCTGGAAAGCTCGGGCACGCTGACCGTGAATCGCTCACCCCCTACCCAACGCCCATCCACCGGGGCAAAGGACAGGGTGGATGAGTCGCGCCAGGTGAAGGTACCTTCAACCAAAGGCTCTATGCCGATCTCGGGTATGAGCGCCGTGTCCAAAGGTGGCGACGCTACAGGCTCCGGCCAGCGCACCAACAGCGGCATGTCCTCGGACGCCGGAGCGACAACCACGGTAGGGAGCGGGTCAGCGGGTCCGGACGACCCCAGCGTTTCGGTGCGCGCGCAGGAAACGGCGCCAGCCAGGACGCAGAGCGCGGCGGCTATGGCCGTGGTCCAGAATCCGGTGCCGCGTGGCTTTTTTTGCGTTTGGCCATGATTGTCCATTTTTGGGTCCTTCTATGGTTTTTTGCAGGATGCTGAAGCTTCCATTTTATTCAGCATCCTGTTTGGCACGGCGCGTTTTATGATGTCCACGGTGCCCGTCGCTACCGGTCGGGTACAAACTGGGCGTTCCGGGAACAGGTGCGCCTAAAACACCGCTTAGTCCGGGCCGAGAAAGCCCCGCACGGAACACTATACCTCGAAGCACGCACTTTTCCCAACGGCCGCTATGCGGCACCTTAAAATCCCTTCCTTGCGCTATCCGCGAAGGCTGCAAAAAAAAGGCCGCCCCGAAGGGCGGCCTTAGGTTTCAGATCGGGGCTAGCTTACGCGAGTATCTCGGTAACCTGGCCGGAAGCCACGGTGCGGCCGCCTTCGCGGATAGCGAACTTGAGGCCCTTTTCCATGGCGATGGGGTAGATCAGCTCGACGCCGATCTCGGTGTTGTCGCCGGGCATGACCATTTCCTTGCCCTCGGGGAGGGTGACGGAGCCGGTGATGTCCGTGGTGCGGAAGTAGAACTGCGGGCGGTAGCCGGCAAAGAAGGGGCTGTGGCGTCCGCCCTCGTCCTTGGACAGAACGTAGATCTGGCCCTTGAACTTGGTGTGCGGGGTGATGCTGCCCGGCTTGGCCAGAACCTGGCCGCGCTCGACTTCCTTCTTATCAATACCGCGGAGCAGGGCGCCGATGTTGTCGCCGGCCTGGCCTTCGTCAAGCAGCTTGTTGAACATCTCGACGCCGGTGCACACGGTCTTCTTGGTCGGCTTGATACCGACGATCTCGACTTCCTCGTTCACCTTGATGATGCCGCGGTCGATCTTGCCGGTGACCACGGTGCCGCGGCCGGAGATGGAGAACACGTCCTCTATCGGCATGAGGAAGGGCTTGTCGGTGGCGCGCTCGGGATCCTTGAAGTAGCTGTCCATGGCGTCCAGGAGGTCCTGGATGCACTTGTTGGCTTCGGCGCTGTCCGGCTCGGACATGGCCTTGAAGGCGGAACCCTTGATGATGGGGATCTCGTCTCCGGGGAAGCCGTAGAAGTTCAAGAGGTCGCGCACTTCCTGCTCGACCAGCTCCACGAGCTCGGGGTCGTCAAGAAGGTCGATCTTGTTGAGGAACACGACCATGGCGGGGACGCCTACCTGGCGGGCCAGGAGGACGTGCTCGCGGGTCTGGGGCATGACAGAGTCGGGAGCGGACACGACCAGGATGGAGCCGTCCATCTGGGCGGCGCCGGTGATCATGTTCTTGATGTAGTCGGCGTGGCCCGGGCAGTCGATGTGGGCGTAGTGCCGGTGCTCGGACTGGTACTCAAGGTGCCGGGTGTTGATGGTGATACCGCGCGCCTTCTCTTCCGGCGCGTTGTCGATTTCGTCATACTTCATGACCTTGTCGCCGAACTTCCTGCCGCAGTACATGGTGATGGCGGCGCTCAGCGTGGTCTTGCCGTGGTCGATGTGGCCGATCGTGCCGACGTTCATATGAACTTTGGAACGATTGAATTTCTCTTTAGCCATCCGAATCCTCCTACCTGGTTCTCGGGACGGGAGACCTGCGCTCAGCGCGAGTCTCCGCATTATACGTGCTAAACGTTCCCCGAATCAAGGGGAACGCGCTCCGGCCGTGGACGGCCGGCCGGAAAGCCTTACCAGCGATAGTGCGCAAAGGCCTTGTTGGCCTCCGCCATGCGGTGCGTGTCCTCACGCTTCTTGACCGCGGTGCCGGTGTTGTTGAACGCGTCCGACAGCTCGGCCGCCAGGCGGTCCGCCATGGACTTGCCCGAGCGGTTGCGCGAGGCCGTGATGAGCCAGCGCATGGCCAGCGCTTCGCGGCGGGCGTCGCGTATCTCGATTGGCACCTGGTAGGTGGCGCCGCCCACGCGGCGGGACTTCACCTCCACTACGGGCTTTACGTTGTCCATTGCCTTCATGAACGCCTCAAGGGCCGGGGCTCCGGATTTTTCCTGGAGCTTGGCCATGGCGTCATACATGATGGACGTACAGGTGGACTTCTTGCCCTCCCACATCATCCGGCAGATGAATTTGGTAAGTATTACGCTGTTGTACCGAGCGTCGGGCTGGTGGCCGCGATCGACGGACTTCTTTTTGCGTCCCATCTCTCCGCCCCCTTACGCCTTAGGCCGCTTGGCGCCGTACTTGGAACGGGCCTGCTTGCGGTCCGCCACGCCGAGGGTATCCTTGGCGCCGCGTATGATATGGTAGCGAACGCCCGGAAGATCCTTGACGCGTCCGCCTCGGATGAGGACCACCGAGTGCTCCTGGAGGTTGTGACCAATGCCGGGAATGTACGCGGTGACCTCCACGCCGTGGGACAGGCGAACGCGGGCCACCTTGCGGAGGGCCGAATTCGGCTTTTTGGGCGTGACCGTCATGACGCGGGTACAGACACCGCGCTTCTGCGGGCATTCGTCGAGCGCCGGGCTCTTGGTCTTCCAGTGGGACTGCTTTCGCCCCATCCGGATAAGCTGGTTGATCGTAGGCATGAAACCTTCGTCTCCTGGTTGTGCCGAACCTCAGCATGGTCCGACGTTCTTTTGGTACACGAGAAACCGTAAAACGGCGCCGGTGGCGCGCCGGTTGAGAACAATAGAATTTATCGCAAGTCCTTGTCAATCCGTCCGCGCGGCACCTCCTCAGGACGGGTCGTCCTGGGAGGGTGCCGCCCGGGTCAATCCTCTTCGGTCTCTTCCTCGTCCACGGGGGAAAAGCCCTCGTCGTTCTCGAAAGCCGTGTCCTCCTCGAACTCGGCTTCGTCCACGTAGGCCGCTTCCTGGTCGCCAAAGGGCAGGGCCGCCAGCTCGCGCTCCTTCTTGCGTTTCTCCATGACTTCCGCCACGTAGACGTCCAAGTCCTCGTTTTCGGCGTCCGACATGCGTATTTCCTTATACTGCTTCATGCCGGTGCCCGCGGGGATGAGGTGTCCTATGGCCACGTTTTCCTTGAGGCCGCGCAGCTGGTCAACGGAACCGGCAATGGCCGCGTCCGTCAACACCTTGGTGGTCTCCTGGAAAGAGGCCGCCGATATGAACGAGTCGATCTTGAGCGACGCCCGGGTGATGCCCATGAGCAGGGGGCGCGCCACTGCGGGCTGGCCGCCCTCGGACAATACCCGCTGGTTTTCCTCGTGGAACCGGAACTTGTCCACCTGCTGGCCGTAGATGAAGCGCGTGTCGCCAGGCGCCACGATCTCCACCTTCTTCATCATCTGGCGCACGATCACGCCTATGTGCTTGTCGTTAATGGTGACGCCCTGGAGGCGGTACACCTGCTGGATCTCGTCCATGATGAAGCGCTGGCAGGCATGCTCGCCGGCTATGGCCAGGATATCGTGGGGGTTGGGGTTGCCGTCGCACAGCTTGTCGCCCGCCTCCACCACGTCGCCGTCGCGCACCAACAGGCGCCTGCCCATGGGCACCAGGTGTTTGTATTCCTTGCCGAACAGGTCCATGATGATGACCACGCGCTTGCCCTTGACGATGCCCTTGAACGACACCTTGCCGGCGACCATGGCCAGCACGGTGGGCGTCTTGGGCTTGCGCGCCTCGAACAGCTCGCCGACGCGCGGCAGGCCTCCCACGATATCCATGGCGCGGGCGCCTTCCTTCAGGGTCTTGGCCAGGGTCTTGCCCGCCTTGACCTGCTCGCCGTCTTCCACGTTGAGGTAGGCTCCGCCCGGCAGGAGGTACTGGAAGATTTCGTTGCCGGCCTCGTCCGTGATGATCACGCGCGGCTGCTTGGCGTCCTTCTCGGTGCCGAAGTCGGCGATTTTCTTCTCGACGTTGCCCGTGTCCTCGTTGATTTCTTCCTTCAGCGTGGAGCCTGGGATGATGTCCTCGTAGCGCACGTAGCCGTCGTATTCGGATATGATGGGGTCTGAGAAGGGGTCAAAGGTGGCAAGAGCCGTGTTGGCTGGCACCACGTCGCCCACCTGGACCGACAGCTCGGAGCCGTTGCGCACTTCCAGGCGGTTTTCCTGGGCTATGGTGAGGATGCGCTTGCCGCCGTCCAGGACCTTGGCGTAGGAAATGTCGTTGGCTATCACGTCGCCGGACTTGCGCGTTATCAGCTTGTCGCCCTTCAGGATACGCCGGCCGTCCTCGACCAGGAGCTTGTCGCCCTTCTGCACTTCCCAGTCGCCGAACACCTTGCTCACCATCAGGTAGCCCTTGCGGGTGAACAGGCTGTGGCCCTTGGCCAGCCCCACGTAGGTGCCTTCTATAGAGGCTACGTAGGCCGGATACTTGAGGGCGATGCGGTTTTCCTCGGACGCCTTGGTGGCCGCGCCGCCGATATGGAACGTGCGCATGGTCAGCTGGGTGCCCGGCTGGCCGATGGACTGTGCGGCTATGATGCCCACGGCCTCGCCAATGTCCACGGTGCGGCCGGTGGCCAGGTTGCGGCCGTAGCAGCGGCGGCAGACACCGTGCTTGGCCTCGCAGGTGAGCACCGTGCGGATGACCACGGTCTCGATACCGGCCTCGTCGATCTTCTGGGCGATCTCCTCGGTGATCTCGCTGTCCACGTCCACGATGATGTCGCCCGTGATGGGATGGCGGATGCGCTCCAGGGTGTAGCGGCCGATGATGCGCTCGCGGAGCGTCTCGATGATCTCCTCGCCGTCCTTGATGGCCGCGTGGGGCACGCCGTTGATGGTGCCGCAGTCGTCCTCGTTGATCACAACGTCCTGGGCTATGTCCACCAGGCGCCGGGTCAGGTAACCGGCGTCCGCCGTCTTGAGGGCCGTGTCCGCAAGGCCCTTGCGCGCGCCGTTGGTAGATATGAAGAACTCGATGACTGACAGGCCTTCCTTGAAGTTTGAGCGTATGGGCAGCTCGATGATGTCTCCGCCCGGCTTGGCCATGAGGCCGCGCATGCCCGCCAGCTGGCGGATCTGGTTCTTGGAACCGCGGGCGCCGGAGTTGGCCATCATGTATATGTTGTTGAAGCCGCCGCGGTCCTTCTCCAGGACCTTCATCATCACCGCGGTGACGTCCTCGTTGGTCTTGGACCAGACTTCCACCACCTGGTTGTAGCGCTCTTCCTGGGTGATGTGGCCGGCCAGGTACTGCTTCTGGATGCCGTCAACCTGCTTGTTGGCGGCCTCGATCATTTCCTGCTTCTCGCCGGGGACGATGATGTCGTCCATGCCGATGGTGGCGCCGAAGAACGTGGCGTAACGGAAGCCCATGTCCTTGATGGCGTCAAGCATGAGCACGGTAACGTAGGGTCCCTTGTTCTTGTAGGTCCACTCGATCAGGGCGCGTATGTCCTTTTCGCTCAGGGCATAGTTGATGTAGGGCACGGCCACGGGTATGGCCTCGTTGAACAACAGGCGGGCGGCCGTGGTCTCGAACCAGGCGCCTTCCTTGACGGCCAAAGGCTTCTGGTAGCCGTTCCAGATTTCGTCCTGGGGGGCCGGGACGTGGATCAGCGCCTCCCAGTCGCAGGCTTTGGAATCGCAGGCCATGTACGCTTCCTCGCGGGAAGTGAAGTGCTTGCCCTGGCCCTTGGCCCCATCCTTGTGGCGGGTGAGGTAGTTGATACCGAGCACCATGTCCTGGGACGGGTACACGATGGTCTTGCCGTTGGCGGGGTCCAGGAGGTTGCGGCTGGACAGCATGAGGGTCCAGCACTCGGCCTGGGCCGCGCTGGTGAGCGGCACATGCACGGCCATCTGGTCGCCGTCAAAGTCGGCGTTGAAGGCCTTGCACACAAGCGGATGCAACTTGATGGCCTTGCCCTCCACCAGCACGGGCTCAAAGGCCTGGATGCCGAGGCGGTGCAGGGTCGGGGCGCGGTTGAGAAGCACGGGATGCTCGCGGACCACCTCGTCCAGGACGGCGTACACCTCGGGCGTCTCGGCCTCGACCAGCATCTTGGCCTTCTTGATGTTGTATACCACGTCCTTCTCGACCAGCTTCTTCATGATGAAGGGCTTGAAGAGCTCCATGGCCATCTTGGTGGGCAGGCCGCACTGGTGGATCTTGAGTTCGGGGCCCACCACGATGACGGAACGTCCCGAATAGTCCACGCGCTTGCCGAGCAGGTTCTGGCGGAAACGGCCCTGCTTGCCCTTGAGCATGTCGGACAGGGACTTGAGGGGGCGGTTTGACGCGCCCTTGACCACACGCTTCTTCTTGGAATTGTCGAAGAGGGCGTCAACGGCCTCCTGGAGCATGCGCTTCTCGTTCCGGATGATGATATCCGGCGCGTTGAGGCCCTGCAGGCGCTTGAGGCGGTTGTTACGGTTGATCACGCGGCGGTACAGGTCGTTGAGGTCGCTGGTGGCAAAACGGCCGCCGTCCAGCTGGACCATGGGGCGGAGCTCCGGCGGGATGACCGGGATCACGTCCATGATCATCCACTCGGGGCGGTTACCCGAACCGCGGAAGCTCTCCACGATCTCAATGCGCTTGAGGAGCCGCTTGTCGCTCTTGGCGCCCTTCTCGATCATTTTGGCGCGCAGTTCGGCGGCAAGCTCGTCCAGGTCCAGGCCTTCAAGGAGCTGGCGGATGGACTCGGCGCCCATTCCTGCGGTGAACGCTCCGCCGTAGCGGTCCTGGGCCTCGTAGAACTCCTCTTCAGACAGGAGCTGCATCTTCTTGAGCTCGGTGTCGCCGGAGTCTATGACAATGTACTTCTCGTAGTAGAGGATAGAGCGCAGGGCGGCCACGGGCAGGTCCAGCAAGAGGCCCATGCGGGAGGGCACCGAGCGGTAGAACCAGATGTGGGACACGGGACTGGCCAGCTCTATGTGACCCATGCGCTCTCGGCGGACCTTGAAGTGGGTAACCTCGACGCCGCAGCGGTCGCATATCACGCCCTTGTAGCGGATCGACTTGAACTTGCCGCAGTAGCACTCCCATTCCTTGGTGGTGCCGAAAATGCGCTCGCAGAACAGGCCGTCTTTCTCCGGCCTGAGCGTGCGGTAGTTTATTGTCTCAGGCTTCTTGACCTCGCCGTAACTCCAGCTGCGGATCATGTCCGGGCTGGCCAGGCGTATCATGATACTGTCAAAGTCCTGTATGTCTCTCATGCGGTCTCCCCTTTAACTCGGGTCATCTGCGAAAGAATGGGAACCACGGAGGCGCGGAGGCGCGGAGGCGCGAAGCGAGGAATAGAAGATTTGTAGGCACAGTCTTGCACTTCATCTATCCGCACTACTCTTTTCTCCGTGTCTCAGTGTCTCCGTGGTTGTTTTACCTAAAAGTTCGAGCCCTGCTTGCTGATCAGCTCCTCGTCGCGCTCGGTCAGCGGGATGGGCTTATTCTTGGCGTCGAAAATCCTCATGTCCAGGCCAAGGCCCCGGAGCTCCTGCACCATCACGTTGAAGGCCTCGGGGATACCGGCCGCCGTGTGCGGCTCGCCCTTGACGATGGCCTCGTACACCTTGGCGCGGCCGGTCATGTCGTCCGACTTGATGGTCAGAAGCTCCTGCAGGGTATTGGCTGCGCCGTACGCCTCCAGGGCCCACACTTCCATTTCGCCAAGGCGCTGGCCGCCGAACTGGGCCTTTCCGCCGAGCGGCTGCTGGGTGACCAGCGAGTAGGGGCCGGTGGAGCGCGCGTGCATCTTGTCGTCCACCAGGTGGTGCAGCTTCATGAAGTATATGATGCCCACCGTGACCGGGTTCTGGAAATGCTCGCCCGTGCGGCCGTCGCGCACCGGGGTCTTGCACGACCCGGGCAGGCCCGCCTGCTTGAGCTTCTTCTCTATCTGTTCCTGGTCCGGGCTCTGGAACACCGGCGAGCTGAACCACTCGTCCAGGGTGGTGGCGGCCCAGCCAAGCTCGGTCTCCATGATCTGGCCGATGTTCATGCGGGAGGGCACGCCCAGCGGGTTGAGGCATATGTCCAGCGGGGTGCCGTCGTCCAGGTAGGGCATGTCCTCCATGGGGAGGACGCGGGCGACGATGCCCTTGTTGCCGTGGCGGCCGGCCATCTTGTCGCCTTCCTTGAGCTTGCGCTTGGCGGCGATGAGGACCTTGACCACTTCCTCCACGCCGGGAGACAGGTCGTCGTTGGCCGAGCGCTTGAGCCTCTGCACGTCTATGACCGTGCCCTCTATGCCGTGCGGCACGCGGAGGGACGTGTCGCGCACGTCCTTGGCCTTCTCGCCGAAGATTGAGTTCAGGAGCTTGAATTCGGGCGTGGTCTCGGTCTCGCTCTTAGGCGTGACCTTGCCCACCAGGATGTCGCCGGCGTTGACCTTGGCGCCGATCATGATGATGCCTTCCGAGTCCAGGCTGTCCAGGCTCTTCTCGCTGGTGTTGGGTATGTCCCGGGTGATGCGCTCGGGGCCCAGCTTGGTCTCACGCACCTCGGTCTGGAATTCCTTGATGTGCACCGAGGTAAACAGGTCGTCGCGCACCACGCGCTCGGAAATGAGGATGGCGTCCTCGTAGTTGTAGCCGTTCCAGGGCACAAAGCCGGCCAGGATGTTGCGGCCCAGGGCCAGCTCTCCGTCCTTGGTGGCCGGGCCGTCTGCTATCACCTGGCCCTTGAGGATCTTCTCGCCGTGCTTGACGATGGGCCGCTGGTTGTAGCAGGTATCCTGGTTGGTCCGCTGGTACTTGATGAGCAGGTACTCGTCGCGTGCGTGCTTGTCCTCGTCGGGCTTGATGACCACGCGGAAGGCATCCACGTAATCCACGGTGCCGGAACGCTTGGCCTTGATGAGCACGCCCGAGTCGTACGCCGTCTTCAGTTCCATGCCGGTACCCACTCGCGGCGGGTCGGTAAAGAGGAGGGGCACGGCCTGCCTCTGCATGTTCGAGCCCATGAGGGCGCGGTTGGCGTCGTCATGCTCCAGGAAGGGAATGAGGGCGGCCGATACGGAGATGATCTGCTTGGGCGACACGTCCATGTACTGGATTTCCTTGGGCCCGCGGGTGGTGTAGTCGCCCTGGTGCCTGACGGAAACCTGCTCTTCCTGGAAATGGCCCTTGCCGTCTATGCGGGCGCTGGCCTGCGCTATGTAGTAGCGGTCCTCGTCCATGGCGGACAGGAACTCGATGTCGTCAGTGACGCGGCCGTTGACTACTTTGCGGTACGGCGTCTCGAGGAAACCGTACTCGTTGACCGTGGTGTATGTGGCCAGCGACACGATAAGGCCGATGTTCGGGCCTTCCGGCGTCTCGATGGGGCACATGCGACCATAGTGGGTGTAGTGGACGTCGCGCACCTCGAAGCCGGCCCGATCGCGGGACAGGCCGCCCGGGCCCAGGGCGTTGAGGCGACGCTTGTGGGTGAGCTCGGCCAGCGGGTTGACCTGGTCCATGAACTGCGACAGCTGGCTGGACCCGAAGAATTCCTTGATGGCCGCGACCACCGGCTTGATGGATATGAGGTCCTGGGGCCGGATTGTGTCCGTCTCCTTGAGGCTCATGCGCTCCTTGGCGATGCGCTCCATGCGGCCGAAGGCGCTCTTCATCACGTTGGACAGGAGCTCGCCCACCGAGCGTACGCGGCGGTTGCCGAGGTGGTCGATGTCGTCCAGGTTGTTCTCGCCGTAGTACACGGTCATCAGGTACTTCATGGTGGCGATGATGTCGTCGCGGGTGAGGGTAAAGTCCTCGACCGGAGCCGCGTAGCCGAATTTCTTGTTCAGCTTGTAGCGGCCCACCTTTCCGAGATCGTAGCGGCGGTTGGAGAAGAACAGCGAGTGAAGGTCGCGCTCGGCGTTCTCCACCGTGATGGGCTCGCCGGGCATGAGGGTCGCGTACACGGCAGCCAGGGCGTCGGCCTTGGTGGGCTCGTCCTGGTCGGGATCTTCCTTGACCAGCTTGATGTCCTCGCGCTCAAGGCAGTTGAGGATCATATTCCAGTGCAGTCCGTCCTTGTGCTCAAAGTCCACCACGTCTATGGCCTTGACGCCCAGGGTGACCAGTTCGTCCACGTCATGCAGGTGGATCTTGTCGCCGGCGCGGAACACGCGTTTTTTCTCGCCGTCCTGCTCCACGTACACGCTCTTGGCAAGCACGCGGTTGACGGCGCGTTCCCGGTCGTCGCGCTTGTCGGACAGGGGCAGGTGCTCGGTCTTGTGGAAGGCGGCAATGATGTCTTCCCTGGTTTCCAGGCCGATGGAACGCAGGAACATGCTGCCCAGGATGCGCTTTTTGCGGTCGATCTTGGCGTAGATCAGCTCTTTCTTCTGGTCGATCTCGAATTCCAGCCAGGAGCCGCGGTAGGGGATGATCCGGGCGGAGTACACGCCCTTCTCGTGGCAGAAAATGACGCCAGGAGAACGGTGGATCTGCGACACCACCACACGCTCGGCCCCGTTTATGATGAAGGTGCCGCGGTCGGTCATCAGCGGGACATCGCCCAGGTAGATGTCTTTCTGGCGGATCTCTCCGGTCTTCTGGAAAACCAGGTTGATGCGCGCCTTCAGGGGTACCGCGTAGGTAAGGCCCTTCTGCTTGCAGTCAAATTCCGAGTACTTGATGGCGCCCTCGTCCAGGGTATAGTGGTCGCCGTACTCGAGGATCATGTCGCCGTTGGGGCTCTCGATGGGAAAGGTTGTGCGGAACACTTCCTCGAGCCCGTACGGGTCGGGGGCGTGGCCCTGGGCCAGCCTTGAGCGCTGGAGAAAGCGCTCGTAGCTCGACACCTGGATGTCTATGAGGTCGGGAAGCTCTATGGCTTCCTTATAATCCTTGCCGACGTAGGTCCGGGAGATCTTGTGTTCTGTGTAGGCCATCGCTACCCCCTATGCTGGATCCGTCCGTTTTTACCTTGCCACCCGGCGGCCGCTGCGTACCCGCTTGGCCGTCGGCTTTACTCTGTGCAATGGCGCCCGTGCGCCCGCTACCAGGCTGCCGAAAAACGCAGGGTTTATCGGTAGCCTGCTAGGCAATCCCGCGAGAACCGTCCCGGTTCCGCCCGATTGCGGCACCGGATCAAGAGGCCGTCCGCTCACGGTCCCCTGAACCAAAGCCCGTCAAAGCGCGAAAAGGCGCCGGACGCGGCTTCGCGCCCGGCACCCCGCCCCGGCGGAGCGCGCCGGAGCCTTGAGCGGAACAAGCTGAAAATCGATCAAATCCTTACTTCACCTCGACGGCGCCGCCGGCATCGGCGATCGCCTTCTTGATCTTCTCGGCTTCGTCCTTGGGAATGCCCTCCTTGAGGGGCTTGTCGCCGGCCTCGACCAGGTCCTTGGCCTCTTTGAGACCCAGTCCGGTGATGGTGCGGACTTCCTTGATGACCGCGATCTTCTTGTCGGCGGGAGTGCCGGCCTTCAGGATCACGGTGAACTCGGTCTGCTCCTCGGCGGCGGCGGCGGCACCTGCTCCGGCGGCGGCAACGGCCACGGGGGCGGCCGCGGTGACGCCAAAGCGCTCTTCCATGGCCTTGATGAGATCGGCGATCTCGGTGATCTTCATCTCGGCGATGGCGTCGAGAATCTGCTCGTTGGTAATGGCTGCCATATTATCTTCTCCTTACAACGTGTAACCGTCCGTACGAACGGCTCTGTCAAGGCGCTCAGGAACGGCAGCTAACCGGAAGCCTGAGCGCCGTCAACGAATACCTTACTCGGCCGGCTTGGCTTCCTCGGCGGGAGCTTCAGCCTGGGCCGCGGGAGCTTCGGCCGCGGGGGCGGCGTCTGCTTTTACCTCGGGAGCCGGGGTCTCCGCAGGGGCTTCGGCCTTGGCGGGAGCCTCAGCCGGGGTCTCCGCAGGGGCTTCGGCCTTGGCTTCAGCCTTGGCTTCGGCCTTGGCGGGAGCCTCAGCCGGGCCGCCGGCTTCAAGCTTGTCGCGGAGGGCAACCAGGGTGTAGGCCAGCTTCTGGACCGGGCTCTTGAGGCCGGCCATGAACATGGCAATGAGCTGGTTGCGGCCGGGCAGCTTGGACAGGGCCTCGATGGCGGCCTGATCCAGGAAGTCGCGCTCCACCAGGGCGCCCTTGAGCTTGACGGGGCTGTCCTTGGCAAAATCGACCAGGATCTTGGCTATCTCGTTGGCTTCCGTGGACGTAAAGGCCACGGCCGTGGGGCCGGTCAGCACGGAACTCACGTCTGGGAACTGGAGCTTCTCGAACGCGATGCGCGCGAAGTTGTTCTTGATGACGTGATACTCGGTGTTCTTCTCCCGCAGCTGGCCGCGCAGGGCGGTAATCTGCTCCACGGTCATGCCGCGGTAATCGGTGAAGATGAAGTCTTTGCTGGCCTGGATCTTGGCGCTGAGGGTATCTATGGCCTCAACCTTGGCCGACTGGAATTTCTTTGCTCGGAGGGCCATGGCTTACCTCTCTACCTTGATCTGGGCGACGCGGACGCTCGGCGTCATGGTGCCCGCAACGAACACCGACTGCACGAACTCGCCCTTGACGTCCGACGGCCTCTTGCGGGCCACTTCCCCAAGCAGAACGCCCAGGTTTTCCGCCACGTGCGCGGGATCCATGGAAAGCTTGCCAACGGGAATGTGGATGATGCCGGATTTGTCGGTGCGGAACTCGGTGCGGCCCTTCTTGAGCTCGGCGATAGCCGCGGCTATGTCGAAGGTTACCGTGCCGGTCTTGGGATTGGGCATGAGGCCCTTGCGGCCAAGCACCATACCCAGCTTGCCCACGTCCTTCATCATATCGGGCGTGGCCACGGCGATGTCAAAGTCCAGCCAGCCGCCCTTGATCTTCTCGATCAGGGCATCCGCGCCGGCGAACGCCGCTCCGGCGTCCATGGCTTCCTTTTCCTTTTCGGGCTTGCAGAAAACCAGGACCTTCTTCTCTGCGCGGAACTGGTGGGGAAGGACCACCGTATCGCGCACGGACTGACTCTTCTTAAGGTTCAGGCGGATGTGAGCCTCTACCGTCTCGTCGAACTTGGCTACCTTGAGCTCCTTGAGCAGGGCGCAGGCGTCTGCCAGCTCGTATGCCTTGACGGTGTCGACCTTCTTGGCCGCATCTCTGTATTTCTTACCGTGCTTCATGGCTTACCACTCCACTTCCACGCCCATGCTGCGGGCGGTGCCGGCAATGATGCGCTCGGCGGCCTGAATGTCGTTGGCCGAGAGGTCCTGCATCTTGATCTTGGCTATCTCGGTCACCTTGGCGTGGGGGATCTTGGCCACCTTCTGCTTGTGGGGAACCGGCGAGCCCTTGTCCAGGCCTATGGCCTTCTTGATGAGGACGCTGGCGGGCGGAGACTTCAGGATGAAGCTGAAGGTCTTGTCCTTGTAGACGGTGATGATGGCCGGGATGATGAGTCCGGCCTCCATCGACTTGGTCCTGTCGTTGAACTGCTGACAGAACTGTGGGGCGCTCACGCCGTGGGGGCCAAGGGCCGGTCCCACGGGCGGGGCGGGCGTGGCCTTGCCGGCCGGGCACTGCAGCTTGATGACTGCGGTGACCACTTTCTTCGCCATAGGAAACTCCTTTCGTGGTGTGCCCGGCTTTCGCCGGACCCCCGGTCCGCCGCCCCTGGGGGCGGTTCGGGAGCCGGGGCTAGCGCTTCCGGTCGGGCGGACCGAAAGCTCCCATCCTGCGGAGCGGACCGCCTATCGGCAGCCCTGCTGTACCCGTTATGGAAAGCGCCCTATTTCCGGGCGCCGCCGCGCTGTCTCGTTCACCGTTCCGGCATGGCCGGCGCGGCGCTATTTTTTCTCTACCTGGATCATGTCGACCTCCACGGGCGTCGCGCGCCCGAAGATGCCCACCATGACCCTCAGCTTGCTTTTTTCCTGGTTGACTTCCTCGATGGTTCCCGTGAAGGAATCAAAGGGGCCGTCTATGATCTTGACCTGCTCGCCCTCGCTGAAGACCTGGCGTGACTTGCCAGGCCGGTCGCCGCGTATCTCGCCGGCGCGCTGGAGTATACCCCTGGCCTCTTCCGGCGATATGGGAGCCGGCTTGTTGTGCATGGCCGCGCCAACAAAGCCGGTTACCCCGGTGATCTTGCGGATCACGGAACAAGTAGCCTTCCAGGTGGCGTCGGGCAAATCCATTTCCACAAGGAGGTAGCCGGGCAGCATCTTGCGCGAGCTCGAGCGCTTCTTGCCGTCCTTGATGTCGACCACATCCTCGCTGGGCACCTTGACGTCCGTCACCACCGCGGGATCAAGATCGCCGTTGGACAGGAGCATGCGTATGGTCCGCTCGATCTTATTCTCGTACCCGGAGTAGACGTGAAGGACGTACCAGGATTTGGCCATCTGCGTACCGCGTCAGAAGAACAGGTCGATACCGCGGACCAAAAGCAGGTCCACGATGCCGAGGAAAGCCGCGACGATGATGGTGGAAACGATCACCACCTTGGTGGACGCGACAACGCTGTCCCAGGACGGCCAGACGACCTTGCGGAGCTCGCCGTAGCTGTCCTTGAAGAAACCGATGATCCTATTCATGTCGCCTCCGTAAACGGACGGACCGCGCCTACTAGAGGACGCGGTTCGAGCGCGACGGCCGACGGCCGCCGGGATATGGGTTCCAGAAACCACAAGGCCCCAGAAACCCCGCGTCTTCGGCCGAAAACGCGGTCTGTCCGGATCCGCCGCCAAAAAACAGAAACGGCGACGCCCGTGCGATGTACAGGCCAGGAAGGACTCGAACCCTCAACATCCGGTTTTGGAGACCGGCGCTCTACCATTAGAGCTACTGGCCTAGACGCGAGTCGGGCCGACTTTTCTAAGAATCGGACCGATCCGCGGCGCGACGCGCAAGGTCACGCTCGCCCCAAGGCCTTATTTGACCTTGGTCTCCTTGTGCAGGGTGTGCTTGCGGTCCCACTTGCAGTATTTCATGAGCTCAAGCTTCTCCTGCATGGTCTTCCGGTTTTTCGTGGTCGTGTAGTTGCGGCGCTTGCACTCGCTGCACGCCAA
Source organism: Spirochaetales bacterium (assembly GCA_016928955.1). Lineage (GTDB taxonomy): Bacteria > Spirochaetota > Spirochaetia > Treponematales > UBA12059 > JAFGJV01. The sequence continues at coordinate 67,587 of JAFGJV010000010.1, forward strand.
GGCGATAGTTTCGACGACCTGCTTTTTGCTAGCCATAGCACAATCCTTACACAGAGATGGGCGCCTGCCAACCGCCCCTGGCGGCCGGCGCCGATAAAAAAAGACCCTTCAGCGCGACCGCTCAGACCGCCGCAACCCGGGCCCCTAGGTGTCGCCGCCATGAACAGAACAGCCCGCGGAGCGGCAACCGTCTTGGCAGCCCTGGTCTATCCACGATAGACAGAGAGCCCCCGAACGGATGACGCGGAGCGGCAACCGTCTTGGCAGCCCTGGTCTATCCACGATAGACAGAGAGCCCCCGAACGGAATCGAACCGTTGACCTCATCCTTACCATGGATGTGCTCTGCCAACTGAGCTACAAGGGCTTGTAAAGCGCCGGTACATTACCAGCGGAACCGCTTTTTGTCAAGGGCGCGGGGTCTTGCGGCGGATAAACGACGACACCAGGCTCCCGGCCACCGGGTCCCGTACCGCGGCGAGCAGGGCAACGCCCACGGCACCGAACAACAGCGCGCCCAGCCCAAAAGGCAGCCCGGACGACACCAGGGTAGAACCAGAATCTGCAAGCAGATCGGCCAACGGACGGCGTATCAGGATAACGGGCACGGCCGCCAGGCAGGAAAAAGCCAGCAGTCTGAGCGCGTACCAGCCGGCGCCCAGCAAAGCCTGGCCCATGCCCGGCAGCCCGAGCCCCAGGAGCATGGCCAGGAGTATGGCCATGTTGACGGCCGCGGCCAGCGACAAGGCCAGGGCTATGCCCGCTCCGCCCATGAAAGGGGCCAGGGCAAGCGACAGGCCGACATTCACGGCCACGGACGCCACGCCTGCCAGGGTCGGAAGCTTGGCTATGCCCCTGGCGTAAAAAGCCGGCGCCAATATTCGGTTGGCCCCTATGCAAGCCAGCCCCACGGAATGGAACAGAAAAGCCTCGGCCGTGAGGGCCACCGATGCGTCGTCAAAGGCGCCGCGCTTGTATACCAGGGTGACGATGTCGACACGCTGTATTATGGAAAAAACCGACATGGGTATGGTAACCAAGAGGGCCGTTTCCAGGCTCCGCACCAGGCGCCGTACGAACACGGGTGCATCCGCGGCCGAGCCGAGCCCTGACAGTTCCGGCAGGAGCACGGTGGCTATGGACGCCACGAACACGCCTAGGATCAGTTCCTGGAGCCGTATGGACAGGCTCAGGCTTGTGGCCGCCCCGGACGCGTTGGCCAGGGCCACCGACACCAGGCTGTTCAGCTCGTAGGCGGCCGTGCCAATAATGGTAGGCGCCAGAAGGCGCATGACCCTGCGCATTCCGGGGTTGGACAAGGCACGCACCGGAGACACAAAGCGGAACCGCGCGCCCAGCCTGACCACGGCCGGCACCTGGCAGAGCGCCTGCAATAGGCCTCCGACCACAACGCCCAGGGCCATGGCCCTGGCCGGGTTGCCGGCCGCGTCGCCTATGGCCAGGGGCACAAGGATAAAGGCCAGGTTGAACAGGATGGGCGCGTAGCCAGAGGGGCCGAACACCCCGTGCGCGTTCAGGATGCCTTGCAGAAAGGCGGCGATGGACACCAGGGCCAGGAAGGGAAACATCACCCGCATGAGGACGCCGGCCTCGGCCGCGTCCACCACGATACCCTGCTCGGCCACAGACGCGTACAGCCGGGCGATGAACGCAGCCGACACCACGCCGGCGGCGACCACGGCGCACACCAGATAGCTGAGCATGCTGAAGGTGGCGGACAGGAATTCCTCCGTGGCGCCTTGGTCGTCCTTGTCGAAATACGAGCGCATGGTGGGTATGAAGGCCACTGACATGGTGTTCTCGGCAAACAGGCGCCGGAACAGGTTGGGCGTGGCAAAGGCAATGGAAAAAGCCTCCGCCAGACTGCTGGTGCCCATGAGTGACGCCCGCGTCATCTCGCGGACCAGCCCGAGCACGCGGGAAACCATGGTCAGGAGGGACAATTTGCCGCTCTCCCTGATTATTTTCCCGTGCGCTCCGGCTTCATCGCTCATGGCCGGAAGCCTAGCCTGAAAGACGCGGCTCCGGCAAGCGACTCCGTGCGCGCGGAGGTCTTGGCCCCCGATGTCACGGACACGTCCCCGGTTCCAACACGCGGCGCCCGGCGTGCGGTCACGCTGGCAAGGCTCATCCCGGATATCAACTACGCGCCTCAGTCAAATTTGTCGAACTTTGTGCTGAATCGCGCTTTTTATGGAAAAACACGCGGAAAATTTCATAACAGTATGCACGTGGCGGGGAACGTGATATAATCGGGAAACTAGGGTCGCGGCCCGACACCTTTCTGTCCGGAACGCGCCCACGCCAGAAGAACGCAAAGTTCCGGCAACGAAAGGGGCTCGCATATGCAAGAAATGATGGACGCGACAGCCAAGCGCTGCTACTCGTGCATACAGTGGGATGGCCAGCGCACGTATTACCCTGAAAAGAAGATCATCAAGGTTGACGTCAATAAGGAAGGGACCTGCCGCATCACCCGCCAGAAGGTTAAAGGTTCGTCCCACTGCGACGAATACTTCCCGCTCCGCTAGCATCCTTTTCCGTAGCGACCCCGTGAGCGCGGGGTCGCTTGGCGATCAGGTCTTGAACCTGCCGGCCGCTTCCGAGAGCAGGGCTATGCTCTCCTCGGTCCGTATGGCGGCCGTTGACGCGTCCGCGGCGGCATCGGCAATGGCGGCCGCTTCCTCGTCGGCACCGCCGGCCAGGGCGGACGCCCTCTGACTGGACTCCTCAAGCCGCCGGGTTTCTTCCAGTACGGCCTTGCTGGCCGCGCCCATCTCCGCCGACGCCGCCCTGACCGCGGCCGTTTCCTTGTTTATCTCCGCCAAAGCCTCGAGCACCTGGGTGGAGCCGGCGTTCTGCTCCGCCATGGCCGAACGTATTTCCTCAGCCAGCTTGTTCACGCCGTCCAGCCGGGACAGCACCGCGTCAAAGGACCGGGACGCCTCCGCTGACGCTTCAGCCACCCGCTGTATGGACTGGGTTATGGCCTTGAGCTCCTTGCTGGTCGCCTTGGCCTGCTCGCCCGAACGTTCGGCCAGCGCGCGGATCTCGCCGGCCACCACGGCGAATCCCTTGCCGGCGTCGCCGGCGTGGGCAGCCTCAATGGCCGCGTTCATGGCCAGCAGGTTGGTGCGCACCGCCACGGCCGCCACCACCTCGTTGATGTCGGCCAGGGCCTTGGACTGGGCGGACGCCTCGTCGGCTGAAGAGCTGGCCAAAGCCAAGCGGGAACGTCCTTCCTCGGACGCGCTCATCAGTTCCGACAGGCTGTTGGCCATGCGCTCGACGGAATTGCCAACCGACGCGATGCTGGACAGGATCTGTTCCACGGAGGCCGAGCTCTGGGTAATGCCCGTGGACTGGGTCTCTATGGAAGCGGCCAGGCGACCAACGCCCTCGGCTATGGTGCCTACCGTGGCGGCGGTTTCGCTGACGCCGGTAGCCTGCTCGGCCATCAGCTCGCGGACCTGGCCAACGGCGCGGCTGATCCTGTGCGCGGCTTCCTGGTTTTCCCCTACCTTGGCGGCCAGGATACTGCCGTCGTCGTGCAGCCTGACCGCGGAACGCTGTACTACCCGCACGATCTCCGCGAGCTTTCCGGAGAATTCGTTGAAGGACGAGGCCATGGCTCCCAGCTCGTCGCGGGACGTCACGTTCAGCCTGCGCGTCAGGTCCCCGTCGCCCTGCGACACCTCGGCCATGGCTGTTTTCAGGACGGACACCGGCTTGAGCACGCGGGAGCCGACCCAGGCCAGGATGACCACCGCGGTGAGCGTCGTAAACACCCCTATGAGGCTCAAAAGCAGGGTGGACGTGCGCACCGGGGCGTACAGGCCCTCCAGCTCCTGGGATATGCCAAAATACCAGGGCAGATTGTTGACGCTGGACTGGAACGGCTCGAGCACGGTCAACACTTCAGCCCCGGACAAGGGCGAGTTTTCAACAAAATCCGTGGGCCTGCCCATGCGCAGCAGGTTCAGCAGTTCCCCGTCCGCCATAATGAAAGCAAAATGATCGGCGTAATTCACGCCCAGCAGATTGGTGTCCGGATGGGTGGCCAGGGTACCGTCTCCGGCTATGATGAAGGCATAGCGGTCAAACGTGCCGAAAGCTTCCGCAAAGGCTTCAAGCGACGAGAGGGCGTAATCCACGCCGGCCACCCCGATAACCTCCCCGTCCACTATGACGGGCACGCAGAAGGATATGGCGCGGTACACGGTTCCATCTTCCGTCTCGAACTCGTAGGGGGCGGTCAGATACTCCCAGCGCGTGGCGAACGGCGTGGTGTAGAACTCCTCCACCGTGCCTTCCTCGTCAAGCGTTGCGTACTCGTACTCCAGCTCGTCGCCCGAACCCCGGTACCAGTACGGCACAAAGCGCCCGGACAGGGTGTGGCCGGGAGCTCCCTGGAAAGAAGCGTCGTTGCCGTCCAGGATATCGGGCTCGAATATGTACCAGGCCGCCAGAAGGCCGTCATTGGACTCCAGGGTGGAGCGCGCCGCCTGGGACAGGATCGAACGCTTGGCGTTCAGGGGCAAGGACGTATGGCTTTTGGCAAAGGCAGCCAGGTCCCTGGCCACCTGGACACCGGAGGACAGGTAGTTGGACGCAACGGCCGACCGCTCCTTGGCCAGGGCTATGGCTTCTGACAGCACCTGGTCCTTGAGGGCATTGGAAAACCGGACAGACGAAAAAGCGACCATGGCGCCGACCAAGACCAGAAAGGGTATCCCCACCGCAAAAATGAGCTTGGAACGGATCGGGATCATACGCATGCCATCCTCCGTATTTTGAACAGTATGTCGGTATGCGCCGCCGGTACCACTCCCGCCGCAACATGGCTTCATTTTCAGTTACTAACATTAAATACGCTTGCGCATTAGGCAACCAGACCGCGTTTTAGTATCGCGCCGCCGCGCCGCTCGCGCAAGCAAAAACGTCGCCAGGCATCAAAAAACTCCAATTTCAACGCAGTGTGCGTGTCGTCTCCTCACGCATCCCGGACGTCCGTCTGGCCACCTTGTCCCAGAGGCCCAAAGTGCCGAAAATTGATCGAAGAGGGATACTGGCAGACAATTCTACCAGACTGGATCTCGTTCAACGGCCTCCGCACCCGCGCCCGGATGTCCACGCCCGGCTTGGAGAGGCGGCGGCGTCTGGAACGCGTGTGCAAAACCGCTCCGGCGGGTTTGTTCACCACCCTGCTCGGGAAAGGCAGCTTCATGACCCCAAACCGCACCATCACGACCCTGGCCGTCCTCGCGCTCGCCACGGCGGCCGCGTGGGCCGATATAGATTTTTCCGGGCCCGACATAAACGAAGCCGGCCGCGTGCTGTTCACGGCCCACGCGGACGTGCCAGGCGACGAGGGCTACGACACCCTGTTCGCCGCGGACGCCGCGTCTGGCAACCTGGTCCAGCTCACCTACTATCCCGAGTCGATCACCGTGCTGGACGACGGGCGCCGCATACAGATACGGAACCGCTTTGGCGTGTTCATGACCGACCAGGGTTTTGGCAACATGGCTCCCGTGGCCGGCTTCCCGTCGTTCACCAGGGGCGCCCAGGTACAGCAGGGCCGGCTGGTGGACTCCCTGCCATCGCCAGACGGGACCATGATCCTGTACCTGTCGTCCACCAGCGCGGCCCGGGCAGACCTGGTGCTGTTCAACGTGTCTGCGTCCGCCGGCCTGGTGGTCGCCAGGGACGTGTCGTTCTCCGTTGACCGGTTCCCGGCGCGGTGGTCGGACGACTCCGCCTGGTTCGTGTACTCGAGGAATTCCCAGCTGTACTATTTTTCCGTTGAGCAGGCCAAGGCCGGACGCGTGCCGGACGAGGGCTGGCGCGTCATTGGCCCCGGACGCATATCCCAGGCGCGTTGGGGAAAGAACGGCAGCCTGTATATCCTGCGGGACCGCTCCCTCTACCGCATCATGCCGGAGGAATTTTTCACCCACGCCATCTATCCGGGCGTGGTCCCGCCCGGCCGCCTGGTCGGCAAGGCGCCCTTCCCCTTTGATCCCAACTTCGACTCCTTCTGGCTGTCGCCGGATTCGTCCAAGCTGCTCCTGTGCAAGGACGGCCGCAACGTGTTCGTGTACCGGCTGGAGGTGGACGACTACGGCCTGGAGGCGGCCATAGGCGCCCGGCCCTACCTCTACCTGCAGGGCGACACCGCCGTCCGCGACGTGCTATGGCCGAGCGGCGACGACATTACCGTGTTCACGGTGTCGTTCCGCGACGGCCAGAGGGTGGTGGGCGCCTACCGCATCAGGGTACCCGAGACGGGTTCCACCGAGCTGGTGTCCAGCTTCCGGGAGCTGGACGTGAAAGGCGCCCTGGCCCTGGCCCTGTCGCCGGACGAAAGCAGGGTGGCCGTGACCACGGAAACCGGCGTGACCGTGCGCCGCTATTCGAACTGGGCCGTGGAAAAAACGCTGGCCAGCCAGGGCGCCCGCCTGTGCGCGTGGGTGAGCAATGACAGGCTGGCCGTGGCCGGCGCGTCGGCCACCGAGCTACTGGGCCTGTCCGGGTCGTCCAGACAGATGGTGGCGCTGTCCCAGGCTGAATCCTACGGCTGGGTGGGCTCGTCGGCGGAAACCGTCACGGTGTCCGCAGGCGGCAAATTCTGGCAGGGGCCCTGGAACCTGGCGTCCTGGAAACAGGCGTCTAGCCACGAACCGCGCCCCGCCTCGGTGGCCTCGCCGTCCTACCGCGTGTACCTGGACACCCTGGCCGCCGGTCCCTACGCCAACACCCTGTACGCCCGCGCCGCCAAGGGCCTTGGCACGGTCAACCTGATACCGCGCCCGGCCAGCCTGTACACGCCCTTCCCGGCCGAGGACGAGGAACGCTCTCCCATGGTGTTCGACCACGGCTCCAGGATCAGGCGCCGCGAGGTCAGCCTGGTCGTCAACGCCTATGAAGGGGCGGAGGGGCTCATACCCGTCCTGGACGCCCTCCACACCTACGGCGTCAAGGCCACCTTCTTTGTCAACGGCGAATTCATACGCCAGAACCCCGGCGCGGCCAGGGTCATAGCGGAAAGCGGCCACGATGTCGGCAACCTGTTCTTCAGCGTGTTCGACGCCACCGACGTCCGCTACCGCGTTGACGCCGACTTTGTGAAGCGCGGCCTTGCCCGCACCGAGGACGAGTATTTTGAGGCCACTGGCAGGGAACTGTCCCTGCTCTGGCACGCGCCGTACTACGCGGTGAACTCCGTGCTCCTGGAAGCGGCCCTGGATATGAACTATACATACATTGGCAGGGACGTGGACACGCTGGACTGGGTGGGTCGCTACCAGGGATCCATCACGCAGGGCCTGTACGCGGGCACCTACGAGCTGATAGAGAGGATATGCGACCAGGTCAAGCCGGGATCCATCCTACCCGTCCAGCTTGGCGTACCCGCGGACGGCGGACGGGCGGACTACCTTTTCAACGAGCTGCCCCTGCTGGTCAACGCGCTGGTGTCGCTCGGATACGAGCTGGTGCCGGTATCCGAACTCATGGAACACGCGGACTGATAACGGGCACAAACACCAGGAGGAACACATGGGCGCCGAGCGCTTCAAGCTGAGCATCGACGAGCTGTCATACAAGGTTCTGGCGTCCGAGTTATCCGGCCTGGAAGACGGCGACTGGGGCAAGCCGGTCATAGGCCAGCCGCGCGCCATGGAGGCGCTCGGCATGGGCACGGCCATACGGGCCAGGGGCTACAACCTGTTCGTTACGGGCGCCCCTGGCACGGGCAGGCGCACCGCCGTCATGCGCGTCCTGGCCGAGCGCGCTCCGTCGCTGCATGGGCTCAAGGACTACGTCTACGTATATAACTTTTCCGAGCCCCAGGCGCCCCGCGCCCTGGCCTTTCCGTCGGGCAGCGCCCTGTCCTTCAAGCGCGACGTCCACGACCTGGTGGAAAACGTCAAGAAGCTGATAAGCATGCAGTCCGAAAGCGGGGACTTCAAGAAGCGCAAGGAAGAGCAGGTGGCCGTTTGGGAAGCCGAGGAAAACTCACGGCTGGCGGCTTTTGAGGCCGAGCTTGCCGCTGACGGTTTCCGCGTGGTCCAGCTCCAGGGGGAGGACGGCCAGACGGCAACCGACATACTGCCCGTGCGCGACGGCGAGCCCGTGAGCTTTGACGACCTGCAGTCCGGCGACGCTCCCCTGCCGGAAGCCGAGTTCGGCTCACTCAGGGAGCGCTATTTTGGCCACATGGACCGCATGCGGCTCCTGTTCGTGGACCTCAAGCGCGGCCGGGGCAAGCTGGAAACCCAGCTGGACAGGCTCAGGCGCGACAGCATCCAGCCGCTGATACACGCGGAGGCCGAGCTCTTGTCGTCACGTCACGAGGGAGCCGGCGTGCGGGCCTGGATCGTGGCCCTGGAACGGGACATCCTCCACCACTTGTACCTGTTCCAGCCGGCCGACGACGCCCAGGAACGGAAGCCGAAACGCCCGCCCCTGGGACGCTACGGCGTCAACGTGCTCACGGACACCAGCGGGGCCGCCGGCGCTCCCGTCATCTACGAGACCAACCCCAGCTACGCCCGGCTCTTTGGCACCATAGACCAGGGTTCGGGCGGCCCGGCCCCGGACCGCTCGGCCTACCTCAAGATACGCGCCGGCTCCCTACTCCGGGCGGCCGGGGGCTTCCTGGTCATGCAGGCTGAGGACTTGGTACAAGACGAGGAAGCGTGGACGGCACTCAAGCGCGTCCTCCGCTCGGGCAAGCTGGAGGTACAGCCCCAGCCGGGTCCCTACGGTCCGCCGCCCGCCATCAAGCCAGAGCCCATCGACGTGGACGTCAAGGTCATCCTGATAGGCGGCGAGCTGGTGTATGACGTCCTGTACCAGGCGGACCCGGATTTCCAGAAGCTGTTCAAGGTATGCGCCGAGTTCGACTCGACCATGCCCAGGAACCAGGACAGCCTCCGGGAATACCTGGCCTTCATCGGCAAGATCGTCAAGGACGAGGGACTCAGGCCTCCCACGCCCGAGGGGGCGGCTGCCGTGGTTGAGTACGGTGTCAGGCTGTCGGATTACCGGCACCGGCTGTCCACGCGCTTCTCCAGGATTGCCGACCTCCTGCGGGAGGCCGATTACCGGGCGGGAGCGGCGGGGCGCGACGCCATAGACGCGGACGCCGTGGACGCCGCCGAACGAGCCCGGGCCTGGATGTCCGACCTGCCCGAAGAGAAATTGGCCGACATGATCGTGTCCGGGGAGATCATCCTGAGGGTGGAAGGCAGCTGCGCCGGCAGGGTCAACGGACTGGCCGTGCACGACCGCGGGTACTACGCCTTTGGTCTGCCCGCCGTGATATCCGCGCAGGTGTCCCCGGGCGAGAGCGGGGTCATCAACATAGAGGGCGAATCCGGCCTGTCAGGGGAAATATACGACAAGGCCGTGTTGATAGTTGAGGGCTTCCTCCGTAGCCGTTACGCCAGGGACTTTCCCCTGGCCGTGTCCGCGTCGATATGCTTTGAGCAGTCGTACACGGCCATAGAGGGCGACTCAGCGTCGTCCACAGCGGTGTACGCCTTGTTGTCGGCCATAGCCCGGGTCCCGCTGCGCCAGGACCTGGCCGTTACCGGCTCGGTCAACCAGATGGGGCAGATTCAGCCGGTAGGCGGTGTAACCGAGAAGGTGGAAGGGTTTTTCCATATCTGTAAGCGCGCTGGCTTTACCGGCACCCAGGGCGTCCTTGTACCCAGGCAGAACGTGGCCAACCTGACCCTGTCCAGGGAAGTCATGAAGGCCATAGAAGACGGCGTGTTTTCCGTGTACGCCGTGTCCAGCATAGACGAGGGCATAGAGGTGCTGACAGGACTGGAGGCCGGCCGCCAGGACGCGTCCGGCGCCTTCCCGGAAGGCAGTTTCAACGGCAGGGTAGCCGCTGAACTGCGCCGGATGGCCGATACCGTCAAGGAATACCTGAACTGATACCGAGAGCCCCTATAAACTTCGGTTTTGGGGGTTCCAACCAGTGCCCCTGTAGGGAGCCTCTAAAAACTGCAGTTTTTAGAGCTTCCCTCTAGTCAGGAACAAGCGAGGTTCCCGTTATGAAACGCACCGCCCTACGCATCTGGGTCGTGGCCGTCTTCCTGCTGGCCGCCTGCGGCCGCACAGACGCGCCTACCGCGCAGACCGACACGCCTGAGCTCGTCCAGGATACCTCTCCGACCCCGGGCGAGGCGCCGGAATTCGAGCCCGAGGCCCCTGCCCCGGACAGCCAGGGCGACCAGGCCCCTGAGCCTGGGCAGGCGGAAGGCTTGGATACACCCCCTGCTCCCGCACAAGCACAGCCTGCCAGGCAGATCGGCGAGCTGGTATACACGGAAGGCACGGTCACCGTGCACCGCTCGGGCGGCGTCCGCGAGGCGGTGGACATAGGCGACGTGATCCGGCAGTACGATGTCCTGTCCACGGGGCCGGACAGCAGGGCCACGGTGGACCTGGGTTCGGGCTACGCCGGCGGCGCGGAGGTCAAGCTGGCCGCCAATACGGCCTTCTATTTTGACACCAAGGCCCTGTCGGAGGGCGAGCGCAAGACCGTGCTCCAGCTCCTGGCCGGCGCCCTGGCCATCAAGGTGGACAAGCTGGCCAACGGCAGCTTCAACGTGGCCACCGAGGGCGCGGTGCTGGGCGTCCGCGGCACCATCTTCATCGTCGACACCATACCGGACTGCTCCCTTCTGGTGACCACTGCCCAGGGATCCGTTGCCGTCAAAGCGGCGGACGGCACCACCATGCTTTCCCAGGCCGACCGGGCAGCGGAACTGAGCCCTGAGGGCCAGCTGGACCCCGTATCCGTGGAACCAGCACAAGCAGCGAGTTTCCGCGCCGAATGGAACCAGAACGCCATGGCCGCCTTCAAGCCGCGCGCTCTGTACTACACATCCACCTACGCCACCGCCCTGGACAAGGCCACGCCGGCCTTTAGCCAAGCCGTGGCCGGCCTCAAGGGTCACAAAGCCATCCTGGATGCATGGGAAAGCGCCAGAGCCCAGGGCAAGGAGCCGAAATTCACGGACTATACGGCCGAGAAAAAAACGCTTGCCGCAGCCCTCTTCGAATGCCTCAAGGGCCTCTTCGTCCTTGAACAGCCATACTACCGCCTCCTGGAGCTCAGAACCCTCCATGACAGCGGCATAGGCGTGGGCCAGTTGGACGACGGCCGCGACTCGGCGGCCTTTTTCAAAAATCTGGACGGCTCCACCGCCCAGCTCTCAGCCGAGCTGGCCTATGTGCGCCGGGCCCTGGACCTGTTCTCCTGGGCGTCCGCGGACAGTCCCTTGGGCGACTATTTTGGCTCAAAGGCGTCCAGCCTGGGATCGGGCACCCTGTTCCTGGGCGGGGATGAATGGTAAGCAGGCGCATGGGCCCAGGGCGGATAGGCAGGGAAAAGGCCACGGTGGATTTCATGATACGCCTGGCCTGTTCGGGCAGAAAACACCAGGACCGCGGGCCTGACGGACTCTGCCCCGAGTGCCGGGAACTCAGGCTCTACGCCCTGGCCAGGCTGGACGCCTGCCGCTACGGGAACGCCAAGCCCAGCTGCCGTTCCTGCCGTACGCATTGCTACCTCCCGGTCCCGAGGGAGCGCATACGCGCCGTCATGCGCTGGTCGGGCCCGCGCATGCCCCTTGCCGCCCCACTGTACTGGCTCAGGCACACGTTCGGAAAACGATCCCAAGCCGGCGGGCGCTAGGGCAAGGAAAGCATAGTGCCGCGAACCTTGTTGAAAATCGCGCAGAAGCAAGCGCGGCGCGTCCGCTTGGCGTAGCAGGGGCATCTCCGCTACTCCA
>JAFGJV010000011.1 GCA_016928955.1 Spirochaetales bacterium
CCGCTTCGCGTATCTGCTCCCGGAATAAAAAAAAGCCGAGTTCAGAGGGGGCGCGCTGAGGCGAGTGCCGCGCCCTTAAGGGGCGGCACTCGCAGGTGGGTGCATTGATCGATTATGCGGATTCATAGAAAAGGTCGGGAGGGGAAGAAGGGGGGCGGCTGCTTAGGGCGTTGGGAAGGGTATCAATGGGTGATTTTACGTTGGCGTAGTAGCCGGTGTGCAGGTGAAGGTAACGCATGGTCGTCTGGATTTGGGCATGACCTAAAAGGCGCATGATGACGAACAGGTTGGTGCCGTCTTCCATTAAATGGGTTGCAAAACTATGCCTGAGGGTGTGAATGCGAACGGCTTTGTCAAAGCCGGCGCTGTTTGCGAGTCTGCGGAACTGTTTTTGTATGGCGCCTGCGGAAATGGGCCGACTAGGGTCGGTATTGCTAGGGAAGAGCCATTCGCTTGTGCGCTTGGATTTGATATACATGGTTAGTATCTCAAGGGATTTTTCACCTAACAGCGTGTATCTGTCCGCTCCTCCTTTGCCGTTGCGGACAAAAATCGTCTTGCGCTCTATGTCGATATCCGTTTTTTTCAAGTGCAGTGTCTCGGAAATTCGCAGGCCCGCCGAGTAGCTGATGGTCATAATCGTCTTCAGCCTTAGGTTCCTGCATTCAGAGAGCAAGCGCCTGACTTCAGCCTTTCCGAGTACTGCGGGTAGTTTTGTCCGTGCTACTCGCAGGTGGAGATGCTGTGTCACGGCGGGAAGTTTGTGGAGCCGGTAAAAATACTTGATTGCGGCCACATACATGTGCACGGTGGCGTCACAGCGACCAGTTACCCTGAGATGATACAGGAAGTCACTGATGTCCTCGGCTACAAGGCTGAGAGGCGAGCTGTGGTGGTAACGAGATAAAACGGCAATACACGTTGTATACAAATCTATGGTCTTGTCCGAATAGCCCTGAACTTTCATGTGCTCGATCATTTGGTTCCGTATCAAACCCATAATCTCTCCTTTGGCAGGTTTCGCCTCATGTAGTTCCCGCATACTGCTGCTTGGGAACCTTTAGAAATCCGATGGCCCTAATAGTATCCCCGAGCTTATGGTCGCAAGCGTGTTGTTTCTAAGGCCCCTCCCAACTGCCGGAGCTTCCGGGGCTCGTTTTTGTGTGCATAATTTGCTGTAGAATGGAAGGATATCGAGAACCCGGGGGGTATGATTCGGTTCCGCTGTCCGGACGTCGCTGTTTTTTGATGTATGAAGACGGCCTTGAAAAACCGGCAGGCTGCGGTATCTTTAGGTAGCCTCTCAAAGCTTCAGTTTTTAGAGGCTACCTTTATGCGGGAACAAACCTGCCAAGCTCCATGGGGATCCACGTCGTTAGGGATCCGGGGGACGAACCTCTGAGGGAGGATGAAAATGAGAAAGTTTTTTGTTGCATTGCTCGTTGGGCTGTGCCTTTCGGGTGCCTTTGCGGGAGGCTACAAGAAGCCTGTTGTTGTGAAGGAAATGAACTTTACGGCAAGCTACGAGGGCGGAAAGGTGTACTTTACGTGGAGTAGGTATCTCAGGGACGATTTTCTCTATTATAAACTGGTAAAATCCAAGACGAATGCGGATCCGGTATATCCGGACGACGGGTATATCTTCTACGGGGAACAGGACGCAAAATCGTGGGTGGAGGAGTCCCCTGAAGCGGGCACATGGTATTACCGCCTGTGCATCATCACCCAGAATGGGGACCGTTGGGTGAGCCCTGTCATCAAGATCACGATAAGCGGACAGGCATCGGGCGTACCAACGGCCAAGGATTTTGCGCCGTAAGGGCGTAGGGGTACCGCTCCATCAGATGTATCTCTTCTGACCCCTGTGCTTGCCCGTGAATGCCCGCCCATATCCGAATGGATGTGGGCGGTTTTTTTTGCTCGGTGTTACCGGGTACGTTCCCAAGTCCAACCGGCGGAGTGTTTATTCCTCAGCTCACTTTTGTCTGGCAGACATCCAGGAGCCGCGTAGGGTTCTCAGCTGGCGTTCAGACGGGGACTGGGGTGGGCAAGTTTAGATGGTCCTGGTTCGGTAAGCTTTTGAGTCGCAAAGCAGGCGCCTGGCCGCATGGTTCCTCCCTGATGGGACAGGGTGTGGGTATTCTGGTGACGCGAGTCACACGGGTTGTTCTTGCCCTCGGTACGCCGGCATGGTAGTATGCGCGCCGATGTTGCGTGGCGTATCGAGCGACAAGCTTATAATATTCGGCTACTTCCTGGCTGTCATCGCGGCCGGGGCCGCCCTGTTGTCCATACCGGCGGCCTGGGGAGGCCCAGACAGGCTGGGCTTCCTGGACGCGCTGTTCACGTCCACCAGCGCCGTATGCGTCACCGGGCTCATCGTGGTGGATACGGCTGAGTTCACGCGCTTTGGCCAAATCGTGATCATGGCCCTCATCCAGTTTGGCGGCCTGGGTATCGTCACCTTTGCCACCCTGTTCGTGGCCATTCCGAGGAGGCGCCTGTCGCTCCTGAACCGCGGCCTGATACAGGAATTTTACCTGGGTGAGGTGGAGGTGAATCCGCGCAGGATTGTCGCGGCAATCGTCGGCACCACGGTCCTGATCGAGCTGCTGGGCTTCCTGGCGCTGCGTTCCAGCTTTGGATCGGCGGGCGTGGATAATCCGACGTTTTCCGCAGCCTTCATTGCCGTGTCTGCTTTCTGCAACGCGGGTTTTGCCGTGTTTTCCGACAGCCTCAATGGTTTTGTGAACAGCTGGTCCGTCAACCTGACGGTAATGCTTCTCATCGTGACCGGGGGCCTGGGTTTTGTGGTCATCCAGGATCTGTATAGCGTGCTCATGAGGAGAAAGCGTCGCCTCAGCTACCATTCTCGGGTGGTTTTGAGGACGACCCTGATACTGGTATGCGCGGGCGCCCTGGCTTTTCTGGCGCTGGAGTGGACTGGAGCCTTGTCCAAACTGCCCGTCGGATCAAAAATCATGGCCGCTCTGTTCCAGTCCGTGACGACCAGGACGGCCGGTTTCGACACGGTTCCCCAGGCAAGCTTGGGCTTGCCCTCGGTCGCCTTGGTCCTTCTCCTGATGTTCACCGGGGGCTCGCCGGGATCCACGGCGGGCGGGGTCAAGACCACCACCATGTTCCTGGCTTTCCACACGGCGTTTGGAGGCACGGAAAGCGACGGTTCGCTTACCCTGCGTGGAGGGGCCGTATCCTCGGGTAGCGTGGCGCGGGCGCTGTCGTTGCTGGTCAAGGCAGCGGCTATAGTCGCGCTGAGTTTTTTGGGATTGTTGATTTTTGACGGCATGTCGGCGGGCTTTCAGGATTTGTTCTTTGAGGCCGTGTCGGCGTTTGGAACCGTCGGGCTTTCCCGCGGCATCACGTCCGCCCTGTCCGACCCCGGCAAGCTCGTGCTCATCATGACGATGTTCGCGGGCAGGGTCGGGCTGTTCGCCATGGCCGCCTTCAGGAGGCCGGACCGTATCGAGCGCTGGGCGGACTACCCGCGAGAAGACCTGATGCTTGGATAAGGAGGCCTGCATGAGGCAGTACGCCATCATAGGGCTGGGAAGTTTCGGCCAGCGCTGTCTTGAGAAACTGTCGGACGTAACCGACCAGATTATCATCGTTGACAAGGACAAGGACCTGGTGGAGGCCAACAAGGATCTGGCCGCACGAGCCTTCATAACCGACGTGCTGAACCTGGAGGCTTTGGCCAAGATCGTGCCCGAGGGCATAGACGTGGCAATCGTCGACGTGGGCAGCAACCTGGAAGTCGCCATCCTTGTCACGAACTCTCTCAAGAAGCTGAATGTACGCCAGATCATTGTCAGGTCCGACTCGGACGAGCACGGCGAGATTCTGGGCATGGTCGGGGCCACACGGATCGTCTATCCGGCGCGAGAAGCTGCAGACAAAGTCGTGCCCATGCTGGTGTCCCAGACCCTCTTCAATTTCATGGCCATCAGCCCGAGCCTGGTGATCGCCGAGCTCAAGGTACCCGAGCGCTATGTTGGAATGACGCTGGTGGAGGCGAATTTCCGGCAGGCCAAGGGCATCAACGTGGTGGCCATCCGGAAGGAAGACAACGACGAGTACCGCTATTTCGAACCCAAATACCGCCTCAAGGACAGCGACGTGCTGTTATGCGCGGGCGCGGAAGACGACATGACGGCGTTCACGGGAACCCGGATAGCCGCGCGGCACAACGTCATTGCGGACATGCTGAAAGGAATTTTTGGCAACCGGAAAAGCCAAAAACCTAAAAACGGCGAGGCGCAGGACAAGGGCAAAAACCAGAACAACGGAGCTTGAGCGTGAAAAATGATGTACAGTCCCTGTCGCCGCTGGTGGGCGGCGCCATAGTGCTTGCGGGCGGATACATAGCCGCCCAGATGCTGTCCGATATAGGCAGCCTGAAGATAGCCCGCGTCCTTGGCATGGCTGTAGACGCGGGAACCTTTGTGTACCCAATAACGTTTACCCTGCGAGATCTCATCCATAAGCGGCTGGGAAAGAAAGCCGCCCGCCTGACCATATTCCTGGCTGCCGGCGTCAACGTACTGATGGCGTTGTACTTCTGGCTGGTGGGCCTCTTGCCTCCTGACGCGTCCTGGGCCCTCTGGGAAGGCGCCAACGTCAGCATGAACGACGCGTTCCAGCGCGTTTTGAGCCCCGCGTGGACCATAGTGCTGGCCAGTATCGCGGCGGAGATCCTGAGCGAGTTGGCCGACACGGAGGTATACCATCTGTGGACGCTGAAGGTGACCAGGAAGTACCAGTGGTCCAGGGTGCTGGTGTCCAACCTGGTATCGGTGCCCCTGGACAGCTTGGTGTTTTCCTGGCTGGCCTTTGGGCTGGGTTTTGGCATGCCGGCCGCCGAGGTGTGGGAGATTTTCTGGTTCAACGTGGCGGTCAAGGGCGCCGTTACCCTGCTCAGTTTGCCTGCCATTTACCTGACCCGCGCCGAGTCCGGAGACATCTAACAGGAGAGTGGGAACTCGGCGCTTTCAAACGTTCCGATGAAGCCGGGGCCGGCGCCCCATTGACCCAAGGCAAGGCCGAAGCATACTATTCCCCGTCCGGGAGCGCTTAGTCGCCCTGGGCGCCGGCGCGTTCCATCGCGCGAGCGCCGGCATCGTACCGGGACTTGATACAACTCGTTCCGGATACAACGGGCGGCCCAATAGCCGCCGCTACCCGAGGCCGGAAACAACCGCGCTCGGGGAAGGAGTCTTAATGGACGTTTTTCAGAAGTGCTTTGACTTTGACCTGGACAAACAGGCCATGGCCAAGGGCATCTACCCGTATTTCCAGCCGCTGGACAATACGGAGGGCACTGAGGTTACCGTAAACGGTCGCCGCGTGCTCATGATCGGATCCAACAACTACCTGGGCCTGACCACCCACCCCAAGGTACGGGAAGCGGCCATGAAGGCCCTGGCCGAATTTGGGCCGTCCTGCACCGGCAGCCGTTTTCTCAACGGTACCCTCAAAATCCACATGGAGCTGGAGCATCGTCTTGCGGCCTTCATGGGCAAGGACGACGCCCTGGTGTTCTCCACGGGCATGCAGACCAACCTCGGCTCTATTTCGTCGCTCTTGAGCCGCGACGACGTGGTATTTGTGGACAAAGACGACCACGCGTCCATCGTGGACGCCTGCCGCCTGGGTATGGGCGAGATGAAGCGCTTTGTGCACGGCGACCTGGACCAGCTGGACCGCATGCTGGAAAAGACCCCGGACAGCAAGGGTAAGCTGGTGGTGGTTGACGGCGTGTTCTCCATGGGTGGCGACATCGTCGACCTTCCCAAGCTGGTGACCATCTGCAAGAAGCGCGGTGCCCGCCTCTATTGCGACGACGCGCACTCCATCGGCATCCTGGGTGGCGGACGCGGTACGGCCGTGCACTTCAACCTGGTGGACGAGGTGGACCTGACCATGGGCACCTTCTCCAAGAGCTTTGCGTCGCTCGGAGGCTTCATAACCGGCGACAAGGACGTGATCAACTGGATCAGGCACACGGCCAGAAGCTTCATCTTCTCCGCTTCACTGCCCGCTCCCAACCTGATGGCCGCCCTGGCGGCGCTTGACATTATGGAAAACGAGCCGGAGCACGTTCAGAAGCTGTGGGACAACACGCATTTCATGATGAAGGGCTTCCGCGATCTTGGCTTTGACATTGGCCCGACCCAGACGCCCATTATCCCCGTGCTCATCGGCGAGGACATGACCTGTTTTGCGTTCTGGAAGGAGCTTTTTGAGGCCGGCCTGTACACCAATCCGGTTATCAGCCCCGCCGTGCCCAAGGGCATGGCCCTCCTGCGCACCAGCTACATGGCCACCCACACCAAGGAGCAGCTCCAGCGCGCCTTGGACATTTTTGGCACCGTGGGACGGAAATTCGGCATCATTAGCTGACGGTAAGCAAAGTCTCCAACGGACAAAAGCCGGCCTCCAACAGGCCGGCTTTTGTAGTATGGTGCCATCCTACCGAGGCCGGAGCTTGCCGGACTCCACCAGGCTGATCCAGCCGTCCTGAGAGAATATGACATGGTCCAAGAGGGGTATGCCCAAAACCTCGCCGGCCTGCCGCAGTCTCTCCGTTATGTCCAGATCCTCCGGCGACGGTTCCAGGCGGCCGCTGGGATGGTTGTGGCAGGCTATCAGGGCGCAACTTCTTGCCGCAACCGCCTCCGCGTATATTTCCCTGGGGTGGACTATGGTCCGGTTGATAAGACCAACGGTCACGGCTTTAACATCTATCACGTCATTGGCGCCGTTGAGCATGCAACAGATAAACCGTTCCTGCCTGCCGTCGTCAAAATGCCTGACCAGCTGCCACACGTCCTCTGGGCCGCTTATGCGCCTGCCCCGGTGCCCGTAAAAGCGCTTGCCAAGCTCCAAGGCGGCGCTGATCCTGCAGGCCAAGGCCCGGCCCATGCCCTGGTGGGCTGAGAGGGCTTCCACCGACGGGACTCCCCGGCTTAGGTCGCTCTTGGCGACGATATCCCGCGCCAGGGCACGCACATCCTTGTTTCGGTTGCCTGACCCCAACACGGCCGCCACCAGCTCCCAGTCGGCAAGGCCACCGGGCCCGTCACGCTCCAAGCGCTCCCGGACATCAGGGCGCTCGGAATATTCAGCGTCGCCACGTTCGTACAGCTGCATCGCTTTCCCACCCCCGGAGGGCGATACGCCGTTTGGACGGGCCGCGCTTGCGATAGGCGCGCATATAACTGCGGCGCGCAGACGGGGCCCAGGCCCAGGCCCGACCGGCTTTTTTATTTGCCTGGGGGACTTCTTGTGCGTATACTAACAAAGTCGCGGAGGCTTGCCTGACGCGCCAACCACACTCAAGGAGAGTCCATGAAAAGTGTTAAGGGCACCCAGACGGAAAAAAACCTGATGGCGGCCTTTGCGGGCGAATCCCAGGCACGAAACAAGTACACGTTCTTTGCCAGCAAGGCCCGCAAAGAAGGCTACGAGCAGGTAGCGAACGCCTTTGAAGAGTCGGCCAACCAGGAAAAGGAGCATGCCAAGCGCCTGTTCAACCTGATGGACGGGGGAGAGATCACGATAACGGGAACCTTTCCTGCGGGTCCCGTGGGCACCACGGAAGAGAACCTGCTTGAGGCGGCCACGGGAGAGAACCACGAGTGGCAAGAAATGTACCCGGGCTTTGCCAAAACGGCCAGGGAAGAAGGTTTTGAGGCCATAGCCACCATATTTGAGTCCATAGCCGTGGCCGAACGCCAGCATGCCAGGCGTTATGAAAGCCTCAGGGCCAACATCCAGTCCGGCAAGGTATTCAAGCGCGACAAGGTGGTGACCTGGCGCTGTCTCAACTGCGGTTACCTGTATGAGGGCACGGAGCCGCCCAAAGCCTGCCCGGCCTGCGCCCATCCGCAGGCTTACTTCGAGCTTCTGGGCGAGAATTGGTAAGGAGGGCATCATGACCGAGATTCTGCAAGTGTACAAATGCGACAAGTGCGGAAACGTCGTGGAAGTGGT
The DNA here is from genome assembly GCA_016928955.1 of Spirochaetales bacterium. Lineage (GTDB taxonomy): Bacteria > Spirochaetota > Spirochaetia > Treponematales > UBA12059 > JAFGJV01. The sequence goes on from JAFGJV010000011.1 coordinate 8,014, forward strand.
CCATGGCGGTGCCGGGGAGCTGGTATGCTGCGGGGAGCCCATGCGGCTGCTCAAGGAAAATACCAGCGACGGCGCCAAGGAAAAGCACGTTCCCGTGGTCGAGCGCACAGCGGACGGCTGGCGGGTCACGGTCGGCGCTGTTGCCCATCCCATGGAAGAGAAGCACTACATCGAGTGGATAGAGCTGATCGCCGACGGCGTGGTGCACCGGGCACAGTTAAAGCCCGGCGATAAACCGGAGGCCGAATTCAAGGTGCAGGCCAACCGGGCCTACGCCCGCGAATACTGCAACCTGCACGGCCTGTGGAGGGCGGAAGCCTGACAATATACGTCTAGTCTCACGCGCGTGGACTGGAGACTGCGCCAGCCAGGGTGATGCCGGCAACCCGCGGCTATGACAGCCGCGGATGAACTGAACGGAGGATACCGGTATGAAGAAGTACGTATGCGATGTGTGCGGCTATATCTACGACCCGGCCGTGGGCGATCCCGACGGCGGCGTTCCCGCAGGCACGACCTTTGAGGCCCTGCCGGACGACTGGGTGTGTCCGGTGTGCGGCGCGGGCAAGGATAATTTCAGCCCGGCTGACTGACGCTTGTCGCCTTGCGCTCGCGCGGGCGAAACTGGTACTATAGGGAACCGCCGAGAGCCATTGCTTCTCGGCGGTTCTCAGCGTTTTTGGCCGAAAGCGCGATGGCTTGGAGGGCGCATGATTTCACGCGAGGATTTCATCTTCACGATCGGGTACGAGGGAGAGCTGGCCGTGGTGGACAAGAGCGCCCGCGCTCGCTATGGCAAGCTCGATACCCAGGCTCTTGTGCGTGAAGGTCTGCACAGGGCCGCTTTTGCCTCCGCCCTGTACTCCGGCAAGGACGACGAATTCCAGCAGTTCGCGGCCGCCTACAACGCACAGGCTGGTACCTCGTATACCAAGCCCGAGGATTTCCAGCGCCTGTTCGGCGTCAAGCTGGAAAACGTAAGACGGGTCATGTCGCTCTGATCAGGACACCGGGCCTTGGCCGGCGTGGTAGCCCCTGGCCGCCAGCGTCTTATCTATGAAAACCTTCCATGCCGGGTCTTCCGGCAAGTCCCGACCCAGTTCCAGGAAGGCCGCGTACGCGTTTTCATAGTCGCCAGAATCGTACATGAACACGGCTCTCTCAAAGCGGCCCCTCAGCTCCGCTTTGCGCGCGGTGGCCTGGCTGCCGTCGGGCAGGATGAGCTCGTACATGGGGACCGGGCTGTCCTCCGGCCTGAACTGGCCGGTTCCAAGGTACCGGATGGTGTACTCGTCCTCGTCGGCCTGCTTGAGTCCTTCCACAACGGTTCCGGACACGATTACCTGGGCGCCGAACAGCTTGGTTTGGGTTTCCAGCTTGAAGGCCAGTTCCACGGCGTCCGATATGATGGTCCTGTCCATGCGCAGGGTTTCCCCAACGGTACCGAGCATCAGGTCGCCCGTGTGTATGGCTATGCCGGCTTCTATGCGCTCCTCTCCGGTTGCGGAAAGTTCATCGTTGTACTGGCTCAGGGCCGCCCGCATGGCCACGGCCGCCCTGACCGCGTCCTTGGGTGAACGCGGGAATATGGCCATCAGCGAGTCGCATATGTACAGGTCAATGAAGCCGCCGTTGGACCTGACCGCCGGCCCTATTTTGGACAGGTAATTATTGACCCGCTGGAAGATGGCGCTGGGACCCAGGCGGCTGAACAGCTGCCTGAACCCGCGTATGTCCGACACCAGGAGCGTCATGACGCCCTGGACATGGTCGCCCAGAGCGGTCTGGAGTATGCCGTCCCTGCCGAGAAGCCCCAGAAATTCGGTGGGCACGAACCTGGAGTATGCTTCCGTTACCTTGGCCAGCTCGATGTGGGTTTTCAGCCGCGCGCGCAACTCGATGATGGACACTGGTTTGGCGACGATGTCGTTGGCGCCGACCATGAACGCCGACTCAATGTCCGCAGGCCGGGTGCGGGCGCTCATCAGTATGACCGGCAGGCTGGCGCCGGGCCGCTCCTTTCGTATCAGCGAGCACACCTCAAAACCGGACAGCTTGGGCAGCATGACCGACATGAGCACGAGGTCTGGAGCGGGGCTTTCGGCCAGGCGCGTGAGAGCATCCTGCCCGTTGGCCGCCACCAATACGTCGTAGCGGTCACGCAGGCCGTTTTCCAGGATGCGGAGGCAGGCGGGGTCGCCTTCCACAACGAGCACGCGGAAACGGGTCGAGTCAGAGAAGGGTCCTTCGTCGTCCAGGGGTATGAGGTCGTCAACCTCGTCGATGATCGGCGGGGCATCGGGGATGGAGGCAGGCTGGGCCTGGTCGGGGCGGGCGGCGGCCGCAAGCTCGAATTCGAACTGGCTGCCCTGCCCCGGAAGGCTCTCGGTTTTCAGCGTGCCGCCGTGCAGGTCCACAAGCAGGCGCGCTATGGGCAGGCCAAAGCCGCCCGCTGTGCCGCCCGCGCTGTGCGAAGGGTCTCCGCCCGTATCCGTTACGGATATTCTGACCGTCCGTCCGTCGCTGTGGGCCTTGACGCTGATGGCGCCGCGCTCGGTGGATCCTGCCGCCTGTCCTACCAGGTGATAGAGTATCTGCTCAAGCCTGGATTCGTCCGCCAGGACAAATATGTCTGGATCAACCAGGTTGAAAAAGCCCACGTCCGGTTTTTTAAGGTCCGCGCAGAACCTCAGGGCTATGTCGGTCAGGGGCTTGAGCTCAACGGGCTTTTTCTGGATGGACAGGTCCTGGTGCTCGAGCCGGGAGTAGTCCTGGATGTCGTCTATGAGCCCGTACAAGCGCCTGCCTGTCCGGGCTATCAGGTCGGCTGTGTCCCTTTCCGCTCCGCCCAGCTGAGGGGCGGACAGCATGGTTTCAGCCAAAGCGACCATGGTGTTGAGCGGAGAACGCAGTTCGGCCGACGTGGTGGCCAGAAAATCCGCCTTTATCTCAGCCTGTTTTTTGAGCTCGCGGTTCTGGGTCAGGAGGGTGGTATGGGCCTCTTTGAGCTCGGCGCTCATGCGGTTAAACGAGGCCGTGAGGCGGCCAACTTCGTCGTTGGTGGATACCTCAAGTGGTTCCAGTTCCTGGTCCGATTCCAGGCACGATAGCAAGGTCTCAACACCGTTGGCCAGGTTGGTGATGGGTTGGACAAGCTGGCGCGACAAAATGAGGCCGGCGGCCAAGGCCAGGATGACAGCGGCCATGGTGATGGCGGCCACATAGGCGGCCGCTTCAGACACACCCGTATCCGGGCTGGGAAGCGATACAGCGGCCAGGTAGCTGGCTGACAGCACGTCCGGCAGCTTGGTCGACCTGACGGTCCTATACGCCCCGTCGCCGCTGAGGGAGCGCGAGGGCGCGCCCAACGACGAGCCGTTTCCGGGCTCCGGCAAGGGAACGGCAAAGGCCCCCGCCAGGTTCCTGCCAAAGGGGTCGCGGCGCGTGGTCAGGAGAACCCGCGCCTTTTGTCCCGTCGCCTTGTCTATGATGTCAAAATCAGCGTCCATGGCCGTGGAAAGCACTTCCAACGCGGAACGCTCGATAGACACGGCCCCGATGAGGGCTGTGCCGCCCTGGGTGCTAACCCTGCAAAAAATCCTGATGCCGCCCGTATCCACGGTGGCGCTCAGCGGCGGTCCGGTAAGCCCGGGCCCGTATCCGGCGGCCTCAAAGTCTATCTCGCTCAAAGCATGCGAGCGTAGCCCGCCGTCAGTTTGTTCCCAGGCCAGCCCGTCCAGCTCGTATTCGGCCGCCAGGACAGCCAGGCTGGTGGCCAGCTTACCGTTGTCGTGGGCCAGCTCTGTGTAGCGGGGGTCTTCCGACAACTGCCTGGTCCGGGCGACGACAAAGCTGACTTTCCGGTTGACGGTGTCGCTGAGATAGGCGCTGGCATACGCAAAGCGGTCCTCAAGACGGGCAGTCTCAACCCCGCCCGATATGCGCGTCAGCATCAAGGACAAACCGAGTATGGGCAACCCTATGACAATGGCAAAGGTCAGGAATACCTTGTGGCTGATCCTGGAACTGCTTGCTGATCCTGATTTTTCCCTCTTCACGGCGTGGTTATCCTGCCCAGGGTTCCGGGTGCCACGCTGGACCGGTCCTGGAGCGCGGATTCAAGGATTCCCAGAATGGACGGCTCGTAGAAGCGTTCGCGCGCCAGGCCCATATCCGCAAAGTCGGTGTATCCGTCTCCCCCGCCAAAAATATACGCTTCCGTGCCCAACAGGTACACGGCATTGGGATCCAGGGCCTTCCCGCCCACGCGGACGCTGGAAGGCAGCACCTGGTTCATGGGCGCGCGTTGCGGGTCCCAGGCAAAGCTTATGCCGGATACCTGGAGGAAGCCCCTGCCAGCCTGGGGCGCGCCCACAAAGGTGCAGCTTCTGTTGAGGATGCGCAGGAGCTGGGCTCCGGTCACCCGCGCCGTTACCACGTTGCCTCCGAAGGGAAGCGTGTCGTACACCTGCTTGCGCGTGATGGGTCCTTGCTGGAACGACGATCTGATCTTGCCAGAATTAAGCAGAAACACGTCGGCGCCGCAGTATTCCCTGAGTATGTCGGTGACCAGGTTGCCCATGCTGCATTCGTTTTCCGGGTCAAGGAAAAAATCGGCCGTGGCGGTGGCCACGGTGGCGTTCATGGTGCCCGACGTGGCGTTTTCTATGGAGTAGAGCAGGTCCGCCAGGGCCTGGTCCGGAGAAAACTCCCTGGAGTCGACGCTGACCGGCCGGAAGCTTGAGCCCTCCGGAGACGTGGCTATCAGCGTGTCGGCCACCATGAAGCCGTTGGTATAGCGGGCGCCGGACTGTATTACGATGACGCGGGGCCCGAGTTCCGTCTCCAGGACAGTCATGCCGTCCGGGAAGTCCGGCGACGGCGACCCGAACCAGTACTGGTCGATGCCTTCCAGCCTGAGGAGACGCTCCGCCGTTACGGCGTCTTGTGAGCCCTCAGGCGCTCCCCACACCACGCCGCCGGCGAACAGGCCTATGGTCTTGGCCCCGAGCCTGGACAGCTCAGCTAGCGTCTCGGATACGGCCTGGACCTCGTCAACCAGCTCAAGGCCTCTGACGTTCTGTTCCAGGTTTTGCTGGATGAGCTGTCGCGGCGCAAGGCCTATGAGGCCGACCTTGGCCCGCTGATCCCAGAAATACGGCTTGAGGTAGGGAACGGGTGTGCCGTTGGCCAGGCGGACGTTGGCGGCCAGGAAGGGGAAGTCGGCCTTGCCCGCGAGGGTTTCCAGAGCATTGAGCCCGAAATAAAATTCGCGCGGGCCCACCACCAGGGCGTCAAAGCCGGACGCGTTCATCAGCTCCACCACGGCCTGGCCCTCGGAAAAATGGGCCTCTGGGGTGCCATGTATGGCGTTGAACACGGCCACCGTGTATACCGGCTGGCCCTCTGACAGGTTTTTGGCCTTTTTCAGGGCGGATGACAGGAGGGAGAAGCCTCCGCGGTACACACCGTCCTGTTCGATAGGCCACAGTTGGCCCCTGAGCGAGTTGACATGGAGCACGCGCGCCTTCTGCGCGGGGGAGCAGGAAAAAGCCAGTACGGAAAGCACGACGATACGCAAGAGAACCGATCTTTTCATGGTGCCTCCCCCGGGCAGCCTCGTCATACGCCAACGCACGACCCCGAACGGCGATGTTATTAACAGCTTACATTATTACACTCATGCTGACGCCGAGGAAGTATATAATATTGTGGGGCGGAAAAACAGGCGGAATCGTTCTTGTCGCCTGCCCGCGTCTTGGCTATATTTGGTTAGGTTCCGGTGCCTTGCGTAGTGGTGTGTTCCCGCTGTCTTGATGGGCACATACGTTTTTGGTTCCGGTATCAAGCAGCCCTTGCCAGCGCCCGGTGCGCGCTCGGGGGCTCTGGTCTCCTGGTTTGACCCGGATATGCCGTCGCGCGTTCGCGGACGGGAATTCCGGTACCGCGCCCGTTGTAGGGGCGGATCATACGCGGCACTGCCGCTGGAGGATCAGTATGAGAAAAGGATTCTTTATCGTTACGGCTGCCACCTTGGCCGTAGCCGGCGCCTCGGCCCTGAGCGTCAAAGGCAACGGCACGGTGGTTACCCAGGAACGAGACCTGTCGGGCTTCACATCCGTATCCGCGACCTCGGTGGAGGAAGTTTCCATAGAAAAAGGGAACGAATTCTCCGTTACGGTCACCATGGACCAAAACCTCCTGTCCAGTTACGAGACAAACGTGTCCGGCGGAACCCTGCACCTGGGCTTCAAGTCCGGCGTATCCGTATCGGCCATTACCAAGCTGCATGTCCATGTGGTCATGCCCGAGCTCAGGTCGGTCAGCGGTTCCGGTACGGGCACGTTCACCATAGCCAAAGGCTTCTCCGGAGCCGAGTTTGCGGCCTCCCTGTCCGGCACCGGCTCCCTGCGCGCCCATCTTGACTACAAAAAGGTCAGGATAGACATCAGCGGCACGGGCCAGGCCGAACTGAGCGGCAAAGCGGACGACGTCAAGGTTGCCATATCCGGCGCCGGGTCGCTGTCCGGCAGGTCCTTCCAGGCAAGGACGGCGACCCTGTCCATCAGTGGCACCGGTTCCATGAAAATCAGCGTTACCGACAACCTGGACGCCGTTATCAGCGGCTTGGGATCAATAATCTATTACGGCTCGCCCAAGGTGGATCAACGCATATCGGGCTTGGGCAGCGTACAGAGGGGCTGAGCGGGCGGGGCTGTGCGGCACCCGCCGCACGGCCCTTTCGCAAGCGCCATGCTTCCTAGTACCATACTGTCTGTATGGCAACAAAAACCAGTAAATCCAGTTTTGAATGCTCGTCCTGCGGCCACCGTGAGCCAAAGTGGCTTGGGCGCTGCCCGTCATGCGGCGAGTGGAACACCATGCGCGAGACCCAGGCGCCTGTGTCCGGCGGCAGGGCCGCGCGTCAGGGAGCCTTGACCCTGCCCCTGTCGGCCGTGGACCCTGCCGAGGGCGCGCGCCTGTCGTCAGGCAGCCCTGAGGTGGACCGGGTACTCGGTGGCGGCATCATGCGCGGATGCAGCGTTTTGGTGGGCGGCGAGCCGGGCATAGGCAAAAGTACCCTGCTTCTGCAGGTGGCAGCCAGGGCCTCCGTGCCCGGTCGCGTTTTGTACGTGTCCGGAGAGGAAAGCGCCGCCCAGATACGTCTGCGCGCCGACCGCTTGGGTTTGACCCGGGACGGGCTCGAGCTTATGTGCTCCGGCGACCTGTCCCAGATCATCAGCGCACTCGAGCGCGTCAAGCCGGATCTCTTTGTGGTCGACTCCCTGCAAACCGTGGCCTCCGCCGAGGCCGGCGCTGTTCCCGGCACGGCCAACCAGGTCAAATACTGCTCGCTGGAGCTGGCTGACTGGGCACGGGAGCGCGGCTCGGCGTGCTTCCTGGTGTCCCACGTGACCAAGGACGGTGTCATTGCCGGGCCCAAGGCGGCCGAGCATACGGTGGACGTGGTGCTGATGTTCGAGCAGAGCGACAGCGACGTCAGGTTCCTGCGGTCGGCCAAGAACCGTTTTGGCTCAACGGACGAGGTCGGCTTGTTCCAGATGGGCGAGCGCGGCCTTGAGGAGCTGGATGACCCCTCCAGCGTGTTCCTGGTCCGCCGCGACGGCGCCAATCCGCCCGGTTCCGCGGTGGCGGCAACCTGGGAGGGCACCAGGTCCATCCTGGTCGAGATCCAGGCCCTGACGGTGCCAGGCAAAGCGTCGCTTACCCGCGTGTTCTCGGAGCGGGTGGACGCGGCCCGCGTGTCGAGGGTGGCGGCGGTTCTGGAAAAGCACGTGGGCCTGCGGTTCTCAGACCAGGACATATACGTCAACGTGGCTGGCGGGATGCGCCTGTCCGAGCCGGGCATAGACCTGGCCCTGGCCGCGGCCCTGTACTCGGCGCGTAGCGGTCTGCCCCTGCCGCCAAGGGTGGCCCTGGCCGGGGAATTGTCCCTGGCCGGCGAAATCCGGCGGGTCAGACGCATGAAGGGCCGCAGTCGCGCGGCCAAAGCCCTGGGTTTTGATACGGTATACGGGCCGCAGGATACCGCGGCGGCAAGCTCTGAGGCCGGAGATGGCTGGTCTGTCGTCGGACGGGTGGATGAGGCGGTGAAAAAACTCTTTTCGTAGCCGTTACGCGGGTGGCCGGGCCTACATCGTCGTCGCCTTAACCGGTTTAATTGCCCAGACGGGCCATGATCGCTATACTGGCAGACCGGAGGCTCCATGCGGTTTAAACATCTCGGCCGGCACAGCACCGGTTTGGCCATGGCCTTAGGATCCGTTCGGACACACAAAGGTTGGCGCGTGGGAGAATATCCCGACCTGGCCCAGTTGGGAACGCTTGCGGCCAGCTCTGGGTTCAGCCTGATCCAGCTCCTTCCGTTGAACGACTCGGGCGGCCAGAGTTCCCCGTACTTTGCCCTGTCAGCCCACGCCCTGCACCCTCTGTACATACGGGTGCGGGATTTGCCGGAGGCAGCAGGGGCGCCGGACGCCGTCAGACAGCTCGATGACTTTGCCAAAGCGGCCCGCGCGGGCGAGCGCTTTCCCTACCATGAGGCCCTGGCCGTCAAAATATCGGCCTTGCGTGCCGTGTACGACGCGTCCGCTGAGGAAGCGCAAGCCGGCTCCAGCCTGGAGACCTTCATCAAGGACAACGACTGGGTGCGTCCATACGCCGTATACAAGCGCCTCAAGGCCTTGAACGCCGAGCGCTCCTGGCGGGAATGGGACGACTATCGTGACCCGGCGCCTGGGGATATCGAGCGCCTGTGGGGCGACCCTGCCCTGAGGCGGGAGCATTATTTCCACGTGTGGTGTCAGAGCGCGGCCTGGAGCCAGCTTGGAAAAGCGGCCGCCGAGCTTGAATCCCTGGGCATAGACCTGATGGCGGACCTCCCCATCCTCATGAACGAGGACTCGGCGGACGTATGGGCCGACCGGACCTTGTTCAGGCTGGACCTTCGCGCCGGCTCGCCTCCGGACGCCGGTTCGCCCCAGGGCCAGAACTGGGGCTTTCCCGTGTACAACAGGGAGGAACGTTCCGACACGGTGGCCGAGTTCTGGAAAACCAGGATACGGCTGACCGACCGTTACGCATCGTGCTACCGCCTGGACCACGTGTTGGGATTTTTCCGCCTGTGGGCCCTTCCCGAGCGCGAGCACAGCGGCGTCTTGGGGCGGTTTTTGCCCGGTAGTACCATCACGGAAGCAGAGTTGGGCGCCGCCGGGTTCTCGCCAGAGCGCGTTCGCTGGCTGTCCCTGCCCCACATCAGCAGCGCCGAGCTTCATGACGCGGCCAACGACCTGCCGGACGCGTCCGGGGCCGCCCTGGCCGTTACCACGAGGGCCCTTGAGCGCATAGGGTCGGAGGAACTCTTCCTGTTCAGGAAAGGCATCACCGGCGAGCGGGACATAGACGCGCTCGGGCTGGACGAGCGCATGGCCACGTGGCTCAAGCGACGCTGGAGCGACCGGACGCTGGTAGCCGTGGATACGGGCGGCTATGTGCCTGCCTGGGACTACCGCGCATCCAGCGCCTGGTCCAGCCTGTCGGACCAGGAGCGCGGTGTCCTGGAAGCGCTCCTGTCCCGGAAACGCGCCGACGATGAGCGGCTGTGGCTGGAGGGCGGGCGCTCGTTCCTGGCCATGCTCAAGGCGGAAAGCGGCATGCTCCCCTGCGCCGAGGACCTTGGCTCCATACCGCCCGGCGTGCCGGAAACATTGGCCGACCTTGGCGTTCTTGGACTCAGGCTGCCGCGCTGGACCAGGATTTGGCACCAGGAAGGACAGCCCTTTCTGCCGCTGTCCGACTATCCGCGGCTGTCCGTGTGCACGCCCAGCGTCCACGACACGTCCACGCTCAGGGGCTGGTGGGAGCTGGAGGATGGTCGGGAAGCCCTGGCTGGCGCGTATTGCCCGGATCTCCAGCCCGTACCCCGGCTGATGGATGCCGGCACGGAACTGCGGGTGCTCAAGACGCTGGCCCGAGCGGCGTCGCTGTTGTACGTGATCCAGATGCAGGATTTATTGGACCTGTCTGACCGGTACCGATCGGACGACCCCTCGGCCGATCGGATCAACGTGCCGGGGGCCGTGGCAGAGTTCAACTGGACCTGGCGCATGGGCCCCCAGGTTGAGGATCTCGTGTCAGACACGGGCTGGCTGGACGCCCTCCGGTCCATAGCGGCGGCCCGACCGGACTGAGCCGCATGAAAAACGGGCCGCCCGAGATCGGGCGGCCCGCTCCTTTTTTAGAAATCAGGGAGCCTCTAATAACCATGGGGTTTTTAGAGGTTCCAATCAGCTACTCAGAATCCAGCAAAGGTGCAGAACTCGTCCCAGCTGGTGTTCACGCACAGGTCCAGCTGGCTGTAGGTGGTGGTGTCGGCCATCATGGTGATGGACGCGCCGTAGGCCTTGCCGGTCCAGGTGGAGCCGGTCCAGTTGCCAAGCACCATGTTGCTGATGGCCGTGCGCACGTTAGCGGCGGCCGTCTTGACGGTGGAGGTCATGGAGCTGGAGTTGTAGATGTTGGTCATGTACGCGTACAGGTCCTTGGTGTAGCCGGAGAAGCTGGGCAGGCTGGTCATCAGGGACTTGAAGGTGGAGCCGGAAATTCCGGAAGCCATGGCCGCGTCGGCAAAGGCGTCAATGGCGGTGCCCAGGGCGGCGGCCTTGGTGATGTCCACGTTGCAGAAGGTCACGTCCGAGTAGGACGAGTACCAGGCCGCGTAGGTCTCGCGGATGCGCTGGGTGAAATACGCGCCGGTGCTGGTCGGGCTGGACTTGATGCTGGACAGGAAGGCGTAGTTCCAGCCGTCGCCGGGCTCGGTCTGCTCGCTGGCGGCCATGTAATTGGCCACGTTGCGGTACTGGTAGTACACCTCGGCGGTGGCCATGAGGCAGGCGTCAAAGCCCACGGCTTCCACGTTCTTGCCGATCTTGCCCTTGAGGTAGGTCATGATGGACAGCTGCTCAACCTCGGACAGGTGGTCGCCGGAGTTCGTGTCGTCCCAGCAGACGCCCCTGTACACCGGGCGGTCAACGGCGCCGCCGTGGTTCCACCAGATCCAGGCGAACTTCTGCGCGGGGAAGTTGGCCGTGGCCCAGTCTATAAAGGCGTTGGCGGTGGCGGTGGCGCCCATGTTCACCTCGCCCACGTCCTTGAGCAGGGTGGCCTTGCCGGCCTCGATGTAATAGTAGCCGTGGGTGGTGCTGGCGTTGTCCCAGAGGACCACGATGTTCAGGTTGGTGGCGTCGGAGCCCACGCCGTACATCTCGGCTATGTCCTTGGTGGCGTAGGTGGACAGGTTGTTGTCGCCGTCCAGGTACACGAGCACGGTCCAGGCCTTGGAGGGCTGGGGCAGGGTAATGGTGCCGCCGCCGCCGCCGCCGGAAGTTACGCTGATGTTGTAGCCGCGGTTCGAGCCGGTGCGTCCGCCGTATGAGTAGGACCGGATGTAATAGGTCTTGGTATACGGGGCTGTCCATACGATCTTGGAGCCGTAGTCGCCGGAGGCTTTGTCGTCGTTGCTGGCCTTGACCGTGTAGTTGTCGTACACGTACAGGTAGGTGTCGCCATAGCCGAGCACCCAGGTCTCGATGGTGTACTGCGTGCCCGCCACGGCGCTGAGCTTCATGTAGTCGTTCGCGTCGTCATAGAAATTGTGTTCCTGCGCGGCCGCGTTGGTGGTGATGGTCTTGGCGTAGGTGCGGGTGTCGTCGTTCTCGTACGCGTCCGGAGAGGTCAGGCTGATGGCCCTGACCGGGTCGCGGTACACTTCCTCTTTGGGAAGCGCGAGGTCGTCGCTCACGGCGCCGAACGGGCCGGAGCAGGAAACGGCGAGCAGTACCAGTGCCGCCGCCACGAACAATGCACACTTTTTCATGAAATCCCCCCAGAAAACAGCATGGGCGGCTTTAGGTCGGCAGGCATACGCCAGCGCTATGGCCAAAACCGAGCTTGCGCCGCCGGCAGGGCGCTTGTGCGGCTCCCGGCCGAATCCCCACATCCAACGGACAGCGCGGATTAAGCTGATGCTATACCAGCCATGGAACGTGTCAACGTATGAAATATTCACACCTCTACGCAGAAACGGCATATTTTAGTAAAAGCACTACACATTTGTGGGTGTGTGGAAAAAAGGCGCCAAAATTGTGCTGTTTTGGGCTGCAAACGCGCCAATGGGCGCTTCCGGCTTGCAAAAATGCCCGTTTGCATGACAATTATGCCTGTGCAGTCTTCCAACACCCCATGGCGCCTCTCCATACTTTCCCGAGACGACGACGAGCGGGCGGTCCTAGCGCGTGCGTGCGCGGATGCCCTTCCCGCCTGCCGCGTGGAAGCTCCGGAGCGCCTGGATGACCTTGCGGCCGCCCTTTCCGGCGCGGATGCGCTGATAGTATCACGCGGCGCCCTGAGCGATATCCCGGACAACGCGGCTGATGGTGTGCCCTGCGCCGTGATAGGTGGGGACCAGAGCCTGCCAGCTGGTTTTGAGCAGGCCTTTGTCCTTGAGGCGGGTCCCGGTGCCGGTCCGCTGGCCGCTGCGTGGGCGGCCGGGGTGTTTACGCGGCCGGGGCGGAAGGGACCGTCCGATGCCCTGTACGAGCGCCGCTATGAGGATTTGGTGCGGGCCCTGCCGGATATCGTCTACGAGCTGTCTGTGGACGGAACCGTGACCTTTGTGAATGACTCCGTCTCCCTGCTTGGCTACACACCCAGCGAGGTCATAGGCAAGCATTTTTCAGTCCTCCTGCACGACGACGACGCGGAGGCGGTGGACAGGGACCGCGTGCTCTCGGACTATTTGGGATCCAAGACCGGCCAGACGCTCAGCCCCAAGCTGTTCAACGAGCGGCGGGGCATAGAGCGCCGGACCAGCGAGTTGGAAGTCCGTCTTAGGCGGAAGCACCAGGGGCCGAGCGCCATGCAGGACCTCATAGGCGAGGTCATATCCTACGGGGAAGTGTCCGCGGCCGGTGAGTACGACGAAGAGGGTTCGGGCGAGCTCCGGGGAACCGTGGGCATCATACGCGACGTGACCCTCAGGCGGAAATCCGAGGAAATGCTCCGCAAGCTGTACCAGGCCGTGGATCAGTTGGGCCTGTGCGTCTTTGTGGTCAACCACGCGTTCGAGGTCGAGTACGTCAATCCCGCATTTTTCCTGCTTACGCTGTTTTCCCCCGCGGATGTGCTGGGCACGTCCATCTTCCGGTTTTTTGCCTTTCCGCCGGAGAAGGCCGAGAGCATACGGAAACACGTGCAGGATGGCTTTGAGGTGCGCTATGAGGTTTTGGTGCCCCGGGCTAAGGGTGGCCACATCCACGCGGAGTTTTCCATGTTTCCCGTCCGCTCGCCGGGAGGCATCGTCACCCACGCCATAGCCATAGCGGAGGACATAAGCGCCCGCAAGTCCATGGAGACGCTCCTCAGGGGCGCCAGGGACGAGGCGGACAAGGCCAACCAGGCCAAGACCCGCTTCCTGGCCAGTATGACGCACGAGCTCAAGAATCCCATCACCGGCATATTGTCCGCCGCCAACCTGATCAGGCTCGCGCCCCAGGAAGCGGCCAAACGGGCAGGCCTGATAGAGGAATACGCGCAAACCTTATTGGACATACTCACGGGCATACTCGACTATGTCCGCTCGGAGGGCAGCGACGTGTCCATACAGCGCCTGTCCTTCCCCCTGAAGGCCTTCATTGAAGGACTGTGCGCCACCTACCGGGAACGGGCACGGCACAAGGGGCTGGAATTCGCGGTGCGCATAGGCCAGGACGAGAACGTGGAGAGCGATCCCGACCGCCTGGGCCGGGCCATAGGCATACTCCTGGACAACGCGGTGAAATTCACCAGTTCAGGTTCGGTGACCGTGGACGCCAGGGTGGAGCGGCAGGAGGGGAACGTCCCCCATGTGGTGGTGGACGTGCTTGATACCGGCGTTGGCATAGTGCCTGAGGACAGGGATCGCATTTTCATGCCCTTTACCCGCGTTGGCCAGCTCAGGGGCGCGGAAGCCAGGGGCGCGGGCATAGGACTGGCCCTGGCCAGGAACCTGGTCCGCGTGCTCGGCGGGGAGATACGCATGGACAGCGACCCGGGCAAGGGCAGCGCGTTCAAGCTTGTGGTGCCGTCCGGGGCTCCGAGGGTCGGTACCCCTGGTTCCCATGCCGAATCTTTTGTGCTTCTGGTTGTGGACGACAACGAAGTCAACCTGGAATTCATGCGAACCCTCATGGAAAACGCCGGCTTTACCGTCCGCACCGCGGCCAGCGCCCCGGAAGCCTTCAGGGTCCTGGAAGAGCGCTATGTGGACGCAGCCATCCTGGACATACAGATGCCCGGCTATAGCGGCATAGAGCTTGGCAAGGCCATCCGGGCCTATGCCGGATCCCGGTACTCGCCCAGCATGCCCCTGTTTGCCCTTACGGCGCACGGCCCCGGGGAGCTTGAAGGGCAGGAACAAGTGTTTCACGCTGTGTTCAACAAACCGGCCGATCTCAGGAGGCTTCTGGAAGGCGTGAGTGCGGCGATCCGGGAGCGGGAAACCGTATCCACCGCCTATTTCAGCGCCATGTACGGAGGCAAGCGGGGCGAACGCCTTGTGGCGGTCGACACGATGCTGGCGTCGGTGACGGAGGCTGTCGAGCGGCTGCGGGAAGCCCTGAACGGCGGCGACGGGCGCATAGACGTACGGGCTGAAGCCAACATACTCATGAACACCCTGCAGCGTTTTGCCCATCCCGCGGGCATGGACCTGGTCCGCCTGTTCATAGAGCACTATGCCGACGAGGATCGGGATCTGCTCGAAAGCCTGCTCAACCGCGTGGCAGGCATGTGCGTAAAGGCCTTGCACGACGCGGCCAGGGACGATGTCCTGTGATGGCCCTGGTCGTGGACGACGACGCGGCCAACCGCGACATACTCGGCCGCCTGCTCGAGCGCTCCGGGTGGCTGTACGATCTGGCCGACAACGGCCAGGCAGCCGTGGACGCGTGCGCCAGGACCCATTATGATCTCATCCTCCTGGACCTTTTCATGCCCGGCATGGACGGCGTTACCTGCGCGACGCGGATCAGGGGGCTGTACGAGCGAGCGGACAAGGCTCCGGAAGGCTCACCGTACACGCCGAGGATCGTGGCGGTGACCGGATCAGAGGGCCCCGGGGCGGAAGCGCGGTCCCTGTTCGACGCGGAATTGCCCAAGCCATACAGCATGGATGAGCTTAAAGCCATACTGGATTCCTGCCCAAGCTAGCCATTTTGGGGCGGAAACGGGGAATCTTTCCGCGGATGTTGACATTTTTTTTCGTTTTCTGTATTGTAAGCTCAAGAACGACGCAGGGTAGAGCAGTTGGCAGCTCGTCGGGCTCATAACCCGGAGGTCGTAGGTTCGAGTCCTACCCCTGCTAAAAAACAAAGGCCGCGCATGAGCGCGGCTTTTGCTTTTTGACGAAGCAGGAGTGGGACTCGAACAGTAGCGAGCGCGCGCCGCATAGGCGCGAACAGCGCGTATGATACGCGCGGAAGCGAGCGGATGCGTCCGAGGGCCC
>JAFGJV010000012.1 GCA_016928955.1 Spirochaetales bacterium
CTTGCCGGCCTTTGGATGAGCGCGCGTCCTGCGCGCCAAGCCACCGAACGGTCACTTGGCGTACCTGTCGGCAAAGGCTATCAAGGCATCACGGAAAGCGTTCTCCGGTGGCTTGACTAGGCCGGCGCCGACCATGCCGATGCCGGGATCCTTGTGCGCTATGCCCGTGTTGATGGCCGGCAGGATGCCCGTGTCCACCACCTTGCGGACGTCTATGCCCGTGGGCGTGCCGCGGAAGTCCAGGGCCGGTATCTGGTAGGCGTCGTTCTCCGCGGCCGTGATCTCGTACATGCGCAGGGTCACGTTCACGGCGTCCGCCGGGGAGCCGCCCACGAATTTGACGATGGCCGGCGCGGCCGCCATGGCAAAGCCGCCTATGCCTGAGGTTTCCGTTATCACGGAGTCGCCTATGTCCCGCGCCGCGTGCTCGGGACCGTAGCCCGGCAGGTACAGGCCGTCCACCACGCCGGCGGGGCCGGTGAACCAGCGGCCGGGCAGGCCGGACAGTCGGATGCCAAACTCGGTGCCATTGCGGGCCATGGTGGTGATGATGGAGCTTCCCTCTATGCCGGCCGCGGCGTCCACTGTGCACTTGGCGCTGGGCATGGTCAGGTTGAGGAAGAAATGGTCGTTGGCGTTGAGGAAGGACAGGACCTTGGCCAGCTGGTCGCGGGGACGGTCCAGGGCCACGATGAAGGGAGCCAGCTCGCGGATCACGATGGACGTGCCCGCCCGGTTGCGGTTGTGTCCCTCGTCTCCCATCTGGAGGACCTGGGCTATGATGGTCTTCATGTCCAGCTGGCCTCTCGCGGCAAGGGCTTCCGACAGGACGGGCGCCAGCTCGTCGCGCATCCAGCGCAGCCGCTCTATGACCTCGGGTCCGTAGGCGCCGTAACGCAGCACCTTGCCCAGGCCCTCGTTCAGGGTACAGTACGCCGTGTTCCCAAAGGCCTTGTTTTCCACTATCCACACGGGCATGTGCGCCGTCATGACGCCGGCCATGGGGCCCACGGCGTCGTGGTGGTGGCAGGAATCAAAGCGGATCGTGCCGGACGACGCCAGGCGCTCGGCCTCCTCGGGCGTGCCAGCAAGGCCTTCGTATATGAGTCCGCCCATGATGGCGCCGCGCATGGGGCCGCACATGTCTTTCCAGGCCACCGGAGGCCCGGAGTGCAGGATCAGGTCCGTTGCCATGCCCGGCACCGTGTCCAGGGCCAGGCCTATGCCGGTCACGGTGGGCTTGGCCGAAAGGATCCGACGCACGGCTTCCGCGTTGGCGGCTTCTATGTCGACGCGGGCTCCGGCGGCCAGCCTGTCCAGGGCGGCCATGGCCGCTGTATCCCCGCCGGCCGGCGGTTTCCAGTCCACGTGCACGACGGGAGCGCCGGCGGCGGCCAGGTTGTCGGCAAAGGATTGCAGGCCCAGGTTGAGGGCAGACAGGGGTTTGGAAAAGAGTTCGTTGATCGCGGTGTTGTTCATGCCCGCCCTCCTTGGGCCAGCTTGGCAATGGCTATGGCCAGCCTGGCCGCCCTGACGTTGGACGGCATGACCACCACGCCTTCCGCTTCCAAAACAGCCACCTGGGCGGAGTAGCCCTGGGGATCGGCCGGGGTGCCCGTGACGGACGCGACCACTGGCAGGTAGCCGCCCCGCGATGTGGCCGCGGCCCGGGCGGCGCGTATGGCCGGGGCGCATGCGCCCGCCGGGTCAGGATGGGAACCGTAGCCGAGCACAAGGTCCAGGAGTATGACCGCGGTTTCGCCGTCGGCGCCTTCCTGGACTATGCGCTCCGCGCGGGCTGCCGGGTCTATCATGGGGTGGGGCTTGCCCGAGGTGAACGCGTCGTCGCCAAGATCGACTATGGCATGCCCTTCCGAACGGAACGGGTCGGCCATGAGCCAAGCGGGGTCTGTCTGGTTGTTGGAGCGCACGCCGCCAAGCTGGGCGTGGGCCAGGAAGAGGGCCTCGTCCGCCAGGGTGCCGCCTGTGTACAGGCCGCGCAGATAGCGCTGGGCGGGGGACAGGCGGCGGGCCTCGTCCGCGGCCAGTTCGTCTATGCGGGAAGGCCGCGGCTTGTTGTAGTGGTCGTTGCCCGAATCCTCGAGCATGAGGGCGCGTGCCTGCATGGGGCCGTCGGCCCCTCCTGCCAGGAGGGACGCCAGCAGGGCTGCTTCCTCCAGGTCCGACGCGTACGCTATGCGCTCCTCGTCCGCCGCCGGCGGCATGCCAAGGAAGAAGGCCACGGCGGGCTTGCCGGCGGACCTGAGGGCGTCTAGCACGGTTTTTGCCACGTCCGGGGCCGGCGGTTTGCTCACGAGCGCGATCACCGACGTGGCCGGATCCGCGGCCAGGGCCCGGATGGCCAAGAGGCTGGTACGGCCGCCCACGGCCGCGTTTTTGAGGTCGCGACCGCCCGTGCCTATGGCCTGGCTGACGCCGGAGCCAAAGCGGTCCAGCAGGCAGCTGACCTCCTGGAGCCCCGTGCCGGACGCGGCCACAATGCCCACGTTCCCCCGGCGCACCGCGTTGGCAAAGCACAGGGGCTTGCCGTTGATGATGGCCGTGCCGCAGTCAGGCCCCATCATCAAGAGGCCCTTGGACGACGCCAGGGTTTTCAGGGCAACCTCGTCGTCCAGTGACACGTTGTCCGAGAACAGCATGACATGCATGCCGGCGTCCAGGGCCTTGCGAGCCTCGCGGGCGGCGTAGGTTCCGGGCACGGATATGAGGACAAGGTTGGCGTCCGGAGCCAGGGCCAGGCCCGAGGCCAGGCTTGCGGCCGTCCTGTTCCCGGCGGCCGCCCCGGTTCCGGATTTGCGCTTGAGGGCGTCAAAGGCCGCCGTGGTCGCGTCGTCCAGAACCGCGTCGGTATCCGCGTCTATGGCCACCACCAGGTCGTTTGGCGACAGGCCGGCCAATTCTTCCTTGGGAAAGCCGAGCCCGGCCAGCAGATCCACGTTCATGGGCGTGGCCATGGCAACCACGGCCTCGGCCACGCCGGGCAGGGCCTTGATGCCGCGCGTGGCCAGCATCAGGAACACCGAGTCAAAATACGTGTCCTTGCGGACGGTCAGTCGTTTCATGTCACCACCTGGGCTGTCGAGTATAGCACTCCGGGCTTCCCGGAGGAAGCGTTCGGTTTTTTTACGGGCAGTTGGATACGGTGCCGCTTTCCAACAACCCGGCTGGGACGATCGTTTCAGGCGACCACGGCGGCGCGGATGCCTGCCGCAAGGCCCGACAGCGCGTCCCTGCCTGAACTTGCGCCGTGCCCGAGGGCGGCGCGCACGGCGGCTTCAAGGTCCGCGGCGCCGCCCGTGGCGAGCGCCAGCGCCAGGGCCACGATATACGCCGGCGGAATTCCCGCAAGGGCGCCAAGGAGGAGAGAGCGCCCGGCGGCGGTGGTCGTTCCCAGACGTTCCGCCACGCGCTCTCTCAGCTCCCCGGCTGCCTGTCCGGGAGTGCCGGCTTCCATGTCCGCCGCGGCCAGATAGCCGGCTAGCCAGTCGTCGCCGGCCGGTGTGGTACCCGGCCCAAAGCCCACCAGATTGGCCGGAAAGCCGTCGGCGGCTTCCAGGGCAGCAAAGCCGGACGCAAAAGGGCCGCCTCCGTGAATGCCGTAATCCTCGCCGTCAGGGTCGGCGGCGCGCATGGCTTCTTGGAGCATGGCCTCCATGGACGCGACGCTCCTGGGCGGTCTGCCTGCCCGCCTGATCAGCGGCCGCGGATCCCAAACAGATGCCTCCGAAAAATCCAGCGTCGCGCGGCCAGCGCAAAGCAGGCGCGAGCCGTCCCACCCTACCATGGCGTTCTGGGAATCGAGCAGCGGCTCCAGCTCGTTCCTGAACCGCGCCCATTCGCCATGGCCCATGGCCCGGGCCTCCATGTCGGACTTGCGGGCCACCACGCTCACCAGGGCTCCGTCGGGATGGAGCAGGGACACGGCCTTGGAGCCTGCCCCGACCAGGCGGGCCGACCACGGTGCTGCCGGCACCAGGATGCCTACCAACGCTGTCATAGCCGCCCCTCCCCGACGACAAGGGGCCGCCATGGGCGACCCCTTGATGCACAACCGGTCGCTGTTCCGTCAGCCCTCTGACTTGGTGATGTCCTTGGGCCTGAGTATCAGGTTGAGCACGATGCCGACGATGGCCGCCAGGCCCAGGCCGGACAGGTTGATGTTGCCGAACTTGAAGGCCGCCCCGCCAAGGCCGAGCACCAGCATGGCTGCGGTGATGATCAGCAGTTTTGGATTGGACAGGTTGACCTTGGCGTCCACCATGTTCTTGACGCCTATGGACGAAATCATGCCGAAAAGCAGGATCGATATGCCGCCTATGACCGGCCCCGGTATGGTGCCGATGAGCGCGGTGAATTTGGGCACCAGGGACAGCACGATGGCAAAACAGGCGGCTATGCGCATGACCCAGGGATTGGTCACGCCGGTCAGCGCAACGGCGCCGGTGTTCTCGCTGTAGGTGGTGTTGGCGGGTCCGCCGATGAGCGCCGCCAGGGACGTGGCTAGGCCGTCGCCTATCAGGGTGCGGTGGATGCCGGGGTCTTTGATAAAGTCGCGGCCCACCACGTTGCCGATGGCCAGCACGTCGCCAAAATGCTCCACCATGGTGACAATGGCTATGGGCACCATCACCGTGATGGCCTCAACCGAGAATTTTGGCAGGCTGAATTTTGGCAAGCCTATCCAGGCCGCGTCGCCCACCGCCTTGAAGTCCACGATACCCAGAATGAGGGCCAGGATGTAGCCGGCTACCAGCGCGATGAGGACGGGCAGGTTGGACATGAACTTCCAGCCGAATTTTGGGAAGGCGATTTTTACGAACACGCCCGCGGCGAAGGTGAACAGGGCCAGTCCCCAGCAGCCGTTTTCCCCTATGGCCTGGGCCACGGCGGGGGAGTTGGTGCCGTTGGCGCTCTGGATGGCCACCGGCGCCAGGATGAGGCCGATCAGGATGATCATGGGGCCCGTCACGTGGGGCGGCAGGATCTTGTGCAGGTTCTCGTAGGAGACGAATTTGAAGATGACGGCCACGATCACGTAGAGGATGCCGGCTACGACTATGCCTCCAAGCGCATACGGCAGGCCCTGGCTGGCTCCCACGGCCGCTATGCCGGGTATGAAGGCAAAGGAACTGCCCAGGAACACGGGCACCTTGAACGCCGTCACCAGGTGGAACAGCCAGGTCCCAAGTCCCGCGGCGAACAACGTAACTCCCACGTCCAGTCCCGTGAGAATGGGAACCAGCACCGTCGCTCCGAACATCACAAAGGTGTGCTGGAGACCGAGCACCACGGTTTTGCCGGTGATCGGTTCGTTCAGGGATTCTGCCATGTACGCCTCCTAGAACGTAGAGCGTGCGGTCTCCGCCAGGGGAGCCGCCAGAGCCAGGTTTTAAGCGTCCGGCGTCGGGCCGTTCATTCCTTTGGCCGGGCCTCCGGCGCCGAGCGGCATGAGCCGACCGGCGATTTGGTTATCCAGTTGTCTATGGGCTCACGGTTTTCCAGGGCGCGCCACACGTCCTCAAAGCGCATGGGCATGTGGGTGAGCTCGGCGCCCGTGGCTTTCTGTATGGCGTTGCCCAAGGCGGGCGCCACTGAAATCATGGAATGCTCGCCCACGCCGCGCGCGCCGTACGGGCCGTCTATCTGCGGGGTTTCCACCACGGCGCATTCAACTTCCAGCGGGAGGTCCTTGGCCGTGGGTATCTTGTTGTCCGTGAACGACGGGTTGAGCAGGCGCCCATCCTTGTCGTATATGTAGCCCTCGCAGGTGGCCGTGCCCAGGCCCTGCATCATGCCGCCTATGGCCTGACCGCGCACCATGTCCGGGTTGATGGCCCGGCCCACGTCGTACACGCTGGCCACCTTGAGCACGCGGTACTCGCCGGATTCCTCGTTCACTTCCACGATCATGCCGTGGGCGCCAAAGGTCCAATCCAGGGCCGGGGTGCCCTCGCCGGTTTCCTTGTTCAGGTTGGACAGGCCCTGGGCTATGTAGCGGCCCACGCCTATGAGCGGACCGCCTATGCCGTTGCCGTTGGGCAGGGCCAGTCCCACGGCCATGGAGCTGAAGCTCACGCCTTTGTCCGGATGGTGGCGCAGGAACACGCGCTCGCCGTCGTGCGCCAGGTCGCGCGGATTGGCGTGCAGGGCCTGCGCGGCCACGTCGTAGGCGTTCTTGAGAAGGTCCTCGGCGGCCAGGATGGCGGCGTTGCCTGAAAGGACCAGGCCCTTGGACGCCACGGTCTGCCAGTCGTAGGGATCGCGGTCCGTGTCGTTCTCGAAGGCCACGCGGATTTTCTTGGGAGGGAAACCCAGGCGCTCGGCCACGATCTGCCTGATGGACGTGTAGGTGCCCTGGCCGTAATCGGTCAGGGCCAGGTTGACCAGCACCGAGCCGTCCTCGTTCATCTTGAGGATCACGGCCGTGGCGGTGAAGGGCGGCATGGCCGGGGCTTTGTGCAGGGCGGCCACGCCCTTGCCTATCTTCCAGCCGGTTTGTTTCTGGCGTTCCTTCTCCTCGGGCGTCAGGTCTCCGTAATGGATGCGCCTGGCCGCGTCTTCTATGCACGCCACCACGTTGCCCGTGTTTTTCTGGATGGTCTCGCCGGTCAGGGTCTTGGAGCCCGGTCGGAGGGCGTTCTTGAGCCTGAACAGCAGGGGATCCATGCCTATGGCCTGGGCCACAAGTTCCATGTGGCGCTCAACGGCCCAGTGGAATTCCACGTGCCCAAAGCCGCGGTACGCCGTGCCGTAGGGCTTGTTGGTGTATATGGTGTATGCGTCCACCCAGGCGTTGGGGATTTCGTAGGGGCCGGAGGCGGAGTAGCCGGACGCGCGCGTCACGTTGACCGCGTAGTCCGCGTAGGCTCCCGAGTCCCAGTACATGGTCATCTGCTGGGCGACGATCTTGCCCTCGGCCGACACGCCGGTCTTGATGCGGTAGGTCAGCGCCGAGCGGCAGGGCAGGAGGCTGAATTCCTCCTCGCGCGTGGCCTGGAACTTGACCGGCCGCCCGCCCGCCTTGCGCGACAGGACGGCGCAGAGGGGCTCCACGCCTATGCCTGCCTTGCCGCCAAAGCCGCCCCCCACGTAGGGTATCTGCACGCGCACCTGGGCGTGGGCCAGGCCAAAGGCGTGGCAGAACAGGTTGCGCACGGTGAAGGGTGACTGGGCGCTGGTCCAGATGGACACCCGGTCGCCCTTGCCCCACTGCACGATGGCCACATGCGTCTCCATGGGCACGTGCTGGACCGAGGGGCAGTCGTATTCCCGTTCCACGATGTAGGCCGCCTCGGCAAAGCCCTTGTCCACGTCGCCCTTGCGCAGCTTGGTGTGGTTGGCGATGTTGGTTCCGGGCATGGGCGTGAACGCGGCGGCCACGTAGCCGTAGGATCCCAGGTCGGGGTGTACGAGGGGCGCGTCGGGTTTCAGGGCGTCCATGTGGTGGAGCACGGGCGGGAGGACCTCGTATTCCACCTCGATGGCGTCCGCGGCGGCGCGGGCTTCTTCCAGGCTGTCGGCGGCCACGGCGGCCACTGCCTCTCCGTAATGCCGCACCTCGCCCTTGGCCAGCACATACTTGTCCACAATGTAGAGCCCTATGTGCACGTCCACCTCGTCGCCGGTGATGATGGCGCGGACGCCCGGCATGGCGGCGGCCTTGCCGGTGTCTATGCGGACTATGCGCGCGCGCGCGTGGGGGCTCTTCTTTACCTGGGCGTGGAGCATGCCCGGTAGGCGCATGTCGCTGACGTAGGTGGCCTCGCCGGTCAGCTTTTCCATGGTGTCTGGGCGGTCGGAGGACCTGCCCACGTAGGCCAGCTCCTCAGGGCGCTTGTCGTCAAACATGGTCCAGCCCTCCCTTGGCGCCCGTGCCGGTCAGTTCGGTCACCGCTTCCACAATCTGCGTGTAGCCGGTGCAGCGGCAGAAATTGCCCTCCACCGCCTCCTTGATGGCGTCCACGGACGGATGGGGATCTGAGGCCAGCAGTTCTTTCACAGACATGACCATGCCCGGCGTGCAGAAGCCGCACTGCACGGCGTGGTTGCGCTCGAACGACGCCTGTATGTCCGACAGGGTGGGCCCTTTGGCCTCGCCCTCTATGGTCTGGATGACGGCGCCGTCGGCCTCGGCAGCCAGGACCATGCACGAGTTGACAGCGCGCCCGTTCATGATGACGGTGCAGGCCCCGCACTCGCCCATGCCGCAGCCTTCCTTGGTGCCGGTAAGGCCCAGGGTCTCGCGGATGAAACGGAGCAGGGTATGGTGCTCGGCGCACTCGCGTTCATAGCGGTCGCCGTTGACGGTGAGCGTGATCTTCATTTACTTGACCTCCGCGAGGAGACGCCGGACAAAGACGCCTATCATGTGCTGGCGGTACTCCTTGGTGCCGCGCACGTCGCTGATGGGCGACACCGAGCCGAGCACCGTGGCGGCCGCCTGGTCCGGGCCGTCCTTGGCCGTGACCGTATCCACGAGCACGGGCGTGGGAGCCGCCGAACTGACGCCAAAGCGCAGGGAGCCGCCCAGGCGGACAAAGAGCACGCCTACAATGCCAAGGTCGTGCCCGGCTATGCGCTTGAGCTTGAGATAGGAGCCGCGGGCTCCGGCGGACGATGCGGGCACCACGATCCTGTCCAGCCACTCGCCCGGCTTGAGCGCCGTTTTTTTGACCCCGGTGAAAAATTCCCTGAACGGCAGCTCGCGCTGGCCGGTTCCGGAGCCGATTACGGCTACGGCGTCAAGGCAGAGAAGGGCCGGGGCCATGTCGGAGCAGGGCGACGCGTTGACCACGTTGCCCGCCACGGTGGCCCTGTTGCGGACCTGGTGGCTGGCCAGCTCATGCGCGCAGGCGCAGAGCACCGGGTAGCGTTCCCTGGCGTCCTTGGAGCGCAGGATGTCGTTCACCGTTACCGCCGGACCGAGCGACAGCCCGTCCGCGCCAAGGCGCAGGCTGGAGGCATCCGGCAGCTTTTTGACGTCGATGACCACGGACGGCTTGAACACGCCGTTCCGGATGTTCGGGATGAGGTCCGTGCCGCCCGCCAGGATCTTGCCGTCGGACGCGTGGTCGGCGAGCATGGCAGCAAGTTCCTGGGCGCTCTGCGGCGCCAGGTATCTGAATGGATGGAGCATGGTGACCGCCTTGGGGCGCCTTTGGCGGGCGCCTGGAATGAGCCAGGACGGCCGTTCCCGTACGGAGGCGGCCGCCAGAGGCTTTGTCGGTCACTACAGTTAACGACGATACGGGAAATCAGTCAAGGAAAACCTGCCCGCGGCCCGGCTCAACCAGGATGCTGGCCTTATTCCCGGCCCCCCGACACCACAGGCGTGTCGTAGCTTTTGGCCGCGGGCAATCCGGCCCACACGGGCACGCCCGTGCGGTGGCTGATATCAAAGCGCCACAGCCTGCCGCCCGAGGGATTCCAGACCAGGCCCGCGGCCGCCGCGCCACGGTCGGCCGTAACGCCGTTGGGAGGAACCAGCCAGCCGGGCAGGAGCACGGCCACCGAGTTGCCCCAGTGCCGCTCAAGCCAGCCCGGCGCGTCCGGGCTCCTGGATATAACGACGTCCGCGCCCGCTTTGGCCAGGGCCTTCATGTCCGCTTCCCAGGCGGCCGCGTCAAAAGCGTCGCCATGGCCATACCTGTTCCCGCATTCGGCCAGCACGATGACCGGACGGCGGCCGTCCTTGCGCTCGATCGCCGCGTCCACCAGCAGGCGGTCATAGGCTCCGTCCCAGTCTACCGGCGCCCTGAGCACCGACACCCGCGAGTGCCCCACGTCCAGGCGCTCGCGCTGCTCGCCCTCGGAACCGAACAGGTACAGGTCTGAACCCATGAAGCGCCTGTCCTCATGGCCGGCTCCGGCCAGCTCGGCCAGGGCGGGATAGGTCCGCGCGGTGCGGTCAGGGTCGCGCCAGTCCCAGGTCCAGGACCGGAGCGTCTGGAAGGGCGCGTCCTTGTCTCCGGCCACTGAGGGCAGGGCCAAAATGGTGACGGTTGGCACGGACGCGCTCCGCCCGGAGCCGTAGCTTGCGTACACGTGGCTGGTGTTGTCGCCTATCGCTTCCTCAAAATGATCCTGGAGGTCGGTGCGGTGGAACACGTTGGCCCGGTCGACGCCCATGCTTTTCATGAGCAGGGTAAGGAGGTACAGCGATTCGGGAGAGTCGACCTCGGCTCCCAGGATCCTGGACGCGTCCATGGCCTCCAGGGCAGCCTCGCTCATAGCGTCGTGGAAACGGGAGAACGCCACGGGATTGTAGTGGGAGAAGTCCACGGACGCCACCACCAGGGAGTCCCGGGGGAGGGCGTCGCGCAGGTCGACCATCAGCTGGTCCAAGGCCCGCGTGTCCGTTCCGGGTTTTATGAGTATGGGCAGGAAGCGGGTTCCGGGCAGGTAGTAGGCCACGAAGGGGGCATGGGTGTGGACCCCGTGCTCTTCGGTGTACAGTCCCGACGCCTGGGCGCGCATGCTGTCTTTCCGGAGCAGGGTGTCTGACAGTTCCCGGTCGGCCGGCAGGTAGCCAAAGGCCGTGTCAAAACCCACGTCGCCTGGCAGGGTTATGGACGCGGGTCCTGCCAGAAAGTGGTCGGGGGAAAGGAGCACGACCACGGAAGGGCGGGCCGCCCGCGCGACGGCCTTCCAAACGCCGGCCAGCTCGAACTGCTCGGACAGGTGATGGGGCACGACCAGGCCTTTGAGGCCGCGCGGCAGGCTGAAGGACGCGGCCTTGAGGGTTATCTGACCCCACATGGCAGTGTCCCCGGGATAGTAGCCGCGCACGAGGAGGGTATCCGGCCCCGGCGTGGCGGGTTCCGGCGGCGGGGCTTCCGGACCGCAAGCGACCAGGATGAGAGCTGTTCCCAGGGCCAGAATCCAGGCCGCCGGCCGGCAGCGCGTCGCCCGCATCAGCGGTACTTCCGGCCGCCCCACTCGACCACGGTGAAGCCGCGGCGCTCCGCCGTATCCAGCCGCTGGGCAGGAACCGAGATGGGACCGTCCAGTCCGCGGTGGTCAAAGTACACCCGGATGACCGTGTCCGGCGCCGGTATGACGGTGAGCGGAGCCTCAGCGTCCAGTCTGTCCTTGGGCCAGAAAGCCAGATGGTACCACTCGTAGTCGTTGAGCAGCGGGAGCCAGAATTCCAGGAAGTCCGCGATCTCCCGGTCAATCAGGCCAAGCTTGGCCAGCGCTATACGGAAGAAAGCCTCCAGACCGGCCCGTTCCACCACAAAGCCTTCCTTGAACGAGAACGGGGCCGCGGCGTCGGGGCTTTCCCAGAACAGGTAGGGATAGGTCTTGCCGTCGGCCACGTTGACGATGCGCCCGTCCGGGTGCGCGTCCACGTTCCAGCCGGTTCCCAGCGGCGGGTCGCTCACGGACACGCCCTCCCTGGGCTGCACGTTGACGAACACGCGCTCGGCGCGTTCCGGGTAGAGGTAGATCACGGGTTTTGCCCGCTCCCCGACGTGCTCGCTCGAGTAGATCTGGACGCTACTGATCACGGACAGGCCGCTGGCCGTCTTGCCTATGACCTTGTACAGGTTTGTGCCCAGGCCCAGGTTGCCCAGGCTTGGGAAAATGCGGTAGAGAAAGGACCCGGAGCCGGGAACGAATTTCTTCAGCGTGTACGAATCCACCAGGCTCAGGTCCTGGTCGCTGGATTTGTCATAATCTAGCTCTCTCCAGTAGTACTCCACCGTGACGCTTACGATATCTTTGGAGCAGGTCCCTTCAAGGATGACGGGTTCCCGGGGCGCTTGGACGTGGTCCCCGTCTGTGGGGCGGGTTATGGCTATGAACGGCCCGGTCTGTGCCGGGGCCGCCGCCACCGCGGCGATGGCCAGGATCAGCGTGGGGTACAAGCGTTTCATGGCAGGATTCTGTCCCTCCGGCGCAGTTCTGTCAATCTTACGAATGCCGTGCGACCCGCGCCGAGCGGCCGTTGGAGAAAGCCGCTGGTTTGCCTGCTTATTTTGCGCGGGCAGTGCTATACTCCAGGATCATGAAGCGAGCCATAATGATAGGTCTGAGCCTGATATCCGCCCTGGCTTGGGCGGACGGGCTGTTCTTGGCAGGTTCCGAGGTCTACTATGATGGTCTGCCCCTATTTCTTGGCGACAAAATGCTGGGAACGTACAACTGGGTAGCCACCACGGACGGAGCCTTTGCCACGGCCTTAAATTGGAGCGACGACACGCGGCGCGTACCTTCATACACGTTCTGGGCGGCGGATGGTAGCCGCGTGCTACCGGCTGTTGGCCCGCTCGCGGCTGCCGGCGCCTTCGGGTCGGGCCGGGCGCCGGTCCTCCTGGCCGACCGGGAAGCCCTGTACGGTTACATGGGCACGAACGGGCGCTGGGCCATCCAGCCGCGCTTCGTAGAGGCCGAGCCGTTTCTGGACGGTTACGCCCTTGCCCGCGAGCCCGGGGGTACCTGGGGGGTCATAGACGTGTCTGGCGCCTGGGTTGCCAGGCCGTCCTGGACCTCGGCGACCAACCTGGGCTACGGTTTCATCCTGGCCGAGAGCGGGAGCCGCTCCGTTTTTGACGCCAAGTCGGCCAAGGTGGTGATCCAGGCGACCGAAATCCAGGTTACGGTCCATGAAGGCCTTACGCCGGGGAAATCGATCCTTATCTTCCTTGCCCGGGTATCCGGAAAGCCCGACGTGCTTCTGGGGAGCGACGGCGGCGACCTGTTGCCCCTGGTGTCCAAGGATCAGCTTGCCTTCAAGGGAGTGCCCTTTCCTGTTTCATACCGCATTGGCACTACGCGGTACGGCGATATCGAGTACGATGAATATGGCCTTCTGACCTATAGCAAGGTTGAGGCGCTCCGGCCGGATGGCACCCAGGCCAGTCCCTTTGTGTTCAACAAAATCGGCCAATTCCACGGATCTGTGGCCTTGGTCGGTTTTGGCAATGCCTACCCAAGATCAGGCAGGAACGGGACGGTAGGATACGAATACATGGCTTCGTCCAGTTCTGAAGGGGTCGTTGGCCTGTACGATTTCGCGGCGAAGCGCTTTCTGGTCGATCCGAACTGCTCCCTGATCCAGAGAATCGGACCAGGCCGCTACTATGTGCTTCCCATAGAAGGCCCGGCTTTCCTGGCCGACCAGACAGGCGCGAAAATTTCCGAAGCCGTTCCCGGCTTGCGGCCCACATGGATACGCGGCCCGTTCTATTGCTGCACCCAGAGCTCCGGCGCGGAAATGGAAGCCATGGGCCTGATCAACAATATGGCCGTGAGGGTGCGTTCGGGTCCGGGCACGGACAGCGCGGTCGTGACCCAGGTGGACAAAGGCACCAGGGTCACGGTGCGCCAAGTCGATCCCCGGGTGGTCAGCGTGGCCCACTGGACCGGCGCGTGGCTATTGTTGGATATCCTGGACAAGGATGGCCGCACGGCGTACACCGGTTGGGTGCTCAGCGAATTCGTCGAGTTTGCCTATTACGACGGACCGTAAGCCCTGGGTGGCATGCGCGGGTCAAACCTTGGCCCGCTCCATGCGAATGGTCACAGTAAAGCCGCCGTCCGACGATGCTTTGACCAAAGCCTGGCCGCCCAGGTCCTTCTCCACCAGGGTTTTCACGATACCGGCCTCTATGGCCTTGCCCGGGTAGCGTTTGGCAGTGGCCAAGCTGGGCCCATCCGACGGCTGGTTTATGCCAGGCAGGGGCCGGAGGGATATTTCCACCAGGGCCCTCTCATCCACGCCTGACACAAAAATCTGGAAGAGCTTGGGACCCAGCTGGCTGGGCAGGGCGGCCGCCCCGGCCACGATTGACGCAACCGTCCGGTTGATGGCGGCGTACGATGTCCGCACGTATACCGGGACGTCACGGGTGAGCACCGGGTGGGCGTCCGCGTCGCGCAGAGGGCCGGACAGGATATTGACCGCGTCTTCCATGGCCTGGCCCAGCTCCAGCACCACGGGGGACTCGTCCCCGCCGCCCACGGATACGCGCCTGAAGGAACTGATGACGGCGCTTGCCCTCCGCAGGCTTCCGTCCAGGATGTCGGCCGCCTTGCCTATCTCTGCCAGTGCGCCCGCGGGATCGCCGCCGTCATAGGACTGGACGGTGTCGCGCACGAACGACGAGGATGTCAGCGCCACGCCTATGGGCGTGTTCAGCTCGTGGGCCAAGCCGGCCACCGCCGAGCCAAGCACGGCCGAACGCTCCGTCTGGATGATCAGGTTCTGGGCGGCGCCCAGCTCGTCCAGGGCGTCGGCCAGCTCCTTGTTCTTGAAATTCAGCTGCCTGGAACTCAGGATAACCCAACCGGCGCCTATGCCCGTTGCCAGCGCCGCCGCCACCGATATGAACACGGCCGTGAGCGTTGGGCCCGTCACCTGGGCGGCCGGCAGCATGGCAAACAGGGTCCATGGCCTGAGCACGGCTGGCTCGGCCACGGCCAGCACCTTCTGTCCACGCGACAGGCGCATGTAGCCGGACGAGCGCTGGCCACCCAGTATTAGGCCGGTCAGGGTTTCCGCCGAGTCGCTCTGGTCGGGCAAGTAGGTCCATTCGGCAAGGTCGTTGCCGGCCAGTATGAAGCCGTTTTCATCCACAACGCCGTAGCTGAACCGGGAACCGGTGCGTTTGGCTATGACCGGCGCCAGGAAGCGGCTGGCGCGGATGATTACCCCGGCCGTGCCCGCGTAACGGTTGTCCTGGTCGTAGGTGGGGCTGGTGGCCACCACGACAAGGCGCCGTTCGGGGCCTATGGCGTAGGGGCCGCTCAGGTCGACGTTGCCGCGCATGGCCGTGGTATGGTAGGCGCTGGACGCCGGGGGCACGGACGCAAGGAGCTCTTCGGCGCCAAGCTCGTAGACCACCTGGCCGCTCTTGTTCAGGTAGAAGACGCTCTCGTAATAGCTGATTTCCCTGATCAGGCGCTGGGCGTAGGTATCCACGGCGTCCAGGACGTCGGCCGGGGACGCGTGGCCCGTGCCCAGGGCCTGGTTGGACGCGGCGACCATGCGCACCACGTCCGTGTTGTGGGCTATCTCGTAGGCCGTCCGTTTGGCCGCCTGTATGGACTCGCCCAGGATGGCCCGCCGGTCAACAAGAGACTCCCGCGCCGCGCCCGTGGACGTGTCGTGGATGGCGCCCACCAGGGACGTGGACGCCAGCACTATCACCGCTGATACGGGAACCATGACGGCGAGCCAGGGCAGGAGGAAACCCAGGAAGAAGGTCCGGATATCCGGAAACAGCCGCTGGCGCGGTCGCTCGTGGTCCATGCGCGCTTTCCGTGGCCTCAGGGCAGGAGTTCGAGCCTGAGCGACCCGTCCATAACCTTGGCGGCCACGGCGTCCACGTCCTGCCTGAGCTCGGTGGGCACGGGGCTGGGATCGTCGCCCCAGTCCAGCCCCACAAAGCTCTGGGCAAGGCCATAGCGCCTGAGGCCGCCTTTGAAGCTGTCTTCCGCTATTTCCTTGAGCACGGTATAGACGGCCTGGCCCGTGTCCTTGACCATGCTGGCCAGGATGCGCTCGGGATCCAGGGGCCGCTGGTCCTGGTCCACGCCTATGGCGTACACGTCCGCGTCCCTGCAGGCGGCCAGGGCGCCCAGCCCGGCCCCGCCCGCGGCCACAAAAAGTATGTCCGCGCCGGCGGCGATCTGGGCCCTGGCGGCCGTGGCTGCCGGTTCGGTATCCTCGAACGAACCGGCAAAGGACACAAAGGCCTCAACCTCAGGATCGGTATCCTTCACGCCGGCCAGGAAGCCCTCCACAAAGGCGCGTATGACCGGTATGTCCATGCCGCCGACTATGCCTACCTTTTTCTCCGGGTTGGTTTTGGGCAGGTTCGGGTCCACGGTACCCAGGGCGGCCAGGACTCCGGCCAGGTACGAGCCCTCGGACTCGGTAAAGTCTATGACGGCCAGGTTTGGCTGCTCCTGGACATTGGCGTCCACGTATATGAATTTTTTGTCCGGATATGAGCGCGACGTCTGCTGCACCAGCTCGAAGAACTGGTAACCCATCACGATGATGACGTCATGGTTTTCCGCGGCGGCGGTGATGGCGCCGGCATAGAGGTTGATGTCCTCATGGCACTCGGTTGTGCTCACCGTGTAGCCGAATTCGGCCTGGGCCCGGTCCAGCCCGCTCTTGGCGGAGTCAAAGAAGGATTTGTCGCCAAAGGCATTGGACACAACCATGGCGACCTTGAGCTTGCTTGCCTTCGACGCGGGGGCGCACGACGCGACGAGGGCGACCAGGGCCAAAGCGGCCGCTATCTTCCATGCACGATTCATGCGTTTAGTATACGCGGCGGCCGCTTCAAATGCGAGCCGTATCAGGTGGCCAGGCCCAGGGCGCGGGCCGCGTTCAGGGCGCAGCGCGTCTTCAGCTCAGACAGCGAGCGGGTGGAGCGGTACGCGCAGTGGTCGCTGGCTATCACTTTGGGGTGAGTGGCCAGGACGTGGCCGGGTCCGGGAGGCTCGCGCGAGAATACATCCAGGCCGGCTCCCGCCAGGTGGCCGGAGTCCAGGGCGGCGAGCAGGGCCGCCTCGTCGATAAGGCCTCCCCGGGACGTGTTGACCAGGAAGGCGCCGCGCTTCATGCGGGCAAGGACCTTCTGGCCAAAGAGCCCCCTGGTTTCCTCGCTCAGGGCCAAATGGACGCTGAGAAAATCGGAGGACGCCGCCAGCTCGTCGAGACCCGCCGCCTGGATAGGCGTGCCCAGGGCTGCGGCGGCCGCGCCCAGCTCACGGTCTACCCGGGCCGGGTCCAGGTGCGGGCTCCATACCAGGACCCGCTCCGGTGCCAGGGCCAGGGCCATGCGCGCAAAGGCCCTGCCCGTGCCCCCAAAACCGGCCACCCCTATGACCGCGCCCGCGGGGCTGGACTGGGGCCCGTCCAGGTTCCAGCCGCCGTTTTTGACGGCTCGGTCGCGCCCGGCAAGGCCGCGGGCCAGGGCCATCATAAGGGCAAGCGCGTGGCCGGCCACTTCCTCATCGCAATAGCCGCGTACGGGCAGCACGCTTATGCCCTTGGCGGCGGCCGCTTCCTGGTCGACATTGTCCATGCCCACGCCGTAGCGGCAGATGGCCTTACAGCGCGTCATGGCCGCTATGGCCTTGGCGTCCACGGGAGCCAGGTTGACCAGCACGGCGTCCGCGTCCGCGCAGGCGGCGGCCACGTCTTCAGAGCTCGAGCAGGATGCCACCCTGAGCTCAGCGCCGAGCGGCCCGAACACGGCTTCTTCCTCGGTCACGCGGCCGTGGCGCTCGTCGGTGATGACCACCAAGGGCTTGTGCGTACGACCCGATGTGTCGGCGTGAACCATGCTGCCTCCGGCGGCCGCTTTCCGGCGGCCCTGCCCGCCAGTATAGCCGGAAACGAGGGGACGCTCTATTCGCTCCTAGGTCCATAGGGGTTCAGGCGGAACGCGGCTTTGCGTGGGACGCCCTTCAGGCGCTAGAATTGGCGGCGTGCTCGAGGAGGCCCTGTATGGCGAGCGTATTGGTATTCGGCGCCGGCGTGATCGGCTCGGTCTACGCGCTCAGGTTGGCGAAGGCCGGCCACGAGGTCCAGTTGGTGGCGAGGGGCGATCGCCTGGCCGCGCTCCGCGCGGGAGGGCTCGAGATCCGCAACGTCTTAATGTGCGATGCTCCGGAAAAGGCCCCGGTCACCGTGCTCGAGCGCGTGCCGGACGGCGAGTTTTACGATCTTTCCATCGTCGCGGTACGCTCGGGCCAGGTCGAGCCGGCTTTGCGGGAAGTCGCCCGCGCCAAGAATTCTGGGCCGGTAGCGGTAATAGGGAACAATCTTGGCGACCTGGGCGCGCAGGGCGCCATGATCGGTCCCGAGCGCTTTGTTGCGGGATTCGGGGCTTTTGGAGGTTGCCGGGAAGGCGGCGTGATATCATAGGTGGATGGTCGCACGCCAAAGAAGCCATACCGGCGTTCGCCCACAACATTCGGCCTTGTTTCCGAGGAGGCGCGGCCGTCGCTGGATACGGCCCGAGCGCTGTTCGAGTCGGCTGGCTTGCCCACGGTGGAGAGCCCCGATATACGCGCCTGGCTTGTCTGCCACGCCGCGCTCGTCTTCCCCCTCGCAGGCGCCATCTACGCCGCCGGCGGCGGGCAAGAACGACTGGGCCGCACAAACGACGCGTTGAGGCTCGGCATACGCGCGGCCAAGGAACTCTTTGTCGCGCTTCGCGCGTTGGGCACGAGGCTCGAGCCACCCCGGGTCGGGAAACTGCTCGCCAGTCCCGAGTGGCTGCTCATGGGAACACTGCGCAGGGCTTTCCGGGGCGAGGGAGCTCGCGTGGCCATGTTCGGCCACGCTAACGCCCCGGGAGGCCGCGTCGAGCTCGGGGGGCAGGCAGCTATACTGGACCGGATAGTCAGGGAATCGGGCCGGCCCTTGCCCGCTTGGGACCTGCTTCTGCCCCAGCTCGCGGGCACGGCTGAACCACTGCCCGATGGCTCGCGCGAGCTCAGGCCTCGGCTATGGTAGCTCCCAATCCCATGGCGCGCGGGGGAAGCTAAAAACCGCGTAGCCGGGCTATACTGGGCGCATGATCGGAAGGATATTCTGCGCGCTTTGCTCCGCCGCCGGCCTGGCGCTTCTTGCCTGGCTGTCCGGGGGACCGGCGGCCCTGGCCTGGGTCGCCGTCGGCGGGCTCGCCCTGCTTGCGGCCGCCGTTTACAATCTGGGCTACTGGCCTCGACCCCGGGCGCGGGCGCCTGTGCCTCCGGATCCGTCTCGCGTTCGTTGGCCAGAGGCCCTGCCCCTGGAGTCGTTCAAGGGCAATAACCGGCTCCTGTTCTGCCTGCACGGCTTTCCGTCCACGCCCGCGGATTTCAGAAAAGTTGAGGCAGCGTCGAACCAGCGCGGCTGGGACCTGTACGCGCCCCTTCTGCCCGGGCACGGCACCATGCCGTCCGACCTGTACGGCACAAGCTGGGACCAGTATCTGGCCTATGCCCTGGAACGTTGGCGCGAGCTCAGACCGCGCTACAGCCAGGCCTGCCTGGTGGGTTCGTCCATGGGCGGCTCCCTGTGCCTGGCTGTGGCCGAGGCATGTAGGGACGAGCCGGGGCTGACGCCCTCAGCCCTGGCCACCATAGGATCTCCAGTCGTGCTCAACTCGCTGTTCAGGCACGCCCTGGTCAAGAATCCGTTGATATACGCGTCGCGTAGCCTCGGCTGGATAGTGCCGGCCCTGGGCTCCGGCTACCCGGACCCGGACAGGCAAGGCGTGGACGGCGACGGCTCGTGGAAGGGCTACCTGGGCGTGTATCCCAGGCAGACCTGGACCCTGCAGGCGGGCCTCCGCACCGTGGAGCGGAACCTGGGCCGCGTGACCTGCCCGGTGCTGATATGCCACGCCACCGGCGACCGCATCGTGCCCTACCGCAACGCCGAGATCTTGGCCAGGGGCCTGGGGTCCGACACGGTGGAGCTGTACGCGGCCAAGATGGACACGTTTGACCACGCGCGCCACAATCTCATCCTGTACGACAGCCAGCGCGACCGGGTATGGGCGCGCAT
Source organism: Spirochaetales bacterium (assembly GCA_016928955.1). GTDB lineage: Bacteria > Spirochaetota > Spirochaetia > Treponematales > UBA12059 > JAFGJV01. Next base: position 19,547 of record JAFGJV010000012.1, read on the forward strand.
ACTGGCCTTCTTTGAGGAGACGCTTACATGATAACGACGAACGACGCCTGGCTGCGCGACGAGCACGGCCGCGCCCTGATCCTGCGGGGCTGCAACCTGGGCGGTGACTGCAAACAGCCGTACTGGCCGGCCAACGAGCTGGCCCAGCGCGAGCGCTTTTACGACTACAAGGCGGCCAGCTTTGTCGGCAGGCCCTTCCCGGATGCCGAGGCCGACGAGCACCTGGACCGCCTGGCCCGCTGGGGCTTCAACGTGGTCCGCCTGCTCGTCACCTGGGAGGGGCTAGAGCCCGCGGGTCCCGGTCTCTACGACGAAGCCTATTACGACTACATAGAGCGCGTGGTGGCCAAGGCGGCCGAACGCGGCATACGCGTGTTCGTTGACCCGCACCAGGACGTATGGAGCCGCTGGACCGGCGGCGACGGGGCCCCCGCCTGGACCCTGGAGCTGGCCGGCTTTGATATCCGGAACCTGCACGCCTCTGGCGCCGCCTTTGTCCACGAGGAGGCTGGCGATCCCTGTCCCCGCATGATCTGGCCGTCAAACTATAACCGCCTGGCCACGGCCACCATGTTCACGCTCTTTTTCGCCGGTGACCTGTTTGCCCCCTCGCTCCGCATGGATGGGCGCGACGCGCGCACCTTCCTGCAGGGCAGCTACCTGGCGGCCGTGGCCCGCCTGGCCAAGCGCCTGGCCCGGCACGACGCGGTCATGGGCTTTGACACCCTGAACGAGCCCGGCGACGGCTGGATAGGCTGGTCGGACGCGTCGCGGCTGGTACGGGCCATGTCCAAGACCGGACCCATGCCCACGCCCTGGGAATCCATGCGCGCGGCCTCGGGCTATCCGGTGGACGTGGACGTGTACGGCGTGCGCTGGGGCGCCCAACGGCCTGTCGGCAGGGCCACGCTGGGCCAGAGCGGCCTGTCGGCCTGGGCAAGCGGCCGGGACTGCGTATGGAAGCGGGAAGGCGTATGGGACGACCAGGACGGCTCCCCCGTCCTCAAGAAGCCCGGCCACTTTGCGTCCGCCGGCGGAAAAGCCGTCGAGTTCGAGAGGGATTGCCTCAGGCCCTTCGCTTGCAGGGTTGGCGCCGCCATGGCGGACGCCGCGGGCACCGGCCGCTATCTATTGTTCGTGGAAAGCGTGCCCAACGTGGAGCATCCCCGCTGGGAGCCGGACGACGCGGCCGAGGCCCGGGCGGCCGGCATCGTCAACGCCAGCCACTGGTACGACGGACTGACCCTGACCCTGAAGCGCTGGACGGGCTTTCTGGGCTACGACACCGAGGCCGGGCGCATCGTGGTGGGTCCGGGGCGCCTGCGCCGCTACTTTGCCGAGCATCTGGGCAGGCTGCGCTCCCGCGGAGCCGCGGACATGGGCGGAGCGCCCACGGTGGTGGGCGAGTTTGGCCTGCCCTTTGACCTCAATAAGGCGCGCGCGTACCGCACGGGCGACTACCGCCTGCACGAAAAGGCCATGGCCGCGTACTACGACGCCCTGGACGCCAACCTGCTGTCGGGCACGGTATGGAACTACGCGGCCGGCAACACCCATGCCCGCGGCGACGGCTGGAACGGCGAGGACCTGTCCATATTCTGCCGCGACGAGCGCGACGCGGGTCGCTCGGAAACGGGTGAGAGCGCCGACTCTGGCGGCAGGGCCCTGCGCGGCTTTGCTCGGCCGTACGCGCGCGCGGTGGCGGGCACGCCCCTGTCCATGCGCTGGAGCGGGAGCTCGTTCTGGCTGGCCTACGCGCCGGGTCCGGACCTTTCCGCGGAGACGGAGATATTCCTGCCGGGCTTCCAGTTCCCGAGCGGCTTTTCCGCCGAGGTGGAGAACGGCGCCCAGCGCGCGGAGGACGTGCCGGGAGGGGTCATCCTCTTAATCAGGGCCGACGCCCAGGACGCTCCGGTGCGCGTGACCGTGCGCCGGAACCGGCCGGCCTGGACCTGCCCCCTGGCGCGCTTGCGGAGAGCGCGGCGCTCGGGTACCATGCGTCCATGAAAGGCATCATCGTTGCCGCCGGCTACGGAACGCGTTTCCTTCCGGTGACCAAGACCGTTCCCAAGGAAATCCTCCCGCTGATAACCCGGCCGGCCATATCGTTTATCGTGGACGAGTTCCTGGCGTCGGGCATTGAGGACATCGTCGTCATATCGTCGCGGCGCAAGAAGGCCCTGGACGACTATTTTGACCGGGAGGCAGAGCTGGAGGCCGTGTTCGCCCGCGAGGGCAGGGCCGACCGCCTGGCCGCCGTGGCCCCGCCCAAGGCGCGCGTCAGCTACGTGCGACAGACCGAAATGCGCGGCACGGGCCACGCCCTTCTGCAGGCGGCTCCCCTCCTGGGCGGCCAGCCCTGCGTGGTGGCCTACCCGGACGACATACACCTGGGCAACCCTCCCCTTACCCAACAGCTGATAGACGTGTGGAAAAAAACGGACTGTTCCGTGCTGGCCGCCTGCCACGAGCCCGGGGACGTGTCCCGCTACGGTGTCCTGGACCCCGACCCGGACGGCCTGCACGTGCGCGGCTTTGTGGAAAAGCCCCAGGCAGGCGCCGAGCCCAGCCACGACATATCCATAGGGCGCTACCTGTACACGGCTGAATTCATGGGCGTGCTGGCCGAGGGCTGGGATGCCCACCAGAAAGCCGGCGGCGGCGAGTATTACCACCTGTTCGCCCTGGAGCGCATGATGGCCGCCGGCAAGGTGGCGTACAAGCGTGTAGAGGGGCTCAGGCTGGACACCGGCGAGCCGGCCGGTTACCTGGACGCCATCCTTGAATACGCATGGACCCAGCCTGACTACCGGGCCGTTGTGGAAAATTTCATGAAACGCAAGGTGAACCTGTGAGCGGCCACGCGGCTGTGGGGCCCTGGCCGAGCTCCGCCATGCGCATGGCCACCCTGTACCTCAGGCTCAAGGGCAAGGCCATGGCCAGGCCCGAGCGCTTTTCCCGCGAGCTGGCCACGCGCAGCTACCCGGAGCCCGATCCCATATCCAAGAAGATCCACCAGCGCTACGCGATTCGCACCTACCATGTGGGCGGTTGGCCGGTGCTGGAATTCAGCCCCCGGGCCGGAGCCACTGAAAACCAGGTGGTGTTTGTCCACGGCGGCGGGTACGTGTTCCAGGCGGTCAAGCAGCACTGGTTCATGGCCGACGAGCTGTCGCGCGCCCTGGACGCCAGCGTGCTCATGCCCGTGTATCCCCTGGCGCCCGAGCACGGCCACGCTGAAGCCTTTGCCTTCCTGGACACCGTAGCGGACGACGCCCGCGCACGGTGTCCTGGCAGGCTGTACCTGGCCGGCGACTCAGCCGGCGGGGCGCTGGCCCTGGGCATGGCCATGCGTGGGCGCGACGCCGGGAAGCCGGCGGCGGACGGGCTTGCGCTCTTCTCGCCCTGGGTGGACGCGACCATGGCCAATCCGGAGGCCGCCGCGCTGGAAAAGGCGGACGTGTTTCTTGCCGTGCCACCGCTCATCGAGTGCGGGCGGCTGTGGGCCGGCGGGCTCGACACGGCGGCGCCGGACATCAGCCCCCTGTACGGCAGGCTGTCCGGGCTGCCGCCCATGGCAGTGTTCCAGGGTACGGCCGACATCCTCATGCCTGATAGCCGGCTTTTTGCGCGGCGCGTCCGCGAAGCGGGCGGCAGGATCGACTACCACGAGTACCCGGGGGCCTTCCACGACTTTGTGGGCGCCACCTTTGCCCCCGAGGCGCAAGACGCCTTCGCAAAGCTGGCCGCCTGGCGGACAAGCTTAGCTTAAGAACGGCACGGCGGCCGGGGCCCGAGCGTCGCCAGGAAACCAGCCTGTCTCCTCAATCTACGGTGATGGACTTGCTCACGTTCTTGGGCGCGTCGGGATGCACGCCGTGCTCGTCCACGCCCAGCTGGTCCAGGTACTCCATCTTGAGCACGGACATGCGGTAGGCCAGGTACTGCAAGGCCACCGTGGCCGCGAACACGAACAGGAAGCGGTCCTTGGTGGTGGGCAGTTCCACGTAGTCGGAGTGGTAGCCGGGATTGTTGGCCGGCACGCCCCGCACGGCCAGGTCCAGGTCAGCCTGCTTTTCCGCGAACAGGACTATGGCCGCGCCGCGTATCTTGTGCGTGTGGATCTGGCTCACGGTGATGCGCGTGTCGCGCTCGTCAGGCGGGCACACGAACACCAGCGGGTAATCGGTAAAGAGGCGTTCCATGAGCTCGGGATGGGCGGCCAGGAAGGCGTGCCCGGCAGCCGCCTGGTCCCCGCCGGAGGGCAGGGCGGTGCCGGATGCCAGGGCCGCTCCCACGGCAAGTTCCAGGTCCAGGGGTGAGAACACGGTGTTCTTGCCCAGGATGGTATTGGGACCGTGCTTGAACTCGGCCGCGTCGTAGCCCTCGGCGTGGTTCAGGACCACCTCCCGGATCTTGAGCGCTCCCTCCCTGGCCAGGCCAAAGAGTCCCGTGCCCAGAAGGTGGACGGAAGGTTCCAGGAACAGGCGCCCGGCCACCCTGTCTATGGCCGGACCGGCCGTCCGCAGCGTGTCCTCCATGAGCCCGGCCATGGCCCGCACCTTGTCCATAACGGCCTGCTCGGGCAGGCTGAAGGACGCGGCCAGGATGTACAGGATAACCAACTGGTTGACAAAGGACTTGGTGGCCGCCACGGCTATTTCCGGGCCGCAGAGTATGGGCAGGTAGAAATCAGACAGCTCCTGGGGTATGCGGGAGTTTTCGTTGTTCACCAGCGACGCGCGTCCGACCAGGGGTCTGCGTTCGGCTATGTCCGTGAGTATGTCCACCAGGTCCTTGGTCTCGCCGGACTGGGATATGGCCAGCACAAAGTCGGCGTCCGACAGGCAGTCCATGTACGAGCCCCTGAACTGTCCCGGGTTGCAGGGATGGACGGGAATGCCGGCCAGGCCGCTGAAAAAGTATGCCGCGGTCAGGGCGGCGTGGTAGGACGTGCCGGACGCTATCATGTACACCGACCCGCCCGATTTGCGGCTCTCCCGTATCCTGTCCGTAAGCCCGCGGGCGTAGCGCGTCACCGAACGCCGCTTGCGCCATATCAAGGCCAGGTCCACAAGCGCAAGGTCCTCGGGCGAGCCGGGCGCCAGGCGGGCAAGCTCGGCCAGGAGCGTGGCCTCGTCCGAGCGGAAGCTTGTCCGTCCGGCCAGAACCTGCCTGGCCTGGGGCTCGGCCGCCGCCTTTGAGGCCAGGGCGCGGAAGTCCGCGGACGCCGACAACTCGGCCCAGGCGGCCGACAGGGCCCGGTCGTCAGTGCGGGAGCTGAGGTCTGACGCCGTGTCGCACAGGCCCTTGGCCAGGTCTGCGTGCTTTTCCAGGACGGCCGCCAAGCCGGCCTCCGCGGCGTCCTGGAAATAGTACCGGATGATTTCCTGGACGTTTCCGGGGGCTGAGCGGATCTCCTGCTCCATGTAGTGCTTCCAGCGCGGATCCAGGGCCGTGTCCTTGACGTTGAGCCGCGAGCGCTTGGGCTTGGGCACGGAAAAGCGCGCTTCGTTGCCCAGGCTGAACACCAGGTAGCGGTCATGCGTGTACCACAGGCCCTCGCCCTCGGACAGGGGTATGAGCAGGCGGGTCTTGGCCAGCACGGAGGTCAGGTCCGACGATACCACCACGAAGGAACCGTCGGCGTCCGAGCCTATGCCTGCGTACAGCGACGAGCCCGATTTGATGGCAAAGGCGCCCGGCACCCGGGGGTCGGCCACGGCTGCCGCGTACGAGCCCTGGGCCTCTGACTCGGCCTTGCGTATGGCGTCGATGAGGATGAGCACATCGTCGTCCACGGGTTCATCCACGCCGCTGGACGCGTATGCGTGGCGCAGGGAGCCAAGGACGGCGTCCGGCTTGGCCTTGTTGGCCGCGTAGTGGTCCTCCACCAGGTGGACGATGATCTCGCCGTCGTTTTCAGACACCACGCGGTGGCCGCGCGCCGTAAGGTCTACCCTGAGGGAATCCGTGTTGGATATGTTGCCGTTGTGCGCTCCCACCATCTCCACCTTGCAGCGCACGTGGTGGGGCTGGCTGTTGGCGTCGGTCACCGCCCCGTAGGTGGCCCAGCGCACCTGGCCTATGAAACGCTGCCCGGAATACGACGCTATGTTCAGCTCCTTGCATACCTTGCTGGGAGCGCCCACTCTCTTAACGAGGACGATGTTCCTGTCCTTGTCTATGAACGACGCACCGGTGGAGTCGTAGCCGCGGTACTCAAGCCGTTTGAGGAGCTCGGCGGCCTCCCTGCCTATGTTCTTGGTTTCATCCTTGTAGACTATGGACACGATGCCGCACATGGGCTCCTCCTGGGTGTACGGAAACCGGCAAGGGTTGTCCGGCGCTTGCCCGCAGTATACAGGCGGCCTTGAGCCATGAAAAGCGGATAGATCGCGGAAATTGGCTGACAGGCCGGAACAGCGTGGCGTATACTGGGCCCATGCTGTACAGGAACTTTCCCGGCATGGAAGAAGCCCCCGTGTCCGCCCTTGGCCTGGGCATGATGAGGCTGCCGACTCTGGGTGGCGACTCCGCGGCCATAGACAGGGCTGCCGCCATGGATATCGTGCGGGCGGCCCTGGACGCGGGCGTCACCTACATAGACACGGCCTGGCCCTACCACCGCGAACAAAGCGAGACCTTTGTGGGCGACGCGCTGGCCGAGCTCGGAGCCCGGGAACGGGTCAGGCTGGCGACCAAGTCCCCCGTGTGGCTGGTCGAGTCCGAGGCGGACTGGGACCGCTATCTGGACACCCAGCTTGAGCGCCTGCGCACGGACCGCGTTGACTTTTACCTCATGCACGCCATGAACGCCGAGCGCTGGATCAAGCTGAAAAAGCTCGGCGGCCTGGAATTCCTGCGCAGGGCCAAGGCGGACGGCCGCATAGGCCACGCGGGTTTCTCCTTCCACGACTCCAATGCCGTCTTCAACGAAATCCTGGATGGCTGGGACGGCTGGGAATTCTGCCAGATCCAGTACAACTACATGGACGAGGACTACCAGGCCGGGCTGGCCGGGCTCCAGCGGGCGGCCGCCAAGGGCCTGGGCGTCATTGTGATGGAACCTTTGCGCGGCGGGACCTTGGCGCGCCTGCCCGATCCGGCGCTGGACATCCTGGCGTCATACGGGGTGCCGCGCACTCCGGCCGAGTGGGCTCTGCGTTTTGCCCTGGACAGGCCGGAGGTGGTGACCGTGCTGTCCGGCATGGGCAGTCCCGGCCAGGTGTGGGAAAACGCCGCCGTGGCCTCGTCCGCGCGCCCCCTGTCCGCCGAGGAACGCGCCGTCATTGCCCAGGCCAGGGACTGGCTGCGCTCCCGCCAGGCCGTGCCGTGCACGACCTGCGCTTACTGCAAGCCCTGCCCGCACGGCGTGGCCATACCGGAAATTTTCGAGCTGTGGAATTCCGTCCGCATGTACGGCAACAAGGATGGCCCGGCGTCGTGGTACAAAACCGCGTATCTGTCCCATGGCAACGGGGCCGACGCCTGCGTGTCCTGCGGCATATGCGTGACCCGTTGTCCCCAGGGCATAGCAATACCCGAGCGCCTGGCGGAGGCCCACCGCGAGCTTGCCGGCGAGTAAGGAAACGGTAAACCCCGTAAACACCATCCCCGCGCGGCCGCGCGGGGGAGGCAGGGACGCTCCCTTCCGTAGTATAGTCGTGGTATGCGCCAAGCCTGGAGGCCGCGAGTCGGCATAGCCCTGATAGCCCTGCTTCTGCCCGTGGTGGCCGGCTTCTGGCTGGTGCTCCGGGGTACCTTCATGCGCGCGGCCCAGGCGGACACGGAGCGCTCGCTGTCCGCCCTGATGAACCAGGCTGACCGGCTGGTATGGGACCTGGACCTGGAGCTGTCCCTGCTGGACGGTTACCTGGCCGGCCAGGACGCCGACCAGCCCATCGAGCGCGCGGCGGACAGCGCCCTGCAATCCTACCGGGACGCCACGCGCTGGCCTGGCCTTGTCAATTCGCTGTATCTGGTGGACAGGAGCGCTGACGGGGCCGTGCGCATCCTGAGGCTTGCCCCGGGCGGAGACGCGCCCGACCTTGCGGACATAGAATCCCTGCTTACTCAGTTTGGCCTGGCCGGACCCGAGGCCGCCCTGGGTTCGGCGCCGCCGTCCAGGGTCATGGCCGTGCGCGTGCAGGACAGCGACTCTGGCGGGCGCTCGGCGCGCTTTATCGTGGCCGTGCTCAACCGCGACGTGCTCTCGGGGGCAGCCATGGCCAGCCTTGCGGCCAGCTACTTTGGCCAGGACTCGGGCTTCCGGGAATACGACATAGTGGTGCGCGACGCTTCCGGGCGGGTGCGTTTCGGCACGCCACCGGCCGACGGGCGTCCGGCGGATTTCCAGCGGCCCCTGTTCAGGGAATCCGGCCGCTTTGACGTGTTCCGCTTCTATTTCTCTTTCATCCCGCATGACCCAGCCGAGCGTGGCCTGGCCCAGGGCGAGCTGGAGCGTCCCATAGACCGCCTGCGTTTTCAGACCGACGAGCTCAAAGGCGCTTGGACCCTGGACGTGTACCGCCGGGGCCTGTCCGTTGAGCTGGCCGAGTTCTGGGAAGCTCGCTTGTGGACGGCGGGCTCGGCGGGCATCCTGACCTTGCTGTACGGCAGCGTGGTTGCCCTGTACGCGGCGGCACGGCGGGCACGGGAGCTGGCATCGCGCGAGCGTTCCTTTGTGGCCAGCGTCACCCACGAGCTCAAGACGCCCATAGCCGTGGCGCTGAGCGCCGCCGAGAACCTGGAAAAAGGCATAGTGCCGGACGGCAAGGTGGCCGCGTACGGCGGGGTGGTGGCCAAGGAGGCCAGACGTCTGTCCAGCTCGGTGGACCGCCTCCTGGCCGTGGCCGGGCTCGAGTCGGCCCAGTCGCGTCCCGGCGGCGAGCCCTTCCCGCTGGCCGACGCCGTGCGCCAGGCGGCCGACGCCCTGGCCCAGGCCGCGTCGTCCAAGGGCGCCGTCATAGACATAGAAGAAGACGGTCGGCCGGAGGTGGCCGGTTCGCGCGTGCTGGTGGAAGCGGCTGTTGAGTGCGTGCTCGGCAACGCCGTGGCATACGCAGGCGGCCGGGTGCGCGTGCGCGTAGGGCGCCTGCCCGGCCGGAAGGCCCTGGCCTACGTGCGTTGCCAGGACTCGGGCCCCGGCATACCGGCGGACGAGCGTCGCAGGATCTTCGAACCTTTCTACCGGGGCAGGGCTGCAGCCGAGACGGGAGCGCCGGGCACCGGGGTGGGCCTGTACCTGGCGCGCAAGGCGGCCCAGCTGCATGGGGGCCACGCCAAACTGGAATTGCCTCCTGAGGGAGGCCTTGTGGTCACCCTGAGCTTCAGGAGCGTGCCATGAGCAAGGCGAGAATCCTCCTGGTCGAGGACGAACCGGGCCTGGTCCTGACCGTTACCGACCTTTTAGAGGCGGACGGTTACGACGTGGCCCACGCTGGCGATTTCCATTCCGCGGACGAGGCCCTGAAGGCCGGCTGGTTTGACCTGGTACTTCTGGACCTCATGCTGCCGGGCGGCTCGGGCCTGGACCTGCTCCGGGACATGCGGGCCAGGAGCGACCGCAAGCCCGTGCTGGTGCTGACAGCCAGGGCGGCCGTGCCCGAGCGCGTGGTCGGGCTCAAGCTTGGCGCGGACGACTATCTGGGCAAGCCCTTTGATTCCATGGAGCTATTGGCCAGGATAGAGGCCTTGATCCGGCGTTCGGATACGCCGTCCCTGGCGGCCGAGCTTCCGCAGGCCGTGGTGTCTAGTTTTGGCGACGTGGAGATAGACGAGGCCCGTTCGGAGGTCCGCAAGGCAGGGCAGGCGCTTCAGCTGACCGTGCAGGAATACCGCCTGCTGGTGTTCATGGCCGCCCATCCCGGCCGGACCCTGTCCAGGAGGCGTCTCTTGGACGAGGTATGGGGCTACGACGCAGACGTGAACAGCCGCACCGTGGACGTGCACGTGTCGTCGCTGCGCCAGAAACTGGGAGAGGATCCCAACCGGCCGCGCTGGGTGTTGACCGTGCGCGGCTTTGGCTACCGTTTCGAGCCGGGCGCCTGACAGCCGGCTACAGGGCCCCGCTGGCCAGCACGGGAAAGGCTATGAAATTGCCTATGGCTCCCCCAAGGCTGGACAGGAAGAACACCAACAGGATGTGCGTCACCTTGTTGGAATAAAACCCCCTGACCGTGCTGATGTCCTTGTTCAGGTTCTGGAAGTCATGGACGCGGGGCTTGCGCAGCCAGGCCTCGGTCAGGCCGGAGAAGAGGCCCACGGCCACCAGCGGGTTGAGCGTGGCTATGGGCGCCGCCGCAAAGGACACCAGGATGGTCAGCGGGTGGGCCAGGCAGGCCAGGCTGCCAACGGCCGCCAGGGTGCCGTTCAGGGCTACCCAGCGCAGGAACAGGTTGAGGCTGGCCTCGGCGCCCGAGTTGACAAAGCCCAGGGCGATAAGCCCCACAATGACGGCGGGCACCAGCCAGCCTGCCGAGCGCGCCAGAAAGCCCTTGGGCGGGATGCGCTCAAGCTCGGACACGTCGGTGTCTGCCTGGCCGGCGGCCAGGCGTCCGAGCCAGGCTTCCACGCCGGGCAGGTGGCCGGCGCCGAGCACGGCAAGCACGCGCTGTCCAGGGGCGGACCATATACGGGCGGCCAGGTAGCGGTCGCGCTCGTCTATCAAGGTTTCCTTGACGCTCGGCAGGTAGTCGGCCAGCTCGCCCATCATCTCGTCCAGCTCCGAGCGTTGCTTGAGGCGCTCTATCTCTTCCTGACCGGGCTTCTCGGACGAGAAGGCGCCGGCCAGGAGCTGGGCCATCAGCTTGGACTTGTTCCAGAAATTGGACTTGCCCCAGGCGCGCCTGAGCGTGGTCTGGATGTCGCGGTCACAGAGGCTGTAGGGTATTCCGGCGGCCTCGGCGGCGCGCACGGCCGCGGCCATCTCGGCGCCTGGCTGTACGCCCGCGTCCAGGCCCATGCGCCGCTGGAACGCGGACAGGGCAAGGTTGGCCAGGAGCAGGAAGGCCTTGCCCTCCTTGATGACCTTGGCTATGTCGGTTTTCTGCCAGCTGTCCTGGGAATTCATGGAGCGCCAGCGCGTCTCGTCCAGCTCCACGCACACGCGGTCGGGCTGTTCTTCTCGTATCAGGGCCTGGACCTCGTCCACGCTGTTCTGGGACACGTGGGCCGTGCCCAGGAGCACGATGCGGCGGTCTTGAAAGCTCAGCGTTCTCACATTGTCGGACATTCAAACTCCCGGTGGATACAGCGTCGCCAAGGGAACCTCCAAAAAACGGCGTGATCGGAGGTGCCCGGCGTTTATTTCTCTGCAGGCAGGCGGGCCAGCTCGGCCTGGGCCATGCGGTGCTCCAGCGTGCCCTGCCGGTCCAGCTCCAAGGACAGGCGTACGTATTTGGCCCCGAGTTCGGGATGGTTCCTGCCCATCCAATAGGCCCCCAGGTAGAACAGCATGGCCGCTTTGTTGTCCAGGCTCCGCTCGGCGCTGATCCTCAGTTCCAGCTCGGTGCTCATGTCCGTCTGGTCGTAGGCCAGCCTCAGCATGAGCCAGTGGGCGGGATAGGTGTCCTTGTTGATCTTGGGCAGGTTCTTGCCCGCGTAGTCTTTGGCGCCCCGGGCGTTACCCGAGCGGAGCAGGGCAAGGGCGGCGGCTATGTGGTACTCGGGATGGTACTGGGAATGCGTGGACGCCGCCATGAAGGCGTCGGCCGAATCCTGCCAGGCGCCCTGCCTCCAGGACAGGACCCCGATGGACTCAAGCGCGTACCAGTAGTCAGGGTTGAGCTTGACGATGGCCCGGTAGTCCTCTAGCGCCTCCTGGTCCTTGCCCAGTTCCTCGCGTATGCCGGCGCGGTACACATAGGGCAGGAAGTAATCAGGATCCAGGTCTATGGCCATGCCCAGGTCCGTTTCGGCCTTGGCGGCGCGTCCGGTGTCCATGTACAGAATGCCGCGTTCCAGGTAGGTCCATGCCGACGAGGGAGCCAGCTCCACGGCCTTGTCCAGGTCGGCCTCGCTCTCGGCCAGGCGGCCCAGGTCCCGGTACACGCGGCTGCGGTCCAACAGGGCCACGGCGTTGTCCGGCTCGGCGTCCACGGCCCTGGTCAGGTAGGCAAGTGCAGCCTTGCTGTCCTCACGCCGCACCATGACGCGGGCCAGGCCCATGAGGGCGTCAACGTGCGTTTCGTCGGCCGCAAGGGCCTTGGCGTATTCAGCCTCCGCGCCGGCGTAGTTCTTGCCGTCGTAGGCCAGGTCGCCCAGGGCGGCGTGGGCGTCGGCGTTGGCCGGGTCGGCGGCCAGGAGGGCGTCCAGCGCGGCTTTCTGGGCCTTGGTGTCGCCGCCCAGGCGCTCTATCTCGGACAGCACAAAGAGGGCGTTCAGGTTGTCGGGGGCGGCGGCCACCTCGGCCTGGACCGTGGCCCTGGCCTGGTCGATCTTGCCCATGGACAGCTGGACCGAGGCCAGGAGCACCGGCAGGTCCCTGTCCAGGGGCTTGGCCTCCATGAGCTCCATGAGGCGGGCTTCGGCTTCTTCCAGCTTGCCGCCGTCTATCAGGTTGTACACGGCCTCTACCTTCATGATCTCGCGGTCTGTTGCCGTTGCCGGGGGCGAGCCCGCGCAGGAGGCAAAAGCCAGGACAAACAGAAGGGCCACGCTGCAGCTGACGGTGGTTTTCATAATCGCTCCGGGACGCGGTGCGGGGATGACGGGAAGCTCTACTCTCCTGAGTTCCTAGAGGCTCCCTGCGGTTACGCCTGCGCTTGCGCGCCGGGTACCCATGGTCTGGCCATCCTATACGGTAGGGCGATGTTTTGCAAGTTGCCCGCCGGCTGGCGTCGTTGCCTAAGCGCACGGAAAGCGTATACTATCGCGGCATGAAGTCAGGCGCCTTTGGCCGCGGAGCCCTGTACGCGCTCCTGTATGTGGCCATATTCATCGTTCTTGTGGTTGTCCAGTTTCCTTCCTCCGGCCCAGAGGTCCTGGTATCCGGGGGCGTCACCCTCCGCGTTGTCCCCGGCCCGGAGGACGACGACGCTCCCCGCTCGGTGGAGCTCATAGCGGCGGCCCTGCGGCTCACCTTGGGCGAGCGCATGCCCCTTGAGTACCAGGACTCAGGAGGCCAGACCGTTCGGACGCGGCCGTCATCCTGGATGGAGGTGAACGGCGGCTTTCGCGTGAGCTTTGACGACGGCGGTTCTCTGACGGTGACCGTGGACGCCTTGGGCCGGGCCACCTGGCTCCTGGTTCCCAGGCGCGACGTGTCGTCCGTGATCCTGCCGCTTGCCGCGGCCAGGGGAGCCCGCCTGCTCACGCCGGCCGACGACGGATCGCCCAGGCTGCGCGCCGACGACACATCCTACACGGTGAGCGGGGCTCAGACCGCGGGCCGCTCGGGCCTGGCCCTGGTCGTGCAGAGGGGCGTTGTCCAGCCCCTGGTGGCCGCCCCGGAGGAGGATCCGGCCCAGCGCGACGCCGCCATGGTCCTGGCCCAGAAGCCCATGGAACCGGAAGCGTGGAAGGCCGTCATAAGCGGCTGGCAGGACACGGCCTGGGCATGGCTGTCCGGCGAGCGCCTGGACGTGGCATCAGCGTCCTGGGTGGACGCCCAGGGCGGACGCACCTTTGACGAGGACTCGTTTGTGGCATACTCGGCCGAGGCGCTGAAGCGTGGCCGGCCGGAACTGGCCTCCGCCCTGGCGGCGTCCGTCAGGGCCAGGCACCTGGAAAAGGTGACCTGGAGATCGGTGCCCTTCGCGGGCAGGACGGCCACAGCCATGGCCAGCTACGAGACCGCAGGCCTGGCCGCCGCCAAGGAGGCCGAACGCCTGGTCCTGGCCCGGTCGCCGGAGCTGTTCGCCACGCCGGATGTCATTCACCTGCTGTTCGACCGCTCGTCCTACGCCGTGGCCCAGGCGGCCATGGCCCTGGCCGCCGAGCTGGATTTTTCCGGCGCGTCCGCCCGTGACGCCGTGCGCCTTATCCAGGCCTACCTGGATTCCCGCGCCTACCTGGACGAAGGGGCCAATCCCCTGGCCAAGCTGGCGGCCCTGGCCGACAAGGTTTTGGCCCCGGCCGTGCGCCGGGCTGACACGGGTTTCTACCTGGTGACCGGAGCGGACGGAAGCGCGGACACCCTGCTTGGCCTTGAGGCGGCGCGTGCCCTCATTGAGCTGGGCAACGCCCTGGACAAGGCCGTGTACGTGGGCCTTGGGCAGAGCATCATGACGTCCATACTCGGCGCCCAGGCCGCAGACGCGTCGGTGCCGGCCGTCTTTACCGTGCGGGACGGGGCCGTGGTTGCCTCCGGAAACCGCCTGAGCGCCGCCAAGATATACGCCCTGGTGGCCGATTCGCCGTATCTGCCCAAGGCGGTCAGCTTTTTCCGCGACCTGGGGCCGGGCTCCTGGGCGTGGACCTGCTCGCCGTCGTTCACCCTGAAAACCGAGGCCGACGGCCTCAGCTACCTGGCCAGCTTCCCCGTGCCCTACGCACATTACGCGGCCGTGTACGGCGTGAAGCCCTTTGAGCGCATCCAGCTGTACGGCATCAATTACAACATGGACCCGAGTTTCGAGAACTACAACGCGTCGGGCTACCTGTACCGGCGGGAAGCGTCCGCGCTCTACCTGAAGCTCAAGCACAAGAAGGAAGCGGAGGACATCCGGCTGTTCAGGTAGGCTTGCCTTGGACCCGGGCCTTCTGCTAGCATGGCGCCAACCATGCGTATCGAAGTTCGTTTCTCCGACCGCGGATTGGACGGCCGGGCCGCCGGCCTGGCCGATAAACTGAGCCGACGGCTTGCCGTCGACATCGGCGTCGCCGTGGTCGACGTCTTCCTGTCAAGCGCGCCCGTGTCTGTGGACCGGGCGCGCTTCGTTTTGGCGGACCCGGTGGCGCAGACGGTGGCCGTGGACAGGCCAGCCGCCTCCGAGCCGGACCTGGACGGCTGGTCATGGCTGGTCGAGGTGGCGTACCGGCCGGGCGTGACCGATACCCTGGCCATCACCGCCCGGGAAGCCCTGGCCCTGGATTCGGGCCAGAGCGCGCCGAACCTGGCCAGCGCGCGCCAGTACCTGCTGTACGGCCCCTTGGACCGGGACGCGGCAGGCAGCTGCGCGGCGCTCGTGCACAATCCCCTGATCCAGACGGCCGTGCTCATATCGGCCGCTGACTGGCGCTCAGGCGCCCGGCCCCCGGCGTCCTATCCCGAGCCAGCCGTCCATGACAAGCCAGAGCCCGAGCTTCTGCCCGTGGGACGCATGGGCGACGACGAGCTTTTGGCCCTGTCCCGTGACCGGCTCCTGGCCCTGAGCCTGGACGAACTGGGCGCCGTGCGCGCCTGGTACGCCGATCCGGCCACCGCGACGGCGCGCGCCGAACGCGGCCTTCCGCCTGACGCCACGGACGTGGAAATCGAGATGATAGCCCAGACCTGGAGCGAGCACTGCAAGCACAAGATATTCAACGCCGACATAACGTACGAAGAGCCCGGCAGCCCGCCCCAGACCATTTCGTCGCTCTTTAAAACCTACATCCGCGCCACCACCGAGCGTCTGGCTCCGCGCAAGCCTTTCCTGCGCTCAGTGTTCACGGACAACGCCGGCGTGGTCGCCTTCCACCAGGGTTCCCTGCTCTGCGTCAAGGCGGAGACCCACAACAGCCCGAGCGCCCTAGACCCCTACGGCGGGGCCATCACGGGCATTGTGGGCGTCAACCGCGACGTGTTGGGCACGGGCCTGGGCGCCAAACCGATTTTCAACACCAACGTGCTGTGCTTTGCGCCGCCGGACACGCCTGAGCCCGAGGTGCCAGCGGGCCTCCTCAAGCCCCGGGACGTGCTGGAGGGCGTGCACCGCGGCATCGTTGACGGCGGCAACCAGTCGGGCATACCCACGGCGGCGGGCGCCTTCCTTTTTGATGAAAGCTACCTGGGCAAGCCCCTGGTGTTCTGCGGTACCGGCGGCATCATGCCGGAGACCGTGGGCGGCAAGCCTTCCTGGGAAAAAGCCGCGCGGCCGGGCCACCTGGCCGTCATGATCGGCGGCCGCATAGGCAAGGACGGCATCCACGGCGCCACCTTCTCCAGCCTGGCCCTGGACGAAGCCAGCCCCGTGTCCGCGGTGCAGATAGGCGACCCCATCATACAGCGGCGCATGACGGACTTCCTCCTTGAGGCGCGCGACCTCTACCTGTACCGGTCCATTACGGACAACGGCGCCGGCGGCTTGTCGTCCAGCCTGGGCGAGATGGCCGAGTCGTCTGGCGGCGTCCTCATAGACCTGGACGCCTGCCCGCTCAAGTATCCCGGCCTGTCGCCCTGGGAAATCCTGGTGTCGGAGAGCCAGGAGCGGATGAGCCTTGCCGTGGACCCGGCCGACTGGGACGCGTTCAGGGAGCTGGCCGTGCGGCGCGGCGTAGAGGCCACCGTGGTGGGCCGCTTCACGGATTCAGGCTACATAGAGATCCTGGCCAACGGGGCGCTGGCCGGCCTTCTGTCCCTGGACTTCCTGCACCACGGCCTCCCGGTCATGAGCCTGCCGGCGCGCTGGTCGCCAAGCGGGCGCCCTTCCTCTTTCCCGCAGCCGGCTAACGACTGGACCGAGGCCCTTCTTTCCATCCTGGCCGAGCCCAACGCGGCCAGCAAGGAGCCCTGGGTCCGCCAGTACGACCACGAGGTCCAGGCGCGTTCCGTGGAAAAACCCATGACCGGCGTCAGGCGCGACGCGCCAAGCGACGGCGCCGTGCTCAGGCTGGACGCCGACACGTTCCGGGGCATTACCGTTACCCATGGCATCTGCCCGCGCTATGGCGACGACGACACGGCCCTGATGGCGCGCATGGCCGTTGACGAGGCCTACCGCGCCCACATAGCCCTGGGCGGCGACCCCGAGCGCGCGGCCTGCCTGGACAACTTCTGCTGGCCCGACCCCGTTGAATCCGACGCCAATCCGGACGGCGCCTTCAAGGCGGCCCAGCTGGTCCGCGCGTGCCGCGGCCTCCAGGATGCCTGCCTGGCCTACGGCCTGCCCCTGGTCTCAGGCAAGGACTCCATGAAGAACGACGCGCGCGCCGGCGGCCGCGTCATATCCGTTCGCCCGACCCTGCTTGTCACCCTTATGGGCGCCATGGACGATGTGCGCAAGGCCCCGTCCACGGATTTCCTGGGGCCCGGCGAGCTGGTATACGTCCTGGGTTCCACCGGGGGCGAGCTGGGCTGTACCCTGTTCGAGCGCACGCGGGGCCCGGACGCGCGCTACGGCGGGGCGCCGGACGTGGACCTCGGAAAGGCGCTGGGTTTGTACAAGGCCCTGGCCCGGGCCGTTTCCGGACGCATAGCGCGCTCCTGCCACGACTGTTCGGACGGAGGCTTGGCGGCCGCCCTGGCCGAGTCCTGCCTGGGCGGCAGGGTCGGGCTGGAGGCCGAGCTGGGCGGCTTGCCCGGCACCTGGCGGACGGCGGGCTGTCCGGATCCGGCACCGGCCGCGCTGTTCTCGGAGAGCGGCGGCCGATTTGTTGTGTCCATCAGGCCGGAGGACCGCGAGCGCTTTGAGGAAACCCTGAGCGGGCATACCGTCCGCTGGATAGGCCGCACCACGGCCGACCCGGGCTTTACGCTTACCCTGGACGGGCGCGCTGTGGTACGCACGGACCTGGACGCGCTGGAACGCGCTTTCAAGACGCCGATAGGCGGCCACGGCGGAGGCCGGATATGAGCATCAACGCTATCATCGTGACCGGGTACGGCATCAACGCGGACGCCGAGCTTGCGGACGCCTTCAAGATGGCCGGGGCCGTTCCCCGCCGCGCGCACGCGGCCGATCTCCTGGCCGATCCCGCGCAACTGGCATCGTGCTCCATCCTGGCCTTTCCCGGAGGGTTCTCCTTTGGCGACCACCTGGGCTCGGGCCTGGTGCTGGCCAACCTGTTCCGCTCGCGCATGGCCGCCGAACTCAAGGCCTTTGTTGCCGGCGGCGGCCTGGTCCTGGGTATATGCAACGGCTTCCAGACCCTGGTCAAGGCCGGTTTCCTGCCGGACCTTGACGGCAACGGACAGCCGAGCGTCGCCCTGGTCCACAACGACCACGGCCGCTTTGTTGACGACTGGGTGGGCGTGCGTTTCGAACCGGCGAGCCGCTGCGTTTGGACGGCCGGCCTTGAGCCCCGGCTCCTGCCCATACGCCACGGCGAGGGCCGCTTTGTGGCCGACGACGCCACGCTCGGCCGCCTGGAGGCTAACGGCCTGGTGGCCCTGCGCTACGACGGGCGCAACCCCAACGGCTCGGTCCACGACATAGCGGGTATATGCGACCCCACGGGCCGCATCCTGGGCCTGATGCCCCATCCGGAGGCGTCCATACATCCGGACACCCATCCTGCGCGCAGGCGGCCGGGCAGGCAGCTCTTGGGCCTGGACCTGTTCAGGGCCGCCGTGCGCTGGCTGGAAGCCAACAATCCGGCATAATGGCGATTGTGCCTGTCCGTGGGCTGGAAAGAGCGGGCGGCAGGCACTATACTGCACTCACGGGAGCGGAACGCCGTCAATGAACGACCAAAGCGAGCTTGAGCGCCTGAGGGACGACTACGAAAAGCAGGTTTTTGACCTGAAGCAGTTGCTCGAGGTGTCCAAGAGTCTCAATTCCACGCTGGACTACAACATACTCATCGATTCCATCCTGTACACCATCATGGGGCAGATGAAGGTGCTCAAGGCCGCCCTCTACGCCAAAAAGGGCATAGACTCCACCTACTTCAGCCTGCACCGCAACTACAAGGGCTTTGACGTAGAGCGTACCGTAAGCTACACCCTGCCGGAGGACGCGCCTGCCCTCAAGCTGTTTGCCAGGGAATACCATCCCTACACCCTGGACGAGATACGGTCGGCTCTGGGCGACCTTGGCGGTCTGGACAGCATGGCCAGGCTCCAGCCCAGCCTGATTATCCCGCTCAAGGCCAAGGGCCAGATCAACGGCATCATTATCCTGGGCGACCAGATCATGGGCTCGGGTTTCACGGAAGGCGAGCGGGAGTACGTGCAGAACATAGCCGTGCTGGCCGCCATAGCCATCAACAACGCCTTCCTGTTCGAGATGACCACCACGGACATGATGACCAAGCTCCGGATGAAGCACTATTTCTACACCGTGCTGATGGAGCGGATGGAGCAGTCGTCCCTGAGCGGCAGGCCCTTGTCCGTGGTCATGATGGACATAGACCACTTCAAGAAATTCAACGACACCTACGGCCATTCCTGCGGCGACGTGGTGCTCAAGCAGGTGGCCCAGCTCATCCAGTCCCACATCCGTGGCAACGACGTGGCCGCCCGTTACGGCGGCGAGGAATTCTGCCTCTTGTTGCCGGACACCGACCTGAGCGTGGCCGCCAAGATAGCCGAGCGCATACGCCAGAGCGTGGGCGCCACCGTCATAGAGTACGAAGGGCAAAAACTCAACGTGTTCATATCCCTGGGCGCAGCCCAGTTCGATTCGTCCCGCGACCTGTCCGGCAAGTCCCTGATAGACCGCGCTGACAAGGCCCTGTACCGCTCCAAGCAGGAGGGCCGCAACCGGGTGTCCGTGTCGGAATGAGCGCCCTTATCAGGCTGGAAGCCCCCGACCGGCCGCCGTCCAGCTTTGAAGCCGGCGTCCTGGACAGCCTTCTGGTGGCTGCCCAGCGCTCCGGCGCCCGGCTCCGCCACGATTGCGGCGGCAAGGCCCTATGCGGCACCTGCAGGGTGCGCGTCCTGGACGGGCGCCTGGGGCCCGTGTCGGCGCGGGAAGCCGCCCGTTTGTCGGAAACCGGCCAGAGCCTGGACGGATCGGTGCGCCTGGCCTGCCAGGCCCGCGCCCTGTCAGACGCCCGCCTGGTCGCCCTTGAACCCCTGAAACCGGCAGGAAACCCATGACCATGACCACGCATCGACACAACGCGCCCTGGTGGCAGACGGCCGTCTTCTACCAGATATACCCGCGCAGTTTCCAGGATTCCAACGGCGACGGCGTGGGCGACCTCAAGGGCATCACATCCCGCCTGGACTACCTGTCACAGTTTGGCGTGGACGCCCTGTGGATCAGCCCCTTCTTCAAGAGTCCCATGCGCGACTTTGGCTACGACATATCCGACTACCGCGCCGTGGACAGCCTGTTCGGCGGCATGGACGACTTCAGGGAGCTTCTGGCCGCCGCCCACGGCCGCGGCATCCGGGTGGTCATAGACCTGGTAGTCAACCATTCGTCGGACGAGCATCCCTGGTTCGCCGAGGCACGCTCGTCGCGGAGCAACCCCAAGCACGACTGGTATATTTGGCGCCCCATGAACGGGCCCAGGCGGCCGAACAACTGGGTGAGCCTGTTCGAGCAAAAGTCCGCGTGGCAGCCCAACCCGGCCACCGGCGAGTGGTTTCTGGGCACCTTTACCAGGAACCAGCCCGAGTTCGACTGGCGCAATCCCGAACTCCGCAAGGCCATCTATGACGTGGCGCGCTTCTGGCTGGACCTGGGAGCGGACGGCTTCCGCATGGACGTTGCCACGGCCTATGTCAAGGACGACCAGTTCAGGTCCAATCCCTTCAAGTGGAACCTGTCGCCTGACATATTCCAGGAGCATATCTACGACCGCAACCGCCCGGAGGTGCACGGCATCTTCCGCGAGTTCCGGGCGGTGGCCCAGTCCTATCCCGGCGACCGCGTCCTGATAGGCGAGACGCACGGCCGCGACCCGGCCCTGGCGGCGTCTTGCCACGGCTCGGGCGACGAGCTCCACATGGCGTTCAACTTTGAGTTCCTGTTCAGCCCCTGGGGGGCGCGCGCCTTCCGCGAGCGGGCGGAGCGCTGGTACAAGTTCCTGCCCCAGGGCGCCTGGCCTAATTTTACCCTGTCCAACCACGACCAGAGGCGGCACTACGCCCGCTACGGCAAGCGCGACGCGGATGCCCGCGCGCGGGTGGCCGCCGCCATGCTCCTGTGCCTCCGTGGCACGCCCTTCCTTTATTATGGGGAGGAAATAGGCATGACCTGCAGGCGCCTTGGCCGGGCGGCCCTGCGCGATCCCCTGGGCATAGCCACCTGGCCGCTGTCTGGCTACGGCCGCGACCCCGAGCGCACGCCCATGCAGTGGGACGACAGCCCGGGCGCGGGGTTCACCTCGGGGACGCCGTGGCTACCCGTCAATCCGGATTTCCCGACCAGGAATGTCCGCGCCCAGATGGCCGACCCAGGCTCGCTGTGGTCCTGGTACGCCGGCCTTATACGCCTGCGCAAGGCCGAGCCGGCCCTGGCCCTTGGTTCCTTGACCTGGCTGGACGCCCCGCCGGACGTCATGGCCTGGACGCGGGAACTGGACGGCCGGAGCGTGTCCGTGTACCTGAACTTTGGCCCGCGCCGGCGCGAGCTTGCGGTGCGGGGCGGGAGCGCGCTTGCGGCCTGGTCGCCCACACGAGGGTATGGCAAAGGCGGGCCGAACCGGGGCGACGCTGTGCCGGCCAGCCGGCGCGTCCTGGAAGGCTACGGCATCCTGATCGTCGGTGAAGGCACCCGCTAGCCCGTAGCATCAAACCCCTTGCGGAGCGTACCTTTGCGTAGTATCGTGCCCTGGCGCCGGTGCGGACGGGCGGCAAGGAGAGCTCCATGGTTGAACGACGACACGCCCTCGAGTCCATCAAGGAAACCGAGCGGGCCATCAAGACCATCAAGGATTTTTTCCAGGACCAGCTGGCCAGCGAGCTCAGGCTCAGCCGCGTCACCGCGCCCCTGTTCCTGCCAGCGGGCACGGGCCTCAACGACGACCTGAACGGCGTTGAGCGACCGGTCAGCTTTGCCGTGCCGGCCCTCGGCGGCGCGCAGATAGAGGTGGTGCAGTCGCTCGCAAAATGGAAGCGCCACGCCCTGGCCATGTACGGCTTTGAGCCCGGCTACGGCCTGTACACGGACATGAACGCCATCCGCCCGGACGAAAACCTGGATGAGGTGCATTCCCTGTACGTGGACCAGTGGGACTGGGAAAAGGTGATACTCCCGGAACAGCGTACGCTTGCCTATCTCAAGACAACCGTGCGCGGCATATACGGATCGCTCAGGCGCCTGGAATTCCACCTGCACGAGCGCTACCCGGACCTGCCCCTGGAACTGCCGGACGACATACGCTTTGTCCACGCCGAGGAGGCGCGCGCCCTCTATCCCGCCTTGTCGCCAAAACAGCGGGAGGATGAACTGGCCCGCGAGCACGGCGCCGTGTTCGTCATGGGCATAGGCGGCGAGCTTTCCGACGGCATCCCGCACGACGGCCGCGCCCCCGACTACGACGACTGGAGCACGCCCAACGAGGACGGCTATTCCGGGTTGAACGGGGACATCCTGGTGTGGAATTCCACGCTCGGCCGGGCCCTGGAGCTGTCGTCCATGGGCATACGCGTGGACCCAGCCGCCCTGGAGCGCCAGCTGGACCTGCGCGGCGCGGGGGACCGGAGGAACCTGGACTTCCACAGAAGGCTCCTGGCCGGCCAGCTTCCCCTGACCATGGGCGGAGGCATAGGCCAGTCCCGGCTGTGCCTCCATTTCCTCCGCAAGTCGCACATTGGCGAGATCCAGGTGGGCCAGTGGCCGGAGGGCATGCGGAAGTCGTGCATGGAAAGAGGAATACGCTTGCTGTAATGCGTGAGTCTCCTGAGGCGGCCTACCTCAATCGAATACGTCGTCTATTTTCCGGATCATGAAATCCATGATGCCATAGACGCTGTGTACGCTTCCGTCCTCAGACATGAAACAGCCGAAGCTCCGGAGGAAATATTGGGTCTTGGAGGAAGGGGCGGTTTCTTCACTGTGATAGGCCAGCATGGAGTCGCTGATGACGAATACAATCGTCTCGCCGGAGCCCGTGGTGACGAGGGCTGAATTTGTCATGGTGTTGAGTCTGGGATTCCTGGTGCTCTGGGCCAGGAATCCGATGAATCGTTTCAGTACGCTGTCCTCTCCAATGGCTTTGAAGCCTGACAGCGTGTCCACCCAAAGACGGTTTGTAAAAGCTAAGTCGTAGTTGAAGCTTGTGCCGCTCGGCTTGGGTCCCTCGATGGGAAATGCTACCAGGTCATCCACGTCCTCGATCGGAAAAAAGGACAGGTAGTCTAGCGTCCCTGTTTCCATGAGCCACATGCCAGGGTAGAGGAAAACGTCATCCACCCCCGGCAGCGTGCCGGCGCCGCGACCCCCGGCCAAGGCCAATACGTGAACGTTGAAATCGCCCACCGTGAATACCACGATCTTCACATCCTTGCCGGCGTTGAAAGGCAGTTCCTCATTGGCCATAGTGCCGATATCCTGACTCACCGTGACCTTGTCGCCAGCCTCAACATGATCAGGCACGCGAACATTCGCGTAAAGGACATAAAACACGCTTTCCAGTTCACTGCCGCCAAGGTAGTATGTCGAGGATGATTTCACGACGATACCTCCGCCAAAAACGCCGTGGAACTGGTCGCCAGAAAATACGGCTTCGACCGTCCCGGAGCGTAGCGGCTTCAAGGTATCGAAGGATATCCCGAAGGATATACCGTCGACGCCTTCCTGGTTTTCGACCATGAAGTCGGCTATCCTGCCGAGGCCGTCTGCGGCGCTCGATTGGGCCGCGCAATACGCGGCGGCGAGGATGGCCATGCAGGCAACAAAGGCTCGTTTTATGGGTGTCTCCGTGAGGGGCGAATCCCTTGAGTATAATCGCATCTAGTGCTTTTCGGAATCCCTATTGGGAACCTCTAAAACCCCCATGGGTATTAGAGGTTCCCTGCGTTTTCGGCGGAAAACACAGGGTTTCTAAGGTAACCCTCTAAAAACTGAAGTTTTTAGAGGCTCCCTTTTGTAAATTTCGAGCAATATGGTAAAACTAATTGCGTATGCTTATATTACTAGGCGATGTTTCTTATCATAGTGTGTATTGTTGCTTGTACTGATCTGGAAAGAAGCATGGGAAATTATGAGAGCTATGTGAGTGTGCTTTGAATAGAGTCGTCGATGCAGCAAAGGGTTATACTGTAATTATTAGCAGAAGCCGGGGGCGCATTAAGAAATGCCAATCATAATCGCTATTCTAGCATTCGCGGCGCAGTTTTTAGTTAAAGAATAATATGGTTCCTTTATTTCGCTATTCGGAATGGTATTTCTGTGTGCTGTAATTCATTATGCGAAACCTGATGTTAGATTTAATAAACTTAGTTTTATATTGGCGCCCTTTTTTGTTTTGGCGGTCGACGCGTCAAATTACTTGATTTCTGGCAGCTATTTTCCAACGATAGGTCTTTTTGTGGCAGCTTTCATAGAAGAAGTGGTGTATAGATTCTATCTAGATGATGAGTTGTCAAAATATCATAGCAGCGGGTGCTCGGGAATGATCTCTCTAGGAGTTTTCTTACTCATTCATGTACCCAAATATTTGGACAGACTTCAGTCTTATCTTATTTTAGGTTTTGCGACAACCTTTTTTCTTTATTACAAACGTAAGACAAGAGATTTGATGCTGGTCAGCATACTCCATTTTGGTTTCAATTCATTTCTCATGTTATTTCTATTGCCAATTGTTGAATTCATTCTTTATGGATCATAAGACCAAGATTTGTTCGTTGTTAATATATAGGGCCGGAACCATATTAGAAGCCAAGGAGTATCATGATTGGAGCCTCTATGCAAAAGCGAAAAACTTTGACAAATTTCCCCAGGTGGCGAATATTTTTAATGTCCAAGGAGAAGCGTATGAAAAAGCTGTTGCTGTTGTTGGTTCTGGCGCTCTGCGCCGGGCTGGGGCTGTGGGCCCAGGAGGCCGCCGTGGATCCCTTTGCTGCCATCGAAGCGGAGGAGCTCTGCGCCGAAGAGATGAAAATGGTTCAGGGCGGATTGCCGCGTAGGGCTGGAGATGTCACCATGTCTATTGATGGTGTGTCAGGTGGGTACCTGAATCAGTGGCAGGCGAATTTGCATAGCGGGTATAACACTGGAGATGATTATTACCCGGCATCTACAGCAAAAGAAAGACGAAAAGAAATAAAAAAAGTTATTGGTATTACTAGGTATGTCCTGAATTTTTGGGACAACTTGCTTGGCGGAATCTCTGAAGAACTCGAATAATTAGCCTGCTACTGGCAAAGCCATTTGCTTTGCCAGTAGTCTTCAATTTTACTCACATCGACAGCGGTATGCTACAAAAATAAAAGCACTGTAGCTGTTGACAACTCGCATTTGCGGTTTTTCAACATCTTGTTGCTATAAGTGAGAGGGGGGCATGAGAAGTGCCCCCGTTGGTGGTGAAAAATGGATGATTTCTTGAAAAAACTATTAGGGAATTCAGTAGGCCGGGCAGGAGTTATTTTACTTATTAATACCATTCTACTTTTTTTGCTAGTCCTAGGTGCTAAGCTATCCAAAAAGAAAGCATTCTTTCGCGGTTTGTGCATCGTTTTATATAACATAGTGCTTTCTGAATTCATCTATACAGCAATAATAGCGTTTGTCAATTATAATTACCAAAAATGGCTGGTTGGGCAGTTTTTAGTCATGATCTTTCTTGGGCTTTTACAGTCAAGTGTGATTTATATGTCATATTGCTTATTTCAAAAGGCAATAGGTGTTAATGTTGGAAAGAATTTATTGAACTCAATGGTGGTGAAAAAAGGTGATTTATTTCCTATGGTAAAGAGTTTGATTTTTCCGTTGATTTATCTGGTGGTCTTTATCACTGCGAGAGGCCGGCATCGTATTGTATTAGAACCTCTACAAATCGTCAACTTGGTCGTCCTAACACCAATAATCGAAGAATTCATATTCAGGTTTTCGATACCGCAAATGCTCAAAAAAGAAAAACTTGCGTTGGGATACATTTCTATTTTGTCAATTGTCTTCGCGCTTCTCCATCCTGCGGACGCGAAGTTGTTTGCCCTATTTTTTTCAATGTATGTGTATTCTGTTTATAATAAAATCGGCAAATTAAGCGCAACAATAATTATCCATAGTATTTCGAATTTTGTGTACGTTTATTGGATGTAGATTATGACTACCAAAACAACAAAACTTAGCTTTGTAGAAACACGTTATATGCAGGTGAAAAAATGTAATTCACGCGTAAGCGCAAGGCTAATTGGAACTCTTGGGGCGGTCTGTCTCGCGCTCACGCTCGAAATAGCTCTACAGTGGATTTATGGTGAGATAGTCAATCGTAACGAGACCTGGTTGTACGAGCATTGGTCACCTTTTGTCTGGGATAACTACGATTTCCTCCGGGAACTC
>JAFGJV010000013.1 GCA_016928955.1 Spirochaetales bacterium
CCTAGGGAATAAAAAACCGATAGCTATTCGGGAGGCGATTGCATCAATCTCACTAAATCCCAATGCTAGGTTCGTAGATATTGATTGATGAACTCATGACGCAAGCATCCTTTTCTTCTCAAGCCTAACTTGCTTCTGAGCCTTTTTCCATAGTTCAAGGGGAACTATAGGCATCAGGTTCTCCACCTTCCGTAGCCTTATGCCTTGTTGTAAGAATCCTGCATAGACAGAACGTTCAGCGATCCCAAGGATGCGGCTGTGAGCAAACTTGTTTCCTGAAGAATCTCGTGCTTTCATGGAATCGAGTTCGGCTTTAATCTCAGGTAAAGACTTGCCGTCAGCCAATCGTTCAAAGATTATCCGAATGGCTTCTTTGTATTTCGGATCAGGTTCATATCTATCTCCGACTCTCATATATCCAAAGAGCCGCGAGAAATGTACTTGTCCGCCTGAGTAGTAGGCTTTGACTCCTGATCGTCTTTTGCCTTTCGCGGCGGCGGATTTTAACGCGGTAAGAAAATCCATAGGTTTGTCCTCCTATGGGTTTATCTTTCCAACTATTTTACTTCTTTTCGTTTTTTCTTTGGTGGAACTTTTCTCCTCTTTACATTACAGGTGTATTCACTATCAAATGCTTGAAACTTAGACATCCATTTTTTAGCTTCCTCGATAATGTTTTCATCTTTAGCGGATTCAATGAGGTGAATCAAGGCTACATTTATATCTGGATTATAACCTCCTTGTCGTAAATTCATTTTATACTCATTTTGTCTAAATACCTCATAGTTATAGGTATAGGTACGACCGTCCAGTAATATAAACTCGATGGTGTCATCCTCTATCGTGGCTTTTTTTAATAATCTCTTCAGCATATCTCTTTTCTTTTTGCCGCTTCCATTTAAGTAGTCAACTATCTTATCGAGTGAAAACTCTGCACAAATCTTCTCATAGTTTTCTGATTCTAATGCTATTGACCGTTTAATTGATTCGACTTTTTTATTTTGATCCACTATTTCATTTTTACGCTTTTGAATCTCTATTACTGCAAAGTCAATATCAAGACCCTTGCTAATTGCAATGGAGTAATTTGCAATTTCTTTCTCCAATTCTTTAATATGATTCTCTATTCGCTCGATGTCGGCTTTTTGTGCGTTGGCAGTATCGTCAATCTGGTGTAGCATTTCCTTAATGAGACTATTGTCTCTTTCGGAGAGAGCTTTAATGAAAACATCTTCTGCTATCCAATTTATTATATGGAATTGTAGATACTTGGGCATTTGCTCACATTTTACTTTCGAGTCGTGATAATAATGAATCCTTCGAGTTAGCTTTACCTCATTAGGTCTTGTTTTATAATGATATTTTGATACAGATTCATTAATCATGTACGCGGCACTACATCTCTTGCATTTAATGATGTTCACAGCGGGGTATTTAACACTGTATCCATTATTTTGTTTTGCAGTTATACAACTTACATACTCTACTTGAGCTTGCTTCCAATATTCATATTCCATTATTTTCTCATAAACATCACCATCAACCAAGTTTTTCTTTGTATCATACATTTTTCCACAATAAGCCGGTTGCTTTAATATATGGCTAACAGAAGAGACACTCCAATGTGCAGTATGCTTCGGCTTAAATCCAAGTTCATTTAATCGCTTGCAAATACTTCTAAGTGTCATTTTTTTGTCAATTACACAGCGATAAATTTCTAAAACACAATCCTGCTCTGATTGGATAAGTTTCCAAATCCTTTTACCACTTTTTTGATCAAAACTATCTGTAGCCTCGTATCCATAAAGCTTGTTATATCTATGATGTCCTCCATCAATAGAGCGAGCTTTTCCTCTACCAGTTCTTTCCTTGATTTTTTTTGCTTCTCTTTCAGCAAAACAAAATTCTATTGTGAGCAACATCCTTACATCTGGATCGGTGTACTCAATTTTTCCTACACCATATTTATATAGTGCAACATTATAAGTTTCTAATGTTTGCAGGAATTGCAGACCGTCAATAGTGTCTCTTGCTAATCTATCTAGGAAAAAATAGAGAACCTTGTCATATTTCTTTGTTTTAATTCCTTCGATAAGTTTGAGCCAATCTTCTCTGCCAGCAGACTTTGTGCCTGTATATACATCTTTGAATATCTTGTAGTCTCGCTCTCCATTCAATTTTGCATATTCTTCACCTTGAGATTGCTGAGATTCAAAGGATGTATTTTTTGCTTGAGCTGGTGTGCTAACGCGACAGTATATTGCTAATGCCATCTTCTACCTCAATCCATAGGGTAGATTATGTATGTTTTTATGTCAACGTCATTTGCATGGCGTTGACCAGGCAAAGCCCATCGCGCACAGCCGATTCGCGCACGAGTTCCTGGACGTCGTCCGTTATGTCTATGAAGGCGACGCGCGTTTTGGTTTCGAACCACAGTTCCTTGGTGAGCGTTTTCATGGCGCCTAGTATACGGCGCGCAAGCGTGTCGTCCAAGTCATCGCGCGGGCAAAGCGGGCGTAGAGCGGGTCGCCTGGCCTTGGGGACGTTCGCGCGGCCCTTGCGACAATTTCCCGCTCTGGGTACCATGACCTCGTCGCTTGCAAAGAGGACCATACCAAGAGGCAGGACAGACGGCATGAACCACGACAACACGCTCATCTCTGTATTTTCGGAAACCGCTCGCGCGGCCACGGTCAGCTTCATATCCATCGGGCTGGGATACACGGCCGTTGGCCTTGACAATGGCAACGTGGGCCTGTGCCACACCATGAGGGACAACTCCGATTCGTGCACCGTTTTCAGGGAGCCCAGCGATTTTGAGGGAGCCCCAGCGCTCGCGCTCCTGGAACGCATCCGCTCGAGCGATCCCATTACGCGGTCAGTGGTCATAGCCCTCGTCAACGCGCTCAACCACGGCTACGCGTCGGCCTGTCCCGACGACGCGGATACCCTGGCCGCGGACCTTGCACTCGGTCGGGGATCAAAACTTGCCATGGTGGGATATTTCGCTCCGGTGGTAAGCAAACTGACCGCGCTGGGCGTCGAGGTGAGGGCATACGACACGGGCAAGGGCGTTGGCGACAAGGACGGTTTCTACGCATGGGCCCGCACTGAGGCCAGGGCCCTGATCCTCACAGCCACCAGCGTCATCGACCGGAGCATAGACGACGTGTTCGACCTGCTGCGTGGAGCCGACGTGCCGTGCGTGCTCATGGGACCTTCCACCATCATGCGTCCGGAAGCCTTCCAGGGCTATCCCGTACATTTTCTTGCCGGCACGGTAGCCATGGACAACGAGGGGATTTTCAAAGCCATACGCAACGGCAAGGGAACGCCCGAGCTTCTGAAACACGGCCGCAAGGTATACATCCGGCGCGGCTGATCCGGCGCCCACGTGTCCGCCGCGCGTGCCGACACGCGGTCGCTTGCCCCTGCGCCAGCGAGCTGTCCGCGCGCGGCGCTCAGGCCTCTTCCATCAGCCTGATGATTTCTTCTTTTTTCACCTCGTCCACGATCCACGCGCAAGCCTGGAAGCTGGCATCGCGCGCCCGCGCCGACACTATGGCTATGAGCACGGTGTCGCCCCCGTTGACCGTACCCAGCCGGTGCGCCACCAGGGCCTGGTTGAGTCCGAAGCGCTCGGCTGCCGCGCGCGCTATCCCGAGGAGCCGCGAGCCCGGGTCGTCGCAGAGTGCCTCCAGCCGCACGCGGCTGAAATGAGGCACTTGCTTGCCCGGCCGCTTGACCAGGCCGTGGTGCAGGACCACGGTACCGCTCTGGTCGCTTTCCCGTTCGAGGAATTGCCCGTACAGCCCCACGTGGTCCAGGGCCGCGTCGCTGGCAAACGCATGAATCATAACCGCCACCTCGACTGAAGGGCAGCCGCGAGCCTGTCCCGCGGGAGCCCCCGTTTTGTCGGCGCAGTGTAGCACGCCGTGGCTTGGCAAGTCGACGCGTCGCCTTTTCCTTATCGCGCGTGCTCAGCCAGAGAAACTGGCCGTCTTGTACGAGAAACCCATCTCCTTGAAATAGAACACCACAAAGGCCTCGTGGGCGAACAATGCCGGCAGGAAACTTCCAGTGTACGCCATGAGCATACAGCCCATAAGCGAAATGGACACGCTGGCTATGCCCATGGTGACTGCTTGGGGAAGGGTCGCCGTGTTGAGTATCTGCTGGAGCGCGAACAACGCCGCAGATATGGCCGCCGCGCCCCACAGGCCCAGCTCGGGATACCCGTTCACGAGCAGGGTGAACACCACGCCACGGTAGAACAGCTCCTCCAGAAACGCGCCGATGAGCGGTATGAGGGGTCCCAGGCGTTCTGGCATGAGCGATATCGCGTTGATCCAGGGTATGGAACGGATTTGGTCCACCCAGGCAGTGCGCGGCGTCACGAGCATGACGGTGGACATGACCAGGCTTGACACCGACATTTCCGCCAGGAAGCCTAGGGGCAGGTACAACAGCAGAGACGGCGCGATCCTGAATTGCCCAAAGATGCCCACGTTCCACACCAGCGAAAAGACGAATATCCCCGCAACGCCCGTGCCCACGTACCAGCATCCCACCAGCACGGAATGTATGTGCTGCTTGCTCGCGCGTATGTAGCGCATCAGCCACATGGCAGCGCTGTCCATGTACCGCTTGTCCGCGTTGAACAGTATGGCCCGTCCCCATGCCACGGAAAAAACCACGAGCAGAAACAGCGTCAGCCCCAAGGGAGGTATCATGCCTGTCCTCCTCGCCTGGACAGCAGGTACACACTCACGTTCTGTCCGATATGGGCCAGGGCGACCACCAGGACGTCGCGGCCTGACAGGACGAACAAGGTGCAATAGAGAATGCCGCTCAGGAATTTCTGCATAACGACATCCCGGCCAAAGTAGCTGTGGTTCAGGGCGTATACCGCGCCGCACGCGAGCACGGCGGGTGCCACAGCAATCCCGAAGGAATCCAGGAACACGGTGACGAACACCTGCCTGAACACCAGTTCCTCAAGAAAGGCCAGGGCGACGATAATCGGCAGGTCCAGGGCCCAGGCGCCGGAGCGGTAGTAGGAATGGGCGCTTGCCCGCTTGGCCATGGATCCCGTGCGGACCAGCACGACCAACGCGCCGAGTGCGTATTCGACGCCCACCGCCAGGAGCCCGGCGAGCGGCGCGAGCGCGTACAGCGCAAGCGTTGCGCCTAAGCGCGGCACGGGAAACCCGACGCCGAGCGCCAGTGCGGCCAGCGCGAGCAGAACCACGTATATGCCGGCGTTCAGGGCCATGCTGCCCGCGAGCTTGAGTTTTTTTGCCCCCGGCACCAGCGCGTTCAGGCTGGCCGGAAACGCGAGCGCGGCCAGCACGAGGAGCTCGTTAAGGCAGGGGATGTGGGAGTTCATTGCGGACGCCTCCATGCTCCTTGATCCTCGGATGGTCGCTGTAGGGCACCCCGGGGAACGACATCTGCACCAGCTCCGGAAAGAAGGTCCTGGCAACTCGCCATCCGTCCTTGGCAATCTCCGGCGGCGTAATGTCCAGGTACACGCCGTAGCTGGAAACCTTGGACAGCTTCTGAAGCATGATGCGCAGGTCGCCGTCGTCGTCGGCGGCCGCCTGGTTCGGGAAGGAGCCCAGGGACCGCTCGCCTTTTACCATGGACGCAAGGGCGTCCGCCTTGAGCTTGGCGTCCGTGGGGTCCGCCCACCAGGCGACATTCGAGTCCAGGTTGAGAAAGTCCTTGGCGCAGGTTGTCTCCAGATAGTCCTGCGGCATGACCAGGGCGCCGTTGTTGGCCAGGTACAATATAGCCAGCGCTTCCATGAAAGCGCGGTACACGCCGCCCTTGGGATCGAGCGACGCCTGGCAGCCCATGACCACGTAGGGCCTGGCCGCCTTTTCATGCGTGAGCGACACGGCAAAGGCGCTGCCGGGAAGGTCGGGCTGGGAGAAATCCAGCACGTCCACGCCATAGTCGGAATTGCCCAGGAGATTCCCCATCATGGACGATAACACATAGTCGTCAACCAGCACCCTGTCCACGCTCGGCTTTGCGTACCAGGAGAGCATGAGGGCGTCCGCCTCAACGGATTCCATGATCGCGCTCTTGAGAGCCTTCTTGAAATCGGTGTGCGACGCGGAGCCTTTGGAGAAGCCCGGCGAGAACATCACCTCGCCCGCGTCGGCGTTGACGCGGTACCCTATGAACAGAAGCTGGGCCGGAACGTATATCCACCTGTTGGAATCAAAGATGCTTGGGCACCGGAGCCAGCCCAGCGTGGTGTCCCTGTCCACCGGCCGCAGGAAGGTCTTGTCCTTGAGCTTGGCGTAGTCCGCATCGCTGAACACGCGTATGTACTCCCAAGGCACGACCTCGCCGTGCTTGTGCGCGTCGTTGTAGCTGAAGTACTCGATCTTGTCGCGGTACGACGATGGCGCCACGAGCAGGGCGTAGCGCTCTATGCCCTCGCCGAGCACCCTGATGAGCGACTCTTCCTTGAACACTCCGTAGCCCGACAGATGGTAGCTCATGTCCACCGACTCTCCCAACAGCAGCTTGTGGTATGCTGGCATCGAGCTGGTGCACAAAGCCGAGTGCGGCATGAAGCGCGACTTGGCCGACATGAGTATCTGGGATTCCATGATGCCTACATGCTGGCTGGAAAGGCGCCGATACATGTTGGCAAGCCGTGAGTCCGACGGGTAATAAGTCAGCATGGCCCTACCTCGTCCCGGCCGGGACGCGCTTTTCAATGACGACCGTATCTATGAGCTGGTCGACAATGCGCTTGCTCGACGCGTACATTTCCTGCATCTCGGCCTTGGCCATGAAGCCGCAGGCCGGGCAGAAGGGCACGCGCAGAAGATCCTGCATTTGGATTTCCAGAACGGGCACGTATATGTTGAGCACGCGCCCTGCCAGCTTGGCCCTGCCTATGGACGATATCATCAGGGCCTCGAAAATCGCGGTGCTGGTCATGGACTGGAGTATGGGGCTGGTCAGGGTCGTGTCCCTGACCTTGAGCGCGCCTCCCGTCTGGTCGACGAAATTCGAGTATACGGACAGGTTTTCCATGCGCGCTAGCACGCGGTTCTCAAAG
This sequence comes from Spirochaetales bacterium, assembly GCA_016928955.1. GTDB lineage: Bacteria > Spirochaetota > Spirochaetia > Treponematales > UBA12059 > JAFGJV01. The sequence goes on from JAFGJV010000013.1 coordinate 7,091, forward strand.
CACTCAAAACATCCTGTCTCCGGGGGCTTGATGGTGAACAGCGTCATGAACGGTCCGTCCATCATGGTCAGCACCAGGGGCTTTGTCAGCTCGATGAGGACGCGGTTGAGGTTCCGCAGGAATTTGACGTGCGGGCGCGCCATGCTGACCAGCACGCAGCAGAAAGGTTCGACGATCTTCTTGAACTCGTCCATGCGCACGTTGACCGGGAGGGCGTCGTATTTGGTTGTCAGGTCGGCGGCTGCCAGGTCGGCCGCGTCCTTGTCCGTCATGCAGGTCAGCGGAAGCTTGATCTCGGCGGCCAGCTTCATGGCAGCGTCGCGCTGGTACTCGGTATCGGCGTAGAACAGCACCGGTTTCAGCGCGCCTAGGTCACCGGTGAAGCGGTCCACCACGGTGCCGCCTATGATTTCCCGCACGAGCCGCCGCGTCTGGGCGTCCGAGCTGGACGTCAGGTACTTTTGCGACTCCAGGGCGTCCAGGACCGACGATACGGTGGCCGCCTCGTCCTGAGACAAACCACGGGCCTTGAAGACATCCTCCGGATCTATTGGACGCTCCGCTGCCAGCTCGCCCAGGATGTGCGTAACGGTATCCTTGAGCGCGCCCGACAGGGAGCTCAGGTTCAGCGTCGCCTCCTCGAAATTCCAGATGCCCTTGCGGAACCGCAGTTCGTCCTGCCCGTTCGAGAATATCCGCACGCCGTCCTCAAGCCAAAAACTCCGTTTCATGCGCCGCTCCTTACTTGCCTATCAGTGTCAGGTGGATCATGTGCCGCGTAAGCCCGTCCACTCCCAGGAAGGACTCGCAGGGCACCTTGTCGTAGCCGCCTATGTCGCACGACGCAAGGCCCATGGCCGTGCACGCCAGGTGTATGTTCTCGGAAATCTCGCCCGCCTCTATGAGCGCAAAGGTCAGTCCCATGTCCACGTACTTTCTCGAGTTCTCGTACAGCGAGTACACGTAGAACATGGCCACGTCTATTGACTCCAGGGAAATGTTGTTGCCCCAGTTGGCTATTTCCCTGAGCCTGTCCATGTCGCGCGCATCGAATATGCGCACGATTTCCAAGGCGTGGGTGATGGGCATATACTGGTATATTCCCGGCTTCAAGCCGTCTACGTTCAGCACCACGGCGTACAGGTACACCGGATACAGCCCGCCGCCGGAAGGGGCAGCGCGCACCTTGCTAACGTACTTGTCGCCGAGCGTCTCGGTCACGGGAAACTCCCCGCCGCCGGGCGCGTGGTTAAAGTCGCCGGTCACGCCGTCGCCGTAAAACAGCACGGACGACAGTTCCTCCATGCTGAGGCTCTTGCCGGACATCTCCCGCACGCTGCGCCTGGATCGTATGACCGCCCCGAGCGGGGCGTTGATCTTGAGGTATGGCGGCAACGCGACCGACGCTCCCTCCCGCTCGTTGATGTCGCGCTCCTTGAATTGGCGGGAACTCAGGCTGCCCCTCACGCCCAGCGACGCGTACGAGAACACGCCTATGGGCAGGGCCATATCCAGGCTGGACCGTTTGGCGTTGAGGAGATATTCCTCGCTGGCCAAGCGTGAGTCGCGGGATATAGGCGAGCTTCGGTAGCACGCCTCGGGCAGTTTGACGCCGAGCGTGTCCGCGTACACGGACATGGGCAGGTTCGTGCAGAAATCGAAGATCTCCCACAAGGGGCCCATTTCCTTTTCCTTGAATTCCGCCACCGTCATGGCGGTCTTCTGTTTGCCTTTCATGCGTCCCTCCGAATGTTCTCATGGTCGGGAGTGCCCGGGCCGAACCGGAAACCCTCAGCTGCTGTATGTACCCGCCGGTAGTCCTTGCTCATTCCCATCTAAATACCCTTGACGACAGCGCGGCGCACAGGGCGGCCATGCCCACAAGCACGAGGAGCGGCAGCGGATGGGCCGACAGGGGGTCACCCTTCCATACGCCGCGCATGAGGACGACCACGTAGGTCAGGGGCATGAAGTCGGACACGCGCCGCAGGGACTCGGGCATGAGCTCGAGCGGCATGCCAGCACCGCTAATGAACATCATGCCAAAGCTCAGGAACATGCCTATGGCCTGGGCAGTCTTGGCCGTCTTTGATAGCGCCGCCACCAAGAACCCGAGTGACAAAAACGCCGCGCAGGACACGGCTAGCGCCACCAGCACGCGCAGGACATTGGCCGTGAACAGGGCGCCGAACGCGAACCTGCCAACCAGGGTGAGGATCACCACGCCAGCCAGCGCGAGCAGGAAATACACAGCCATGTCCACCGCCAGGTACACGCCGGCCTTGACCGGCAGGAGCCTGAGCCTCCGGTATTCGCCGCGCTCCTTGGCCGCCGCCGTTGCTATGGGCAGGCTGATGAGGGCAACCCCTGAAATGATGATGGCCACGTATGCCGGTATGGATATGTCAACCGACCCGAGGTTCCCGAACATGGGATTGGGCTCGTTGCCGTAAGCCATGCCGAACACGATGAGTATCATGGGCGTGAAAAAAATGGTGAAGAACAGGGCCGGCAGTTCCCTCACGAACAGCTTGATCTTGACCACGGTCAACTTGAGCGTTACGGCCGCGTTCATGCCACCACCTCCCTCTCTGCTTCCCGATGAAACACGTCCTCAAGGGAGGCCTGGCGCGACGAAAGGTCGGCGTACCCCACGGCTGCACGATCGAGCGCGGAACGGACTCCGTTCTCAAGCGCCCTGTCGTTGCCGCGCAGTTCCACGTAGCCGAACTCGTCCACGTCCGGGCTGACGCCCAGGCCGGCCAAATCGGGAATGGATCCGGACAGGGGCTTGAATCGCACCACGGTCTTGAAACCCAGCCCGCCTATCAGGTCCGCGGGAGACCCGAGGGCTGCAACCTTGCCGCCGAACAGGAAGAGCACCCTGTCGCACAGTTGCTGGGCCTCGTCCATGTAATGCGTGACCAGGATGACGGTCTTGCCTCTGCGCTTTAAGCCAAGGATCTCCGACCACGCGTCCCGGCGCGATTCCGGATCCAGGCCTGTGGACAGCTCGTCAAGAAACACCAGCTCGGGGTCGTGCAGCACCGACAGGAGAACGAACAGCCGCTGCCTCTGCCCACCCGATAGCCTGGAGAACGCAACGTTGCGCGACTTTTCCAAGCCGTAGCGCTTGAGCTCTGCGTCAACGTCCACCGTGCGGCCAAAATACGCAGCCTGGAGGTCCACCGCCTCCCAGGTCTTCAGGTTTGCGGGAAGCATGGCCTCCTGGAGCTGGGCACCGACCCTGTGCTTGTACGCCGAGCCGCGTTTTGTGCCGCTCTGTCCGAGCACGCTGAATTGCCCGCCGTCGGCATCCCGCAGGCCGAGCAGTATTTCCATGATGGTCGTCTTGCCCGCCCCGTTTGGTCCGACCAATCCGAAAATCTCCCCTTCACGCACGTCGAACGACACGCCGTCAACGGCCGCCTTGCCTCCGTACTGTTTGTGCAGATCCTTCACAACGATGGCGTTCATCAGTCCCTCCTCGAGTACGGCATCTTGCATCGTTCCTCAATCGTTCATCCCGGCGCGGTCGCTCCCGTAACCCGGGTACCCTTCCCCTGGGCGCGTCAAAAAGCGTCCACGCTGAGCCGCTGTCGCTCGGCGGGATTACCGCGGAAGGCGTGCCTGTTGAGTTCCCGTATGAGCGAGTCGTAACCGAACTGCAGTTCGTCAGCGCTCATGCGCGCCGGCGTGAACACGGCCTGCGTGAGGTTGTACCGGTCCCAATTCCTGTCAACGATGCGCCCGGAGGCCTCCATGGCCTGGTACAGGTCCGTTCCGGGAAACGGCGTGAGTACGTTCACGAGCGGGAAGTCGATGCCGTTCCGCATGATGAACTCGTACACGTTCTCGAACACGCTCTCGTCGTCATGGTCCAGCCCCACGATGAAAGACCCGAACACCATCACGCCCTTGTCGTGGAGGCGCTTCAAGTTTTCCGCGTAATGCGACGCGTTGTTGACGCCGGCCTTGCGCATGGCGACGAGGTTTTCAGGATCTACGCTCTCGATTCCCAGGAATACCGACTTGAGCCCGGCGTCCACCGCCAGGTCGAGGAGCTCCTGGTTCTCGGCCAACTGTATGCTTGCCTGAGCTCCCCAGCTCCTGCCCAGAGGCTTGAGCCGCTGGAACAACTGGCGGGCGTAACCCGGATTGCCAATGATGTTGTCGTCGGCGAACAGGACGAACGATTCGTCCATTGCACCCAGCTCGTCCATCACGCTGTCCAGCGGCCGCGTTCGGAAATTCCTTCCGAACATTTTCTTTACGCAGCAGAAGTCGCAGTCGTGGGGGCAGCCGCGCGTGGCCATCAGGGCGTTCAGCGAGCCCATGCGTCCGCGATAGGCTGGGCCGTCCACGAGGTCAAGGCGAGGCCTTGGAATCAGCGACAGATCCACGGGCTCCGTGCTCGAATAGACGGGCTCAAGCTTTCCGCGGGCAAAGTCGTCCAGCATCCTGGGCCACAGAAACTCGGCTTCCCCTATGGCCACCGCGTCCGCGTGCTTCCGCGCCTCGTCAAGCATGAAGCTCACGTGCACGCCGCCGAGCACGACGGGAATTCCGCGCTCCCGGTAGGCGTCGGCCAGGGCGTACATCCGGTTGGCGTGCATGGTCATTCCTGATATGGCCACCAGGTCGGGCGACCCTTGGTCGTCCATGAGCCCGTTCTGCTCGTCAATCACCTCCAGGTCCACCCCCGCCAGGGTGACCGCCGCGAGGTAGGGTATGGCTAGCATGGGCGTAATGAGGCGGTGGCTGTTGGCCTCTGCCAGGCCCCGCGAGTACTCATTGTCGGTGCCCGTCTGTATCATGCGTACTTTGAGGCCGGCCACCGAGCCGCCCCGGTCAGAAATCGTGGATGCCATATGATTTCTCCGTGCCGCTGGAAAAGCGCTGCCGCGAGCGCTTGAGCAGGGCTTCTGACAGGCCGTGGTGCCGTTCCTTGAGCGTTTCGGGCGACATCAGCTTGGGTTTGAAAACCACCTCGTCGCAGGAATAGCGCGACCAGTCGTTCGATATGATGCGCCCTTCCGCCTCCAGCTTGGTCCTGAGCCTGGTTCCCGGGTACGGCGTGAGTATGTTCACGATGGGCACGTATATGTCGTTGCGCTCGATGAAATCGTACATCTCGTCGAACACGGCCTCCGTGTCGTGGTCCAGCCCGACGATGAAGGAGCCGATCACCCGTATGCCTCGCTCGTTCAGCCTCCGTATGATCCCGGCGTAATCCCGTTTCATGTTCGAGCCCTTGCCTACCTCAGCCAGGTTCTCCTGGCTGCTGGTCTCAAAGCCGATGAACAGGTGCCTGCAGCCGGATGCTGCCAACGCGTCCAGGATCTCGTCGTTGTCCAGATAGGCCAGGCTGGACAGCCCGAACCATTCCTTGCCCAGGTCCTTGAGCGCCGACAGAAGCTCCCGGGCAAAGTCCCGGCCCGCGAGCAGGTTGTCGTCCACCATAAGGAGGCGGGACCTGCCTATGGCCTCTATGTCGCGGAGCACGCTTTCCAAATTCCTGCGCCTGTACACGCGCCCGAAAAAATCCGGCACGTTGCAGAACGTGCAGCCGCCCGGGCAGCCGCGCCCGGCCTGCACCGAATAGATGGGTTCCTTGGTCTGGTCGCGGCGGGCAGCGCGAACCAGGTCCCAGCGCGGCTGGGGCAGGAGCGACACGTCTGGCTTGGTCGTGGACGAGTACAGGCGCTTGAGCCGCCCTTCCTTGAAGTCATCCAGGACCAGGGCCCATAGCTCGTCGGCCTCGCCGATGACGACAGCGTCGGCGTGGAGAAGCGCCTCGTCGGGCAAGGCGCTCACGTGCATGCCGCCCATGACCACGGGGATGCCAAGCTCCCTGTAATGATCGCCTATCTCGTACGCGCGAACGGCGGCGGCGGTCAGCACGCTGATGGCCACCAGGTCCGCGTAGGGATAGGAATTCAGCGCGGTCTGAAACTCGTCGACCAGCTCGATATCCAGCCAGTCGGGCCCCGATGCCGCGAGGAGGGGCAAACCCAGGCTCGGGAAGTGCACGTTCCCCCAGGAGAACCGCTTGGACACCGGGTTGACCATGAGCAGTTTCTTAGTTTCTTGGTACGCCATGTTTGAAGTTCAGTTCCCACATGGGGAGTTTGCGCATGCAGCTGAGGTTCGAGTCGTCCCCGCTGGTCCTGCTGTTGAAGTGATAGAGCCAGTAGGCCATCACCTCGTCCATATCCGCGTCGGCCAATTCCTCCACGAGCTTTCCGAGCAGTTTCCGCATGCATACGGGCGGGCTGTCCCGTTCGTCCAGTCCGATGGGCAGGCGGGACCCTAGGCAGCCTCCGTAACACGAGTACTGGAACGCGCACGCCGAACACTCGCCTCGCATCCCCTGGTCGCGCACTTTCTGGAACACGGCGTCCATGGCTTTACGCAGCCGCTCGAAATCCTCTACGCCGCGATAGGGAAAATGCGGGTAGCCCGAATCCAGCGGTATGAACTGGCAGGGCACCAATTCCTGGCTGGCGTCGACAATCATGAACAGGCGCGACCCAGCGGGACAACGCTTGGTGAGCATGATGTTCAGAGGCTGTACCAGGCGGCCCATGGCCTGTTTCTCGTAACGGAGGGCGCGCAGGTAGCGTTTGTCCAGCGCTATGATGGTGCGCAGCATCCGTTCATAGAAGGCTTCGTCCAGGCTGAAGTCCCGTCCCTTGAACACCTGCGCCACAGGGGTAAACCGTATGAAGGCGGCGTTGTTTTTGAACGCAAAGTCCGCCAGGGCTTCCATGGAGTCCACGTTGCCCTGATGTATCGTACTGCCTATCGAATAATAAAAACGCTCTGACTTGAGGAGGTCGACAACGTCCATCAGGCGAGCGAAGGTGTCCGTTCCGGTGAGCTTCCTGTGCTCGTCCGCGTCTAGCGTGTGAAGACTGACGCGCAAATTAACCTTGCGGTTCCTGATCGAGTCGAGGAACGGCTTGTCAATCAGAAGGCCGTTGGTCGTTATGTTTATCCAGTATCCGCTTCTGTCCGCGTGGTCAATGATTTCCGCCAGGTCGGGATGCATGAGAGGCTCGCCGCCTGACAGCGTGGTGAACTTGAAGCCGTACGTCCTACCGTCGTCCAGTATGCTTTTTGCCCTTTCCGTTGGCAGGTAGGTCGCCGCGTTGTCCTGCTTCCACGCGCCGCAGAACGTGCACCTCATATTGCAGTCCGTGGTCAAAAACAGATCCAGGTTCATGGCCCTTCCTCTGGCGTAGAGCGCCCGTGCATCGCGTTCCGCCTGGCGTGGCGCGCGGATACACCTCTCCCGTAACGTCGAAACACGAGTACCTGAGCATCGCAATTGCTGTCGGATTTTTTATCTAAGCCCCGCCGGCGTTATACGATTGTCTTCTAAACGCGGGGCCTGGGTTCCGCCGCCTCGCGATAGCGGCGGATGTTTTTTTATGTTACCAGGACGTGGACGTGCAGGTGCATCCGCCGCAGCAGCAGCAGGAGCCTGGCGCGAGCACGACGGTGCTGTTGGCGGCGCACGTGGTGCCGACCTTTGAGTTGAAACTCAGCATACCATCACCTCCCATTGGGATGAGTACAGAGCCAGATCCCCAAGGTGCTGCCGATCTTCCGTAATCGGCGAAATCCGTGGCCTGCGGGTCTTCCGCCGCTACAATCGCAAATCCGGAGATCCGGCCCATTCGGGACGGCGACGCCGTCTTGGTGAGATTATCTGGTCGGTTTTCTGGATGTGTCAACTTATTTCGTATTACTAGCACGTTATTTTATTGAGTTTTTTTGTTTTTAGTAACAGGTTGAATTATTAACATCTGGGAGAATTTGTCATCCCCTTCGAGCAATAATGCTATTTTCTTAAAAGGTGACTACGGTGAGCCTCTCAACAAGATGATAAAAATCCGCCACCCATTTTTCTATCAGCCCTTTAAGATCAGCGAGCATCATCCCGCCGTATCCTTAAAAACACGCTGAGAACCACAGTGGTTTTCAGAACGCCCTTAGTGCGTACTCTTTCCGAGCAGACCGCGCACCGCTGATCTCAAGCCAAGGTAGGCAAGCACCGAGCCAAACGCCAAGGTCCCCAGTTTGCCTCCGGCTCCGCCGAACCAGGGCATGGCAACAACATAAGCCAACCCGCAGATGACGCCAGCCATGCCTGCCTCGCCCTCGTGCCTGAGCCTGGCCAGCGAACTCATGCCCACAAAACTGCCGGCAAAAAAAGCCGCGTCAAACAGCCGCCCCTCTTGCGTCCCGTGGATGGCCGGCAAGAGAACGCCGGCTAGAAGGCCGAAGAAGGCCGACGCCATGACCGGCCCCCTGCCCAGGCGCACCGAAACCGCGTATGTGGATACCGACCCGATTACCGCGTAAGCGACCATACCCGCGGCCAGGCCCGGGTTCGGTATATCGTCGCCCAAAAGCGGAACGCCGAGCAGAAGGGACGAGGCCAGGCTGCCCGCGTACGCCGCGGCGCCGAGCCTTCCGCCCACCCCCTGAAAACACGGCTTGGCCGACACGAACACCGTGGCCGATAGCGCTCCGGATAGAAGCACGGACCCCACGCTCTCAAAGGCGACGGGGGAAGCCATGCCCGCAAAGCTACCGCAGTATATGGCCACGGCCCTTTGTGGCAGGAGAATGGCACCAGAAATGCCTATGAGCGACGACACGATCACGTTCGATACTCCGAGCTCGGCGCTGGCCAGGTAGCCCACAAGCGCTGAGGCCAGCACGGACAGCCAGTCAGCCGCGTCGTCCCCTATCCCGACCGGCGTACCGCCGCGCTGGCACGCTCCGCCGAAAGACGCTCGAGCTTCAGCCGCGAGGGCCACCGCAAGCCCCGCGAGCACGGGCAGTTTGAGGGCCGCCAGCCACGGCGCCGGTCCCCAGGCCATGAAACCGGCCTGGTAGAAAATCGCAACGGTGGCAAGGGACAAGGCCAGAAATCCGGGCGCGTTCAAAACCCATGTTGCGCGCCATCGGGTATCGTCACTGGGGAAGCGAGGCGGATGCGAACGCTTCATGGGCGGCTTAGGGTTTTCCCGTGAACGGATTGACCGGCCCTGAGTACACGCTATCTGCGTCCTCGGGCACAAGCGTGCCTGCTCCCGGCACTACGGTTGTGCTCGGGGCTCCCGGCCCAAAGTCGAGCACGGCCCAAGCGCCGCAACCAAAAGGCCCGTGGGAGGGAAGCCGTTCGTCGGGCTCGAACACAAGCGAATACTTCATGCCCGTGCGTCCCTGTACCCGGCAATCCAGAAGGTCAAAGGACGTGTAGTACGTTGGGTCAAAGGCGCTTATCGATATGGGCGTCCCCGGTTCGGCCGGTATGTGGCATGGCACGTAGAAATAGAAACGCACGTCGCCAGCGGGCATGTCCGCCGAGAAATCCTGCACAGCGGTGGGCGCGTACGACTGGCCACCGACCTTGATGTGCAGGTAAAAATGGTCAACCACAAGCGGCATGAACGCCGTGTCATACAGCGACGCAAGTTCCTCCACATTGAACACGCCGTCGTTGTCCTGGTCGTAGCGGCAGGCTATGTCCACGGCGTATCCGTACCTGAGCTGCCACTCGACCCTGACGCCTTCAAGCTGTCCGTTTTCAAGCACCGGATACAGGATGGCGTCAACCCATTGGTGGGGATGCGCGTGCGTGGATTGCAGCAGCGCAACAATTAGAACGACGAGTATAGAAAGCCGTCTGCGACTCATGGATGTCGCCCTCCTGCTACTGGCTGCCATAGAACGGGTTCTCCGACGACCCCGCTGACGCGAAGGGATTATCGCCGGCCAGGCCCCCTACAAAACCTGCTGGTTCAAGGCCGCCGAGCTCCGCTGGCGCCCCGGCTGCCGCGTCTCCCTGCACGCTGTCGTGGTGGCGCGTCATCCTGATGGACAGGTACAAGGCGGGCGACCGCGTGGCTACCGAGTAGCGCTCAAAATCGAACGCGTCCTCCGCCTGAACCTCGACGCCGCCACCAACTTTGAGTATAGCGTAATCGCGCATGGCAAAATCCATATAGCGAGTTTCGTCGTACACGCGCACGGCTACCCGCGTGTTCCCAGCCGCCGGGATGGTCACGGGCATGGTGAAGCTCAACGACAGGCGCCCGTTGACCACGCTGGCTTCCGGCTGTCCCACGGACTGGGCGAAATAATCATGGCCATCCACGTTGATCACCGTGCAATAGTCTGACGACGCCAGAGGCAAGAGATAGGAACGGACAAGCGTGTCTGTCTCGCGCGTGTCAAACTCGCCGTCTCCGTTCGTGTCGCCGTCCCTTGCCAGTTGCTTTCCATAGTCGCCAACAAACAGCCAGTTCTGCCAGATGGATGATATGCCTGTACCGTCCACAGTCACTTCAAGAGTCACGTCTATATACACATGGGGATGCGCGTACGCGGCGGAAAGCGGACAGAGCGCGATGAGAAGGGAAATGAGCAGTACGCGCAACAACGAGCCTCCACCCGTTCCACGTCAGGCAAACGGGCACACATGGTACAAACAACCAAGCGCTACGACAAGGGCCTTTCTCCGGGCTGCGTCAGGAGGACTCCCCCGCTCGGATTCGCCCTACGCTCGATGACTTCCTGTCCTCTCGCTTCGGGCCGCCTCGCTCGCTGTCGCGCACTTCCTGTGCGCTCTTCCTCCCCTTGGTCGGCGCTCGCTCGGTTCGAAGCCGAGCGGGGCTTATAGCACAAAAAAAACCGTCCTTTCGGACGGCTTTTTTGTTGTGCTCCCCCGCTCGGATTCGAACCAAGGACCCAGTGGTTAACAGCCACTTGCTCTGCCAGCTGAGCTACAGGGGAATGCTCTCAGGGAGCAGGTGGAAAATACCCTGGGAACGCGTTTTTTGTCAAGGGTAGAGCGACTCTTGCCATCACGCGACGAAGGGCGCAGGCGTACCGCAGGCCGCGCAGGCGCCGTGCTTCAAGCCGCTTGCGTCAACGGCGTAGCCATGGCGCCGTACCAGTATCGCGCCGCAGTACGGGCAACGAGTGTCGTTGCTTTCATTAAAGATATTGCCCTCATACACGTAGCGTAGCTGTTCTCTGGCAAGGCTCGCGAGCTTCTGGACGGTGGCATCCGGAGTCGGGGGAATGGTGTACTTGTACACGGGGCGGTACGCGGACAGGTGGTAGGGAATGTCAGGGCTGAGGCCGGCCAGGAATTTTGACATGGCGACAATATCCTCCGGCTTGTCTGTTTTGTCTGGTATGACCAGCGTCGTCACCTCCACGTGAACGCCTTTTTCGATGGCCATGGCTATAAAGGCCTTGACCGCGTCCAGGTCACCCCCCAGTTCACTCCGGTACCAGGCAGGATCCCAGCTTTTCAGGTCCACGTTGGCCGCGTCGCAGTGGTCAAGCACGTCGGATGCCGCGTCCGCCAGGGCACAACCATTGGTTACCAGCACGTTGGCGAGCCCGGCAGCCCGCGCTTCAACCATGGTTTCTATGACGAATTCCGCGTGCACTAAGGGTTCTGAATAGGTGTGGGCCAGGCTGGGACAACCCGAGGCTTTGGCAGCCCTGGCAAGACCCGCCGGCGTATAGGCCACGCTGGGTGCCAGGGTCGTTTGGGATATCCCGTAATTCTGGCAAAACGGACAGCGGAGATTACAGCCTAGGTAGCCCACCGAGTACACGCGGGAACCTGGCTTGAAATGATACAGGGGCTTCTTCTCGATGGGGTCGATGGCTTCTGCGCTCACCGCGCCGAAAAACGGCAGTTCCAGGCGGCCGCCGTGGTTGACCCGCACACGGCACAGGCCCACAGCCCCGTCCTTGAGCACACAGCGGTGGGGACAGAGCCCGCAGCGCACGGATCCCCCCTCAAGGCGCTCGTAATAACGGCCCTCGGGAGCGCTGGCCGGCATGGTTTACGGCCGCCTCAATCCAAAAACCCGCTCCCTGAGTTTGCGGGAGTCGTCCAGGTAGCGCAGGGGCTGGTCCACCTCAAAGGGTTCGTAGCGTATGCCCACCGAACCGCGCCTCACCCACACCCTGACGATGGGATAGCTCTCGCCGGCTTCGGTCACGGGGCTCGGGAGATCCTGGGCGCATACGATGTCGGCCACGCGGAACTCCAGGATGGCCGACTCGCCCTGCCCGGGCGCGCCTATGATGAGCACCTTGCCGTCGTCGTAGGGGTGTTTGCGCGGGGATCCGACAAAGCTCACCGCGTCCTGCGGCGGCTCGGAGTGGTACACTTCAAGCTCGTAGAACGGCTCGCCCAGATACTCGCGCACACTCATGAATGGCCTCCTCCTTGGTATATGGACGGTCGCCTCAGCCCTCCGCGGGCTCGCTGTCCGCGCAAGGTTCCTCGGCGTGCCAACGCCCTCTGCAGGGCTCGACCGGCGCCTTTCGGCATCCAAGGTATACTATAGCGGCGAGCAGGGCCAAAAGGAAGGCCAACAGGGCAGGAAACCAGTCGCCCAGAATCAGGTACAGGGTTCTCTCGCCCGTGTACACGGGTATGTCGACCACTGAGCTTGTCGCCTCGAACAGGGGCATCATGTCACGCACCGAGCCATCCGGGTGCACCACGGCCGACACGCCGCCGTTGGTCGACCGGACCAGGGTGCGCCTGAGCTCCACCGAGCGGAAGCGGGCAGCCACGAAATGCTGGATCTCGGCGGAATCAGTCCTGGACCACGAGTCATTGGTCAGGTTCACCAGGACCTCGGCCCCGTCGCGCACAAAGCGCCTGCACAGGTAGGAAAAAGCGTCCTCAAAGCAAATCGGCGCCCCAAAGCGGACCGAGTTTCCGCCATGCAGATCCAGCTCAAAAATCGTGCGCCGCCCGCCCATGGTCCAGCCCGACTGCAGGCCAACCACGTTCTGGATGAAATGTCGTACTGCGTCCACGTCCCAGAAGGGTATGGCTTCTGCAAAAGGCACGGGGTGCATCTTGCCGTAGCTGTCCATTTTCTCGCCCGTGGGAGCCACCAGGATGACGGAATTGCTCGCCTGCCATTCGCCGTCCACCTCGAACCATTCGGGGGCGCCGGTGAACAGGGGTACCTGATACTGATCCAGGAAGGCCGCCAAGCTGTACGCCTCCGGCATGGTGGCGTAATAGCGCTGACTGAAGTCATAGTCACGTTTGAGCGTCGTTTCGCTGAACATGACCAGGTCCACAGGGCCTTGATGGCTGTCCAGGGCCCGCCTGGCAAGGGCTATGGACGTTTCCAGGGCCCTCCGCTCCCCGTCCTGCATTTCCCAGCTGTCCAGGTTCTGCTGGACCATGGCCGCGGTCATGACCGCCCGTGGCGCCCGGTCCCTGCCCAGGGCCATGTACCCGTACGCCATGATGCCTACCATAAGAAGCGCGGCAGATACCAGGTGGCCGGCCTCCAGCCATGGCCGGGCGCTGCCGCTGGCCCGTTTGGGCAGGAAGGGAGCCGGCCCGCAGTATTCCAGCTTGGGCGCAGGCTCCGGCGGAGCGACGATTTCCGCCAGCCCGGCGGATACCCATGCCAGGGCAAAGCCCAGGCCGTATACGCCGGTGGCTTCGGCTATCTGAATGGCCGGCAGGACGCTGTTCCAGGAATACGGAAGCAGGCCCCAGGGATAGCCCAGAAAACCATTGGACTTGGACCACTCGAACACTGTCCAAGCCGCGGCGAATATGAGCGGGCGCAGGAAACCGCCCTTGCGCAGCGCGCCCCTTAAGTACATGGCCAGAACGCCGTACACCACGGCGTAGGCCAGCACCGACGAGCCCAGGGTCCACACCCTGAAATCCTTGAAAAACCACAGCCAGTAGCTGGATAGGCCATGGGCCAGGGCCCCGAACAGTGCGCCCGTCCAGAAGGCTCCACGCCAGCCCTTGGTACGGTCCAGGGCCAGGTACAGGGGAACCAGGGCCATAAGGCCGATCAGGGGATTGCCCCAGGGGCATATCTCGTTGGGCAGGGACAGAGCTAGCGCTATGCCCGACAGGGCCGAAAGGCCCGCTGTTTTAAGCGATCTCATGGCGGAGCTATCATACACCGTACGGCCGAGCTTGACGATACAACGATGCCGGTTTATGGTGGGCGCCATGGTCAAGGCAGTGTTCCCGGGTTCCTTTGATCCGCCCACCTACGGGCATCTCAACATCATCGAGCGGGCGCGCACGGTATTCGAGGAAGTCCTGGTGGTGGTGGCCATCAACAGGGCCAAAAGCTCGAATTTCAGCCCTGAGGAGCGCGTCGCCTTCATGGAAGAGCTGGTGGCACCCTGGCCGAACGTGTCGGTCCACACCTGCGACACATTGGTGGTCGATTTTGCCCGCAAACACTCCTGCCACGTGCTCATTCGGGGAGTGCGGAGCGTCCAGGACTTCAGCTACGAATTCGAGCTGTCCATCATGAACAAGGGCCTGGGGCCGGAAATAGAGACCTTTTTCATGCCCACGGACCCCCGCTTTTTCGTGCTCAGGTCCAGCGCCATCAAGGAACTGGCCACCTTTGGGGGCGACGTGTCCGGCATGGTGCCTCCGGTAGTAGCCAAGGCCTTGAGGCGCTTCCATCCGGACAACGCCGGCTGAGGGCTCGCGCCATGCAAGAAGCGCGATATTGACAAAACAAGCGTATTCCGTTACCGTAGCGCGGTATCCGTCAAGGCAATGATCCCATTGGGAATGAGGTTTTTATGGCTGTACCCAGATTCAAGACTTCCAAGGCAAGGACGCACAGGCGCCGTTCTATCAATATGAAGCTCGTCGCCCCTACAATCGTCACCTGCGGCAATTGCGGCAATGCCGTTATGTACCACAGGGTGTGCCCGAAGTGCGGCTTCTATCGCGGCCGGCAGGTCATCAAGCCCGAGACTAACGCGTAAAGGAGACCCGGAATGGACGAACTGTTCGAGAAAATCAAGAAGATAATCGCCGACAAGCTCGAGGTCGAGGAAGACAAGATCACCCTTGACGCCAGCTTCAGGCAGGACCTGGGCGCCGACAGCCTGGACACCTACGAACTGGTGTACGGCATCGAGGAAGAGCTCAAGATCCGCATCCCGGACGAGAAGGCCAACGAGTTCGAGACCGTTCGCGACGCGTACGAGTTCATCAAGTCCCAGATGTAAACCGGAAGCCGGGCCCCCGGGTCCGGCTTCGTCTGTCTTCATGGAGGCCGCAGCCATGTCCGTGCGCACCGGCGATTCTGGCCGTGAACGCAAGGACGTGCTTGCGGCCTTTCAAAAACGCCTGGGGTTCCGTTTCAGGGATCCCTCCCTGCTGAACCAGGCCCTCACACACAGATCCTTCATCAACGAGAGCGCCTCAGCCCGCGGCAACAACGAGCGGCTGGAATTCCTGGGCGACGCCGTGCTCGGCATGGTAACGGCCGCTCGGTTGTTCACCACACTCGGCGACCGAGCCGAGGGCGATCTTGCCCGCATCAAGAGCTTTGTGGTGTCCGAGGATACCTTGTCGCGCCGTGCCCTGGACCTAGGCATGGATACCCTGATCCTGATCGGCAAGGGCGAGGAACGCTCGGGTGGTCGCTCCAAGAAAGCCATCCTGGCGGACGCCCTCGAGGCCGTGATAGGCGCCGCCTATGTGGACGGCGGCTTTGACAAAGCACGGGATCTGGTGCTCAAACTGGTCATACCGGAGATAACCAGCGTCCTTGAGGACAGGCATCGCAAGGATTACAAAACCCTGCTCCAGGAATACGCACAAAAATGGCTCCGGACCTATCCCGTATACTCACTGGCGGGGAAAACCGGTCCCGACCATGATCGCACCTACCTCATGACCTGTGCCCTCAAGGATACCGTGTGGGGACCCGCGTCCGGCAAAACCAAAAAAGAGGCCGAGCAGGCGGCGGCGGCCTTGGCCTATGACGCCATCGTGACCGCGGGCGGGGACGACGCGGAACGCCTGTTATCCTTGAAAACCCTGTAGCTGCGCCGTAACCCGGCTCACTCGATACCGTACTTTCCTTTCAAATTTTGGGCGACGCTCGTCAAGCGCTCCCGGGTGTTGAGCCCGGGATCGTCCAGAACCGTATCCAAAAGCTCGGCAAGCACCCTCCCCATCACCGGACCTTTAGGCCAGCCCAGGCGGGCCAGCTCGTCGCCGCCTATGGCCAAATCACGGAGCGTAAAGGCCTGGTCCTTGGCCTTGAGCTCATTCACGCGGTCAACCAGCGGGAGCACCACGCGGGGATCGGCAGGCTCGCCCCTGACACCGGACAGATCGGCCAATCTCAGCCGGGCAAGCGGCAGGACGTTTTCCATGCCCACCCTGTTCACAAAGCGCCTCACGGCGGCGTCCGTCCAATCCGGCCTATAGTCGAACATGTGGTTGCGTACCAGCGTCACCACCGCGTTGACCACGTCATTGGGGTACTTGAGGCGCTTTAGGGCCGCCTCCGAAAGGCGCGCCGACTCTGTGTCGTGGCCGTGGAAGGCCAGGCCGCCGTCGGCTCCTTCCACCCTGCAGGCAGGCTTGCCCAGATCGTGCAACAGGGCGGACAGCCGCTGCACCAACTCGGGTTCTGCCGCCTGGCAGGACGCCACCACGTGGTCCAGCACGTCAAAACGGTGGGGACCGCCCTGCCCCACGCCCCGGCATGCCGACAGCTCTGGCAGAATGAGCGGCAGGAGGCCGGTGCTTTCCAGAAGGCCAAGCCCCAGGGCCGGGCGACCGGACAGGAGAATCTTGGACAGCTCGTCGCGCACGCGCTCGGCCGATACCTTTTGGAATACGGACAAGCGTTCCGGTATGGCAGTCTGGGTAGCCGGATCAAGGGAAAAGCCCAGGCGGGCGGCAAAGCGCACGGCCCGCATGCACCGGAGCCCGTCCTCAGCAAAGCGCTCCAGAGGGTCGCCTATTGCCCGGATGATGCCCGCCTTGAGGTCGGCAAGGCCTCCGTGTGGATCGATCACCTCCCCCGAGTCAGGATCCACTGCCATGCCGTTGATGGTAAAATCCCTGCGGGACAGGTCGTCGACCAGCTCGTCCGTAAAACGGACATCTAAGGGGCGCCTTCCGTCCTGGTAGCGACCCTCCACCCGGAAGGTCGTGGTTTCCACGTGCGTGCCGCGCCACAGCACGGTAACGGTTCCATGCTGTATGCCCGTGGGTATGACAGAGCGGAACAGCCGCCGGACATCCTCCGGCCTCGCGTCGGTGGCCGCGTCCCAGTCGTCCGGGAGCCCGCCCAGGATGGCGTCGCGCACAGCCCCGCCCACAAAGTAACACCGGTAGCCAGCTTGGCCGAACACGGAGGCGAATTCTCGATAAAGTTTTGGCACGGATATGCGCATACGTTGCTAAACTACCAGTTTGGGGCCGGTGGGGCAAGCTTCTTCAGGTAACCTCTAAAAACTCTAGTTAGTAGAGGCTACCCTCGGTGTGTCGAAGCTTTGATGTCGGCCTTGCCCCGCTTCTGGCTGACGTGTATGCTGGCCTCATGAAACGAGCCCTCCTGGTTGCCGGTGGCGACGCGCCGCCCGCCTCGGCGATACTCAAGCGGCTTCCGGACATAGGCTTTGTGTGCGCTGCCGACTCGGGCTTGGACACTCTGGCTGCCTGGGGCCTCAGGGCTGACCTGGCCGTTGGCGATTTTGACTCGCTGGCCGATCCTGGCCTGCTTGCCGCTTGCCCTGAAGTTATGAGGCATCCGGCGGCCAAGGACGATACGGATACCGAGCTTGGGCTTGCCGAACTGAGGCGCCGTGGCTGGGAGTCTGTCATGCTTGCCGGGGGCGGCGGCGGCCGCTTGGACCATATACTGGCCATCCGGGCCCTATTCGAGCGGCCAGACAGCCCCGACGAGTGGCTGACCGCCTTCGAGCGCGTCGTCCTGCTCAGAGAAACACGGGAGTTCTCCTGTGCGCCTGGCTCCACGGTTTCCGTCTTTCCTTTGGCCGGGGGATCTTCAGGCATGGGCAGCGCGGGCCTTGCGTGGCCCCTAGAAGCGCTTGTATGGGACGCCGGGCACTTTGGTCTGTCCAATGTGGTCAGTAACGGCCGTTTTTCCATAACGCCGGGTTCGGCTCCCGTGTTAGTAATCATGCCGCAGGACGCCGAGGACGCCCGGTAGGCGCCGCTCGGATGCGTCTTTACGCGTCCTGACGGCCGTCCAGCTCGCGGAAGGCATCCCGGAGCAGGTCCAGGGTATGGCGCGGGTCCTGAACCAGCACGCGCTTTCCGGCCATGAGTTCGGCTATGCCTATCTCGCTCGGATAGCGCGGTATGATGTGCTGGTGCAGGTGTTCGATGCTCGCGCCGGCCACCAGGCCCATGTTCCAGCCCAGGTTGTAACCAGCTGGCCTGTGGGTGCGATCCAGGGCATCCAGACAGAGCCGGGTAACGCGGTCGCCTTCAGCACGTTCGTCGTCGTCCAGCTTCCTCAAATCGCACACGTGCCGCTTTGGAAACACCAGGAGATGGCCAGGGTTGTACGGATACAGGTTCAGCGACACCATCCAGGAGCCTGACTGGTATACGAGGAGGGATTCCACGTCCTGGGAGCCATCCCGCACCAGGCACAGTATGCAGCCGTCCGGGCGCTTGCCGGTGAGGTAGGTCATCTTGTCAAAGTTGAAAAAGTAATCCATGAGCCCCCCAGTTCAGCGCCCGGCTTCTTACGGAAACCTCTAAGGTAACCCTCTAATAACCATGGGGTTTTTAGAGGTTCCCTAAAGCCCATCCGTTCCCATCTTGATATTGAAACAGCCGCCCTCGGCTGTTTCAGCAATCTGCCAGAGGCTCTCTTCTGGTTATAAGCCATGAGCGCCGACAAATCCACAGCGCTTGCCGATGCCGCCCCTAACCGGGTACAGTGCACCCATGTCCGACGTCCGCGTATACGCCGTCTCAGAGCTGACGGAACTGGTCAAGGAAACCCTGGAAGCCGGCTTTGGCCATGTGGCCGTGGAAGGCGAGGTATCCAACTGGAGGCCGGCCCCGTCTGGCCACTGCTATTTCACGCTCAAGGATTCCGGCGCCATGCTCCAGGCGGTCATGTTCAGGGGCAAGGCTGCCAAGCTGGATTTCCGTCCGGCCGACGGGAACCTGGTTCGCGCCTGGGGCGCGCTGACCGTATACCAGGCCCGGGGCCAGTACCAGCTGGTGGTCGACGCCATGCAGGAAGCCGGCCAGGGCCGCATACTCCAGATGCTGGAGGAGAGAAAGCGACGACTTGCCGCCGAGGGCGTCTTTGATCCCGAGCGCAAGAAACCCATACCGGCCTTTCCCTCTAGGGTCGCCGTGATCACATCGCCCACGGGAGCCGCCGTGCGTGACATACTCAACGTGCTCGGCCGGCGCAACGCGGGCATCCGGGTGACCATACTTCCCAGCCTGGTACAGGGCGATGGCGCGGCCGACTCTCTCAGGCGCCAGCTGGAAACGGCCAACCGCTGGGGCCTGGGCGAGGTGATCATCCTGGGGCGGGGCGGCGGTTCCCTGGAAGACCTTTTGGCCTTTTCCGACGAGTCCCTGGTCAGGGCAGTGGCCGCGTCGAGCATACCCGTGATCAGCGCCGTTGGCCACGAGATAGACTGGAGCCTGTGCGACTATGCCGCCGATCTCCGAGCGCCCACGCCGAGCGCGGCCGCCGAGCTGGTGTCAGACAGCGCCGAATCGGCCCTGGGACGGCTCCGCGACGCCTGGCGCCAGCTTGACGACGGGCTCCGCAACCGCCTGGACAGGGCGCGCCTGGCCCTGCGCTCCTTCTCGGCCGAGGAACTGGAACTCAAGCTGGAACGGGCCCTCCAGCCCGCCCGCCAGCGTCTGGACGACGCCAAGGAAGACCTCTTGGCAGGTCTTGGGAACCTGACCTTGTTGCGCAGGCACCGAGTGACCACGGCCCTGGCCGTCCTCCGCGCGGCCGATCCTCTGGCCATCCTGGCCCGGGGCTTTGCCGTGGTGCGCAAAAAAGGCGAGGCGGCGGCCCTGCGCTCGTCGTTGGCCCTCGCCACGGGCGACGAACTGGACATACGTTTTGCCGCGGGCAGCGCGGCGGCCACTACCACGGAGGTACGACCATGAAAAATTTCGAGGAACGGCTGTCCAGGCTCGAGGAGCTGGCCGAGCGCATACGGGACCCCGACCTGCCGCTTGAGGAAGCGGTCAGCGTGTTCGAGGAAGGCGTCAAACTGTCCAAAGGGCTTGAGAAAGACTTGGAGCGCGTAGAAGGCAAGGTGGAAATGCTCATCAACCAGCCCCAGGGCCCAGACGACAAACCCGAACTGGAGCTCTTCACCCCGGACGATTGAAGGCGTTCTGCGCTTGTCAGCGCCCGCCCGCGTCCAGCAGGGGCAACACGAACCCGAGCAGGGTCCGGTCCGAGTCCGCCAGGTCAAGGGTCAGGAGTCCGGCGGAGTCCGTCCAGCGCACCTCGCTGTGTTCGCGCAGGGCTGGAGGGTCGCCGTCAAAGGACGCCGACAGGGCGGCCAGGCTGTACTCCCGGCCCGCGTACTGGAAGCTGGACTCTCCAAGAAGCCGTCCGACCCGTATGGAAAGCCCGAATTCCTCGTCGTATTCCCGGCTGAGGGCCTGCTCGTCGCTTTCGCCCTCTTCCCGCTTGCCTCCTGGGAACTCCCACTTGCCGTCCAGGCAGCCGCCGCCCTTCCTCCTGCCCACGAACACAAGGCCGTTCCGCACGACCACGCCGGCGACCGACCGGCGCGGGGCCTCAGAGGAAGAGCACATTGGCGAACAGGAAGTGCGCGACACCGACGGCTATAGACGCTATGCCGATGACGTGCTTGTACCCGATGAAGATTTTCTCCAGGCGCTCGATGGAATCCGAGGCCACGGTGGCGTTGGTGCGGTAGAACTCAAGGAGCAGGGTAAAGCCCGCCGCCATACCCGCGGCCGCCGGGAGCAGGTCGCCGACGATGGGCACGTCCAGCCGCATGACGGTGAGCAGCTTGAAAAAGCCCACCATGAAGGTCAGGATGCCGAGGATCAAGCGGATACTCTTGTCCCTGAGGAAAGCCCGTATGCCCTCGGTGATGCCCTGCCTGGGCTCTTTGTCGGACACGTACACGGCGTATCCGGCGGTGACGTTCAGAAGGACGCTGAGCAGATAGAACTGGATCATGGCGCCTACTCCGCAGTGCGCCCCCGTGGAGCAGGCGCGTGATTAAAGCCGCCGGCGAGCCGCGTCGCGCCTGGCTAGCGGCCGGATAGTCCCCTTCTCACGGTCGCCGTCCGTTCCACACCACGGAGAACTATTCCGCTGATTGAAACCATACAGGAAAGATGCCAGAGCGGTCAAGTTTGGCAGGCAACCTGCGTACCCCCCCGCCTTCAGCCCTTCAGCGTACCGGCGCGGACAGCTCCACGGACCGCCCACCTGAGCTGACCACAGCCACGGCCATCTCGGGTTTGTCCGCAAGGGCCAGCTTGATCCTAAAGCCGTCCGCGCCCGGCTCGATCCGGCCGGCGGCCGCCGAGTCTCCGGCGCCGACGCGCACTTCGGCATCCGCGCTCAGGTTCCGGCCCTCGCGCGTCACCGATACATACAGGTCTTCTTCGAACCACAGGGCTTCCAGGGAGTACACGGCGCCGTTCAGGCTGGCGCTTGGCTTGGGGCTGGTCAGCCAGGACACCACTAGCGACGCGGTCATGGCGAACAGCAGCATGAAAAAGATGAAGCGCAACGATCGGGTGGCCATGAAGGACCTGAAAAATCCAGGCTTTTTCCCGTCGTGGAGGCTGACGGCAAAGCGCGCGTTGGGTCCCGCCTTCTCGAGCCTGCGCTCGCGGATGTAATAGAATTGCAGCTCGCCCTTGTCCTTGGTCTCCATGGTTACGCTCCTGGATGCAGTCGCCTGGCTATCGCGCCGGGCAGGGCCGCCGCGTCGAAAAATCCTCTCTCAGATGCCAGCCGCCTGCCCGCCCAGCCGTGGGCAAGCACGGCCGCCGTTGCCGCGTCCATGGCGGGTACGCCCCTGGCCAAGAGGCCTCCGATCACGCCCGCCAGCACGTCACCGGAGCCGCCGGTGGCCAGTTCTGGCTGTCGTCCATCGTATACCCGAGGGATGCCGTCCGGGGAGCCTATCCAGGTAACGCTGGATTTGAGCACGACGACCGCGCCAAAGGCCGTGGCCAGGGTCCGGACCGACGATAGGGTATCGTACTGTATACGGTCGCCTGCCCGTTCCAGCGCTTCCTGCCCGATCTCGCCTGCGGCGCAGGCAAGGAGGGCGCGCGCCTCGCCAAGGTGGGGCGTCAGCACCAGGGCTGCGCCACCTGGCCGGGGCCCCGGCCTCCCTTCCGCCAGCATACGCAGGGCATCGGCGTCCACGACCAGGGGCAAGGGTCCGTCCCACAGCTCGCGGAACTGGTCCCGGGCCTCCTGGTCCAAGCCCATGCCCGGGCCGACCACGGCGGCGTGTACCGCCCTGCCGGCACCCAGGGACCTGGGCCGCACCATTTGTGCGTGCATGCTGCCTGCCAGCAGGGGATAGAGTCCATCTCTAACGACGAGGGTAACGGTGCCTGCCCCTGCCGCTGATCCCGCGCGCGATGCGAGCACGGGCGCGCCCAGGGTGCCTTCCGAGCCGCCGTACACAGCCAAGGCTCCGCGCCTGCCCTTGTGGGTATCAGGATCCAGGGCGGGCGGCCCACCATCGTCGTCCTCAAGGAGCCATGCCGATGGTTCGCCCTGACGAGGAAACACGCCGTCTATCGGCAGTACGCGGCCGGCGCTCGGCCTCCAGCCGGGATAGTACAGTTCTGCCTTGACCGGAGCCACGCAGAGGCTCGCGGCCGCCCTCACCGCCCCGCCCGGCCGGCCGCCGGCCCAGGGAGCAACGCCTGACGGTATGTCGACGGATACCACCGGACACGACGCCAGCTCCGCCAGCGCCGCTATGTGCGCCTGGGGCTCGCGCAGGGCCCCCCGGACGCCCGTACCGGCCACACCGTCCAGGAGAAGGCCCGCTTGCCGTACCAGCCGGGCCGCCTCGGGCCCGGCTGGTACGACCACGGCCACACCGGCTGCCCGGGCTTCGGCCAGTCGCGCGGCCGCCGCCTCGGACAAGCCGTCCGGCACCACGGCTACAAGGCCGTCCAGGCCCTCGAAGGCGGCCATCCGGAGCACAGCCAGGGCGTCGCCCGCGTTATTACCCGTGCCGCACAGGGCTACAATGGGTCGATCCGGTCCGGCGTCACCCCGGAAAAAACCCTGATCTTTCAGAACCTGATACATGCCCCTGGCGGCCGATTCCATGAGCTGGTCCTGGCCCAGGCCGAAGCGCGAGCGTGTGTCGGCGTCGAGCGACGCGGCTGCCGCAAGTCCCAGGAGCGGACGCACGGCCCTAGGCCCCCGTCACCTTGTCAAAGCGCCACCACACGATCCGCGCCTCATAGCGCGACGCCAGGATGCCCGACAGGATGCCTTCCGGCGACAGGTGGAAACAGTTGTACAGCATTTCATCCGGATCGATGATCAGGGAAAAGCGCGACAAGCTCTTGGACTCGGGATCGAAAACGCCGTACTGCAGGCTGCCGTCGTCGTCCACAGCCGACATGAACACGGCCCCCCTGGCCGTGCCCACAAAATCCCAGCCGCGCGGCACGGGCCGTTCCTTGGTGCCGTTGTCCACCAAGGACACAAAACCCGGCAGCTCGTAGTGCTCGCTGAAGGAACCGGTGGTCCTGTCCAGCACCCAGGCCCAGCTGGTGGCATATTCTATGCCCGTGCGCGTTTTGGTGTCCGCGTCGATCGTGTCGCGAAAATAGTCGACCTTCAAAAGAAGGCCGGCGCCGTCCGGGCTCAGGGCCAGGCCGTCCAGGGAAGGGTACGCCTGGTCTATCGTGTCCGGCACGGGCAACCCGTCCCGCCTCACCGCTATGGTGGACAGGAGCATGCCGTTGGGATCGAACCAGAAAACCAGCCACCCTTCCCCCGTGATGGTCACCACCACGCACTCGTCCTTGGGCGTTATGTGTATGGATGCTATCAGGGGAAATGGCGTACCCCCAACCCCTTCCTGCCCGAGGAAATCCAGGTACTCGCCTTCCCTGGAAAAGCGGAGCACCACGTATTCCAGACTGGACTGGCTGGCGTCGTCGAACGAGCGCCGCTCCTCGGGTACGCGCTCCTCCACAAAGATGGTGCGGCGCGAATCCACCGCTATCTCGCCAGGGGCGTTGAAGGGATACTGCCGGGCCAGGCGCCCCTGGACATCGGCGCCGGTCTCCGCGGATTTGAGTATGACCGGGGGCGGGTTCTTGTCCGGGTTGTACACCATGGACAGGAGGTCGCCGAACGACGACATGGTGACCACCTTGCCGGCGTTGCCGTTGGCGATGAAGAATATGCCGTCCCGCATGGCCAGGCGCGTCTTCAGGGGAGAGCCAGAACCCTCCAGGTTGAACAGGTTGAGCTGGTCCTCAAGAACGCCGTACCCAACGGTGAACAGCTGCTCCCGCTGGAGCACACGGAGTTCCCGGTTTTCGCCGCAGGAAACCAGGGTTACAAGGACAAAAGCCAGGGCGACACGGGCAGCGATTTTCATGCCGGGGAACCTCCACGGGGCGCTCAACTTGACCCCTCATCGGGAAAAGATATAGACTTGCGCCCATGGCTTTCAACCCCCTAACCGCTCTCTTCGGTTCGAAGCGCGAGCGCGACGTCAAGAACCTTTTGCCCGTCTTGCACGCGGTCAACGCGCGCGAGGCCTGGGCCATGTCCCTCAAACCCGAGGAATTTCCGGCCAAGACGGCCGAGCTTAAGGCGCGGCTGGAAGGCGGCCAGAGCCTGGATGACGTGCTCCCCGAGGCCTTTGCCCTGGCCCGCGAGGCCGCCCGGCGCGTGCTCGGCGAGCGCCCCTTTGACACGCAGATACTCGGCGGCCTGGTCCTCCATTCCGGCCGTATCGTGGAAATGAAAACCGGCGAGGGCAAGACCCTGTCGTCCGTGGCGGCCGTGTACCTGAACTCGCTGCCGGGCAAGGGCGTCCACGTGGTCACCGTCAACGACTACCTGGCCGAACGCGACGCCGCCTGGATGGGCCGCGTGTACAGCTACCTAGGCCTGTCCGTGGGAGCCATCCTGTCCAACATGGAGAACGACGCTCGCCGCGCCGCGTACGCCTGCGACATCACCTACGGCACCAACAACGAGCTGGGCTTTGACTACCTGCGCGACAACATGGCCATGGACCCGGCGCACCGGGTGCAGCGCGGTCACAATTACTGCGTCATAGACGAGATCGACTCCATCCTGATAGACGAGGCCCGCACGCCGCTCATCATATCCGGCGCCGCCGAGGACGACACGTACAAGATCGGCGAGGTGGCCAAGCTCGTGGCCCAGCTGGTCGAGGTCAAGAAGGACCCGGACACGGGCGAGTATCCCAAGGAGGATGAGGGCCAGGTCCTTGAGGGCGACTACAAGATCGAGGAAAAAAACAAGAAGGTGTCGTTCACCACGGACGGCCTTGCCAAGATCGAGGACCTGCTCAAAAAGCGCAACCTGATCACCGGCTCCCTCTTCGACGAGCAGAATTTCGAGTTCACGCACTACTTCTCCCAGGCTGTGCGCGCCCGCGAGCTGTTCCACAAGGACGTGGAGTACGTGGTGCAGGAAGGCGCCATCCAGATCGTTGACGAGTTCACCGGGCGCATCCTCCACGGCCGCCGCTATTCCGACGGCCTCCACGAGGCCATAGAGGCCAAGGAGCGCATCAAGATAGCGCGCCGCAACCGCACCCTGGCCACCATCACCTTCCAGAATTTCTTCCGCATGTACGACAAGATAGCCGGCATGACGGGTACTGCCGAGACCGAGGCCACCGAATTCCAGAAAATCTACGACCTGGACGTGGTGGTCATACCGACCAACCGCCCCGTGGCTCGCGCCGACGAGGACGACCTGGTATTCCTCAACGAGAGCGAGAAATACGACGCCATCTGCGACGAGATTGAGGAAGCCCACAAACGCGGCCAGCCCATGCTGGTTGGCACGGTCAGCATAGAGAAATCCGAGCGTCTGTCCGCGGCCCTCACGCGCCGGGGCATACGCCACGAGGTCCTCAACGCCAAGAACCACGCCCGTGAGGCCATGATCATCGCCGAGGCCGGATCCAAGGGCGCGGTCACCATAGCCACCAACATGGCCGGCCGCGGCACAGACATAAAGCTCGGCGGCAATCCAGAATTCCGCGCCCGCAAGCGCGCCGGAACCCAGGCCGCGGAGGATGTGTACGAGCGCGTGTTCGCCGAGGAATACCAGACCTGGCTCAAGGACTACGAGGAAGTCAAGGCAGCGGGCGGACTCTATGTGCTCGGCACGGAACGCCACGAGTCCCGCCGCATCGACAACCAGCTCCGCGGCCGCTCGGGCCGCCAGGGCGATCCCGGGCATTCGCGCTTTTTCATATCGCTGGACGACGAGCTCATGCGCCTCTTCGGCTCCAACCTCAAGGGGCTCATGATGAAGGTGGGCATGAAGCCCGGCGAGCCGATCTACCATCCCCTCCTCAACCGCACCATAGAAGGCGCCCAGAAGCGCGTGGAGGAGCGCAACTTCGAGATACGCAAGCATCTCCTTGAGTACGATGACGTCCTTAACCAGCAGAGAAAGTTCATATACGACCAGCGCGACTCCATTGTCCGGGACGCGGACCTTCCTGCCCGCGTGCAGTCCGCCGCGTCCGACATGCTGGACGGCGTGTTCTCTGCCTACGCCGACGCGCTCAAAGGCGACAGGCATGAAGCCTTCGCGTCGCTCCAGGACGAGCTGTTCGACGCTTTTGGCTTCCAGCTAGCCAGCCGCTCTGACGATCCCGAAGCGACCCAGCCCGCAAAGCTCCGGGAACAGGCCCAGGCCATGCTGGACTCAGACCTCCAGAACAAGCTGGCCCTGGCCGGCTCCGACAACCTGAACCACTTCCTGCGCTGGAAGTACCTGTCCACTATCGACCAGAAGTGGCTGGACCACCTGGAGAACATGGAGGCCCTGCGGGAAGCCGTATACCTGCGCCACTACGCTCAGAAAAACCCGCTCCTTGAGTACAAGCTGGAAGGCTTTGACATATTCGACCGCATGATAGACGACATACGCCGCTCGGTGGCCACTACCCTGTTCCGCGTGCGCATACAGCGCCAGGAGGAACGCAGCCTCAAGCCGGTGGTCACGGGAGGCGTGACGCGGCACGACGAGGTGGGCCAGTTCGGAGGTCCGGGCGCCGGCGCCGACATGGCCAGGGCCGCCCGTGCCCAGGCAGCCGCCGGAGCCAGCGCCCAGGCGGCCAATCCTCGCGGCGCGCAGGTCGTACGGACCGTACCCAAGGTAGGCCGCAACGATCCCTGCCCCTGCGGCTCAGGCAAGAAGTACAAGCACTGCCACGGGGCCTAGCGTGATGCTGGAAAACCAGATGCTTTTCAACAGCCTGCCAGGGCGGCCATGTCGCTGAACTGGAAGGAAATCGGCGCGGTCCTGGGCGAGCTCGATATCGTGGGCGCCCAGGTTCAGCGCGTCGTCCAGCCGTCCTACGACACCCTGGTGCTGTCCCTGTACAAGCCAGGCAGGTCCACCGAACTCCTCTTCTGCGTGGCACACGGCGCCTGCCGCATCCACGAAACCGCCCTGCCTGTACCCAAGGCGGACAAGCCCCAGCGCTTCATGGAGCTCCTCCGCTCTCACGTCCGGGGCTCCCGCGTGGAAGCCATAGAGCAGCTCGGCTCCGAGCGCATCGTCAGACTGCGCATGGGCCATGGTGACGGTGAGCGCTGGCTGTACGCCCGCTTGTGGTCCGGTGCCGCCAACCTGATCCTGACCCTCCCTGACGGAAATATCGTCGACGCCTTGTCGCGCAAGCCAAAGCGTGGGGAAGTTGCTGGCGGCACCTACACACCGGAGGCGGGACCGCCACCGGACAAAGAATTCGCCATCAGGGATTTCCCGGGTACCGGGTCGCTCAACCGGCGGGTGGACGCATGGTACGCAGAGCACGCGTCCGAACTGTCCCTTGACGCCCTGGTGGAGAAAGCCCGCGCCTTTTTTTCCCGCAAGCGGGCCGCGCTGGATACCAGGATCGCCGCCCTGGAGCGCCAGGCCACGGAGTACGCGGACTGGGAACGCTACCGGCAGCTGGGCGACATACTCATGGCCAACCAATCCGTGCCGCTTAGCGATGGAGGCATCAAGGCCGACGACTTCTACCGCGGCGGCTCGGTGCTGATACGCATCGACCCCAGGCTGTCCGTGCTGGACAACGCCACCGCGTATTACGAAAAGGCCAAAAAGTCAAAATCCGGCCGGGCGGAGACGGAATCCGAGCTTTCCGCGGCGCGCGCAGCCCTTGAAGCCCTGGCCACTGACGAACAGCGCGTGTTGGCCGAGGGCAACCCCTACTCGATCCGCGCCTACCTGAGCAAACAGCGCCCTGCCGCGGCCGCCGGCGACGAGCGTCGCTACCCTGGCTTGTCGTTGGATGTGGACGGCTGGCGCATCCTGATAGGACGCTCTGCGGCGGAAAACGACGCGCTCCTGCGCCGCCACGTACGCGGCAACGACCTGTGGCTCCACGCCAGGGACTACTCGGGTTCGTATGTTTTCGTAAAGACGCGCCCCGGCAAGAGCATACCCTTGCCCATCCTGCTGGACGCGGGCATGCTTGCCGTCTACTACTCAAAAGCCAGAAACCAGAGCGCGGCCGACCTGTACTACACCCAAGCCAAGAACCTCAAGCGCGTCAAAGGCGGCCCCAAAGGCCTTGTGTTGCCCCAGAACGAAAAAAACCTGAGGGTAGCGGTCGACGACAAAAGGCTCCGGGAACTCAGGCGTCTCATAGGCAAGGACGGCGACTAGGCTCTTGCCGTGGCAGGACGCCCCACTGCGCCCTACTGGTCGTCGTGGCTGCCCGCTTCCGCTGCCGTATCCCGTTCCGGGCGCAGGTCAAAGCCGCGTTCCCGCAGGGCACCCAGCATGTCGGCGGCGTCTGGCATCCACTGGCCCCATTTGCGCGATATATGTTCTGTCCAGGAATAGCTGTCGTAGTCGTAGCTATCCGGACGGCCGTCCTCCAAAGCTATTTTGGCTTTTGCATGCTTGTAGTAGTCCTGAGCCAGGTAGCCTTCGTCCATTACGTCCACGGCCAAACGCACCTGTTCATCGCTCAGACTGGGGTACTCGCCCTCAAAGAGCATAAAGTCCAGGGGATAGCGAGGCCGTGGCGGGAAATCCTCGTCGGGATAGCCCATGACCAGCTCCACCATGGGCAGTACGCGGGGAGGAAGTTTGTACTGCTTGGCAAGGGCCCGGATCCGCCCCGCGCTTAAGCTGCCCTCCCCAAGGAAGCAGGAACCCATACCGATGCTTTCAGCGGCAATGACCATGTTCTGGGCCATGTAAGCCGCGTCCTGCATGCCCAGAAGAAGCAATGACAGATCATTAGTGACGAGCTTCCAGTCGCGTAGCTCCATGAAGCGCTCCAGCTTGTGGGCGTCCACGCAAATGACGAACCACAAGGGCGCACCAAAAGGCGCCTTGCCGCCGCGCTGTAGCAACACACTGTACAGCTGGCTTGCGAAGGGCGCCTGCTGGCCAGCGCGTACAACGGTACGGACCGCCTCATCGTCCGGCACGCGCCCTGTGTACTTTCGGACCGATTTTCTCGCCAGCATCGTCTGTATAGTTTTGTTGTCAATCATGGGGCCTCCCTCTTGTGTATCGAAGCTTTGATGCGGCAGGACACACGGCTGGCGCGCTATGCACGTGCTTCCGTACCTGGGGTGAATGACCGCAGGTTTCACGGATTCAAATAATGGGGGTCTCTAAAACTTCTGTTTTTAGAGGGCTACCTTAGAAACCCTGCGTTTTCTGCCGAACACGCAGGTAACCATGGGATTATCAGAGGTTCCCTTATCTCTAAAACAGCCAATTTACCGTCCCTGTAACCGTACATCAAAGCTTCGACACACCAGGAATGGCCATACCGCACATCAAAGCTTCGTGACACTAAGCACGACCGAGCGCAAACACCTTGTATCAGCTTCCGCTCCCAAAAATGTCCTTGAGCCTGTCGCCGATATCGCCCACGGCCTTTTCTATGCCCTTGCCTATCCCGTTGGCCAGCTTGGCCAGTGGGTCGTCGGATTCGTCCAGGCTGCGTTTGTAGTAGTCAAAGCCATCTTTGATGTCGGCCTCAGGCGTGTCCCCGGAAAGGCCCCGCTTGATATAGTTTCCTTCCAGGATGGCGGCAAAAGCGCCTGAAGCAGTCCACGCCTTCAGTTCCTGTATTCGTTCCACGGGGAAGGGATGCGACAACCATACCTGGTTGAGGAGCTTGTGGACGCTGTCCAGGACAGTCTTCTGGTTGGCGTACTCCTCCGCCTGGGCAAAAAAGTCGCTGAGGTTGACCTGGGACAGGTCCTCGCCGCCGGCCATGCGCATGAGGGCGTTGAGGCTCGGCCCGTCTTCCTGTATGGCCAGCACCTCGACGCGGTCTGCGCTCAGCTCGCTCTTGCGATTCCACTCCGCCAGAGCTGCCATGATGGGCATGGTTATGAGCGACGCCATGGGCAAAAAACGTAGGGACAGGTTGGTGATCAGCCAGATCAAGGTTTTGTACAGGGCGTGCCCGCTCATGATGTGGCCGAATTCGTGGGCCAGCACAGCTTTTACCTCGATCTCCTCAAACGTTTTCAGGAGTGAGCTATTGAGCACAATGAAAGGTTCTTTTACTCCTAGGACGCCGGCGTTGAAAAACGGGCTTTGGGTGACGAACACCGTGGGCTTGTACGGCCAGTCAAAGGTTTCACGCACCTCTTCCATGAGGGCGTTGACGCGGGGAAATTGCCTCTCGGTGACCTTGACTGACGAGGCCAGCTGCATGAGCTTGAGCGACCGTTCTGTTGTAACGGATACCAGGTTGGCCACCAGGTCGTCCAAGCCTTTGAGGGTACGCAGGGCTGACAGGGTGGCCTTGTCGGCGGGGTGTTCCCATGAACGAGGGTCTATGTCGTACAAAACCCGGATGTGCTTTACAAGCATGCGTTGCTCCTTGCCGCGATTATTCTTTCATACCTCATGCCATTATCTACAAGTCTCTGAGACCTGGAAATCAGGATCTCGCCTGATGCGCCGCCCGCTCGGCCCTCGGTCCGGGCTCTGGCTCGGGCTTTGCCTTGCTCACCCTCAGGACCAGGGTGCCGTCCTTGGCCCGCACGCGCACTGTTGCTCCGGGAGGGCAGTCACCGCTGACCATGATAGACGACAGGGGGTCTTCTATCTCCTTGAGGATCAGCCTCCTCATGGGCCTGGCCCCGTAGGCGCTGTCATACCCGCGCTCTGCCAGGAGGTCCACCGCGTGCTTGTCCAGCTCCAGGGCCACGCCTCGTTCTGCAAGGCGACGCCTCAGTCCCGTCAGCTCCAGCTCGAGCACGGCGCGAATCTGGACCTTGTCCAGGGGCCTGAACACCACAACTTCGTCCACGCGGTTGAGGAATTCAGGGTTGAACAGCCTCCGGAGCTCGTTCAGTGCGGACTGGCGCACGGATTCGTAGTCAAAGCGCACGTCCTCCGCACCGAACCCGAGCCGGGTGCCCCTGGTAATGTCCCGCGTGCCCGCGTTACTGGTCATGATCACCACGCTGTTCCGGAAGGACACCGCGTGGCCGAGGTTGTCCCTGAGCTCGCCCTCTTCCAGGAGCTGGAGGAGCAGGTTGAACACGTCCGGATGGGCTTTTTCTATTTCGTCGAACAGGACGACGCTATACGGCCGCCGCCTGACCTTTTCCGTCAGCATGCCGCCTTCGTCATACCCCACGTAGCCTGGAGGAGCTCCCACCAGACGGGCAACATTGTGCTTCTCCATGAAATCCGACATGTCGATGCGTATCAGCGAGTCCTCCGAGCCAAAGAGGGCCGCGGCCAGGCTTTTGGCCAGCAAGGTCTTGCCGACGCCCGTGGGACCAAGGAAAATGAACGAACCCAGCGGGCGTCTTGGATCGGCTATGCCGGCCCTGGCCCTGCGCACGGCGCTGGCAAGGGCTGACACGGCGTCGTCCTGGCCCACGACCCTGCGGTGGAGCTCGTCCTCAAGGCCCGTAAGCCGGCCCGACTCTCCCTCGGCTATGCGGTCCACGGGTATGCCCGTCATCTCCGCGACCACGGTCTTCACGTCGTCCACGGTCACGGGAAGAAAGGCACCGCCCTCGTAGCCACGCCGCCGTATGTCCTCGAGCTCCGCCTTGAGCTCTCGCACCCGGTCCCGGACAACGGCCGCCTTCTCGTAGTTCTGGGTGGACACCAGGGCCAGCTTTTCTTCCGTCAGCCGGCGGATTTCGTCCTCAACCTGCCCGAGCTCGGGGCGTTCAACGGGACTCTCTACCTTCTTGCGCGCCCCCGCCTCGTCCAGAACGTCTATGGCCTTATCCGGCAGGAAGCGCTCGGTGATATAGCGTCGCGCAAAGAAAGCCGCCGCTTCCACCGCGTCCGGTGCATAGCGCACGCCGTGGAAACGCTCGTAGCGTTCGCGCACGCCGTTGAGTATGTCCACCGTGTCGTCAAGCCCCGGCTCGTCCACCAGCACGATCTGGAAACGACGCTCCAGGGCGGCGTCCTTTTCGAAATGCTTGCGGTACTCGTCCAGGGTGGTGGCGCCTATGCACTGGATCTCTCCGCGCGACAGGGCCGGCTTGAGCATGTTGGATGCGTCTATGGTGCCCTCGGCCGAGCCAGCGCCGATGATGGTATGCAGTTCGTCGATGAAGAGGATCACGTTTCCCGCTCCCGTGATCTCTTTCATGATTTTCTTGAGCCGTTCCTCGAACTCGCCGCGGTATTTGGTTCCAGCCACCACCGAGGCCAGGTCCAGTACCAGAAGGCGCTTGCCACGCAGCCCATCCGGAACGTCACCCTTGGCTATGCGTATGGCTAACCCTTCCACGATGGCCGTCTTGCCCACGCCGGGGTCGCCCACCAGCACGGGATTGTTTTTGGTGCGCCGGGACAGGATTCTCAGAACCCGGGCCGTCTCGCGCTCCCGGCCTATTACCGGATCTATGCGGTCATCCCTGGCAAGGGCTGTCAGGTCACGAGAATATTCCTCAAGAAGGGGCGTAGCCCCGGCCTGCTGGCTTGGCCGCTTGGGCTGGGCCAAAGGCGGCACCGTGTCAGACGCTTCCTTGCGCTCTCCCTGACCGGCGGCAAGAAGGCGTACAGCGCCTCGCAGCTGTTCGTGGTAAACGCCGTAGCGGGACAGGAACTGCTCGAGCACAGACGACGCTTCTCGCGCGGCCGCCACCAGCAGGTGTTCGGTTCCGATATACTCGCCGTCCAGGTAACGGGCTTCCTCCGCCGCCGTCTCGAGCATGGATTTGAGGCGCCTTGACAGCGGCGCGTCGCCAAGCAAAAACCCTCCCCGACGGCCTATGGCAGCCCGCTCCAGTTCCAGTTTCAGCTCGTTGATATCTATCTTGATGCTCTCGAGCACCTTGAACCCCGTGCCCTCTGCTCCGCGCACCATGGCCAGGAGCACGTGCTCGGGCGTCAGCTCAGGGGCATGGAAGCGCCGCGCTTCTTCCTGGGCTCCGAGCGTCAGAAGACGCTGAGCCCGTTTGGTCAGTCCCTTAAACATCAAGATACCCCTTGGTTATGCGCATGCGGCCGGCAAGCGTCCGCAGAAGCCTGGCCCGCGCAGCCGAGTCGCTGATGTCCGGCCCGCCTCGCTCTATGCGTATAGCGACCCACAATTCGGTCACGTCCCTCAGGGAAGCTCCCTCCAGGACGCCGGCGCACAGGCCCAGGCGCAGATTTGATACCAGATCGGCAGCCTCGTCCCTGGATACCAAGCGGGCGCCCGCGGCGACTCCGGCAGCCCTGCCCACGGCGTCTACAAGCTCCCGCGCGGCCCGGGTCGCCAAATCAGCCCTGGCCCGACGCTCGTACTCGGCCAGCGCTTTGGCCGCCTTAGATAAGCGCTCCAAGGCCAGGGCCTCTGGTTCCCTGTACACTGCCGGCAGGGCCAGCCCGTACAAAGCGCCCGCGCTCGGTCCAGTTGACGCGTAGGCGCCGGTTACCACAAAACCCGACTCCATGGCCCTGCGGAAAGCAGCTTCAGCGTATCCCGCCATCGTCAGGGCGGGAAGGTGCAGACTTACCTGGGCCGACAAGCCGGTGCCGCAACGCTCGGCGTCCGTGCAGAGGTAACCGGCGTCTGGATCGAAGGCCCACGTCGCGCGAGCGCCCAACAGGTCGTCCGTGCGTGACGCCAGAGTCCAGGCGTCCTGCAAACTGAGCCCCGGCAAAGCGGATCGTATCGAACAGTGCTCGCGCTCGTTAAGAGCCAGCCATACGGCTTCAGACGGTGAAATGGCCAGAACACGATCATCGTCGATCAGGAAGGACCGCGCGTACATGTCCCGCTCGGCCAAGGCAGCCCGTCCATCCTGGCCGAGCTCGCCCGCCCTGTAGGCGCGCATGCCTATGAACTCAGCGGCCGACCTGAGCTTGTCCAGACTGTCGGGGGCTTGGTCGTGGCTCATCATCCAGGGGAAGGGGCGGTCCGACAGATTCCTGTCCAGGGTGACGCCAGAGCGCACAACCACGTCAAAGTCATCGTATGCCAGATCGGCCATCGGCGCGGTGGCGGGACTTGGCGGTATCACGGTCTGGCCTCCAGCCGCTTGAGACGGTCCCTGAGGGCGGCCGCCCGCTCAAAGTCCTCGTCACGCACGGCAACGTCCAAGGCCGCTCGAATGGCCTCGGGAGACGGTTCGACCGATGCCCCAAGGGGCACTTTCCCGGAATATCCCTGACTCCGTCCGGCACGTCGCCACGCGTGGGCCAGTTCACGGCGGAACACAACGGCACAGCGCGCGCAGCCTAGCCTGCCGTTTTCCCTGAAACCGCTCAGAGTGAGCCCGCATACCGGGCAGACGCGCTCCGTCTCGCCTGCGCCCGACCGCTCGGTATCGGCGAATAGAAGATCAAAGCGGGCGCCAAGACCCTGTACGCCGTCAGCGTAGCCGAGCCGGGCGGCGCAAGCGCGGCACAGCACCCGCTGATCAGGCTGGCCCTCCTGCTGTATATAGAAAAGACTGTCCTCTTGTCCGCATTCGTCGCACTTCATCATTACCACTATAGGCAAAATCAGCCCAAAGGGAAAGCCTTTCAGCCTGTCATTGTGCTGTACCACCGTAGTGTTACGAAGCTTTGATGTCTGCTCACAGCTGTCCAGAAGGTTGGTGGCAGGGCCGTTGAGGGCGTAAGCGCAAGCGCAAGCGCAAGCGCTGGTGCGTGGCTCAAGCCGTACCGATCATCCTTTCAGCGACATCCAATGAGCTGGATACCGTGCGGCATGTGCGACATCAAAGGTTCGTCACACTTATGGGAACCTCTAAAACTGAAATTTTGGGAGCCCCCTTAAGATAGAGAGGCCCAAGAGTGTCGATATAATAGATAAATTTTTATCTATCTCTTGCAAAATGAAGCTGTTTTGTCTACTATCTATCCACCGCGATTGTACGCGCCGCCTTGGAATCGGGGTCCCGCAGGAATCCCGCGTCGGCGCGACCGGTCATTACGCAAGGAGACCCTCATGAGGAAGTTTGTAGCCCTGATGCTCGTTCTGTCAGCGCTCCCGCCGGCGTTGGCAATGGGCGGCAAAGAGCAATCCGAAGCCATACAGCCGTTGTCCATCCGAGTTGGGGCGCTGAAAGGCCCAACGGGCATAGGCATGATCAAGCTGTTCGACCAGGCGCCCGTTCTGCCTGATGCGGTCACCGCCACATTTGAGGCTGTTGCCAATGCTGACGCCATGGCGGCCAGGCTCCTCTCGGGTGAACTGGATGCCGCGGTGCTACCCGTCAACATGGCCGCCAAGCTGTATAACGCAGGCCTTCAGTACAAGATGGTGGCGCTCGTGGGCAATGGTATGGTCAAGATTCTTACGAACGACGCCTCAATACAGATTCCCGCGGACCTCAAAAACAGGGAGGTGCATGTTGCCGGACAGGGTGCCACGCCCGAGTTCCTCCTTCGTACCGTTCTTCCCCAGGCCGGCGCGGACCCTGACAAGGATATAACCATGGCGTTTGGCCTTCCCTATGCCGAAATGGCGACCATGTTGGCAGCCGGGAAAATAGAGATAGCTGTTCTGCCCGAACCGTTTGCTACGGTTGCGCGCAAAGCGAATCCCTCCCTCAGAGAGCCTTTTTCTTTGACGGCGCTGTGGAAACTAGCCACCGGCCAAGATGATTACCCCATGAGCGTGTTCGTGGTGCGTGCATCGCTGATAAACGACCGCAAGACCGCCGTGGCGGCCCTGCTATCAGCATACCGCGACGCCATATCCTGGGCGCAGGCAGACCCGCAAGCGGCGGGGCTGCTTGTGGAACGCTACGATCTGGGGCTGAAGGCTCCGATAGCGGCGGCGGCCATACCCGCTTCCAACTATGTGTTCCAGACGGCCCCCAGCGCCCGAGTGAGCATCGAAGCCCTCCTGGCGGTATTCTTGAAAGCGGTGCCCGCTTCAATAGGCGGCAAGTTGCCTGACCCGGCTTTCTACGCAGACTGTGGCCTCTGAAGCCACCGCGGGCGTGCGTCGTTACCGCAGGACAGCCGACGCCATCCTGGGGACGGTTGTGCTCCTGGTCCTGTGGCGCCTTGCGTCCCAGGCCATTGGCATGGAACTCATACTGCCCCATCCTGAGCGCGTGGCCCGGGTCCTTGCTGGATTAGCTGGCTCAGCCGAGTTCTGGGGCGCCGTGGGCAGCACCGCGCTCCGGGGCCTCACGGCCTTTGGCCTGTCCCTGGTGATAGGGGGGCCCCTGGGAATTCTCACCGGGGCCTCTGACAGGCTGGATAGCGCCTTGTCGCCATTGCTGACCGTGATACGGGCCACTCCGGTCATGGCGATTATCCTTCTTGCGTGGATTTGGTTCTCCTCGGGCCAGGTTCCCGTTTTCTCTGCCGTGGTCATGGCTTTCCCGGTTGTAGCCGCGGATGTGGCTGCGGGAGTCAGGTCCGCAGACCCCAAATTGATCGAGATGGCTACCCTTTTTGGCCTGTCCAGGCAACGAATAACCTTTGGCATACGGCTGCCGTCCGCCCTCCCCCATGTCGCCGCGGGTGCCAGAAACGCCTTAGGCCTGGCCTGGAAGGTCGTGATAGCCGGCGAGGTGCTCAGCCAGCCGGTCCTGGCCATAGGAACCGGCATGTATATGGCCAAAAGCTGGCTGGAAACGGCAGAGGTTTTTGCCTGGGCTACCGCCGGCGTGGCGCTTTGCGCCCTCGGTGACGCATTGTTCTCCTTGACCGTTAGGAGGCTGTCATGGCCTACGGCGTGAGTTCACTGAGCAAAGCGTACGGTTCCACGGTGGTACTTGACGGCCTTTCGGCCGATTTTCCCGCGAGCGCCGTCAGCGTTGTCCTTGGCCCATCAGGGTGCGGCAAAACAACCCTTCTCAATATCCTGGCTGGCTTGGACACAGAATACCATGGCCAAGTGCAGGGATTTGACGACGCGCGGCCGAGTTATGCCTTCCAGGAGGATAGACTGCTGCCGTGGCTATCCGCGCTGGACAACATAGGCTTTGTCCTTGCTCCGTTCATGGATCAGACGGAGCGGAACCGAAGCGCCTTGGAAGCTCTGTCATCCGTTGGGCTTGAGCGCGAAGCCGGCTTGAAGCCCGCGGCTCTGTCTGGGGGCATGCGCAAGCGCGTCGCCCTGGCCCGGGCTTTTGCCTACCCGTCGGACCTGTTATTCCTAGACGAGCCCTTTTCGTCACTTGATCTCAAGACCAGAATAGCCATCATGGACCTGTTCCTGGATCTCAGGAAGCGTTCGGGCAAAACAGCGGTGCTGGTCACGCACGACGTGCGTGAAGCCATCTACGTGGGCGACCATCTGATCGTCCTGTCAGACAAACCCAGCCAGACCCGGGATGTGATGGACCTGGCTCTCCCTCGCTCGGAGCGCTCCTACGCCAGCCCCGAGGCGGCCGACGTGGAAGCACGCCTGTACTCGGCGATCCTATCCTGAACCCCCATAAAGGAGTCGAAGGCGACTAGTGTCACGAAGCTTTGATTTGTCCTGCTCCCCTCGCCGCTCGTATCGGTCTGAGGGAAGGCTTCCGGGGAGCTAGTCCTTTCCGTCCAGGGCAAGCCTCAAGGCGACCAAAAAGTCCCGCTCGTTGAAAGGCTTGGCTATGAAGGCGTCCCGACCAAGGTCGCCGGGGGGCTGTTCGTCTGCGCGGCCGGACATATACAGGGCGGCCAGTTCAGGCACCAGAGCCCTGAGCCTTCTGGCCAGCTCGAGGCCCCGCATGAGCGGCATAAGCACGTCAGCAACCATGCCCCGCGGACGACGTGGGCTACCTTCCACCATAAGCAGAGCCGTGCCCGGATTGTCCGCAGACAGAATTGAGTAGCCCGCGCGCTCGAGCACTGTCTCCAAAAGCGCCCTGAGCGAGTCGTCGTCCTCAACGAGCAGAACGAGCTCGTTTCCGCCAGGCGCGTCCGTTTCCTCCACGGTGCCCTCGGCCGACTGGTTCTCGTCGTCCGCTGCTGGCAGGAAGACGGTAAACGCCGTTCCACGGCCGGGCTCGCTGTCCAGGAGAATGTTGCCACCGGCCTGTGCCACGATGCCAGCGACCGTGGATAGTCCCAAGCCTGTGCCCTGTTCTGGCCCTTTGGTGCTGAAAAAGGGCTCAAAGACACGGGCCTGGACATCCGCGCTCATGCCTTCGCCGTCGTCGCTTATCTTAACGTAGGACCATGCCCCCGGACTCATCGGGCCCAGTCGGCCTTCGGATGGCTGATCCAGGTTCATGCGGCCCGTGCTGATGGATATCCGGCCTCCGTGAGGCATGGCGTCGCGGGAATTGACCGCCAGGTTGAGGATGACCTGTTCTATGCGGGTTCGGTCCGCGAAGGCAGAGTCCGGTCCGTCCCTGCGTAGCCGGATGGCCACATCCTCGCCAACAAGCCGCCGCAGCATCTTCTCCATGCCCTCAGCTACGGCCCCCAGGGAAAGCACGCCTGGCTTGCCGTAATCAGTGCGCGAAAAGACCAAAAGCTGCCTGGCCAAGGTGGCCGCTCGCAACGCCGCCTCCTCTATGCCGTTCAGCTCTGGCCGGGGTCCGAGTTCGTCTTTGAGCAATTTGGCGTACCCGAGGACGGCCGTCAGGATGTTGTTGAAATCATGGGCGGCACCACCGGCAAGCCGCCCAACGGCTTCCACTTTCTGGGCTTTGGCAAGTTGGAGTTCCAGCTTGCGGCGCTCGGTGATATCCAGTATCTGCACGAGCATCGTGTCTTCCGCGTTGACAAGAGGGGCGGCGGACACAAGCGTCGTGGCCAGGCAGCCGTCCTTTGTCCGCACGGCCAGCTCCGCGGGTCCTGCTTGCCCACCCTGGGCGACCTCAGCCCAAAGGCTAGCGAGGGCATCCTGGTCGACCACGATATCCGAAAGGACGCCTGCGTTGCCGCACATGTCCTTGAAAGCCTCGTTACCCTCGGCTATGGTTCCGTCCTTGGCGCACACAAAGACCGCTGACAGTGCGCCTTCGAACAGGCTCCGGTAGCGCCGCTCGCTCTGGCGCAGGAGCCGCTCCATCTGGGCCCTGTACAGGCCTATGGCAACGGCGGTCTTCAGCTCGCGTTCCTCGAATGGCTTGAGAAGGTAGCCGTAGGGTTGGCTGAGCTTGGCGCGCTCTATGGTTTCCTGGTCCGCGTAGGCGGTGAGGAAAATAACCGGGATGCCCCAGTCGGCCATGAGCCTTGCGGAGGCGTCAACGCCGTCCATCTCTCCTTGGAGATGGATGTCCATGAGCACGAGATCGGGCCTGGCGCTGGGGATCGACTCAAGAAAGTCCGCTGCCGAGGCAAACGGGCCGACCACCTCGTAGCCGAGCCGGGTTATAGTTCCCGCTATATCAAGGGCGACGATACGTTCGTCCTCGCATATCGCGATTCTGGCTTTTCTCGTATCGTCTTGCACGATGGACGTGCCTCCCTTGCGGCTACTCAGGTAGCTGTCACGCGGTGACTTTTTTTATGGTGGCCATGAGCTTTTCCGCGTTGAACGGTTTTACGATCCAGCCCGTGGCGCCCGCTTCCTTGCCCTCGTTCATCTTGCCGCCCTGGGACTCCGTGGTGAGAACCAGGATGGGGGTGAATTTGAATTTTGGATTCTCTCGCGCTTTTTTAATGAAGGAAATGCCATCCATATTGGGCATGTTCACATCGGTGATGATGCAGTCCAGCCTGTCCTCGGCGTCCAGCTTGGCCAGCCCCTCTACCCCGTCGGCGGCCTCTAGGGTTTCTATGCCTTCCTGCTGGAGGATATACGTAACGCTCTGCCTGATGGCCGCCGAATCGTCCACAATGAGAATTTTCATGTACGCTCCTTCCCTCTCGTGATGTATAAGCGCGGCTGTGCCGCACACCCGGCGCGATACGCGCCAGCAATCAGTTCAGCGAGCTCTTTTCACCGACGCCGATGCTATGCTCGCGAGGGGCAAGACCTCGTCCACCCCTCCCAATTTTATGGCCTCGTTCGGCATGCCGAATACCACGCAGGTATCCTCATCCTGCGCGATGGTCCAGGCCCCCGAATCGTGGAGCTCCTTCATGCCTCGCGCGCCGTCGTCGCCCATACCCGTCATGATAACGCCAACCGCGTTCTTGCCCGCGTAACGTGCAGCCGAGCGGAAGAGAACATCCACGCTTGGCCGATGCCGGCATACCAGGGGACCATCCCTGACCTCGACATGATAGCGAGCCCCACTCACCTTGAGAAGCGTGTGCTTATTGCCCGGCGCTATGAGCGCTCGTCCCCTCATAACCGTGTCCCCGTCTTCCGCCTCCTTTACGCTTACCCTGCACAGACTGTCCAGCCGCTTTGCGAAAGCCGCTGTAAAGTGCTCCGGCATGTGCTGGACGATGACGACGCCTGGAGCGTCCTCCGGCAAGACCTCCAGATACTCCCTGAGTGCCTCGGTGCCGCCGGTTGACGCGCCTACCACGATGATCTTGTCCGTGGTTTCGATCGGGCCTCCGGGCAGAGGCTTGGGGAGCATGACATCAGCGGTCAGCTTGGGAGCCACATCGCGCATGGGCGGCAGGGGCAGTCGCCTCCGGTGCCTTGCAAGATGAGCAGCCTTGACCACATCGCATATGGCGACGCGGGATTCCTCCAGAAACTGCTTTGTGCCGAGCTTGGGCTTTTGTATGATCTCTATTGCGCCGTATTCCATAGCCCTGAGCGCGTTCTCCGAACCTGTCTCCGTCTTGCTCGAACAGATGACCACTGCCATGGATGGATCGTCCTCCATAACCTTTCGTAGGAAGGACAACCCGTCCATACGTGGCATCTCAACGTCACTCACTATGACGTCGGGCATATCGGTTTCCATCTTCTTGAAAGCGAAAAGCGGATCCGACGCCACACCGATGACCTCTATTGCCGAATCCGATTCAAGGAGTTCCTTGAGTGTCTGGCGCACCACCGCTGAGTCGTCTACCAACAGAACCTTTACGCGTTCCATGACCGTCCTTCCGCAACAACTATAGGCGCTCGTACACCGTGGGCGCAAGCGACCGCAGGGGCAAATTCATGCCCGTGAGCGTCTCCGAATGTCCAAGGATCAAGTTACCGCCCTGGCGCAAGTAACGGCACATCCTGCCCAAGAGGCGCTCCTGGGTCGGACGGTCGAAATATATGATCACGTTCCTGCAGAAGACAACATCGAACGACTGGTCAAAAGGATAGCTCTCGTCCATCAGGTTGAGCCTGGCAAATCGCACCCGATCGCGGATGGCCGGCTTGAGCCTTACCTCGTTCAGGTCCGCTCTTCTGCTCCTGAGAAAATACTTGCGCTTGGTTGCCAAAGGAACGTCCGCAATCCGTTCAGCCTCATAGACAGCGCATACCGCCTTGTCCAAGGCCCTGGTTGATATATCGGTGGCAAGGATGGAATAGGCAAAGCCGGGATGCGCTTCCGCGTACTCCTCCAAGACTATGGCCAGCGTGTACGGCTCCTCCCCCGTGGCGCAACCAGCCGACCAAAAGCTTATACTGCCCGGTTTTGCTTCCTGGAGTTTGGGAATTAACCTGGATGTCAGCACCGCGAAATGGTCGGGCTCCCTGAAAAAATCGGTCTTGTTGGTTGTCACCGCGTCAATCATGTGCACCAACTCTGGCTGCCCGTCAGCGGAAAACACAAAATCTATGTACTCGTCGTAGGAGGCGATCCCGAGGAGACGGAGTCGTTTCTGCAGACGGCTCTCCAGCATGATGCGTTTGGTATCGGGCATGCGGATGCCCAGCTCTCGCTCTATATACGCAGACAGGCGTTTGAACGCACGATCGGAGAGGCCCGCAGATTCAGCCTGGTTCAGGTCCCGTCTCATGAGTTTTACCCCCACCACCCTTTGCCGAGAAGCTCTTGAACCCTTGTTCATAGAGCTTGGAATCGTTCTGCGCCGGCTCTGACCGGGCAAAAGCCAGACCTGGCGGGATATCTAGGGACGATGATGTGCAGCATACCCGCCAAACCTCAAGTCTATGCGCGGGAAGCATCCGGTCAAGCCGCCCGTGGTGTACCGAAGCTTTGATGCCGCGCAAGCGCGGCTCGTCCGTTGAGCGTAGTAGCGGTAGCTTTAAGGAGGGCGACGATGTTCGTAC
>JAFGJV010000014.1 GCA_016928955.1 Spirochaetales bacterium
ATGATACGCGCGGAAGCGAGCGGATGCGTCCGAGGGCCCGAGCCAGGACGGCATGGGCCCGAGGAAGAGTCCTACCCCTGCTAAAAAGCAAAGGCCGCGCATGAGCGCGGCCTTTGCTTTTTGACGAAGCAGGAGTAGGACTCGAACAGTAGCGAGCGCGCGCCGCGGGAAATCATGGCCCTGCAGGACAAAAAGCAATAATGAGCAGATGCATGTCGGAGCGTCTTTGACTCGATACTAAAAGATGACTAAATTAGTAATATGAAAAGCCCGGAGACCGTCGACGAGTATATACAGCAATTCACGCCTGAGATACGGGAAATTCTTGAGGACATCAGGGCTGTCATAAAGGAAGCCGCGCCGGATGCCAAGGAACGCATCGCGTATAACATACCAACCTATACCCAGAGAACGAACCTGGTGCATTTTGCCGCGTTCAAGAACCATATAGGCTTGTATCCGACTCCAAGCGGAACGGAAGCGTTCGAGCGTGAACTTTCAACGTATGCGCGCGGCAAGGGTTCAGTGCGGTTTCCGCTCGATAAGCCGATGCCGTTGGATTTGATCCGGCGGATAGTCCTGTTCAAGGTTCAAGAAGGCGCGCCAGCCGGCACCGGCACTGAGGAGAGGGCCTGACCCGTAGGAGCTTGCTGTAGTCCTATCCAGGTATCTTCGTAGCACTCCACCCAGGTCCGGCTTTGCGGGCGTTTCTGCAGTTTGTCGAATTCCCGTTGCATGTCGATGCTGGCCGATGGAGACGCCAGTATGCGCAGGGATGCGACTGGGAACCCTTCAGTCTCGATCGCTTATTTCAAGGTAAGCTACTAGCTGTTCTTTAACCCGCTGAACCAAGGCATTTGCTTGCCGCTTATAAACTGGAGCCTGAGTCCCAGTTGGGCTGCATGATGCTGGATATGCCGGATGTTGTACACATACAGTTCGGCCCGACTCATGGTACGGAAATCTATCCCAGAACCACCCGTCATGCTCTCCACGGTTTCGTTCGCGACGCGCGCCCGCAGTTTCGCATAGCAATGGGCTAGATATTCCAGGCAGAATGGTTTTCCGTACATATTCGCCGGGATTCGGTCTTCTAGCTCCTCGTAGTCCCCGAAATCTTCCTTGTGTTGAGCATGGAACGCTTGTTCCCTGAAGGGTTCCGAGTCTCGGCCAAGATAAAAATCGGTAAAAAAGAGCGTATGGAACACCACCTGCGAGAAGGGAGCGTCGTTATGGTAATCTTGCCAGGCGTTTTCAGGACACGCGTCGACACAGTATTTGAGTGTATCGAGGGACGCGGCCATCTGGCGCGTGATGAGTTGCTGTATGGTATCTATCATGGTTATAGCCCTCCAACTGACATTCTCCGAGTACTCTAGCAGGCCGCGGGAATAACAGGTAGCGATATACGAGGTTTGTTGGCCCGTGTGCCAGGAATTGCCCTTGCCGGCGTCGTTGCCCTGGAATGCTCCTTGAGGCATGGGGTCCGCAGACCGCGCTTGACCTCACCATGCTGACATGGTACTTTGATTTGTCATGAGAATAGCCTATGTTGATGGCCGCCGCCTCAGGCGGGGTCTTATAGCCGGCGCAAAGCGCCTTGCGGAAAGCGCGGGGCTCCTGGACCGGATCAATGTGTTCCCCGTTCCGGATGGCGACACGGGAGCCAACATGGCCGCCACGGTGCTGGCCCTGTCCAGCGGCGTGGCCGAAGGCGCAACGCCCAGCGTCGGTCGGACAGCCCGTATGGCCGCGGACGCTGCGCTCAACGGGGCGCGGGGAAACTCGGGAGCCATACTGGCGCAGTTTTTTCACGGTTTGGCCGACAACCTGGCCCACGAGGCGCGAATAGGCACCAGGCGCTTTGCCGAGGGCGTGAAGGCGGCGGCCCATGCCGCCCGCATGGCGATATCGTCGCCCAAGGAAGGCACCATCATAACGGTGCTCCATGACTGGGCTGAGGCCGCCCACCGTGTCGCGGCGCGCACGGACGATTTCATGGACCTGATCAAGGATACCCTTGCGGAAGCCCGGCGCTCGCTCAAGCGCACCATCGACCTGCTCCCCGAACTCAAAAAGGCCGGCGTGGTTGACGCCGGCGCCTTGGGGTTTGTGCGCTTTGTGGAAGGCGTCTACAACTACATGCTCAGCGGCCGTATGAGGGAC
Source organism: Spirochaetales bacterium (assembly GCA_016928955.1). Taxonomy (GTDB): domain Bacteria; phylum Spirochaetota; class Spirochaetia; order Treponematales; family UBA12059; genus JAFGJV01. Next base: position 2,167 of record JAFGJV010000014.1, read on the forward strand.
GCTGACGGGCGCGGTCTGGTTTTTGCCGACGATGCTGCCGAATTCTCCGAATATGGCGACAACGCCGGGTTTGAGGATATCCACGACGAGGCGCCGGACAGGCGCTATTGTCTGGAAGCCATGCTGGACGGTGACGCCTTGGATTCCCAGGCGGTCAGGGCAGGGCTACAGTCGCTGGGCAACTCGGTGGTGGTCGCCGGCTCGACGCGCAGGCTCAAGATCCACACCCACACTGACCAGCCCCAACGCGTGTTCCGTTTCCTTGAGGGCGCAGGCCGGGTTGACCAGCCCAAGGTGGACGACATGGTGTTGCAGGCCGCCCGTTCCCAGGCCGGGCACCGGGCCTGCGCCGTCCTGAGCGATTCGGCGGCTGACCTTCCTGAAAGCGACAGGCTGGCGCTCGGCATCGAGCTGGTGCCCCTCCAGCTGACCCTGGACGGGAAAACCAGGCTTGACGGTGTGGGCATGAGCGCACAGGAGGTGGCCGCCTACCTCAAGGACGCCCGGCCGGGGCAGGATTTCCCAACCACGTCCCAGCCGTCACCCGCGGCCTTTGCCAGGAAACTGGACCTTGCCCTGTCCAAGGCGGACGAATGCGTGTACATAGGCGTGTCGGGAGCCCTTTCAGGAACCTTGGAAGCGGGAAAGCGCGCGGCTCTGACCTACCGCGATCCCGGGCGCGCTCGGGCGCTGGATTCCAGGCAGATATCCGTGGGCCAGGGACTGATCGTCAGGGCGGCCGCGCGCGCGGCAGCGGGCGGAGCGTCAGCGGACGCTGTGGAAAGCGCCGCGCGCGCGGCGGCGGCCCGCGTACGGCTTCTGGTGTCCGCCCCCAGCCTTGAAGGCCTGGTGCGGTCGGGACGGCTCAAGGGCATGAAGGCCGTGGCGGCCCGGGCTTTGGGCATACGGCCCGTGATAACCTTGGACGACCAGGGCAAGGCCGGTCAGGCTGGCCTGTACTTCGGTACCAAGGCCGGGAGGGCGGCCATGCTGAGGATGCTCTCAAAGATCGCGCGTCCAGGCACCCGTCTGGAGGCCTTGATAGCGCACGTGGACGCCGAGGACGAGGCCCGGTTGTTGGCCGCAGAGCTGGCCGCGGGCTGGGTAGTCGACCCGGCGCCGGAAATCGTCTGGGCGGCGCCGGCGCTGGCCGCCCACGGCGGCCTTGGAGCCCTGGTGCTGGCTGTCTTGCTGCCGGAATCCAAAGCATGAGTCCTGTTGTATCCGTCGGGCTGTCCGTGGTTCTGTCCTATCTGGCCGGATCGTTTCCCACGTCCATAATCATAGGCAAGCTGTTTTTTGGGCGGGATCCCAGGCTGGAAGGCTCGGGTAACGCCGGAGGGACCAACAGTTTTCGCGTGTTCGGCTGGAAAGCCGGCCTGGCCGTGTCCTTGCTGGACGTGGCCAAGGGCGCTCTGGCCGCCGGCCTTTTGTCCCGGCTGGTCCCGGCGGACGTCCTGCCACCCGAAGCGTCCATGATGCTCTGCGGCCTTGCGGCTGTGGCGGGCCATGTGTGGACGGTATTTGCCGGCTTCAGAGGCGGCAAGGGCGTGGCCACGGCCGCCGGAGCCATCCTGGTGTTCGCCCCGGCCAGCTTTGGGGCCGCCCTGCTGGGCTTTGCGCTTGTGCTTTTGTCCACCGGCATCGTGTCCGCGGCGTCCATCACGGCGGCCGTGGTGTTCTCAGCGAGCGCCCTCATCATCGAGCTGTCCGGGCCCGCTCCGTCGGGCTGGCTGATAGGTTTTGCGTGCCTGGCCGCGCCGTTCATCATGTTTACCCACCGATCAAACATAGGGCGCCTGGCGCGGGGTGAGGAAAAACGCTTTGATAAGCTGGCCCTATTGGGCAAGCTGTTCCGGAGGCGGACCGGAAAATGAGCGCTCCCCGGACGCGCTGGTGCGCGGATGCTCCGGGGAAGCGACCAAAACGACGCTTGGGAACCTCTAAAAACCCCATGGTTTTAAGGTTCCCTTGTGTTTTCAGCCGAAAACACAAGGTTCTTCAAGGAAGACCTCTAAAAACTGAAGTTTTTAGAGGTCCCTGCTTGTGCTCAGGGGCTGACGCCAGGCAATCCTATGCCTTGCAGGGCTCCGGCTCCCAGGGCCGCAACCTTGGCTTCCAGTTGCTTGAGCTTGTCGTCCAAAGCCTTCTTGTAGGAATCCATGGCCTTGTCGTCGCCCTTTGCCGCCGCGAGCAAGGCGTCAAAGTCTTCCTTTGAGCCGAGTTTGCCGTCCAGTTCGGTTTCCACGTAGTCGCCCAGGGCTTGTTCCAGGTCGGCTGTGGCTTGCTTGGCGTAGCTTGCCGCAAGGGCGGACACGGCCTGCCCCACGATCGTGTCTATGCTGGTGGTCAGGGAAAATTCCGATTCGCCTCCGGCCGATTGTGCGGCGCGTATGCCCGCGTCCACCGATTCCGAGCGTTCAAGGGCGTCCGCTATGGCCTGTGCCAGGGTCCCCTCCGGTGAAGGCACGCGGGCGTCAGCCAGGCCAAGGTCGGCTCCGAGTTCCCAGATATCCGCCGACCGCCCTTGGGCCCGGGCCTCTGCTCCAAGCGTTCCGGTGAGGCCGGCAAGGCCGGCCTTGGCAAGGGCGTCGCCCAGGTCCACCGCCAGGTCGTTGGCGCTGGCCGTCAGCGAGAAGGCCAGGGCGGCTGTGGCCTTGCCGTCTGCCTGGGCTTTCACGACAATGCGTCCGCCCGAGTCGCGCTCCATGCTGAGGTCCAGGGTGCTCGGGGCGGGCACCAAGTCTGGCTCGGTGGACAGCTCGCGGATATCTATGGACCATGCAGCGCCGCCTGCCGGGAATTCGGACGCCAGACGGCCAAGCCGGAAGGCAGGGTAATCGGCGCCGGGGAAATACACGTTCCGTCCCTTGGGCGACGGGACGGCACGATCGTCGTCCTTGTCCTTGTTGCCCGAGCCGGATCCGGCTTTGACGCGCAAGCGGCCCAGGATGTCCAGGGCGCGGCGGCCGTAATACAGCCAGGTTTCGCCCTGGTCGGACAGCATGGCTTTGATGCTCGGCTCCAGCGCCGCCATGGCGGCGCCGCTCCCCGGCGTGACAAAGCCTTTGAGGTAGGCCAGGTCGGTCTTGACCGAGCTGGCGGCGGCGCCGGACAGGTCCTTGAGGGTGGCCGCGTCCTTGCCTATGCCATCCGACACGGCCTTGGCCTCCGTGCCCACCGTTTTTGCCTGGCTTATGGCGGTTTTTACCGTGGCAATGGCCGCTGTGGCCTGGTCCAAGGTTTTTATGGCCCCCAGGTCTATGGCCAGGGCGGCTTTGACGGACGTGCCGGCGTCCGCCACGGCCTTTTTGGACGAGTCCGCGCGGGCTTCCCAGCGCTGCACGGCATCGTTGTACGCCGTTCCCGCTTCCTCGTAAGCAGCCGTGCACAACAGCTTGTCTTTTTCCTGCTGGATCAGGGCTTTGGCGTCAAAGCGGGAAAGATCCACCAGGGGCGGGGTATCCGGCGCCGTTTGCTCGGCTTGGGGCGGCGGCTCTGGCGCGTCCGGCAGGGCGCCTGACATGGCTCGCGGTGTGCCCAGCGCTATGGTCGCCACGCTGGCTTCCTCAATGTAAACGCGGCCCCTGAGCATGGCGGACGGATTCAGCCTGAGTTCCGCCTGGCCGGTTTCGAACAAGTTGCTCATGGGCTTGTCGCTGTCTGCGACCGCGAGCGACGAGTACGCCAGGCGCATGCGGAAGGGCTGGAAGCGCAGGCCGACGATTTCCGCCCGGGCGCCGAACACCGCCTCAAGCCCGGCTTCGGCCGCGCGCTCGAGCAGGGGATTCATCAGGAAGAGCCCGAACACGACCACGCCGGCGACCAAAATACCGACGGCCAGCAGGGGCCCGGTTTTGACAAAGCCGCGGTTGGACTTGATGAAGCGGGCCAGGATGTTCAGTCGCGTGAGCTGGTCGGCGGGCAAGCCGGCTTTCAGCAGGCGCTTGCCGTCCCTTACCTCAAAGGCGGCGTCCAGCATGGCTTTGTCCTTGGGCAATTCTATGTGCCTGAGGTAGCGGCGCTGGAATTTTTTCTCCGGTATCGGCTTGCGGTACATGGCATGGGGTTTTGGAACTTTGGCTGTCTTGGGAGCCTTGGGCTCTTTTTTTGCTGTTTTCATGACTCGCTCCTCACGACGCTGAAGCGCGGCCGCTTATTCCGGCCACGGCCTTGGCTATGGAACCGACCAGGGGCAGCTTTTTGATCGCCTTGCCCAACTTGGACGACGCTATGCGTTCGGCCCAGCGTTCCCGGTACAGCCCTACCAGGATCCGGAACCCAAAATACGCCGGCAGCCAGAGCGCCAGGCCGGCAACCAGCCCGCCCATCACCAGCGTGTTGTTGAAGCGGGTCAGCGGGGCCACAGGCAGGGCGTTGAGCGACGTGAACAGCGGCTTCAGCGCCGGGGCGGTCAGCACGGCCCAGCCCAAGGCGTCCAAGGGGCCGCCGAGCAGGGGAAGGACCAGTTTGAATACGGCGCTGACCAGCAACGTCATGCCGTAGTGAACCTTGGTAAAGAAAATGAGCAGGAACAGGACTATCCACAACAGGTTCCCGGCGGGCACCAAGGCCAGGAGCAAGCCGGACGCCATGCCCGCCGCCACCTGGCCGCGGCTTGCGTTGGAATTGAGCGTGGCAAACAGGCGCGCGATCATTTTTATGAACATGTTTTCCTCCACTTCCGATCCCCGTTAGTATCGGGCGCGGCGCTGCGCGGGGCAAGCGCCGTCGTTACCTGATGGCCGCGTCCAGGTCCAGGAAGAAGGCTCCTGTCCTACCGACCAGCGGAAACTTGTTTTCCTCCCAGAGGGCCATCAGCACGCCGCTAGACAGGCAGGCGGCCCGCACGCTGGCTCCCGCCACGGGGGGAGCCAGCTGCACCACCACCGGCTGCGTTGGGCCTTTTGCCAGGGCGCAGCGGCCATCCTCCAGCGCCAGGGCCTGGTAGCCGTCCTTGCGTTGGGCCTGGCCGGGCACGGCCGCCTCAAGCCGGCCCCTGACATAGGCTTGCCGTCCTCCGTCGTCCGCCCTGAGTTCTACAAGCAGGTCGCCGGCGAGCATGCCGGCCAGGGTGTGGAGCCACTCCGGCGCTTCCGATAGGGGCCGCGGCTGAACCGCGCACTCAAACGCGTCCCTGCCCAGATCGGACACGGTTGTGCCGTCCGTCCAGCCGTAGGCTAGCTGGACGCGTTCGTCGTCCTCGCCGCGGGCTTGAAAAAAAAGGTCATTCGGGCGGCGGGGATAGACGGCCAGCAGGGGCAGGGCCGGCGCGTAGCCCGCGGGAAAGGGCGACCATACGTCAGCCGTGTCCGCGCTGACTTTCAGGAAGACGCCGGCCGGCGGAGCGCCGTGCGCCGGATCGCTAGACGGCCGGAGGAAGACCACGGCACGTTCTCCGTCCCGCCAGGCGCCGGCCACGTGCGCGGCCCGCAAAATGGCCGGTTCCACGGGTATGCCGGCGTAGCGCAGGCGCGGAGCCTGGCCGTCGCGCGTTTCAACGTGTATGTAATGGAGCGACCCTTTGTTGACGGCGGCCACAAATCCGGTATCCAAATCCTGGATGGCCGCCAGGGCCAACTGGTCCTCAAAGGGCCGGGCGGCCGCGGTGGCGGCCACCAGGGCGTCCTCGGTGGCGGGGACCAGCTCCCCGCTTTTGTCCACGACCAGCACCAGGCCGGCCGCCGGGAGGTCCAGCCCGCCGTCAGGCCCGGCATCCGACCACAGTTCGGAAGGCTCCGGCACTGGTTCGGCCGCGGGGCCGCAGGACGCGATCAGGGCCAGGGTGCACGACAGCGTGGCAAGGCAGATGCGGCGGATGACCATGGACGCTCCTTGTGTCGGGTACTCCACTATACCACGGAAGGCGTGGGCTTCGGCGCGCCTTCCCGCGCCTTGGGGCGTGAAAAAGCCGCCTCCGGGTTAGCGAAGGCGGCCGTGTTTTTTGCTTGCCGGCGCTGACGACGGCTGTTGTCAGTACGAGCGGGCAAAAATGGCCCGGTGCTTGGCCGGAGCTCCGCACAGGCAGCACGTGCCGTTAATGTCCTTCTGCCGGTCAAAGGGCATGTTGCGTATGGTCACCTTGAGGTCGGCCTTGAGCTTGGCCTCGCAATCGCGGCCGCCGCACCACAGGCCTTCTGCAAAGCCGCCCGGGGAATCGTCTGCCCCCGCCGTTTCCTTGCCGAAGAAGTCCAGGATAGCCTGGTAGTCGGCCACGGCTCGGGTGTTGGCGTCGCGGAAGGCCCGCGCCCTGTCCAGCAGGTTTTTCTGGATGGCGGCCAGCAGCTCGCGGGCCTTGGCCGGGGCCTCGGCGGCCTTGACCACGAGTTTTTCACCCGTGTCGCGCCGGACCATGACCACGTTGCCCGCCGCCGCGTCCTTGGGGCCCGCTTCCACGCGAACCGGCACGCCGCGCATTTCCCACTCGGCAAACTTCCAGCCGGGACTGGAGCTGTCGTCGTCGTCAAACGCCACGCGCCGTCCGTCCGCCTTGAGGGCGTCGGCCACGCCTTTGGCGTAGGCCAGGACCTCCGCCTTGTTGTCGCTCTTGAAGATGGGTATGACAACCAGTTCGTCCTGGGCAAGGAGCGGGGGCACGACCAGGCCCTTGTCGTCGGAATGGGTCATGATGACGCCGCCTACCAGGCGCGTGGACACGCCCCAGCTGGTCGCCCATACATAGTCCAGGTTGCCGTCCCGGTTCTGGAACTGCACGTCAAAGGCCTTGGCAAAGTTTTGACCCAGGAAATGGCTGGTGCCCGCCTGCAGGGCTTTCTTGTCCTGCATCATGGCCTCTATGGAATAGGTATCCACCGCTCCCGCGAACTTTTCAGCCTCGCTTTTCTTGCCGGCTATGACGGGCAGGCAGAGGACCTCCTCAGCGAATTTCCTGTACACCTCGAGCATGCGCTCGGTTTCCTCCACGGCTTCCTGCCTGGTTTCATGGGCCGTGTGGCCTTCCTGCCAGAGGAATTCCGTGGTGCGGAGGAAGAGGCGGGTACGCTTCTCCCAGCGGACCACGTTGGCCCACTGGTTATAGAGGAGGGGCAGGTCGCGCCAGGACTGGATCCAGTTCTTGTAGGTGTTCCAGATGATGGTCTCGCTGGTGGGGCGGAGGACCAGGGGCTCGTCCAGCTTGTCGCCGCCGGCGTGGGTGACTACGGCCAATTCCGGGCTGAAACCTTCAACGTGCTCGGCTTCCTTCTTGAGGAAGCTCTCAGGTATCAACATGGGGAAGTAGCAGTTTTGGTGGCCCGTGTCCTTGAAGCGGCGGTCAAGCTCGTCGCGCAGCCGCTCCCATATAGCGTAGCCGCGGGGCCGGATCACCATGCAGCCCTTCACCGGCGAGTAGTCGGCGAGCTTGGCGTTGAGGACGATGTCGATGTACCACTGCGAGTAGTCGACGTTGCGTGGGGTGATCTTTTCTGCCATGACCTCTTCCTCTCGTGCGGGAAATTCCGGGAGCCAGGGGTTCCCGTGGCAATGACTCCGCGTTGACATGAAAGCACCGGTCCCCAGAGGCTGTTTTGGTCAGCCGCGTACAGGCGGGGGCCGGTGCGTTCCGGATATGGCCGGGATGATACCTCAAAGGGCGGCGGCGTTTCAACGTGCCCGGCGCCGCCAGGGGAAAATCAGGGCAGCTGGAAGGTTTCCACCATGTAGCGGAGGCCCGTTCCGGAACCGAGTTTCTCGGTACGTTCCACCAGCACGACCACGGTCTTGCCGTCCGGGGCCAGGACTATCCACCTGATGGCGTAGTCGCTGACGTTCTTGCGCCTGATCTGGGGATTGCCTGCCTTCATGCTGACCGACGCGCCGGACGCCTTCTTGACCGATACGTCCAGGCCGAACGACGACACCACGCTACCGTCGGCCGCCGTGTCCACCACCTCCCTGAGTACCACGTCCCACTGGTCCTTGGTGGCGTAATCCTTGAACGACAGGGTGTCGGAATCGTCGCCGTTGAGGGACAGGTATATCAGGCGGCCCTGGGCCAGATGGTCGATTTTGCGCCTGGACGCGGCGCTCACGGCCGTGCTGAACAGCTTATAGAAAGCTCCAGCGGCGTCCTGTCCCGGCTCTAGTCCTGCCGGATAGGCGGCCTCGAATTCGCCGTCGCTGGTAAAGTCGTTCTTCTTGGTGTCCACCAGGAATATTTTTGCGTAGGGCTTGCCCGAGGACGGGTCCAGGCCGTAGAAACCGAACATGAAGTACGCCGAGTCGGGCGAAAAGCCGAGGTTGACGAGCGTCGCAACGTCGCCTCCAAAGGCTCCCGTGCCGAGCGCCAGCGTGACAAGGGCCAGGGCTACCAGTCGTTTCATCGCGTTCTCCCTGGGGAGCCGGCCATGCGGGAAGCTCCGCAACCCCGTGGTTCATGGAGCTTTCCATACGCCATCCCCTTTCTATCTTATCGGAAACGCTCCCCCGCCCTTGAGGGAAATGCCGTTAGGCGCTACCGTAGACGCATGACCGCAAAACTCAGGAAACGCTTCGTGAGAGCCATGTTCGCGGTCGCGTGCGCCGTGGCTGTGGCGACCGCGGCGGGCTTGGTACTTGGGGACGGGGGCTCCTCAGTGTGGAGCCAGGCCGCCGGGTCGGACGCGGGCATCGTGTCCCTGGCCGGGGCCGGACTGTGCGCGCTGGCGTCCCTGACCGTGCTGACCCTCTTTGCCCTGAAGGCTGGCGCGTCGGTGTCACCCGAGTTGTTTTTCTTTTCCCTCTGGGCCTTTGGCCTGGTCTTTGAGCTTGGCCGCCCGCTCGGCGCCCTGGCCTTTGGCTGGAGCCCGGGCCTGCTTCCGCTATTCATGCGCATGACGCTTTTCGGCCGCTATCTGTGCGTGCTAGCGCCGGTTTTGGGAAGCGTTTTTTCCGTGGGACTGGGGCATGAACGGACTGGCATGCTGGCCGGCGTGACGGGATCGGCAGCACTGTTTTTTGCGGCCATGCACCCCCTGTCCAACGCCGGACCCTTAGGCGGTTTTGGTTACGTGGGTCTGATGAGGACCTTTGAGGGCGCGCTTACCCTGCTAGCCCTGGTCAATTACGTGCTTGCGTGGAAGGAGCACCGGGATAAGTCGTACGCGTACGCTGGCCTGGCCCTCTTTGCCTGCGTGGCCGCGTCTTGGGCTTTGCGCTACGGCCAGTCATGGATACCCGTGGCGGCCGGCACGCTGGTCCTGGGCGTGGGCGCCTTCGCGCACATGAAGACGCTCTACGCCAGTTACCTGTGGAGATGATGGTCTTGGCGCTCTGACGTGCCGGCGGGGTTCAGGCAGGCTTACAGCATGACCAGCATGGCCACGAGTCCCGTGCCCAGTGGCAGAAGCAGGTTGTCGGCGTCCTTGGTGGGGGCGGCCTCCAGCACGGTGGCCGTTACGGCTATGACGGCCGACGAGCCCACGCTCTGGGTGACCGCGTACGACGACGACAGCACCGCCACAAAGCAGGTAAGGCTGCCCTCAAGCGACTTGCCGCCGGTGAAGGGCAGGCGGATGCTGCCAAGGGCACGGCCGACCAGGCTGGACAGGCCATCGCCAAAGGCCAGGGCGTAAATAGCCACGGAGGCGGCGGGTTCGGGATACAGAATCAGGGAGAGCAGGGCCCCAAGGCCCAGGGTGACCGGCCCCATGACGAATTTGCCCGCGTCCCGCTTGCGCGCCGCCAGGGCCGTGACGCGGGACAGAAGCACGACTTCTATGCCCTGGCGCCGGAGAATTTCCGCGTACGCATACACGATGATGCCCGCTCCCAGAAGGGCCACCGTGGCGCCGTAATTCCAGGCGGCCAGGGTGGGCGTCAGTCCTATGAGCAGATGGATGCTTTTTCTGAGTATTTCAGTCCGAATATCCTGGGCCCAGGGAACGGGCCGGGTAATACCATACAGGATTCCGCTCAACTCGGGCACGACATCACCTCGTGGAAAAATACATGCAAAATCCGGGCCAAATCGATATAGGCATATAGCTCGTTTTCAAATGGTTGTATGGCAAGCAAATAGCGGGCGAGCCCGCGTTTTGTAATGCTCCATAATGCATAATTGTATCATAAATCATACAGAAGGCCTCTAAAAACCCCTTGATGGCTGTTCGTACCGCGCCCCCGGGTGTCCCGCCTGGCGCCACACCCGCCCATGGAGCTGGCCAAAGGACCCACGCGTTGACACGGCGCGACCCTTTAGTGTAAGGTTGGCGACAAGATCCGGCATCGGGTCGAACAATGGAAGGTTTCCTTCCTCAATGGCGTTTTTGGTGGGCGATTAACTCAGCGGGAGAGTGCTACCTTCACACGGTAGAAGTCACTGGTTCAAATCCAGTATCGCCCACCAAGAGCGCCTTTTTTTATTTCCCCCCTGCTTGATTCCTCCTACGGCTGCGGGTAGCTCATGTCCGCGGGCAGATCCCTATACCACATCAGGTCTATGCCGCGTTTTGGGTGCAGGATAAAGTCTATGTTCAAGGTACCCAGGTTCTTACTTTCAGAGCGTATCATGGTGGTTTCGTCACGGGTCAGCGAGTCGAACAGTTTTGAGGACTCCGTGAAGGCGACCATGGCGTCCGCGCGCTTGCGGGAGTCTCCCATCCGGTCGCCGATACGGTACAGGGTGGCGCCGAGATTGTTTTGGGCCATGGTCAACAGTTCGACAAGTTCGCCGTGGGACGGCCGTTTTTGCGGCTCGATCAGGCTGATGGTTCGCAGGTCGAACTCCAGGGTGTCCGCCAGCATGGCATAGTAGCCCTGGGCGGCAAAATAGTCCTCTCGGGCGACCAGGGTATTGGCCGTGGCCCACAGCAGGTAGGGGCTGGCCTCCGTGTCCAGGCCCGCCCGGTAGAAGAAGCGCAGGGCCTCGTCTGGCCTGGGCGGCATTGCCCTGTAATGGATGAAGCCACGGCGGTAGTCAGAATCCGGGGTGGTGTAACCATGGCTTTCGGCCTTGTCGTACAGGGCCAGGGCCGAATCAAAGTCACCCCGGTCGCGGTAATAGACATCGGCCAGCAGGGAATAGGCCTTCCCGAACTCGGGGGCCACGTTGAGGATGCGCTCCGAAAGCGCCCGTTCGTAGCGGTCTATGGCCAGGCCCAGGGCGTCTTCCGCACCCAGGCCCTCGCTCGGGTTGCCCATCCTGACCTCGGCCAGGCGTATGAGCGCGTCCAGGTAGGTGCGGACCCGGCGGGGAGAGAGCGGGCCGGCGTTGTCCAGCTGGCCGTACAGCCTGGTGGCGTTTTCTAGGGCTTTGCGCTCTTCCGCCGGGAAGCCGGTGCGGCGGTTCCAGGCTGCCAGGGTGGCGTGCACCTCCGGCACGTCGGGATCCCGCTCGTAGGCCGACCTTAGGATGGCGTCCACGTGTTCCGTCTTGTCGTGGGCCATGAGATAGGAGCCCAGTTCGGCAAGGGTTGCGCCTGAAAAGGCGCTTTTTTTGTTGTCCACAAAGTATTGGGCCAGCGGCAGGACATCCGCGGACTTGTCGCCCGCGCCGGCCCGCTCCACGCGCATGAAATACGTCAGCATGCGCTCCAGGTAGCCGTCGCTCCTGCCATGATGTTCCATGACCATGCCCAGGCGCCGGCGGGCATCCTCGTACAGGCGCTGGATCAGGGCGGTGTCCGGTTCGCCGTAGCGCTGTTCCTCGAAATCGGCCCGGGCCATGGAATTGTCCACGGCCAGAAGTAGGGCCTCCTGATTGAAGTAATCCCGTTCGAGCACGTATTGGGTGAGGATGTCCTCGGCCCGCGCGTAATTCTGGCGTTTGACCGATTCCATGGCGGCGTATTCCAGGGCCGCCTGGGTGTCCTTGGGCCACGACCCGAGGAGTTCCTGGTATTTATCGGCCGCCAAGCCGTACTGAGATGCGTCCGAGTAGGCGCGGGCATATCGGTAATACCAGCCCTTCATGCGCCACACGTCGTCGGCCTGCTTGAACAGCTGTCCCGATTCCGGGTACTGCCTATCCTGGATGGCCTCGTACCCTTCCGTGTACAGGGAGTTGGCTTTGAGCGGCCGGTACACCAGGTTGTAGCCGACCAGGAAGACGAGGCCCGCCGCCAGCCCCGCAAGCAGGGTCGCCACCAGGATGGGCACAATGGTGTGCCGGAACGCGTAGGCGAGGGTGCCTCGCTCCGCCTCGAAGGCCGCTCCGCTCCGCTTCTCGAAGCCGGCCGGCACCTCGATGTAACGCTTGAGGATCTTGCCGGCCGTCTTGGCCGCTTCCTTGGCGCCCGCTCCCTCGACCAGCAGCCATACCAGGGCGTTTTGCTGTTCCTCGGAACCGCGGCCGTTGGCTATGATGTCTTCCAGGGCCAGCCTGAGGTTGAGGGGATAGGATAGGAGCGTGTCCTGGAGGGCGTCCACCTGGGCGTCCGTGAGCGACACGGTCTTGGCTGTCGGAGCGGCGCCGGCCTGAGTTACCCCGTCCGGGCGGCTGTCCGAGCGCGCCGCCTTGCGCGTCGGCTTTTTTTCAGGTTCTGGGGCTGGCTTGGCGTTTTCCGCGCCGAGTTCAAAGCCGGGCATGGCAAAATCGCCGCCCCAGCCTGAGTCCAGGGAAAAGTGGCCGTCCGACTCAGGCTCGCCGCCCAGCCCGGGCGTTGGCGACGAAAAATCGTCTGGTCCCAGGTCAGGAAGGATATCAGGCGGCGGAGTTTGCCCAAAGGCTTCCTCGCCACCCAGGTCAAAGCCCATGGCTTCCGGAGCTTCGGGCGGCGGGCCGCCCAACGGTTCTTCGGCTGGTTCAGCGAGCTCCATCCCGTCAGCGGGCAAATCAAAGGCAGGGGTGGGTTCGACGCCAAGATTGTCGGAACCAAGGCCTTCCTGGGCTTGGTCGCCAAGGTCGCCCAGATCAGGCAGGTCAAACGACGGCAGCTCAAAGCTCTCAGGCGCCAGCGGCTGCTCGGAAGGCGGTTCCGAAGGCGCTTCCGCCAGCTCATCGGCGGTGCCGGCCGGTCCGGGTTCGTTCATGCTGTCAGGGCTCAAGGCTCCCGCGTCCTGGGGGATATCGTCAAAGGACGGCAGGGAGAAATCCTCGGCCGCGGCCGGCTCCCCGTACTGGTCCGGGCTTTCAGCAGGGGCTTCCGCTTCTAGGTCCGGGAGCTCGAAGGGCGGCAGGGTAAAACCGCCCGGCTCCGACTCGGCTTCCCCACCCTGATGGACAATTTCCTCCTGGGCGTCTTCGGCCGCGGTTTGTTCGGCGCTGGTTTCAAGGTCGCCTTCCAAGCCGGCAAGCAAGGCTTCCGGGGCGGAGAACTGGTCGTCCTCAGCCGCAAGCTCGGGACGTGCAGGTTCGGACTGCTGTTCCGGCATCTGTTCAAGCGGAAGGCTGTCCAAGAAGGACGAAAATTCCTCCGCCGACCCGGTGTCGTCCGCCGCCTCCGCGGCTATTGGCCCGCCGGACAGGAGGGCTTCAAGGTCGCCAGGTACGCCCTGCGGAGGAGGTGGAAGGTCTTCCTGTTCCTCTCCCCAGCGCTGGAGGGTTTCCTGTTCGTGGCCCAGGGCGCGCAAGGAGGCTTTGAACTGCTCAATATCCTTCAGTTTGGGCATGAATCGCTCTCTTCGTATATTAACGGCGAATAAGCGCGATTGTATAGGACGAAATACCGCCCCGGGGCGGCTTCAAGAAGCGCCGTATACGCGCCGATACTCGGTACAGGAACACCATGAAGACAATCCACGTCCGTGTTGCGGTCCTGGCGGCCCTTCTTGCGGCAAGCGCCTGGGCCCTGGAAGAACCGAGCCTCAAACTCCACATCCACCTGACCGGCCTGGATACAGCTGTGGCCCCCCATATCGTGGACGGGCACCTGATACTGAGCGTGGTCGGCCCTTACCGCCACGTGGGTGCGGCTTTCTCGCACGAGGACTGGAAGCGGGTTCATTCCTTCCAGCTTAACCGCAACGGTGTGTTCGTGCTGGCCCTGCCCCTGCCCTTGGGCGACGCCCGGCTTGTCCAGTACCGCCTGGTGGTTGACGGAGCGTGGTCCCACGATCCGTCCAATCCCCGCACCCAACGGGACAGGGCCACGGGAGCCACGGTGTCCCTTGCGGATTTCCCCGCGCGGTCCCTGACCGAGCTCGGCGTGTGGGATCCCGCCATGGACGGTGCCGCGCACTTCTATTTTGAGGGCGAAAGCGGCCAGCGCGTCAGCGTGGCCGGAACGTTCAACGGATGGGATCCTTTCATCCACGAATTGGCCGAGACGGCGCCGGGCCGCTACGAACTGATCCTGGACCTGGCCCCGGGCGACTACTATTATGTGTTCGTGTACATGGGACGGCGCCTGTCCGACCCCCTGAACATGCGGCTGACCTACTCGCCTGACGGGCGGGAGCTGTCAGTTATCACGGTGGCCAGGCGCTAGCCGGGCACCTCGCTCAGGCGGACGGCCCATCCCCGGCCGGAGTTACCATGCTGGCCAGGGCCAGGGCGCATTGTTCCGCCCCCAGCGTACCCACATCCAGCGTTTCCGATCCGCTCCAGCGCGCCATGAGCCTGTCCCTGATCTCCGGGCGGGCCATGACCACGGCTGCCCGGTATCCGGGGGCGGCAGCCGCGTGCCAGGTGTCCAGCGCCTTGAGCGCGAGCGTGAAACCCAGGCCGTGGTCCAGTTCCAGGGGGCCCAGTTCGTCCACCAAGGCGGCCCGTGCAAAAGCGTCGCGCGAGCCAAGAGACAGGATGGCCGCCTCAAGTACCCGGTCGGCGTTTTCAAGCTCGGCCCGGTCGAACAGCCAGCGGCCCAGGCGCAGGCCCAGGGGGTGCTCGGGATCCAGGCTCGGGCGTCCTGGCTGGTCAGGCGATTCCGGATAGGCCCTGGCCAGAACCCGGGACAAGTCGGAGCCCACGCGGAGCCAGCGTATATCGGTCTTGGCCGAGCCCAGAAAGGTGGCGGGGCACAAGACGCCGTCGCAGCGCGCCCGGCTCTTTGCCATATCCGCCGCGCGCTTGGCGCAGCTGGTTTTGCCCGAGCCACGTTCCCCGCTGACCAGTATGATCCTGCCCATGGGGCCTACTCCATTTCAAGGGGCGCAAAGACAACGTCCACTGTGCCAAGTTTGAGTCCCGCGCGCCGGGCAAAGTCCTCCGCCAGGGCCTTGAGCGCGTCCGCGGCTTCCCGCCTGAGCGCCGGGTCGTCCAGCAGGGCCGTGGCCGCTTCCGTAAAACGCAGGGTGAGCGACGCCCGGGCGTCGTCCAAAAGCTTGTCCTCGTCCAGGAAGATGGACCGGTCTGAGGCGCGGGCCTCCACGCTGTCCGTGAGCACGGCCGGCGTGAGCAGGGTCAGGGGAGGGGCGGCTATATACAGGGTGCCTTGCCCGGCACCGCTATAGTGCAGGCTCCAGGGCTCAGCCGTCTTGAAATCGACCACAAAGGCCAGGTCCGCCCATGCGGACAGCTCGATGACGGCGTCCGAGCGTATGTTGAGGAACTGCCCAAGGGCGCTGTCGCCAAACAGCCGGCCAGGCACCGTTTCCTGGATGCTGACCCTCTGGCGCGTTTTGATAAGCACCAGGGCGCCGGCTTCCAGCCTGTCTTCCACAAAGGACAGGAAGTTCCGCTCCACGCGCGCGATCCTGCCCGCGCTCAGGGCCAGGGCCAGGACGGCTCCCGCGACGAGCAGGGCAACGGCCGCTCCCGCGCCCAGCCAAAAATGGTTTTTCATCACGACTCCTTGCTGACGCGACGATGCCCGGCGCCGGAACACCCGGGCCCTGTCAGGCGGCCCGTAGGGCGGCGCCTACGGCCGTATGGCCAAAAACCGCGGCCGGGACAGGCTGCCGGCGAGCTCGAACATTTTCACGTCATAGGCGCCCATGGAACTGGGCGGGGCCTCAACCACGGCAAAGCTCGGGCCGTACCGACTTCGCGGCCGGGACAGGCTACCGGGATTCACCAGCAGTACCCCGGACACCAGGTCCCAGAACGGCACATGGGTGTGGCCAAAGAAGCAGGCGTCGGCGCCTTCGTGCTTTGCCGCCTGAACCAGGGGCCGGTAGGAATTGCCGCCGAGCTGCGTGTGACCGTGCACAGCCAGGATCTTGCGGTCGTACGCCCACAGGATCCTGGACGCGGGGACCGACCAGTCGCCGTCCACATTGCCCCTGACCGCGTACCAGGGCGGCATGGGTACGCCCGAGCTGGCGGCCGCTTCCACGTCCGAAGCGCCGTCGCCCAGGTGCACCAGCATCTGGACCGAGCGGCCGAGCTTGGACAGCACGGCAGCAAGGCCCCTGGGATCGCCATGCGTGTCCGACACCAGGAGTATCCTCATGGTCCGTCGCTTCTCTTGATACGCCGGTTGTTGGCGGACAGGCGGGAGGCCATCTGGGTGACCAGGCGCCTGGACGCCTCCGGGTCCTGGTCCAGGACCGTGCGGAACAAGGCGGCCGGCAGGCGGAACACCGTTACGTCCTCCGCGGCCACGGCCCACGCTGAACGGGTTTCGTCCAGTATCAGGGCCAGTTCGCCGAAAAATTCGCCTTCCGACACGGACGAAACCGGCGGCGCGCCTCCGGCCGGATCGTCCAGGTATATGTGGACGCGGCCCTTGTACAGGTAATAGGCGTCCGCGCTCTTATCCCCCATCTTGAAGATGACGGAGCCCGCGGCAAGTGTGCGGGCGTAACGCCTGGTCAGGCGCTCGGGCTGGCCAAAGAGGGCGCGCTCCAGCCTGTTGGCGCCTTTTGTGGCCGTGTCCAGGCGGTGGAAGCGCGCGAACAGGAGCGAGTCGAAATGCTCAAGGGTAAAGGTCAGTTCGACAAAGAAAAAATACAGCCAGAAAAAGGAGTATACCTTGATGAGTCCGAGCACCAGGCTCCCCAGTATGCCGTACAGGATTCCGTAGCGCTCGGGGTTGAGGGCCAGGTTCAAGAGCGAGCCGAGTATCGCGTACGACACGATGCAGAGGAGCGACGCTATCAGGGCATGCGCCGTTTTTGGGTGGGTCTGGGGCACCTTGAGGAAGGTCAGGAAGACGAACAGCCACAGGGCGGCCATGGGCACGAGTTCCGACGCCAGGGGAGCCAGCCAGGCGAACAGCGAGCGGGCAGGTTCCCAGCCTATGGCCGCCAGGATCACCTTGGCCGCCTGGCTTGCCGCCAGGAGCGCTATGACAGCGAATAGGAAAATCAGCTCCACCACGAACGTGAGCAGGCCCTCTCGGACGGGATTGACGGGGGCCGTGCCCGCGTACACCACGCGCACCCCGCGCTGTATGGACACGACGAACAGCCGGGCGGCCCAAATCAGGCTGACCGCGCCGATCGCGCCGGCGGCGCCAAGTCCCGGCCCCTCCAGGATGCCCGCCAGGCCCGCTGAGCCACCAAAGGCCTCCAGGTAGGGTTCCAGCGACGCCAGCGCCGCCCTCATGTCCAGGCCCAGAAGCCGGGTTATCAGGCTGGACGCGTACAGAACGACCAGGAGACCGGGCGCTGCCGACAGGAGAAATGCATAGGCGCCGGCCGCTGCGTGGTTGGCCATCTCGTCGCGCGTGAACTGCTCGAGGCAAAAGAGGGCGCGCTGGGCAAAAGGCGTAAGGATGCCGGCTTTTTTGCTGGCCATACGTTTATTGTGTACCGGTCCCCGCCAGGCGCGCAAGGGCGGTCGTGATCTCAGGGGGCGCAGAAGGCCACGGCCCGGTCTCGACCCTGGTTTTTGGCCGCGTACAAGGCGGTATCGGCGCGCGCGAACAGGGCCTGGGGCGTGTCTCCCTGCCCGGGGGCGGCGCAGGCGCAGCCTAGGCTCACGGACAGGATACCGTCCCCGGACGGCGCCCCCTCATGCCGTATGCCGAGCGCCTTGACCGCGTCGTGCATGCGCCTGGCCATGTTCAAAGCCCCGTCTTGTTCGGTAAAGGGCAGGATGACGGCGAATTCCTCTCCGCCCCAGCGGCACGCGCAGTCCGTATCGCGGGCCAGGCAGCCCTTGACGGCGGCGGCCACCTTTTCCAGGACCCCGTCGCCGGCCAGGTGGCCGTTGCGGTCGTTGTATTGCTTGAAGAAATCTATGTCCAACAGGATGATGGCCAGACGGCTCCTGGCGCGTTGCGTGTAGCGCCAGGCTTCCTGCAGTTCCATGTCAAAGCCCCGGCGGTTTTTGAGGCCTGTCAGCTGGTCCACAACGCTGAGCCGCGCAAGCTCCGCCCGTGAGCTTTCCAGAAGGCCCTGGGCACGGTGCCTGATGAACTCAAGGCCAAAGGCCATGAGAAAGGCGCTCATGTACAAAAGAGGAAAGCGCAGGCGGAAGGTGGCCGTGTACGTGGTGGCCAAGCGGTCGGCCAGGGGCGACCACAAGGCGCCTGTCAGAATGACCATCATGACCAGGCTGGTCACGGTTCCGCGGGTCTTGCCCAGGAGGAACATGCTGGTACTGGGCATCAGGATGATCCATATCGGGCTGAAATTGTCGGCCCCGCCCGTGTACAGGAGGTACGTGAACAGGGGCACGGCGGCCGACACAATGATGGTAGACGGAAGTTCGGGGCGGGAGGACACCACGGTCACAACCAGGGCCGAAAGCGACACCAGCGCGTACAGGCCCGTGGCTATGCCAAGGGCCGTGTACCCTTTGCCCAGGTTGGCTATGGTCAGTATGGCGCACACCACGATCAGGATGACGCATACCACGGCGGTCTGGAGACGCATCCGGAGTTTGTCGTTGTCCAGGATGCGGTCAAGGGTGAGCTTTTCTTCCTGGAGTTCCGGGTAGTCGGTATCCCCGTCCGTCATGGGTTCAGTATAGGACGTAATGCGCGGAGACGCTATGCCATACCCGATCAAACACGAGCTACCGGCCGTCCGCTTGCGTATCCTGGGCCGCCAGCTCGGCCAGTATGCGCGGCTCCAGCCTGAAGGGGCTGCCCCTGCCCTGCAGGAAACGGTGGACGCGCAGAAGATGGATGGACAGGTCGCTGTACGCGGCAAGCTCCCTGCCGTCCATGCCACGCACCACGATCGAGTTCTTGTGGAAAAGGCCGTCGTGCCAGGGACAGGCCAGCATGCCGCGGGCGTCGCCCGAGCTGACCAGCCAGCGGCCGCCCACGGTGACCGGCTCGCCCAGCCCGGTCTGCGCCGCGTCCCGCAGGCGCTCCAGGGTGTCAGCGGCCGCGTCCGGATCCACGCCAAGGCGACTCAGCTCCTCCAGGTCGGCCTCCACGATGTCGCCCAGGGCCCGCTGGTCGTTCCCCAGGAACCCCCCGGCGGTGATGCGGCCGGGCGCCATGCGCTCGCGCGCCTCTATGTCGGCCTGCGTGCTTTTCATGTGTCCTCCAGAGCCGCCCTTTAGGCGAACTTGTCGTAGAAAATCTCGGACTCGGACATGCCGTTGGCCGTCATCACGTTTATGCACGCGTTGATCATGCCCGGGCTGCCGCACAGGTAGCCCTCTAGGCCCTTGTCCTTGCCTATCGTGTTCTTGATGTAGCGGTCCAGCACGTCCGTAATCAGGCCCGTGTCGCCCGTCCACGCGTCGTCCGGACCCGGCTCCGACAGGGCCGGCACAAAGTGGAAGCGGGGCCATTCCTTTTCCAGGGCCTTAAGCTCGTCCAGGTAGAACATGTCCTTCATGGACCGCGCGCCGAAGAAGTACCAGACGTCCTTCTGCGGAAAGGCGTCGCGCTCCTTCATGTCGTGGAACATGGACTTGAACGGCGCCATGCCCGAGCCGCCGGCCACGCATACCATGGCCTTGGGGGTGTCGTGCACGCGGAACTCGCCAAAGGGGCCCACCAGCTCCGCGCGGTCGCCCTCCTTGAGGTGCTTGTGCACCCAGGTGGTGGCCAGGCCTCCGGGCACCAGCCTAATGATCAGCTCTACATGCTTGCCGTCCGAGGGAGCTGACGACATGGAGTAGGCGCGCTGGACGCTCTCTCCCAGGTCGCCGTAGGGCGGGACCACCAGCTGTACGTATTGACCGGAGCTGAACTCTATGGCGTCGGGCCCTTCCAGGCGGAACAGCACTTCCTTGATGTCGTAGGTGAGGTCACGCACGCGTTCGGCGGTGGCCGTGAATTTGCGCACGCTGAACAGCTCGTCAGGAAGCTCTATGGCTATGTCCTTCTTCAGCTTGATCTGGCAGGACAGGCGCACGTTCCTGGCAGTTTCCTCCGGCGACAAATAGGGCGTCTCCGTGGGCAGGTGGGGTCCCACGTCCGACAGCACGCGGACCTTGCACGCGCCGCAGGAGCCGCGGCCGCCGCATGCCGAGGGCACGAACACGCCAAGGCCAGCCAGGGTGCCCAGGAGCGGGGCGCCACCCCTGGCCGTGAACGTTTTCTTGCCGCCGTTGATGTCTATGGTCACCTCGCCGTAGTCGTTGACCACGCGGTCGACCAGGGCAATGACCAGGGCCAGGAAGGCCGTTATGCCGGCGCTGACCAGGGGACCGAGCACGAGGGTCGTCACGCGCGCCTCCTTACTGGACGGCTATCATGCCGGAAAAGCCGGTGAAGGCCATGGCCATGAAACCGATGGTGATGAGGGTGATGCCCGGGCCCTTGAGGCCGGCGGGCACGGGGTTCTTGTCCACGCGTTCGCGTATCGCGGACAAAAGGAGTATGGCCAGCCACCAGCCCAGGCCCGAGCCCGCGCCGAACGACACGGTCTGTATGAAGGAGTAGGAGCGGATCTGGATGAAGAGTATGGCACCCAGTATGGCGCAGTTGACGGTGATCAGGGGCAGGAAGATGCCCAGGGACAGGTAGAGCGCCGGGCTGGACCGGTCTATGACCATTTCCAGGATCTGCACCACGGCCGCGATCACGATGATGAACACGATGAAGGACAGGTACTCTATGCCCAACGGTATGAGCACCAGGTGGAGCACCGCCCAGCTCACGGCCGCCGTGATGGTCATCACAAAGGTGACGGCCATGCCCAGGCCAAAGGAGCTTTTCCAGTCCTTGGATATCGATATGAACGAGCACATCCCCAGGAAATTGGTCAAAAGGATGTTGCTGGTGAACACCGAGGCGAAAAACAGGGTGATGGGGTTTATCAACGGCGGCATGTTCTGTCCTCCTTGTGGGGACCGCAAGCGGTACGCTGGCGCGTTTTCATATCATCGCCCCTGCGGGGCCACAGCAGCCGGCCGGGGCGCGGACTTGGCGGGCTTCCTGGCCTGCATGGTCTTGGCCGCCCATATCGTTATGGCCACCAGGAAGAACGCGCTTGGCGCCATGACCATAATGGTCCAGGGCGTAAAGCCGGCGGGCAGGACGCGCAGGCCGAACAGGCTCCCGAAGCCCAACAGCTCCCGGACGGCCGCTATGGCCATGAGCACGGCCATGTAGCCCAGGCCGCTCGTGATGCCGTCCCAGAAAGACAGAAGCGGCTTGTTGGCCTGGGCAAAAGCCTCCGCACGGCCCATGATGATGCAGTTGGTGATGATCAGGCCAACGTAGGGACCCAGCTGGCGCGACACGTCCGGCAGGTACGCCCGCAGGACTATGTCTATCAGGATGACATAGAACGATATGACCAGGACCTGCACGATCATGCGCACCTTGCGCGGTATGAGGTCCTTCATGGCCGACAGGGTCATGCTGGAAAAGGCCGTGGTCAGGGCCACGCCCACGGTCATGACCAGGGTGTTGCGCAGGTTGTTGGTCACGGCCAGGGTGGAACAGATGCCCAGGATCTGTATGAGCACCGGGTTGTTGGTCCACACGTTTTCCTTGAGCACGGTTAAGGCTTTGGACGCCATCACAGACCTCCCGATATGGCGCGAACCCTGGCAAGGGCGGCGTTCACGATGGTTCCAAAGGCGACGCTCGTGCGCGACGCGCCCGTGACGCCGTCCACGCGGCCGTTGTCAGGATCCGGGTCGCCTAAGCCTGACAGCTCCGCGCCCACGGCCACGTCTATGCCGCCGTCGGAGCGCTCCCCGCGGAACTGGTCCAGGAAGGCCGCCTCCTCGATGCGGCCGCCCAGGCCGGGGGTTTCGTTCTGGGCCAGGATGGCCACGCCCGACACGCGGCCGGCGTCCGGACGGGCGGCCAGCATGATGGTGATGGCTCCCCAGAGGCCTGCCCCGGTCTCTTGGACGACGACAAGGCTCTGGCCGTCAATCGTCGCCTTCCACGCCGGTCCTGTAGCGTCGCCCGCATCCAGCGTCAGCTCCGCGAACAGCCGCCGGGCCTCGTCCGGGTCCGCGTAGTCCACGCCCAGGGCCTTAAGCACGGCGCTCTGCGTTGCGAAGGCTTTATTGTCGGCCACGCGCGCCGCTGTCAGGTCGTTGGCCAGGGCAAGCACGAACACAAAGGCCAGGGCCACCACAAAGGTGAACACCACCGTGTATACAAGGCTGTCTTTTTTCATCGGGTAGCCTCCGCCTGGCCGGCCCCTGCAGGCGATTTGGCGGCGCGCGCCGTCTGGGCCCGGGACGCCATCCTGTCGAACAGGGGACCAAAGCTGTTGCCCAGGAGTACGGCAAAGCTCGTGCCTTCCGGAAAGAGGCTGAAGCTGCGTATGACCACGGCCGCCGTGCCTATCAGGCAGCCGTACGCCCACTGGGCGCCTTTTTTCTTGGGGGCGCTCACGGGATCCGTGGCCATGAACACGGCAACGAAGGGCAGGCTGCCGGCCAGCAGGGCCTGGGGAGGCAGAGCGCGGGGAACGCCGGCCAGGTACAGGGCCAGGGTCAGGGCAGCGGCCGAGCCCAGGGTGGACAGCATGAGGCGCCATTGCGCGGTCTTGGTGGCCAGGAGGTACACGGCCGCCAGGGCTATAAGGATCACGCTGGACTCTCCCAGGGCGCTCACCCTGGTGCCCAGGAGCAGGTCTTTGAGCTCGGGGGAGCCGCCCGTGCGCATGAGGGCCAGGGGCGACGCCGCCGACACGGCGTCCGTGGCGCCGAACAGGCTGCCAGCCGCCTGGCCAAAGCCTCCGGGCGCGTAATATGAGGCGCCAAGCGCCCCGGCAAAGGATATGTATATGAACAGGCGGCCGGCTATGGCCGGATTGAACACGTTGCGGCCAAAGCCGCCGTAGGCCTCTTTGGCCATGGACACGGCAAAGACGATGCCCACCAGCACGATCCACAGGGGCGTTGCCGGAGGCAGGGACAGGGAGAACAGGGTGCCCGTCACCAGGACGGCCTCGCTCACCTTGCCGCCTTTTTTACGCTCGAACAGCCATTCCGTGAGTACGGCGCCGCCAAGGCCCACGGCCAGCACGGCCAGGGCCCGGGGTCCGTACAGCCACACGGAAAAGGCGGCTATGGGCGCCAGGGACAGGAGCACCCGGCGCATCATGATCTGCTTCTGGAACACGAACGACTCCTTGCCAACGGGATCCGACAGCGTGTTCGGATGAAACCATTATAACCGGCTGTGCGGGCGGGGCAAGGTTGAAAGCCGAGCGTTTAGAGCCAATTTCAAAAGTCTGTTACTTCTGAAATTGGCTTTGCGATTGCTCGCGGTTGTTTACATATTTCGCAACCGCTACGCAAATCACGTCTCAATGTGTAGCTCTTTCAAAACTCGTCTGACTTTTGAAAGAGCCTCTTTACCTAAGAATTAGCAGGCTGCTGGAAGGCGGATCTCAAAGCGGCAGGTATCCGCTCCGTCCAGCACGGACTCCACCACCCGGGCTTCCGTGTCCGCTGCCAGCACCACGTCAAACCTGAATTTCTGGTAACCGGCCGAACACGCGCACCAGGCGGCCGGCACCGTGGAGCCGGCTTCCGTGATGCCCGAAACGGCGAGCGGGCAGTGGCAGGCCAGGCGACGCCTGGTCAGCCTGTCCGTGGCTTTGAGGTAGGCGTCAGGGTCATAGGGTATCTTGGTCTCGAATACCGAGTTCCCGTGCCGGACGCCGGCCAGGATTTCCTGGTTGGATCGGACAAAGGCCACAACGTCCTGGGTGATGCGTTGCTCGAACCACAGCGTGCCCTCGTCGGCGTGCTTCTGGAGCACGGCCACCTGGCGGGCGTGGTAGTCGGCCAGCCAGGCGTCCACCGAGCCCAGGGAGAGGTAGCGCTCGCGCTCGTCGGCAAAGGCAGCGGCCGGTATGCCGTGCACGTTCCAGGTGAGCACCTGGCGGGCGCGTTCCGGCCCCAGCTCGGATTCAAGGGCGCGCACAAAGGCTGCTGTTTTTTCAGGGTAGGCTTCCGGGGGCGAGCCGGGCGCGGGAACGGAAAAAGCTTCCATGACCCGGTTCCGGGCGGCCGCCCCTGCCAGGGTCCCAAGGCGGCTACTCATGTCCGGGAGAACGCCTATGGGCAGAAGATAGGCCAAAAAGCGTATGGCCAGGGCAAGCTCCCCAGTGGCCGTAAAGTACCGGGCCAGGGCCCGCACGGCTTGTTCGCCGTTGGCGCCGCTTGCCACCTGGTCGGCCAGAAAGGCTTCCGCCGCGCTGGTGTCGGGTTTGTCCATGGAAAACCCGGCTGCACTGAACCATGTCTCAAGCCTGGCCAGGAAACCCAGTTCATGGTCTATGGCTGTTTGATCCAGGCCGCGCTGGCGGCACCGCTCAACAAAATCGGCTTCTTTGTGCATGGAGCCTCCCGTGGCGGGTGTGCTTCGGAGCTCTTTGGTCATGCGCGCCGCCGCGCCTCCATATAATGGAGCGCGCGGCGACGCCAGCGTTTCCCCTATCATAACGTTCAACTTATTTGAACGCAAGAGGGTATATCGCCTATAATTGAACTATACTTGCGTTCTGGTAGCCTGACAGCACCAGCAGCCGGCGTCAGCCTGCCAGTCGCCTGCCAGTGCGCCATAGCTTTGATAAACGGGCAGAATCCCGGGCTCATACGCGGGAAAAGGAGCTGATTATGGTCCGCCGTGTGTATGTGGTGTCTGTCGTCCTGGCAATCGTCGTGGGCTCGGCCTGCGTCCGTGATCCCGAACCCGCCAATCCGGTTCCCGCCGGCAAGCTGGACGCCGACGGTATGTATGCCCTGGGTGTGGCCACGGAACTGGCCGACAAACTGTACGCCGGGCGCCAGGTGGGTTCCGCGGGCGGCAGGCTGGCTGGGGACAGGCTCCTGGCCGAACTCGAGGCCATAGGGCTAGAGGCGCGTGCCCAGGAATTCGCCTGGCGGACAGCCATGAACGAGGGACCCGCCATCCTGGAGCTCAGGCGGGAAGACGGGGAACCCGCGCGCGTATATGAATATAGAAGGGATTTCCGCGAGGCTGTCCGGGGCGCCTATGAGGGCGGCCAGGCCGAGGGTCCGCTGTTTGTCATGGAAGACTCGCGCGCCAGTTTTCCGGCGGGCGCCGTGTTGCTCCTGTCCAAGGAAGCATACAACCCGAACGTGACCGACCGGTACCTTGAGGGCGGGGCGGCGGGTTTCCTGGTGGAAGTGGGCGATCAGTATATGCCCCAGCGGCCCCTGTTCGCTGGGCAGGCGCCCGGCACCCTGCCCGAGCCTCAATCAGGCCTCCCGCTCCTGGCCTTGTCGTCCAGCTGTTACCGGGAGCTGGCCCTGGCTGCGGCAAGCGGCGCCAGCGTCGTCATGCGGAGTCCGGTGCGCTTCAGGGACGTGACCGCGCGCAACCTGGTTGGCCTGTGGGACGGCGACGGCGGGGGCTGCGCGCCGACTGTCATGGTCATGGCCCATTACGACCACGTGGGCCATGACGCGGACGGCAGCGTCTTTCCAGGCGCCCTGGACAACGCGTCCGGCGTGGGCGTGGCCCTGGCGGTGGCCAAGGCCTGGACGGCCCTCGGGATGGCTGCCGATTTCTGCGTGCTCCTCTCGGACGCCGAGGAAACGGGCCTGGCCGGCGCCGGGTATTTTGCCGCCCATCCGCCGTTCAGCCTGGCTGGCGTCCGGGTGCTCAACGTGGACATGGCCGGCTCCGTTACGGACATGGCCGTGTCGGTGCTGGCGGGTGACCGGGAACTGGCCCGTAGGGTTGCCGATGCCTTGGGCGCGGCGGGCTTCCGCACAGAACTGGTTCAGGGATCGACGGCCGCCGACCACGCCGCCTTTGACCGCAGCGGCGCCCTGGCCGTAACGGTCAACGAGTACGACACGGCCGCCTACCACACCTACGGCGACCTGCCTTCAGGCTTGTCGGCCGCCGAGCTGGACGCGGTTGCCGACGCCGTGCTCGGGCTACTTGCTACCCTGGCGTCAGAGTAGGGCTTTTATGACGCCGGGTCAGCCGTCCGCCAGGCGTTTTTCCCCGGTCAGGGCCCGCTTGTCCGTCAGGTCCTGGCTGACCTCCAGGGTGCCCAGGTAGGAGCCGTCCTGGTCGCGCAGGGCGTAATACTCAATGGAAATGAAGCGGCCCTTCATGCTTATCCAGAAGGCCTCGTGGTCGCGCGCGCCCGAGCGGAACGCGTCCAGTATGGCCACAACGCGGCCCACGCTGGCGCCCGGGTGGCAGTTGCGCACGTCCCGCCCGACTATGGCCGGGCTCCGGGGGAAAATGCGGTGAGGCGAGTCCGAGTACCAACGCACCGTATCGTCTGCGTCCACCCAGGTCATGTCCACGGGCAGGGCGGCAAAGATGGCGGCCAAAGCTTCCGGGCTGAGGGAGCCGGTGCGGCCTGAGAAGCCCTGCCCGGCATGGTGGGGCGGTATTCCGGCCGTTCCGGGCACGGTTTTTTGGCCGGCGGCCAGGAAACGCGCCCTGTCGTCCGGGCTCAGGAAGCAGAAGCCGTATTCCAGGCACTGGTTGAACAGGGCGTCGGCATCGTCGTCCTTCATGAGGGAGCGCATCACCGGGTAGAGGGCTATTTCCTCCCGGAGGATGTTGGCGTTGAGGTCAAAATACAGGCGGCCGAGCACCCGGTTGAGCTCGGTTGTGTCCGGGGCGGTTTTGCCTGAAAGCAGGGCTGCCAGGTCCTTCATGCCGCGGCGGGCGTCGTCCTGTATGTCCCACATGAGCCGGACACAGCGGTATTCAGGGTAGTTTTTCTCGAACCACGGAAAGAGGACGTTTTCTTTCTTGCGGTAATGCGTTTCCACCTCCGCCACGCCGGCGGCCAGCTCCCTGAGGCCGTCTAGGGCGGCGGCCGATGCCGGATCGTCGTTGAAGGCGCGCGCCCAGGCCTTGCCCTTTGCAAGGAGGGAGGACAGACCGGCGTTCTCGGCCATGAGCGAGCTGAAGAGGCGCTCCCCGGCCGGGAGCTTGAGGCGGTGCGTGTCCAGGGCCGGGTGCAGGAGGTTGACCAATTTTGACACGGCGGGTTTGAGAAGCCCAAAGTCCACGCCGCGAGCCACCGCGTCGTCCACCGCGCCGGTCAGGTCTTCCGGCCTGGCGCCGTCTATCCACGGCCTGGCGCGCCGTACGTCCTCGGCCGACGCAAAGCCGCCGGTCAGGGCGGCCAGGAGGGCGCGGAAAGCTGCCGCGCGTTCGTGCGAGTTTTGCAGGGGTTCGCCCATGGTCGTTCAGCCTTCCGACCGCGGACGCTTGGTCCAGCCCATGATCAGCCCAAGGGCCACCGACCACAGGGCGGCCAGTCCAATCTGGTACTCCTGCGGCAGCATGAAGGTAAGGGTGTGCGCGGGCACCCAGAACCAGGCCAGGGTGGTAAGGCTGGCGCGTATGCCCTGGTAGCCCCGTGCGCCGCTGATCAGGTTGTCCGTGCTGCGGTGGATGAACATGAGGAGGGGCCCGAACTGGGCATTCATGGCCACGGACAGCAGGAAGGCCCTTAAGAAACCCGGTTCCATGGCGGGCGCTGGCAGGAAGCCCGCGTGGACGAGCCCTTCCAGGTACCCGGAAAAGCCCTTGAACGAGTATTTGACCAGGATGCCAAGGAAACCCCACACCACGGCCTTGGCCAGCCACTCCAAAACCTTGGCGGACGGCTTCCGCTTGGCCGCCAGCACGCCAAGGAGCTCGCCCAAGGTGCCCAGGATTGCAAATTGTATAAAAGCTGACAGAAGCACATTGTTCTTGACCCAGTCCACGTACCACGCCATAGGAAATCCTCCCGTTTTTTGTGAGCGCTGGAGCCAGTATAATCCCAACGCACCGTTTAGTGAACGTTTAAGGCCCTGTCCGAGCTACCAGTGTCGTGGTATACTGCCTTGGAAGTTGAAACGGCGTTTTGTTATATGAAACACGGCTGGCGCATCCGGCCAGCCTGACCGAGGAGACCCGCATGCCCGTGGCTACCGCAGTCAAGGCCAATCTTGAGCGCAGTTCATGGATACGACGCATGTTCGAGGACGGCCGTGCCCTCAAGGCCGAGTTCGGGGAAGAAAACGTATACGACTTTTCCCTGGGCAACCCCGACCTTGAGCCGCCCAAGGCCTTTTTGGACGCCCTGAAGGACGCTGTCGGCTCGCCCGAGCAGGGCATGCACGCCTATATGCCCAACGCCGGCTTCCCGTCGGCCAGGGCGGCCATGGCGGAGAAAATCTCGTCCGAGCACGGCGTGGCAGCGTCCGCCGAGGACGTGATCCTGACCGTGGGCGCGGCGGGCGCCCTCAACGTGGTGCTCAAGACCGTGCTCAATCCGGGCGACGAGGTGGTGGTCATACGGCCGTATTTTGCCGAGTACGGTTTTTATATTTCGAACCACGGCGGCGTTATGCGCACTGTGGACGCGGCGCCTGATTTTTCTCTTGATCCCGGTGCCGTGGCCGCCGCCCTGGGGCCGCAGACGGCCGCCGTCATCATCAACACGCCCAACAATCCCTCAGGCCGGGTGTATGACCGCCCGTCCCTAGAAAAACTGGCCGCCGTCCTCACCGCCCACGGCCAGGCGTGCGGGCGGGCGCCGTACCTGATCCTGGACGAGCCCTACCGGGATATCGTGTACGACGGGCTGGCCGCCCCACCGGTCATAGACGCCTATCCGGAAAGCATCGTGGTGTCCAGCTTCTCCAAGACCCTGTCCATACCGGGCGAGCGCCTGGGCTACGTGGGCGTCAATCCCGCCATAGCCGACAAGGCCCTGCTCATGGCGGGCCTGACCATGGCCAACCGCATACTGGGCTTTGTCAACGCGCCGGCCCTGGTCCAGCGGGCGGCCGCCGCCAGCTGGAAGGCCCGCGCGGACGTTGCCCGCTACGAACGGAGGCGAACCATGCTGGCCGGCGTCCTCCGCATAGCCCAGATCGAGCACGCCAAGCCGGAAGGCGCCTTCTATCTGTTCTGCAAGGTGCCGGAGGGCGGGCCAGCGTCGGCTGGCGGCCGCGATGTGGCCTTTGCCATGCACCTGAAGGGCTTTCATATACTGGCCGTGCCGGGCGAGGGCTTTGGCTACCCGGGCTGGTTCCGCTTGTCGTACTGTGTGCCCGAACGTACAATCGAGGATAGCGCCGTGGCCTGGGCGGAGGCGGTCAGGAACTGGCGCTCCATATAATCGCGATCCGGGCGCTTCCCGGGGAGGTTGTTCATGAAACGTAGCGTTCTTCTGGTCTTGATCCTGGCGTGCGCGGCCGCGGCCGGCGCCCAGAATTTTTCCATTGGGCCCCTGATCACCTGGCAGGTACAGAGCACCACGATAGACGAGACCACCACGTCCTATTCCGACCTGGAGTTCGGCGTGGTGGTGCCCATAGAGCTCAAGGGCGGCCTGGAAGTGGCTCCGGAGCTGGCCTTGATCCTGGAAGAAGACCCAGCCACCACGGGCTTCAGATTCGGCACAGGCCTTTATTGGGCCATGGCCAAGGCGGGCGCCTTCTCTCTCCGGACTGGCCCCCGGGTCATGCTCACCGTCTATACCGAGTTCAATGGAGTGTCCAAGGACGACGACGAGAATTTCTCCCGGATGAACCTGGACCTGGGCGTGCCCCTGATAGCCGACCTGACCGTGTCGTCCTTCCTGACGCTCAGGGTAATGCAGCCCATCGTCACGATGGACTGGACATCCAGCGGCAGCACCACGGTTCTCAGCCAGAAACGTACCGATTCGGACTTTGCCTTCTCGTCGTTCTACAAGGGCTTCAACCCGACCTTCATCTTTCTGTTTAATTTATAGGGAAGCCTGGGTGACTGGAGAGCGGAAACGTGGCGTTTCCGCTCTCTCGCCGCGCCCGCTTGGCCGAGGCCGTGCGCGCATGGACATGCTAAATCGGTTTAAATTCCTGACACTTTAGTAAAAAATTGTCAAAAAACTCCGTTTCCCAACCTAAAAAAAACTTGACACCGCCAAATTTGCGGGGATATACTCCCCATAAAGCTAAGGGGAACGCGGCAACCCTAGGTTCTGCACCCCGCTTTATTCCTACAAGGAGGAATCTAGATGAAGAAAGCTATCGTGCTTCTTCTGGCCCTCATGGCCGCTGTGGGCGCTTTTGCCCAGACCCCTGTGGTCTCCGCTGACGCGACTCTCACCTGGGGTATGGACCTCAACACCAACGCCACCGGTTTCCTGAACGAGTACAGCGCCGACGTGACCATTCCCTTCGCGGTTGAAGACGCTGAAGCCACCGGCGAGGGCGTCCATGGCTACATCGCGCTGACCGGCATCACCTTCGAGCTGTTTGACGACCCCGTGGCTGGCGCATCTGGCCTCGGCTTCAACGATGACGATGCTTATGCCACCCCCGCCTCCCTCGAGGCCAAGATCGTGTCCGGCCCCCTGTACGCCATGGTGTACAGCCAGTCCAGCCTCGATTTCGACGCCGCTGGCGAGCTCCTGGATGGCGCCGTTGCTGGCGTGTTCCATGCCAACACCTACGGCACCCAGATCGGTTACGACAGCGAAATGTACGATGTCGGCCTCATCATCAACTCCAAGGGTGACTGGACGACCAACGTTGACAACGAGTACGGCATGGGCATCGTGGCCAGCCTGACCTTCGTTCCCGACACCCTGGCCCTGGACGCCGGTTTCTCCTATGACCTGACCGACGTTACCAAGGACATGGGTTTCTGGCTGTCCGTCCCCGTGACCGTGGCCGGCTTTGCCATCACCCCCGCCGCCGATTTCTACATCGCCGATGGCGCTGACATGGCCTTTGATGCCCGCCTGGACCTGGGTTATGACATCACCGACGCCACCAACGTCGCGGTCGCCGTGTACTACGGCGGCGATGAGGACCTTGAGATGTCCATCGACTTCTACGAGGACGGCGGTCTGGTAGAGAACCTGTACTTTGGCTTTGGTTTTGGTTACTACAACGCCATGGAGACGGTCGTTGCCGCCACCTGGGACGCTTATGCTGACCTCACCTACACCATCGCCATGGACGGTGACTACTACGTGATGCCCTACGCCTACTTCAACATCGACAGCACCGACCTGGTTACCCTGGACGTCGGCGTCGAGGCCTTCCTGATCCCGAACACCACGTTCACCCTGGACTGGATCACCACCGACATCGCGAACGACAAAGGTATCCTGACCTTTGCCACCAACGTCAGCCTCTAATCTTTCCTGACAGAGCTGATGGGGCGCGCGCCGCAAGGCGCGCGCCTTTTTTTTGTGCCCTGTCTAGGACCTTTTGCCCGCCTGGTATATTGTCAGTCCATGATTTGGATAATCGGACGGGCTGGCCTCTTAGGCGCTGAAGTCTCCAAGGCAGTGGAAAAGCTCGGCCTTTCCTTCGCGGCCACCGGCCGCGAGCTGGACATCCTGGCCCCTCACGCCCTCCGGGATTTTGCGCGCGGCAAGGACATCCACGCCATCGTCAACTGCGCCGGGTATACGGCGGTGGACAGGGCGGAGGCTGAGGAAGACCTGGCCGTCCGCGTCAACGCGGAAGGGCCGGAAAACCTGGCGCGCCTTTCCCTTCGGCTCGGGGCCCGCCTCATCCACCTGTCCACGGATTACGTCTTCTCAGGCACCAAACGCGAGCCGTACCTGGAAAGCGACGCTCCAGATCCAGTCAACGCCTATGGACGCTCAAAAGCAGAAGGAGAGACGCGCGTGCTTGCTGCTGGCCCGGATAGCGTCATCGTGCGGAGCGCCTGGCTGTACGGCAGGCATGGCGGCAATTTTGTGTCCACCATGCTGAAGCTCATGCGCGAGAGGGACAGCGTCGACGTGGTGGACGACCAGCACGGCTCGCCCACCTGGGCCGCCGACCTTGCCGGCGTTTTGGCGGGTTTGGCCGCGCGCCCGGACCTGCCGGCGGGCATATACCATTACAGCGGAGAGGGACAGGCCAGCTGGTACGGCTTTGCCGTGGAAATTCAAAGCCTGGCCTTGAAGCACGGGCTCCTTGACCGGGCCTGCTCCCTACGGCCAGTGGCCACTTCCCAGTACCCTCGCGCGGCGCGGCGGCCTGCGTATTCCGTCTTGTCCCAGGAAAAAATCAAGGCCCTGGGTTTCAGGGCGCCGCCATGGCGTGAAAGCCTTGAGCGCTTCATACTGAGCCTACGGGGCATGCAGTCATGAGGACGTATTCAGCGATCTTGGTATCAGGCGGCGCGGGGTTCATAGGCTCTAATTTCATACGCTACCTCCTGGGCCCGGAGTCGGGCTTCCAGGGCCTGGTGGTCAACGTGGACGCCTTGAGCTACGCGGGCAACCTGGACAATCTGTCGGACCTGGCCGCCGGCTTGGGCGGCACCCGCTACTTCTTCGAGCGCGCCGATATATGCGACAGGGCGGCCGTGGAAGACATCGTCGCCCGCTATCGCATAGACGCGGTCTGCCATCTGGCGGCTGAAAGCCACGTGGACAGGTCCATCATGGGCCCAGAGGCCTTTGTGCGCACCAACGTGCTGGGCACCTTTACCCTGCTGGACGTGGTCAGGCAGGCCTGGCGCGGCAGGGATGGCGTGTGGTTCCACCAGGTATCCACCGACGAGGTATACGGCACCCTGGGCCCCTCTGGTAGCTTCTCGGAAGCCAGCCCCTACGCCCCGCGCTCTCCGTACTCGGCCAGCAAGGCGGCCGCCGACCACCTGGTCATGGCCTACCACCACAGCTACGGCCTTCCGGTAAGCGTGAGCAACTGCGGCAACAACTACGGCCCCCGGCAGTTTCCGGAAAAGCTTGTGCCCCTCATGATCCTCAATATGCTTGAGGGCAAACGCCTGCCCGTGTACGGAGACGGCAGGCAGGTGCGGGACTGGCTGTACGTGGACGACCATGCCCGCGCCGTCTGGGCCATCATGCGGGGCGGCCGCCCCGGCCACAGCTACGTGGTGGGCGGCGGCAACGAGCGGGAAAACCTCAGCCTGGTGGAACGGCTGGCAGATATCGTGGCTGAGGAGACCGGTGCCGGCGCGGAGCTCTACCGCGGGCTCATCACCTTGGTGCCGGACCGCCCGGGCCACGACCGGCGCTACGCCCTGGACTCGGGCAAAATCCGGCGCGAGCTGGGCTGGGAACCCCGTATGGAGTTTGACCGGGGACTCAGGGAAACGGTCCGCTGGTATCTGGACAACCCTGCCTGGATAGAGCGCGTGCGCTCCGGCGAGTACCGGCGCTGGCTGGACAGTAATTACGGCTGGCGCCAGGGCGGCAAAGCATAAAAAGGGTCCCCGTCCCTACAAGGCGGAACGGGGACCGTGGACGTATCATTCCCAGGACAGGGCCACCGTGGGATCCAGCCGGGCGGCGCGGGCGGCCGGATACATGCCAAAGAATATGCCCGTGCCAGCGGAAAAGCCTATGGCCAGCAGGGCCTCGGGCAGGGACGCGCTGAAGCCCCAGCCCAGCACGGTCAGGGCTATGGCGCTGCCGCCCCAGCCCAGGGCCAGGCCCAGCACGCCTCCTGACACGGTGATCACGGCGGCCTCCACCAGGAACTGCATGCGTATGGCAGATGGCGTGGCTCCTATGGCCTTGCGCACGCCTATCTCCTTGGTGCGCTCGGTAACGGACACAAGCATGATGTTCATGATGCCTATGCCGCCCACCAGAAGGCTGATGGCCGCCACGCCGGCCAGGAAACCGGCCAGGGTGTCGGTCACGCCGGTGGCCGTCTCGGCTATGGTAGACGGCGACATGACCCGGTACGCGGTCTCAGAGCCCAGTTTGTCCAGCATAAGCGCTTCCACGCGCTCGGCGGTTTGCAGTACGTCCTGGTCGGCGTCCGCCCTGAGCACGTAGCGGTCCACGCGCTCGGCCTTGGCCACGCGGGTCAGGTAGCTGGTCCTGGGCACAAAGATGTTCGAGTCAAAGGAAAAGCCGTAGGTGTCGCTCTTTTTCTCAAGGACGCCAACCACCTTGAACTGGCGCGGCGTCTCGCCCAGGAACCTGATGGACGAGCCCACGGCCCCGCCGTCCGGGAACAGGGTGTCGGCCAGCTCGGCTCCCAGCACGGCCACTGCCCCGCGGCTGTCCATGTCGGCCTGGCTCAGGAAGCGCCCTTCCGCCAGCTCCAGGGAGAATATCGACACAAACCCGGGCGTGGAACTGGTGACCGTTTCCCTGGCGTCGGCATTGGCGCTTTTTACGTACACATAGGTCTGGTTGACCGGCGCCGCCTCCAGGACGCCGCTTACCAAGGCCAGCTCGTCGGCCAGGTTTTCCTGGAAAACGCGCTCCACCGTGGCCGATGTGACGCGGCCCGGCTGGACTATGATGGTTTCCAGGCCGGCTTCGGCTATCTGAGCGGTTATGCTGTCCGCGGCGCTCCTGCCCATGGTGGTCACCGCCACCACGGACGCCACGCCTATCACGATGCCTATCATGGACAGGGCGCTCCGCAGCTTGTTGCCCGCAAGGCTCTGCCCGGCCGATCGTACATGTTCCAGTATCATGCCGCCGCTCCCGCCAGAAGGCCGTCCCGTATGTGGATGACGCGCCTGCAGCGGTCGGCCACGTCGGGGTCATGGGTGACGACGACGATGGTGACGCCGCCGGACGCTATGCCGTCGAACAACTGGAGCACGGTCTCGCCCGTGCGCGTGTCCAGGGCGCCGGTCGGCTCGTCGGCCAACAAGAGGGACGGTTCGTTCACCAGGGCCCGGGCTATGGCCGCGCGCTGTCGCTGGCCGCCGGACAGCTGGCTGGGGCGGTGGCGCACGCGGTCGCCCAGTTCCACCTTTTCAAGGGCCTCCCGGGCGCGCTCAAGGCGCTCCTTGCGGGGCACGCCCGAGTACAAAAGGGGCAGGGCCACGTTTTCCAGGATGGACAGCCGGGGCAGAAGGTTGAAGGCCTGGAACACAAATCCTATGCGCTGGTTGCGCACCCGGGCCAGCGTGGCCTGGTCCATGGAGGCCACCTCCACGCCGTCTATCAGCACCGAGCCGCTGGTGGGCGAATCCAGGCAGCCCATGATGTGCATCAGGGTGGACTTGCCCGAGCCCGAGGGTCCTATGACCGCGGCGTATTCCCCGCGGCCTATGTCCAGGCTCACGCCGCGCAGGGCATGGACTTCCTCGTCGCCCACATGGTACACGCGGTGGAGTTCGCGCACGCTGACCACCGGCACGCCGGCGTCGCCTGCCCGGCTCATCGGGAGCCTCCGGACTGCCTGAGGCCAGATCCCGGGACCGCGCCGGCCGGCGGCTGGCCGCCCGGCATGCCGCCCATGCCCGGTATGGCAAAATTGATGCCCTGAGCGGCCGCGCCCGATGACGCCGTGCTTTCGGTCACCTGCACCAGGACCACAGCGCCGGCTTCCAGGCCGGACACGATCTGTATGGTTCCGTCGCTCCGCAGGAAGCCCACAAAGTCTTTCAGCACCGGGGTGCCGTTGTCGCCGGGCACGTAACACTGGAAGGTCCGGCCCCTGGCCGCGCTGGCAGACGCCGGGCTTGTGGCCTGCGCGCCGCTTGAGTCCTTGCCGCTGGGTGCCGCGGGACTGACGGCGCCGACGGCGCCCGTGACGGGGGCCGCGCCCTGGGCGGCCGTCTGGTCGGCTGCCTCGGCCGAGCCGCGCCGGGTAAAGCCTCCCGAGGGCATGACCACGGCCGACAGGGGCAGGGTCAGCACGGGCTCGGCCTGGGATACCACCACGCGGGCAGAAAACGAGAAGCCGGGCAACAGCTCGGCCGGCGGATTGGGTATGGTCGCCGTTACGTCGAACACGGCAAGGCCCTGGCTGGTAACGCGGCCCACCGGCGGTATGCGCGTGACCGTGCCGGCGTAACTGGAACCCGGCAGGGCGTCGAAGGAAAAGAGCACCTTCTGGCCGACCTTGAGCTGGGGTATGTCCACCTCGTCTATCTGGAGCGTCGCCACCAGGCTGGAACGGTCCACCAGGGACAGGACCACGGTGCCGTTGGACACGTACTCGCCGGGCTCCACCTCCACGCTGGTCACAAAACCGGAAAACGGGGCGCGTATGGTCGCCTTATCAAGGTTGTTGGCCTTGGCCTCCAGTTCCAGCTCGGCCAGGGCCGTCTGGCGCGCGTTGCCGGTCAGGCGGTACTGTTCCAGGCGTTGCTTGGCCTCCTCGTAGGCGTAACGCTGTTCCACGTCGTCCAGGGCGGCCAGCTCCTGGCCCTTGTCCACGCCGTCGCCTTCCGCGACGTACAGCCTGGACACCAGGCCGGTGCCTGCAAAGGACAGGTCGCCGTAGCGTATGGCCTCTATGTTTCCGGACGACTCTATGGTCACGGAATCGTCGGTCTCCTTGACCTGGACCCTGGTCCAGCCCGACGCGGCCTCGCCGCCCTTGCTGGTCAGTGCCAGGATCAGGACGACCAGTATGGCCATGGCGCCCAGGCTGAGCGCCAGGCGCAGGGGGCGCTTGAACAAGCCCTTGAGGGCTGAAAGATCGATCTTCATTCCGTATCTCCTTCATCGGTGCCTGCTTCTGCATGGTTCGACGGGTCCCCGGCCAGTATCCAGGTGGACCCCAGGCGGGCCCTGCTCTGGGCCGCGCTCCAGGCCGCGGATTCCCGGGCGGCGTAGGCGCTATACAGGTCTTCCTGCGCCTCGGTCAGCTCGTCGTCCGTGATATAGCCGCCCGAGTGCAACTGCGCGGCTTCCTCAGCCGCAAGGAAGGCCGCCTGGTACGCGGCGGCAAGGCGCTCGGCTTCCAAGGCTTCAAGAAGCTGGCTCAGCCGCAGGTCTTTAAGGCTCGACGCGGCGTCGGCCAGGGCGCTGTCCAGGGCAAGCTCAAACGACGTAAGGTCGGCGTTGGCCGCTTTTTTACGGCTGGCGCGGGCGGATAGGTCATTAGGCGACCAGGTCAGGCTCAGGCTGCCGTAGGGCAGGCCGGATTCCAGGTTCCAGCCCACTGACGCGGCCGCGTCCAGGGTATCCCAGCCAAGGCTGGCGCCCAGCGCCGCCTGTTCTGCGTCGCGGCTCTGCTCATAGGACAGGGTTACATCCAGCTGTGCCTGCTTGCCCCATTCGTCGGCATAGCTCCTGCGCTGGATATCCAGGCTGTTCTCGGCTTTTCGCACGGCTATGGCCTGGTCGGCGCTGAGGCTGGATTGGTCAAAGGCGGGCACTGACGGGGCGGCCGGAGGCAGGGCTTCGGGCTCGAATCCGCACAGTTCGGCCACCAGCTCCCGCGCGTGTTCCAGGTTCAGCCGCGCCTTTTCCAGGGCCAGGCGGGCGGCCGTGGCCGAGCTTTCCAGTTTGGCCAAGGCCGACGAGCCGGCATCGTAGGTGCCCAGGGCTTTGGCGTTTTGGAGCTGGCTGGCGGCGGACGCGGAAAGGAATTCCTGCCGGGCCTGCTCGTTGGCCGCCCCGGCCCAATCTGCAAGGGCTCCCAGGACGGCCGCCTCGCGCTCGGCAAGGACCGATGCCAGGGCGTAGCGGGCTTCCTCCACGGCGTACCTGGCCCTGAGGACGTCCAGCGGAACGAGCCCGCTCAAGGGCTCGCTCAGGTTCTGGCGTACGCTGACGGATGGATACGCGTTGGAGCCGCTGGGGTCATTCTGCACGGCAAGCGACGCGTCCACGCTGGTATACTCGTAGCGTCCAAGGCCCACCCTGATCCAGGGGGCCGCGCTGAACGTGGTGCCTGCTTCCGTGGACGCCAAGGCGGTCTGGCCGGTTCCCGCCGAGAACGACGCGAACGAACCACGTTCCAAGGCGGCCAGGGACGCCGAAGCGGATTCCAGGGCCAGGACCCTGGCGGCTACCTTGTCGTCCTGTTCGAGGGCCGCCGCTATGTACTCCGATGCCGGCATGGCGCCGGATGGCCGGGACGGGTTGCCCTGGGCAAAAGCCAATGCCGCCGATACCCACAGTATCGCGGCTGTGACGATCTCTCTGCGCACGATCGCTCCCACAGACGCCGATTTGCCCCCGAAGGCGGCCCGCGTCATGTGTGAGTGTATCCATGGCCACGCGAGCGTCCTAGGCGCAATCAGGTAAGGAATGTAAGGAACGTGTCAAAACCAGGCGGCTAGGCCAAAGCGGCGTACCGTGGATGTTGCGGGACGCCCCGCTGGCGGGCGCCTACCCGTGGCACGTATGGCTGGGCTTCCCTGCTCGATGGTATACTGATAGCCATACCAAGCCCGGCGTTCCCCGGAGCTTTGGCCGGCCACGCGGGAATGGGGCCGCGGACGGGAGGCGAGGGTGATTAGCGAGCTGTTGAAACGTGGCGGCGTATGGTACAACCTGGACGCCTCAACGCCCCAGGAAGCCATTCGCAAGGCCAGCGAGGTCGTGTGCGCGCGGCTGTACCCAGGGGTCATAGACAAGGACGCGTCCGAGCTTGCCGGCGCGGCGCTGGAGCGGGAGGGCCAATCGTCAACGGCCGTGGGAGAGGGCTTGGCTTTTCCCCACGCCCGCGCTCCCTTTCTCAGGAACCGCGAAGCGGCGTTCATGGCCCTGTTCTACCCGCGCTTCCCGATACTCTGGGCGGCGCCTGACGGCCTCCCCGTGCGCGCTTTCTTCCTGATCGCGTCAGCCAGCCCGGCCGAGCACCTGTCGTCGCTGTCGTCATTGGCCAAACGCTGTTCCAACCCGGAGTTCGCGCGGCTGTTGGCCGGAAAGGCCACGCAGGACCAGCTCCTCAGCCTGCTTGGGCGGGTTTCCTGACCAGGCCCAGAATGTAGGTTTCAAAGCTCTGGGGCCTGCAGGTTTTGGGTTTGAAGGCGCGCGCGCTTCCGTAGGCTCCGCGCAGGCGTTCCAGCAGGGCTTTTTGGCCCCCACCCATGAAGAGCTTGGCCGCTACCGAGCCTCCCGGGGCCAGCATGTCGTCCGCGTAATCCAGTACGGCCTCAACCAGGGCTTCCGACCGGTCGGTGTCCAGGCCGTGGTTGCCGCTGGTGGCTGGCGCCGCGTCTGAAAGCACCAGGTTGTAGGGACCGCGCTCCCGTATGGCGTCCCGAACCGCCTGGTCGTAGATGTCGCCCTGGACGAAAAACGAAGCCGACGGGTCCAGGGCTATCCGCAGTGGCTGAAGGTCAACGGCGGCCAGGAATCCTGATGGACCTATCCTCCTGGCCACCCACATGCTCCAGCTACCAGGGGCCGCCCCTATGTCCAAAACGCGCATGCCGGGTTTCAGGAGTTTGAATTTCTCGTCCAGTTCCTGCAGTTTGTATACCGATCGGGCTGGGTAGCCTTCCTTCTTGGCTTTCTTTGCCCAAAAATCCGCTTGTTCGTATCCTGTGGCCATTCGTTTTCCGCCTTGTTTGTGGAACCGGCGGCCTTTTTTTCGGCCGCCCGGGCGCCTATACTATACGCGGAAGGGGCTATGGGTTCCAATACGCTCGTAGAGGCAGATATCTGGACGGTCGCCCAGACCGAGCAGGGCAACGTGGTGTTGGTGCGTCCCAAGCACTCCGACGTGGCCGTGCCCATTTTCATAGGCCAGCTGGAAACGCAGGCCATACTGATAGGCCTGGGGCGAGTGGACATGCCCAGGCCTCTGACGCACGACCTCTTCCTGTCCGTATTGTCGAGCATGGGCGCCGCCCTGGGCCGCGTGGAGATCCATGACCTGCGCGAGGGCACCTTTTACGCCCGCCTGATCGTGGAGACGGCCGACGGGGAGCGCATGTTTGACTCGCGGCCGTCCGACGCCATGGCCCTGGCCGTGCGCTGCAACGCGGCCGTGTACATAGCCGAGTCGATAGTGGAGGAGGCCGGCGTGCCCGTGGACATGGTGCACGAGCAGACCCAGAAGACGGATGCCGTACCGGAGGTGTCGGAAGAGCGCGAGCGCGTTCTCAAGGAGCTGGACAAGGCCATAGCCGACGAAAACTACGAGCTTGCCGCCGAGCTCAGGGACAGGCTCAAAAAACTGTAGCGGGAGCGTGAAGGATCAGCTAGAGGTTCACCAAAAAGCCCGCCGGGGCGCGGCGCTTGTCCTTTTCATTTGGCCTGCGGGGGAGTACAATATCCTCCCCGCTGTCTCTTCGTTGATGTGCGGAAAACCCGGTCGGGAGGCGTGAATGAGAGCGGCAGCCCTGGCTTTGATTTTCATCCTGTGCCTTGCCCCCTGTGCCACGGCCCAGGCCGAGGGAGCGGCGTCCGTGGTGGATCTGTCGCGCATTGACGTGTACGTGCGGGAAGGGTTCGCCCTGGAGTGGACCTTCCAGGCTCCCCTGCCGAACGATTCGGCCTGGAAGCGGGTCAAGGCGGTGGCCGGGAAACGTACTTTGGCGGTGCGCGAGCTGGGCCTGCCTGAGACGCCCGGACCGACGCTGTTCCCCGCTCCGGGCAGAAAGCCCGCCGAGCGCTACTGCGTGATCGTTCCCTTTACCGCGTCGTCCGCTTTGTTGTCCGCTACCAGCGGCGTGGGTCTGTACCTGCCGGAGATCGGGCAGAATTGGCAGGCCTACCTCAACGGCTACCTGATCCGGGACGAAACCTACTTTGACGAAACCGGCCGCATACGCGTTCAACGCTCGGTCCGCGGCGGCCTCATACAGCTGGACGCGCGCTGGCTCAGGGAGGGCATGAACACGCTGGCTTTCATGGTGGCCGGCAACCCCGCGGATCCCCTGACCGGACTCGGTTCCAGGGGCTCCTACCTGATAGGCCCGTACGACCGCTTGGCCGAGCTGCGGAGCGAGACGCCCCGCCTCATGCTGGTAGGCATCTATTTTTTCTTTGCCCTCTACCACTGGGTGCTGTACGGCTTACGGCCAAAGGAAAAGAGCTACCTGTTTTACGGCGTAGCAACCGTCATCCTGGCGTTCTACATTTTTGCCAGGACCTACGTGGTGTTTGACGTGCTCCTTGACACCAACCTCATCCGGGGCATGGACGCGGCCTTCAGTTTTGTGCTGATACCCGTCTTCATGGCCTTTTTCAACGCCGTGCTCAGGCGCAAGCCGTCCGTCTTCGAATACGTGTACGGTGCGGCGTGCGCGGCGCTGGCCATCCTGCAGTTCGCGCTCTGGAGGGAATTTTTCACCCTGGTATGGAAATGGACGCTCCCCCTGCCCATCGCCTACCTGGCTGTCTTTGACATCATCCTGCCCCTGGCCAGGAGCATACGGCACTACGTTGGGCTGGCGGGGAAGAAAAAACGGTTCCAGGCCGTGCTCCGCGCGTTGGCCAAAAGCGACGCTACCAAACTGTTGCTTGGTGGAGCCCTGGTAGGAGGCACTGCCCTTCTGGATTCCCTCGGGGTGCGGTTCGTCAGCTTCATGAACTACATGGACCTGGGTTTCCTGGTCCTGGTGTTCGGCACGGGCGCGGTGCTTGCCGGCCAGTTCATACGCGTGTACCAGGGCGTGGACCGTACCCGCCAGGACCTTGAGCGACGCGTTGAGACCCGCACCAGGGAGCTGGAAACCACGCTGGCCGAGGAGGAAGCGCTGAGCGTGCGCCTGTCTGATACCAGCGCCAAGCTGAAAACCGCCGCCGACATAGCGGGCAAGGACCTTCAGATAGCCACGCAGGTGCAGCAGGGCTTCTTTCCCAAGAAGGCCCCCGTGACCGGAGCCTGGGAAGCCGCCTTTGCCTTCCTGCCAGCCGGCGGCATATCGGGCGACTTCTACGATTTTTACCAGAGCGGGGAGAGGCTGGAAGGCCTGGTGGTTGGCGACGTGTCCGGGCACGGGATAGCCAGCGGCCTGATTACCGTGCTGGCGCGCTCCGTGTTCCACCGCAACTTCTACGAGCGCAAGCACCGCAGCCTGGGCGCCGTGCTCGAGGCCATCAACGCGGAGCTGATTCCCGAGCTCTCGGCGGTGGAGAATTTCATCACCGCGGCAGTGCTCAGGCTGGACGA
Organism: Spirochaetales bacterium; assembly: GCA_016928955.1. Lineage (GTDB taxonomy): Bacteria > Spirochaetota > Spirochaetia > Treponematales > UBA12059 > JAFGJV01. Next base: position 44,063 of record JAFGJV010000014.1, read on the forward strand.
GTCGGGGCAGGTGGAGTACGCAAGCGCGGCCCATACGGAAATCCTGTACCGCGGCGTTGGGCGGCCCAGGGCCCTGGCGCTGAAACCGCAGGGCGGGGCTGAGTACAAGGGCCCTCCCCTGGGCCGCGAAGGCATAGAAGCCCCGTACAAGTCCGTCCGTTTCTCGCTCAAGCAGGGCGACTCCATACTCCTGTACACGGACGGCCTTGACGAAAGCCGCAACGTGGACGGCGAGCCCTTTGGCATAGAGGGCGTGCTGGCCAGCTATTCGACCGCGCCGCAGGGGGAAGCCGCGCAGATGCTGGACTATGTCATGCAGGAGTGGCGCTTCCACACCAGCGGCGCGAAGGTGGCCGACGACACCACGGTGGTCCTGCTCAAGAAGCTGTAAGCGGCTTGCCCGGGCAGCCGGAGCGCAAGCGTCGCCCAGCTAAGGGAACATCTCATAATCATGGGTTTCTAAATGTTCCCTCTCACGCTAGCGCACGCAGGCTTTGCGTTCGTAGGCTGGGCAGTGTCTGCCCGTGGCGGCGTACACCTCGTGGCTGGGAAGCTTGCGGGTCTTGATCTCAAACATGCGGCAGCCGCGCGGAAAGGCCGCGTCCCAGGTCACGTAGAAGTGGACGCAGGACAGGCAGTTAGGAGCGCGCGCGGGACACTCTGGCATGGCCTTGAGTGTAGCCTCCCGGGCCGGGCTTGGCTAGCGTCGGCTTTTTTTCGTACATTGTAGCCATGAACTTACTCAGAACCCTGCGAAAACCCTTCCGCTACACCCAGAGCAACGCCACGCTGATACTCATAGGCGTGAACGTTTTTGTGTTCGTCCTCGGTTACGCGGTGAAGGAAATAGGCGGCTACCTGGCCCTGTGGCCGGTAGCCGTGGTGGAAGGCCCCTGGCTGTGGCAACCGTTCACGTACATGTTCGTCCATGCGGACCTTCAGCACTTGTTTTTCAACATGCTGGGCCTTCTGTTGTTCGGCATGGCCGTTGAGCGCGAGCTGGGCAGTCGGGAATTCACGCTGTTCTACCTTCTGTCCGGCACGGTAGCCGGCCTGTGCTCCCTGCTGGCCTTCATCATAGGCGGGGCGTGGAACGCCTATCTGGTGGGGGCGTCCGGAGCCGTGTACGCCGTGCTCTTGGCCTTTGCCGTGCTCCATCCGCGCGCCCGCATCTTTATCTGGGGTCTGGTACCGGTGCCGTCCGCCGTGCTGGTAGCCCTGTATACGGTGGTAGAGCTGTGGTCTGAGGTGTTCGGGCTCGGGGGCAACGTGGCGCACCTGACCCACCTGTTCGGCTTTGCGGCGGCCGCCCTGTATTTCCCCGTGCGTTTTGGGGTCAATCCAATCCGGCGCCTTATCAAAGGCTCCTGAGAAAAGAGCGTCGCGCGTCGTGCCGATACTGTAAGGGGCGGTCCGCCGGGCCACGGATGCTGCCCCCAACGGAGGTATGCATGCGTGCGTTCAAGGCAAAAGGCGGGATACTCGGGCTGGTCCTGCTTGCCGCCCTGGCGGCCGGCGCCCATGCCCAGGACAGGGATGTGGCCCTCAGGGCGGAATTTCCCGCGGATCTTGAAAGTGTCCCGCCAGCGCCGGGCTTTCCCGGCGTGCCCGATCCCCTGTACAACCCGCGCGTTCCCGACAAAGAAGTAGCCTTGGCCATACTGGAAGAAGCGCGCTGGGTGTTCGCGGGCATGGTGTGGGGCTTTTCCTACCGCTACACCCCCAGCGACAAGGCCAGGGCCATTGCCGAGCTGTTCCAGGCCGAGCCGCGCGGCGAACTGCCCCTTGGCTACCCCGGGGTGCGCTTTCCGTCCGTACGGCAGGAAGGCTTTACCGTATACGCCACGGTGGAGTGGGTGCTGAGTCCGGCTGACCGATCCGAGTACGGGGCATGGGCCGGAGCTCCCTACGCGTCTGGACAGGGGCAAGGATCGGCAAGGGCGTACCTGCCGGGGCGGGGCGGGGAGGATACGGGCCTGGGCCAGGTTGGCGCGCGCAGGGAAGCCATGCTGGACGCCGCACGGTCGGCCGTGCGCGAATACCTGCGCGGCATCACGCACAACAAGCCGCGGGAGGCCACGGGGAGCTTTGCGTTCGCGGGGCCGCCCCGGGTGATACTCAGGGAAGGGAACTGGATAGCCACGGTACGGCTCCGGATCAGTGTGGACGAAATATCGTCATACGGAAGCTATTAACGGAACCTTCAACAGGATGTTGAAAACCGGATGCCCTTCAGCATCCTGCCAAGCACATGCGTTGGTTCAGGCTGATGGAAGGGCGGCCGGCCTTTGCGGCCTACAGGCTCCGCTCCGCCTCCTCATGCATGGTTTCCAGTCCCGCCATGAGCGCGTCCACGATCACCTGCTTCTTGTCGTCACGGAAATGCTTGTGCTGTTTGGCCCTGTCACGGAATTCCTCGCAGGACAGGGGCGCGCCGGCGGTGAACACCACCTTGTCCTTGCACACCAGGTCTTCGTGCATCTCGCCCTCGGGATTGACCCTGAGTATGTTGCCGTTGACCGCCACCAGGGACATGTAATCGAAGGACTTGAGGTACGAGTCTATCTCCCGCACGCCCTTCTTGCTTGAAGGGTCCCAGGGCCGGTAGCGGGTACCCGCGGGGAAAACCAGGATCAGCTTGCCGGATTTTTTGAGTTGGCCCAGGGCTTTCATGGCCGCGTGGTTTATGCTGGCGCCCTTCATCATTTCCGAAACCAGTTCTTTGGGGTCCTTGATATTGTTTTTGATGATCTCCAGGGAGCGGCTGGGGTAGATGACCAGGCGGGAATAGGCCTCGCTGAAGGCGGCGACCACCGGGTCGGTTTCCGTCAGCTTGATGCCCGCCACGGCGACGATACGGGAGTCTATGTCCACGCCTTCCTTGCCGGCCTGCCTGAGCAGGTAGGAGAAAGCCGGCAGGTCAAAGTTGCTGTAATGCTCCAGCAAGAGCAGGCAGGACGCTCCGTCCGCGGCCAAGCGCGCCAGTTCCACCAGGTTTTCCAGGGAGCGGATCCCGCTGCCGGGTTCCACGTTCTCCGACACCATGGTGTCGATAAAGGGCAGAAGCTTGGGGTTGCCGGGGCGATACACGTCGTCGCTGGTTACCGTGGTGCTCCTGCTGGAATACTTGATCATGTTCAGGATCAGGTCTTTGTAGCGGCCGCTTATCGCTTCCATCTGTCGGTTCCTTCCGGATTTGGGCCTGGTTGCCCGGACGGCGCCAGTATAGACATCGCCAAAACTGATGTCAACATGAACGACGATTCAGAATGGAAATTCCACGGGTAGCCAATCTTCGATATCGGACATCGAGCTGTCGATCAAACCGATATCGACCTTGGCCGTGGTTTCGGCTATTACCCAGTTCTGGTCGCGGTACGGGTACCGGGCACCTCCTCCCGGCACCTTGACGGCGGCCAGGGCGTGCTGGTGCTCAAGCGATACCAGCAAAAGGGTTTCTATGCCTTCCCTCCTGAGCAGGGCGGCCAGGACCAGCGCCCGGGAATCGCAGTCGCCCCGGCCTTCCATGGCAGCGCTCAAAGGATTGACCACGTCCGAGCCTTGAGGGTTGCGCTGATAGGTCCAGTTCTGGGTCCAGTTCAGAAGGGCCGCCGCGTATGCCCGGGGATCGGCGGCCGTGCCGTGGCTGGGCGAGGGGCCGTCTGATTTCCGGGGCGCCTGTCCGCCCGGCCCGGCCCAGGCTCCAGACGACCATGCGTGGGCCAGCTCCAGGGCCAACCTGTCCAGCGACGGGGCACAGTCGCGCCACACCATCCGGTAGAAGCGCTTGACCGCGGCGTCAACCAGTTCAGGCATCGCGCCATACGGGGCCAGGACGCGGTACTCCCGCTCGGTGGTATCCTGGGCCACAGCCCCTTCCCGGGGATCCCAGTCAAGGACAAGGCTGGCCTGGCCAAAACTCAGGTTCACGCGTGTGGCCCTGGCTTTTCCAAGCTGGGCCCGGGCCCGGGTACCCAAGGGGCCGGGGGCGGCCCTGTGAGCGGCGTCGGCCGAGAATCCGTCCAAGGCGGACGCTATGACGTCCTTTGTAGCTCCATAGTCGCCCGCAAGCGAGTATACGAGCAGGGTCAGGTCGTAGGCTTCCGCGTCCGCCGATGGGCCGTCCAGCACAAAAAGCAGGCCCTTGAACGACGACGTACCGCTGCCGAAGGACACTTCGGCCAGCAAGGCGTCCCGGTTGGCGTAGCGGTACGCGTACGGCGAGCCCGCCGTGGCCAGTTTCTTGGCCACGCTGTCCCACGCGGATCTGGCCGTGGGGTATCGTGCGCCGGGAGCCACCTGGATTTCGGCCACCACGGACTGGTCCAGGGACAGGAAGGTAAAACTGGATTCGCCGTCGCCGCCCGCCAGGTCAAAGCCCTCGGGCAGGTCAATGAAGAACCCCTTGTCCGAGTACCATTCGTCGGCCAGGGCGGGAACGGCCAGGATCAGGGCCAGCGCCGCCACCGCCAGTGGATGCCCGGCCCGCGGGCGCGTGTGGATGCTCATACAGCCAGTATACCGCGCCCGGGGCTCCGGGTCGACACGGGCGCGGCGCGCTCTAGATTGTCCGCTTGTCCGGTGACGTGCCGTCCTTGCCGGTTTGGGCGGGGGCAAGGTCCCTGTCCAGGGCGGCAACGGCCATGCTTCTGAAGGTCTCGTAGGAAGGAGCCTGGTCGAACGAGGCCAGCACGCCCCTGCCCGACGCGTCCTCGCGGGTGAGCTTCCACGCGCCCAGGAGGTCGGATTCCAGGTTGACGGCCAGCACGGGAGCGTTCAGGCCAGCTTCGAAGAAGAACATGCGGTAGCGGTAGCGCTCGCCACTGCCGGAGGGCGGCACTATGACCGTGGCAACACGAAACCGGCCCCAGTCGAAACGTTCTGCCGGGGTGCCGGCGTAGAGGTACTTCATCCAGGAAACGTCGCGGAGAGACTGCATGCAAGGCTCCCTCGCTCTGGGTAAGGATAGACCATCCGCGTCGGAAATGCCATGGCGTAAGGAAACGCTCCGTGGTCACAGCTGTTAGCGCGCGGCTACGGCGCTTACGCGCTTGCCCCGCCCCGCTCGGGGAGCTATACTGCCTGGTAGCGGCCTTGCGGCCGGCCATCCACGCAATGAAGGGGGACACGTCCATGCCGGACCCGGACTCTAGTTCCAGGCACGACATTCAGCCATACCCACGTACGCCCCCGGACGGATGGTTCTCTGACCTGAGCTGAGTCTCGGGACCTTCCGTTCGGGAGCCCATCCCGGCAAGCCCCAGGTGTACGCGCCTGGGCCGGAAGGAATTCTCATGACCCGATACTGGAAGAAGGACGGGAACCGCCTTGCGCCCGTCGATTCCCCGGGCAAGGGCGTCTGGATAGACGTCCGCGGCGCCACGCGCGAGGACCTGGACGCCATCGAGCGCGACCTTGGCGTCCTTCCCGAGCATCTCCAGGACATGCTCGACATGGACGAGCGCTCGCGCATAGAAAAAGAAGATCACTACACCATGATCATCCTGCGCCTGCCCATGTACGACACCAGCTACGAGGTGATCTACTTCACCGCGCCCGTGGGCGTCATCCTGTTCAAGGACCGCATCGTGACCCTGTCGGCCACGGATTGCGAGGTTCTGCACGAGCTGGCCCAGGGCAAGGCCAGGGACCTGGACCCGGCCAACAAGAGCGCTTTCCTCCTGTCCCTGATGGGCCGGGCGGCCATCCTGTACCTGCGCTACCTCAAGGACCTGAACCGGCGCACCGCGGCCATAGAGCGCGAGCTCCAGCGCTCGGTCAAGAACAACGAGCTGGTGCAGCTCCTGGCCATATCCAGCTCCCTGGTGTTTTTCACCACGTCACTGCGCTCGGACGAGCTGGTGCTGGAAAAGCTCCAGAAATCCGGCCTGGTGCGCTTCAAGGAGGACGAGGGCGAGCTCCTGGAGGACGTGGCCACCGATTTCCGCCAGGCCATAGAAATGTCCAACATATACAGCGACATCCTGGCCGGCATGATGGACGCGTACGCGTCGGTCATATCGAACAACCTCAACATAGTCATGAAACGGCTGACCATCATATCCATCACCCTGATGATACCGACCTTCCTGGCCAGCCTGTACGGCATGAACGTGCCCCTGCCGCTGGCTCACAGCCCTTGGGCCTTCCCGATCATCCTGGGGGCGTGCGGCCTTGGGGCGACGCTGTCGGTCCTGCTGCTCCGGGACAAGCGCAAGCCCACCCGCAAGGCCCTCTTGGCGCCGGCGGCCGGGGGCATGGTCCTGGGCCGGGGAGCCGGCTGAGAACGGGTCTGGCGCTCCGGCATATCGGGCCTTGCGCTCCGTGGCGGCTGACCTTATGCTATGGCGCCATGGTGCCCGCGCTCTACTCCGACGACGACATACTCATCCTTGACAAGCCGTCCGGGCTCCCGTCCCAGCCGGGCCAGGGCGTGCGCGTCAGCGTGGTGGAGGCGGTGGAGCGCGACTACGGCTTCAGGCCCTGGCTGGTCCACCGGCTGGACCGGGACACGGCCGGTTGCCTGATCGTTGCCCGGTCGGCGCGGGCCGCCGCCGACGCATCCGCCCTCCTGGAGTCGCGCCGGGCCAGGAAACTGTACCGCGCCGTGGTTCTGGGCGGGCCGGATGAACCCGAGGGCCAACTGAGCTCGGACGTGTCCGTCCGGGGCAAGGCCGTGGCCGCGCTCACCCGCTACCGGCTCCTTGGCCGCTCGTCCGGCCTGGCCTACGTGGAGGCGGAGCTGGGCACCGGCCGCATGCACCAGCTCAGGCAGCATTTTGCCGATTCGCTGTGGCCCATCCTGGCCGACGACCGCTACGGAAACTTCAGCCGCAACAAGGAGCTGGGCAGGCTGTACGGTGCCAAGCGGCTGTTCCTCTGGTCCTGGCGCCTGGTCCTGCCCCTCAGTCATGGCGTGGTGGACGTACGCTCGTCGGTCCCGCCACATTTTTTGTCGCTGCTTGAGAGGCTGGATCTGGATCCCCTGATGGGCGACGCCGGCGGCCCAGGGAGCCTGCCATGAAGACGCGCGTTGACGGCACGGTGTCGCCTTTTACCTGGACCCGGGGCGCGGTGTGGCTCCTGCCCGACGGCTCGTCCCTGGTGGTGCCCGGTTTCCATGACGACTGGATACGCAACCACCAGGACCTGGTTCCCGACTGCGACAACGTGTGCGACGTGGTCAGGCGCAAGGGCTGGCTGTCCGTGGTCGCCTACGCCGAGGGCTACGTGGAACTCATGATCCCGTCGCGCAACGACAAGGCGGCCCTGGCCCTCTGCCACGAGCACCTGGCGCGCAACGCCGGACACTGGAAAACCGCCCTGGTCATGACCATGGACGAGGAGGGCTACGCCCGGCTGACCCCGGAAGACGTAGCCGCCTGCGCTACGCCCGAGCATCTCCTGGACAGCATGCTCACGCAGGGAACAGGAGTTCTTTAAGGCGCGTGGCGTTTTTCACGGCCTTGCCCTTGGCGTGGTTGTTGAAGGCGACGATCAGGGTCTTGGCAGCCTTGGCCATGCGCCGCACCCGCGGCACGCAGCTTTCCAGCTCGTCGTCAGAGTACAGATAGTCGTAGCGGCTCACGTTGTCGCCCGTCCACCAGGACTGCGCGTTGCGGCCGTGGAAGCGCAGGTAGCCAAGTCCTCCGGTGACCGCGTCTGCCTGATTGGGCAAGCCGGGCAGGTCCGGCCTGTCCACGGCCACCAGGCCCACGCCGCGCCTGTCCAGTTCTTCCAGCACGCGCTGGCCTCCCCACTCGTTGTTACGGAATTCCACAGCCAGGGGCAGGGGTGACAGGGCGTCCAGCACGTCCGCCAGGTAGGTGCGGTTTTCCGGCGTATGGTGGAAGCTGAACGGCAGCTGGACCAGCACGGCGGCAAGCCGCCGCGCATCTGCCAGGGCGCCCGCGGCGCGGACAAAGGCCAGCGCGTCGTCCCTCCAGCCGGGCCCCCCCTCGTGGGTGATGCTCCTGTGCGCCTTCAGCGTGAACAGGAAGCCATCGGGCGTGCGCCCGACCATGCCCGAAAGGCCGCGCGCGCTCGGCATGGCGTAATACGAGAAATTGAGTTCCACGAAGGGGAAAAAGAGCGCGTAGTAGCGGAGGAATTCCTCCTTTGGGAGCTCGTCGGGATAGAATTCCCCGCGCCAGTCGTCGTAGGAATAGCCGCTGGTCGCTATCAGGATTTCGCCCATGCAATGTACTATGCGTCCAGGGCGGGCCGGCGCGCAAGGGGACGCGCCACTCAGCCCGCGCTTTGGGCCCCGCGCCGCCAATGCCGTGGTATACTGCCCCGCGGGCGGACGCGCCCCGTGCGAACAAAGGAGGAATCATGGCAAAGAGGACCATCATCAAGGCACGCGCGCTGTACAGCGGCGGCAAACGCCTGGAAAACCAGGCCATCGTTGTGGAAGGCGACAGGATAACGGACGTGGGCGCCGCGGGATCGGTCAAGGCCGACTACGAAGGCTGGGTGACGCCCGCCTTCATAGACGCGCACTCGCACATCGGCATGTTCAGGGAAGGCGAGCCCCAGGCGGAGGCCGAGGGCAATGACCAGAGCGCGCAGATCATGCCCCTGTCCGATCCCCTGAACTCGATATATTTTGACGACCGCGCTTTCTCGGACGCCGTGGATTTTGGCGTGCTGTACTCGTGCGTGGTGCCCGGCTCGGGCAACCTGGTGGGCGGCAAGGCCCGCGTGATACGCACCTTTGCGCGCAACCGCAAGGACGCCCTAGTGGCCGATTACGGCTACAAGATGGCCCTGGGCTACAATCCCCGCTCCACCACCGCGTGGAAGGGCGAGCGCCCCGACACGCGCATGGGCATATACCAGCTCCTGGAAAAACGCTTTGACGACGTCCTGGCCAAGAAGGCCAAGAGCGACCTGGCCCTGGACCGCAAGCTCCGCGACCTGGCCCGCACGGCCCCGGACAAGGGCATGGGCCCCAAGGAGCTGGACGCGGAGCGCGCGGCGGCGCGGAAGGAAGCCCAGCTGGAGCTGTCCAGCGAGGACCAGGCCATCCTGGACCTCCTGTCCGGCAACAAAACCGTCAAGGTGCACGTCCACAAGGAAGACGACGCCCTGTACCTTATCGACCTCAAGAAGCGCTACGGCTTCCGCTGTACCGCGGACCACGTGGGAGACGTGCACCACAAGGAGATCTTCGACGAGCTGGCCAAGGCCGGCATACCCATCGTGTACGGCCCCCTGGGGAGCCTTGCCTACAAGGTGGAGCTCAAGCACGAGGACTACCGCAACACGGCCCTCCTCATGAAGAGCAAGGCCGAGTACGGGCTCATGACCGACCACCCGGTCATCCTGTCGTATCAGCTGCGAGACAGCCTGAAGTATTTCCTGATAGCCGGCATGGACGAGGCCCAGGCCCTGTCCATCATCACCGAGCGCAACGCCAGGCTCCTGGGCCTGGACGCGGAACTCGGCTCCGTGGCCGCCGGCAAGCTGGCAAGCCTCGTGGTGTGGAACCGGGAGCCTTTGCATCTTGGGGCTTTCCCCAAGCTGGTCATGGCAGAGGGCGTGGCCGTCAGGAAATAGTGGCCCGGGGGCCGGCCGGATTTAGGCTGAGCCGGCCCTCGAACAAGGCGCGGAATTCCGGGCTTGTCTCGATTAGTTCATTAGCGTGGCCGGAAAGAACACCGCCTTTTCCTATGAATAAGGTTCGGTCAGTTCTGGCAAGGGTCTCATAGTCGTGTGACACGATGATGGTGATACGGGTGCTTTTGTCTTTCAGCACTGTGTCCGAAAGGAGCTGGGCGGCCTGTGCGTCCAAGCCGCCGGTCGGCTCGTCCAGAATCAGGATATCGGGCTTTCTAGCTAAAGCACGGGCCAAGGCGATTCTGAGTATCTGTCCGCCGCTCAGGTTGGTGCCAGCTGAAACAACATGGCTTTCCAGCCCGTCGGGCAGGTTTGCCAATTCTTCCAGAAAAGCGCTATTCAGCTCCGCGGCACCTAGACCAAGCTCTACATTCGACTTAATGGTGCCCTTTATTAAAAAAGGGTCCTGTGGCACGAAGGCGGTCAAATTCCTGAATGACTTAAGAGCTAGGTTCTCTATGGCTTGATCGTTTATCAATAATCTGCCCGAGTCGGAACTGTAGATGCCTAAAAGCAATCTCAGAAGCGTTGTCTTGCCTGATCCATTTGCCCCGGCTATTCCTATGCTGTCCCCACGCACGGCCTTGAATGAAACCGGCCCTAGGGTGAAATTTCTCTGGGTCCGGTTAAAAATTACATCCCTTACTTCAAGAGACTCCACGGACGTCACCTGACATCCGTCGTCTCGCTCTAGCGGCAAAGCTAGTATCTCCTCAAGTCGAGCGGTGGCGGCTTTTCCGGAGCTGGCCTGCGTGTTGTACTGCACAAGCCCTGCCGCCGCTGCCAGCACGGCGCCAAGGAACGTGTAAAAAACGAAAAAATCCTCAAACCCAATGCGTCCAGCCGCTATCGATAGGCCACATATGGCCACAAGGGATGCCTGCCCCATGATTGATGAAAGCTGACCGAAGCCAGAAGGCAGGCAGGACCAGAGGAATCGCCTGATTGAACTTTTCTTGTAATTGCTAAAAGCGCCTGAGTAGGATCCGATTGCTGAATCCACGGCGCCGAGGCAACGTAATTCCACACGTCCTGCTATTGCCTCCAGCTTCCGTGCTGAAGTTTCCGATTTGGCCTCAAGCCTGATAGCGGAACGTTGCTGCATGCCAGCGTTAAAAGCCCGTAATGAAACAAAGAGGGTGGGAACGGCAACTATGAATGCAGCCGTGGCCAGGGGGTCTATTATAAATGCAGTAGCCATGGTGGCCACAAGCTTGAGGATATCCATGACAAGGGATAGGCGGGCATCAAACAGCCAGGCCAAGGCTCCGTCCGTATCTGATTCGATGCGCTCGGATAGGTAGCCGGAATCCAGCTCGTGGATAGGCGCCCATGAAGAGCTCAGAAATCTTCTGATCACGGCTTCCTTCATGCCACCTTCAATAGGATATCTGGCAACATTTGCTAGGCCCGATGCGAGAAAGCCAATTCCAACCTGAAGTAGTCCTAGGCCTGCGACGGCAAGGCCCCAGATCGCAGCAGCTTTCGTTGTACCGGTAACGGCTATGTTCTTAAGGAATATTCGTATAGCCAATGGAAACAGGGCGACAAGGGCCGCCTTAGTCGCGCTTGCTAATAGAAGTCCACATAATACGCCCGGTTGTTTTCGTACGCATGAGTTGAATAGACTGCAGGCCCTCATGCGTTGCGCCGGATCACCATGATGGTCAGGTCGTCGTACTGCTCGTCTTCCTTGAGGTGACGGTAATAGAGATACTCGGAACGCCGGGGGTCGGGGTGGGGTATCTTGTCGCGGCAGAAGGCCGCGTATTGCACGAAACAGCGCTCAAGGGTCTGGTCCACCTTGGCGTCCACCAGGACCATGTCCTCTTCGGTGGAGGCTGGGTCGGGGACCATGCGGAACACTTTTTCCACGGCGGCCAGGCCAAGCACCAGGTCCTCCGGCGTGCCTTTGGACGAGCTGAAGTCGAACTCGTACGTGCTGTCCTGGCCCAGGGGGTCGTCGGCCTTGCGCAGGGTAAAGCGACGCCCGGTCATGATGGCCTCGATGGCTTCCTTGATGCGCTCGTTGCCCAGCTCCTCGGTTTCCTCGGACTCGTGCTCGGTTTCCTTGCCTTCGCGGTCGCGGAGGATTTCCTTCTTGGTGACGACGCTGAAATCCGGGTTGCGGCGCTTGCGGTTGGATTCCTCAAAGCCGTCCGTGAAGAGCACCATCATGTCGCCAACGCCTATGGTTTTCTTGACCTGGGTGAACGGGGCGCGGCTGAGCATGATCATGTCGTTGTCCAGGGGGCCGGCCGCGGGTGAGTCCACCAGCTCTGACTGCTCGAAGGCTCGACGCGCCGCGGAGTAGGTGTACAGGAATTTGTCGCCGGCGTGGCATATGTACGCGTCGCCGGTGCGGGAATCGTATACGCCCATCATGAAGGCGGCAAAGCGGCCCTTGAAGCCGCGCCGGTACAGGAAATCGTTGATGCGGTAGGTCAGCTGGTCCAGCTTGATGCCGTTCTTGCGGAGCGACCAGTCCTGGAACTCGCTGGTGAATATGGTGGCCACGCCGACCATGATGAGGGCGGCAGGCACGCCCTTGCCGGACACGTCGCATTTGATGAAGGCCCAGTGCCGCTCGTCCAGCTGGCGGTAGTCAAAGTAGTCGCCCGACACGCCCTTGGCGCCCTCGTAGTAGCCAAAGTATGTGTGGGTGGGCCGCTCGTCCTTGCCCGTGGTCAGCTTCTCGCCGGCGGCGTTGGTCTCGAGCGGGATGAACATCTTCTGGACTTCCTTGCCCACCGTGAGGAACTCGGCCTCGCGGGCGGCTATCACCAGGCCCATGGTCATTTCGTTGATGGTGTCCGCCAGCGTGCCTATCTCGTCGCGACTCTTCACCTCGATGGAGAAATCCGCCAGCTCCTTCTTGTCGGGAGTGTCTCGTATGTACTCGATGCCGCGCACCAGCTTGCGTATCGGCTTGATGATGATGCCGGCCAGTATGATCGATCCGAAGATGCCTATGCCCAGGGCGGCGGCGGCCACCAGGCCCACGTTGCGGAACAGGATGTTGCGCGAACGGATGATTTCCTTGACGATCAGGTCCGTGCTGACGGACACGCGCACCAGGCCCCGGAAATACACGGGCTCCGAGCCCTGGCGGTACAGGATGGGTTTGTAGAACACGTAGTCCAACGGGCTCAAGCTGATGTCCGTGGGGTCAAAGCGCGGTACGCTGGACACGGAGTCCTCCGCTATGGCCGCGAGTCTCGCCGACAGTTCGCGCTGGAGGGCCACTTGGGCTGACGACAGCTCGTCCAGGCGCGCCTGGCTGGCCGTGTCCAGGCGCAGGGCCAGGGGGCGGGCCTCGTCGATCAGCTTCTGGATTTCCTCGGACAGGGCGCCGACCTCCGCGTTGGCCCGTTCGTTGATGGCCGCCGCCATGTCCTGGACGGCGGGCGACACGGAGTCGCTCAGGGCGCTCTGGCCCGGCCTGAGTTCTCCGCCGCCTATTTTGCCCGCCAGGTCAGGGTCGTTGCTGGCCCACACGATGTCCGGGTTGATGGACGCGTCGCGGCCGTAACCGGTCACGGTCAGGTAGCGGGCTTCCGCCATGGCAGACACCTGCTCGGGCAGCGATGCCAGCTCTATCTGGTTGCGGGCCGGCAGGTACAGCCGGCCGCCCTGGGCCGCGCTCTCCAGGAGCACGCGGACGCGCTCCCCCAGCCCGGTGGCCAGGACCTCTCCCTGGCTGCGCATCATCTGCACACCCAAGGGCACGGACACCAGGGCCACGACGAACAGCATGAGCAGGCTGATGGTAAAGGCGAACTTGGCCGTGAGGCCGGTTCCCTTGCGCAGGGCGGCCTTGACCGCCCGTTCGCGTTCTATGGCTGGCATGGAGCTTCCCTCCAGGAGCGCTATGGCTTCCAGGCGCACAACCTGGCTCTCGTGGGCAACGGCAAAGACCTGGCGCAGGGTCAGGATCATGCCGGCCGCCGAAAACAGGATGGCGCCGATCAGGAACAGGATACCCGGGTCCACCGTGGTTTTATCCGCCGCTGGGAAAATCCAGGACGGAGTCCAGTCCGGCCCAAAGAGGCCGAATTTGGCGGTACCCGACACGTCTATGCTGAGGCGGGGCGCGGTGAAGTACCAGCCCCGTACCGGATGGTACAGGCCTATGCGGTATTCTCCCACGGGCAGGTCCTCGAGCGTCACGCCGTCCAGAAGGCGGTCCGAGCGTATGCTGAAGGCGTCCGTGCTGAGGTCCCAGGGTTCCCGGCCGTCCGCGTCCACGGCCAGCTGGGTTACCGGACCGTCCTCGGCAAAGCCCCGGCCAAGGAGCCGGAGGCTGACCTGCCCGAAGTCGTCCCTGGACTGGACCACGTCCGATATCAGGGTATAGGGCACAAAGCGCTCGGCCCTGAGGATGACGCGCGACGCCGGTCCTATGTTGCCCGACGCGTCGATGGCGGCCACCGAGAAGGAATAATAGCCGTTGTCCACGTTCTGGAACGCTGACTCGGCTTGCCTGGTGCGGAGCACGGGCGGCGGCGGCGCAGGAGCGCGTTCCCACAGCGAGCGTTCGTAGTCGGTGGCCGGACCAAAACTGTAGTCGTCCGGCGGGGCGGCTTCCGGCGCGGTCGTGCCGCCGGGACGCTGGCGGGCAGGGGGCCTGTCCAAGCGTCCAAGGTACTCAAGCGACCAGGTGTAGCCGGCCACGTCCGTCTCGGCCGGCGGATCCCATGCCAGGCTGAAGCTGTTGGACAGAAGGAAGCCGTCGGCGTCGGCGACGGGAGCCTGGGGTTTGGGAGCGCCGGGGGGCGTGGTGTCTCGGGTAAAGGTCAGGCGCGCGGGGGCCGACCAGTTGCCGGCGTAATCCTGGGCGCGCACGCTGAAATACCACGGGCCGTCCGCGTCCGCGCTTTGTGCTGAACGCGTAACGTCGTCCAGCACCATGATGGAGCGGCTGGGCTCGGCGTCGGGGTCCCTGGACCACAGGTAGGAGAAGCCGGCTATGCCCGACGAGTCGTCGGGCACGGTCCAGCGGAAGGTGGCGCGGTCGCGGTTGTACGCCTGGCCCGCGCTAAAGTCAGCGGCGCTCAGTGCCGGCGCCTTGACGCTGATGTCAGGGGCCATGCCGTACACGGCCGCCTGGGCGCCGCGGCCGGTTTGCCAGAACGCCCATATGGAGCCGTCCAGATAAACGGCCCGCCCGAACGAGGACTCGCCCCGCGTGCGCAGGGACAGGTCGCGGTCGCGCCACAGGACGCCTTCCCGGAATGCCAGATACACGTGGCTGGAGCCGGTGCGGTCGTCGTACCACACCATGGCCGGCTCACCAGCGCTTTCCACTATGCGCGGTTCCGACGCCGATCCCCGGCCTTGGCTCACCCGCTCCACGCTACCGGGCACCACGCGTCCGGAGTCGTCCAGCCTGGCCGCGTACGCCTGGGGCGAGCCTGACAAAACGCGCCGTTCCCAGGACAGCCAGAGCTGGCCGTCCACGGCGGCAAGATGGGGGCGCTGGTTGTCAAAATCGTCCACGGACGTCCGGTCGCGTTCTATGGGATCCAGGAAGTCGGTGACCCGGACGGGCTCGGACCAGGTGGAGCCTCCGTCGTCGCTCACGCGGGAGAACAGCTGGAAACTGGCGCGTTCCCCGCTGACCAGGGCTTGGAACACCACCATGTCGCGCGAGCCGACAGACGCTGCGGCCGGAAGGTAGCTCAGCTGGAAATCAGGATTGGCCGTGTCCACAAAGGGCTGGAACGGTCCCCACGACCGGCCATCCGCCGACGCCGCGTACTCGATGGCCACGGCGCGCACCACGGGCGACCCGGCTCCCACGTCCGCTTCCAGCTGGCCCCTGCTGAGGAACAGGAGCCAGCCTCCGCTTGCGGTGGGGAAGACACGCGGCGCCACAAAGGGTCCTCCCGAGTCCACGGACACGGGCTCGGAGAAGCTTAAGCCCCCGTCCATGGACAGGTACAGGTCTACGGATGACGATGACGACGCCACCGCCACGGCTATCCTGCCGCGTTCGTTTGCGGCGGCCGAGAAGAGAACGGGAGCGTCACCCTGGTAGGCTATCGGACCGGCGAAACGCTCCAGCCGCTTGGTACCGTCGTCGCCATAGCTGGACAAGGACAGCCAGGCCCTGCCGCCGTCGCCGGCCGCCTGATGCTCCTGCCAGAGCGCAACCACGCGCTCGCCCACGCGCAGGGCCTGCGGATAGGCGCCCGCCTGGCCGGACAGGCGCTCGGGGGCTTCCCAGTAGAAGTCCTGGGCCCGCAGGGTATGCGGGCCGCCCGCCAGCAGGGCCGCGGCCAGGGCAAGGCAGCCGAGTTTCAGCCATCGTCGTCGCATCGGCCTAGTACCCCAGGGCTTTCAGGCGGTTGTCCAGTTCCACCACTTTCTGCACGCGGGAAGCCTGGGCGTAGGCCGACAGGAGGCGGGACAGCCTGGCCCGGGCTCCTATGTAGTCGGCGCGGGAGAAAGCGCTCTCCGCCTCCGCGTACAGGGCCTCAGCGGCGGCCGGCAGGACTATGGTCTGGGTGCCGCCGGTATAGAGCAGGATGCGGTCCTTCAGCCTGGACGCGGTTTCATTGTTGGGATCCAGGACCAGGGCCCGCTCGAGCTGGGCCAGGGCCGTGGGAAAGCGGGAGCGGTCGCCGGAATCGTAAATGGCCTGGGCCGCCTGGGTGAGCTGTCTGGCCTCGGCCACGGCCTTGGGGTCAGGGGGCGGCAGCCGTATGCCTATGAGTATTTCCACCCGCTCTATGAGCTCGCGCAGCCCGGAATAGCGGGGATTGATCTCGTACAGGTCCTTGAGGTCGCTGTACACGGTGGCCAGGTCCTGCCTGGCGTCTACCTTGCGCCTGGCCTCGGCGACCATGTCCGCGAATTTCCTGTTGAACTGGTCGCTGTCAACCAGCTGGTCTATGCGCAAGTCGAGGACGCGGGCCGCCTGGTTGAGCGGGAACATCACCTTGACCTCCGCGATCTTTTCCCGGGCCTGGCCGAGCACTTCCAGGGCACTGCGCGTGTCGCGACTGGACATGAAGGCGGCCCCTTCCTCGAACAGGGATTTTGCCTGGGACAGAAGGAGGCTCATCTCCGGGTACAGGGGCGCGGTTACCGGTATGTCGCGGCCGGATTCCACCTGCAGCGCCGTCTGCACCAGCTTGAGCCAGTATTCCACTTCCGTTTCCGGCTTGTCGTTGGTGCGGCTCCAGGTGCTTCGGGCCTGGAGTAACGACGATTCTGCCCGGGCGAACTGGCCCTGTAGGTACAGGGACTTGCCCTCGGTACGCAGCCTGGACGTTTCGGCTATCACCAGGTCGTTCTGGGCCTTGACTATGGCCGCGCCGAGCTCGGCCAGCAATTTGTCGCTGGACGCGCGCAATTCCGGGTTTTCCTCGTAGCCAAGCGATGCCACGTAGCGCTCGCTGGCCCTGTCCAGCCGTTCCCGGGCCGTCTCAAAGTTGGCCGCGCGGAGGGCGGATCGGACTTCATCCACGCGCCGCTGGGCTTCGTTGGCGGCCAGGTCAGCCAGGCGTTTCTGTTCCGATGCCCTGGCCAGGAGTCCCGCGTTCTCGGCGGTCCGCTCAGCCAGGGCCTGCGAGAGGGACGCGGCTTTTTCCACCCATTCCAGCACGGAAACCGAGCTGGCCAGGTAGGCCGGCAGCGCGCGGTAGGCGGCAAGATAGTCGGTCAACCGTTTGGACAAAGCCTTGAGGTCGCCGTCCACCTTGGTGAAGGACGCCAGGGCCTTGCCCGGGTACTTGAGAACTGCGTCAGGCAGGTTAGGATCCTCGGAGGGGAGGCCTTGGAGGAGGGTAGTGCCTTCGGCGACGAGGGTGGCCGTGCCTTCAAGATCGGCGGCCATGAGCCCGTATTCCCAGGCGGCTTGTTTGCCCACCAGGGATGTCTCGTCTGTCCGTGCCTGGTCTATGCCGGCCTGGACGCTGCCGTCCAGGGCGCCCTGCAGTTCCATGGCAGCGGACAGGCCATAGCCAAGGTTGACAAAGCGGGCCAGTTCCTGGGCCCTGTCTCCCGAGGCGGTCTGCAGGTCGCTTGCTTCCTGGATCAGGGCCAGGATGGCCGTCCTGCGCCTGACAAAGCCGTCCAGCCCTTCTGTTCGGGAATCGGCCGGCTGGTACGACTCGGCCAGGTCGGCTTCTTGGCTCAGGTCCAGCCTGAGGCCGGCAAGGGCCGACCAGGCGCGTGCGCTGTCGGCCGCGTGTAGGTATGACAGGTAGAACGCGCCCTGTTCGGCCAGCTTGGCCGTGCCGAAGTTGGTTTGCCTTTGGGCAAGGTCTGACGGCACGTAATGGGCCCACAATGCCTGCATGGGCACGGCGCGTTCGGCCAGGGCCGCAGCCTTGTCAAAGGCTGTGCCTGCTTCTTGCCATTGGCCCCCGGTGTAGGCCAGGCGCGCTGCCGCGAGAGCGTCCGTCAGGGCCCGGTCCACAGCATCCCGCGCTCTTTTCAGGGCTTGGTCCCAGTCTGCGTCCATGGCTCCGGCCACGCCCTCGGGCAGGGTCTCGCTGGAGCGGCCAAGCACCAGGCGGGAGGCAAAGGGAAGGTACGAGTTGTCCGTGGCCGTGGCCTGTTCGCTCTTGAACTGTGCGAAATTGGCTTCCAGGGCACGGCCGGCGTCAACTACCAGGCGGCGTACCTTGGAGTGTTCGGCGGCCGCCAGGCGCTCGGTTTCCATGGCCGCGGCCAGGGCTTGTCCGGCGGCGGCTTCCCGGGAGGCTGGCGCCCGGGCGTAGTCCTCATAGGCTGCCGCCAGGGCGCGCGACGCGTCCCGGAGCCTGGATCCCACCTCGGCGTAGTACGCTATGGCCGAATTGACCTCTTCCGTGGTGGCTATGCTCGAGTCTATCAGTTCTTGGCTGACACCCGAGTCCAGGAAACGCTGGCGGTACAGGGTAAACCCCGACGCGTACAGGTTCATGGCCTGGGCATAGGAGCCCTGGTTTATCAGCTCCCTGCCCCTGGCCATGATGGACTCAAAGGTGTCGCGGTTGGTCGTGAATTCGGCGTATTCGTAGGTTTTGGCTATGAAATCGCGCATCGTCTCGTTGGACGGGTCCTCTATGCCGGTCATGTCCTCGATAATCGCCTTGATCTCGTCGTCGCTTATGCCCGGACGGAACAGCTCCAGGGCTTTTTCGTTCCACTCGGCGCGCAGTTTGGCGATTTTCTGGAGTTTTTTCTGGCCTTCCTCAAAGCGCTCCGGGTATTGTTTCATGAAATCGGCCAGGTACAGGATGGCCTGGTCGTATTCCTGGGCGGCTATCAGGCGGTCCGCCTCTATCAGCGGATCTTCCTTGCCGCCAAGGGCGTGGGCCGACAGGCCGGACATGAGGATGCTGAGGATGATCAAGGCCACATAACGGACGCGCATGATTGTGGAAGCCCCTGCCTCCCCTCCCTGTCTTGAGGGAACCTCTAAAAACCCTATGGTTATGAGAGGTTCCCCGCGTTTTCGGCAGAAAACGCTGGTTTTTTAAGGTAACCCTCCAAAAACTGAAGTTTTCAGAGGCTACCTTGAGCTTTAAGAGGCCGTTGAAAAGCATCGAGTTTTTCAACAGCCTGTTAAGGAGCCACCCGCCCCCGGATACGCGACGCTTCCCCGCTACTATTGTCGGCGCGTACCGGATTGGCCTCCAGCCGGATCGTCACGGGACCCTTCAGGTCTCCTCTATAGAAATTACGCCATTCTCACGCTATATTCCATGTTAGGATGAAGCGCGGTACCGGCCTTGTTTGCACACTATGCCTCGCCTTAGGGACCGCTGCGTACGCCCAGCAGGCCCTGCCATCGGCCTATGAGCTCATCTTTGGCCTGTTTTCCCCCAACCCGGACCCCAATGAGGGCCTTACGACCTTCCTTTCAACCCTGGTACCCATGGGCGGAACCGCGGAGAGCATGGGCATGGCCTATACGGCCGTGGCGTCGGACGCGTCGTTTTTGGAGATCAACCCGGCCGGCAGCGCCCTCCTTGAGCGCACGGAACTGGCCCTCTACCACAACAACTGGATAGCGGATACCCGCATAGAGGGCGCCGTATACGCCGTCCGCTTTGGCACACTGGGTCTGGCCGCCGGAGGCAAATGGCTGTATTTGCCCTTTACTGAGCGGGACGACTTTGGCCAGAGGGTGAGCGGCGGCTACTATTCCGAAGCCCTGGCCATAGGCAACGTTTCCCTCCACTTGTTTCCCGGCTACTATTTCTACGGCATTTCCCTGGGCGCCAATATCAAGCTGGCGTACCGCTCCTTCCCGGATTATAGCGACAACGAAGGCACCGTCATACCCGGCTCCGGGGCTAGCCAGTCGGCCGCGGCCATCATGGCCGACTTTGGCGCTATTACCCGCTTTGACCTGTTCAAGCTGTATTCGTCCAGGACAAAGAACATGTCCCTGGGCCTGGCCGTGAAGAACGTCGGCCTTCCCGTCCAGGGCGACCCTTTGCCCACGGTGGCCACCGTGGGCATGGCCTACAGCTTTTTCCGGCCCATACTGATATCCGCCGACCTGAGCTTTCCCATCAACCTGGTAGACCCGTCCTTGAGCGAGCGGCCGTACTGGGGCATAGGCTACCGCATGACCATTACCGATTTCTGGTCGCTACGAGCCGGTTTCCTGGTGAAAGGCGGCAATCCGCGGCTCAGCGTGGGGGCCTCCATAGCCCTGTCGCCCATGACGTTGGAGGTCAACTACACCCTTGACCTCATCACCCAGTTCACGCCGCTCAACCGCATCAGCATAGAGGCCCGCTTTGACATGGGCGACATGGGCAGGGCGTCCAAGGCGGCCACCGTTGACTCACTCTACATAGCGGGCCTGGAGGCGTACGCCGCCGGAGACCTGGAAAAGGCTGTGGAATACTGGGACAAGGCCCTGGCCCTGGATCCGTACTTTGATCCCGCCAGGGAAGCCCGGGACAACGCCGTTGCGGCCCTGGAGATGATCAAGCGCATACAGGAATTGCAGACACTGGACTGAACGTGTACAGTGGACCTCAGACACGCGATGGTGCCAAAGATAACGCCCAGGCGCTTTCTTAGGCATTCCGCCACCTTTGGAGAGCCGAATGGGCGTACTTGGAAGCGTTTTTTTCATCTTGTCCATGCTGGTTTCCGTGTATTCTCTGCTGTGCGTTGCCAGGATCGTGCTCAGCTGGTTTCCGGAAGGCATGCACGGACGCGTGGGTTCCCTGCTGGTAAGCGTCACCGAGCCCTGGATGGCCCCGTTCAGGCGCCTCCGATTCTTGAGGGGCGGCGGCATGGACTTTTCGCCAATAGCGGCCCTTACTGTCCTGGCCGTGCTTGCCCGGGCTTTCTCCCTGGCGGCGGTCAGGGCCCTGACCTTCAAACTGGCCATCGGCCTGGTCGTGCTGAGCGCCTGGACCATCGTGTCGTTCTTGCTCACCTTTATGGCGGTTTTGGTGGCCATCCGCTTGGTCGCCTACCTGGCCAGGTGGAACAGCCTGCACCCGGCATGGCGGGTGGTTGACGCCATCATCAATCCCGTGCTGTTCGAGATCAAACGCTTTCTGTTCAGGAAACGCATTGTGGGCTACGCGCAGGGCCTTGTGGTGGGTCTTGCGGTGCTGGCCGGGGGCTGGCTTGCCCTGCGCTATCTTTTCGGGCTCCTGCTCGGATTGTTCGGCCTGAGAATATGATATGGGCAGCCCGAGTCAGTATTCTGGGGACCCCCAAAACCTCCAGGGGTGGGAGAGGTTCCCAGCATTCTTGGCCGGGAACGCTCGGTTTAAGGTAGCCTTCTAAAAACTGATGTTTTTAGGAAGAGCCGTGTGATGTATTCAGAAGAACTTTTGGAGAACGCGCATGCTGAATTCCAAACAGCGGGCCAGGCTAGCGTCCCTGGCCGCCACGCTGGACCCTGTAGTCCGCCTGGGCAAGGCCGGGGCCGACGACGGAGTGGCCGCAACCCTGGACAAGGCCCTGGCCGACCATGAGCTGGTCAAACTGCGCTTTGTCGATTTCAAGGACGACCGCAAGGAGCTGTCCCGTGCCCTGGCCGAGCGTTGCGCGGCCGAGCTGGTGCGCGTGATAGGCAACGTGGCCGTCTTTTACCGCCAGTCCCCGGATCCGGACAAACGCACGATAGCCCTGGACTGACAGGCTGTTGACGACCCGCCAAGGCTCCGCGTCAGCGCTTTTGCTCGAAGTGGCTGAATTCCATTGAGAACGAGGCCCGGCCCTGGCTGGCCGAGCGCAGGGCGGTGGAAAAGCCGAACATGACGGCCAGCGGCGCCTCGGCGTGGATCAGGTCCATGGAAGGCCGCGACTCCGAGCCGTGTATGATGCCGCCGCGCTGGGACAGAAGGCTCATGACGTCGCCCAGGTAGTCCTTGGGGGACATGATGTCCACCTTCATGACCGGTTCCAGGAGCACGGGGCCGGCCTTCCTGCACGCCTCGTCAAAGCCCATGGCCGCGCAGGCCTCAAAGGCAAAGGGCGTGCCGGTGAGCTCGTTCCAGTCTATGGCGACCAGGCTGACGCCTATGTCCACGCAGGGATAGCCCAGCACGATGCCGCCCTGGAAGGCCCGCTCCACCGAGCGCTCCACGGCCTCGAATATCTCGTCAGGCACATGATGGTCGCGGACGACGCGCTCGTAGCGGTTGCCCGAGCCGCGCTCAAGGGGCCGGACCGCCAGCGTTACGCCGGCGGCCACGTCTTTGCCGGCCAGCGTGCGCTCGTAGCGCTGGCTGTGCTCGAGCGTCGCGCTTACGGATTCGCGGTACGACACCTGCGGGTTGCCTACCTTGGCGCCGACCTTGAAGTCGCGGAGCACCCTGGTTACCAGCACGTCCAGATGGAGCTCGCCCATGCCGCGGATGATCAGCTGGCCGGTTTCATCGTTCTCGCCGGTCTGGAAGGTGGGGTCCTCGCGCGACAGGATGTCCAGCGTCTCCTTGAGCTTGTCGCGGTCTGACATGGTTTTGGGCTCTATGGCCACCGATATGACCGGTTCCGGGAAATGCATGCGTTCCAGCAGGACGGGCTTGCCCTCGGAGCCGATGGTGTCGCCCGTTTGGGCAAGCTTCATGCCCACGAACACGGCTATGTCGCCCGCGGCCACCTCGTCCACGGCCTCAGAGCGGTTGGCGTGCATCCTGAGGACGCGCGTTACCCGCTCGCGTTTCTTCTTGTTGACGTTGTATACGGTGCCGGCGGTCTTGATGGACCCCGAATACATGCGCACGTAGCACAGGGGGCCAGCTTCCCGGTCGTACTGGACCTTGAACACAAGGCCCAGGGGATAGCCGGCGGGGTCGCAGGGTACGGGAAGGTCTTCTTCACGTTTGGGATCGTGGGCCTGGGCGGGCGGAACCTCGTGGGGGGCAGGCAAATAGTCGACTATGGCGTCCAGCAGGGGTTGAACGCCCATGTTGCGCCTGGAAGCCCCGCAAAACACGGGCACGGCTTGCCTGGACAGGGTCTGCTTGCGGAGGGTGGCCCGTATCAGGTCCAGGGGTATGGTCTCGCCCGCGAGGTAGAGCTCGGTGATCTCGTCCGAGTGGGCGGACAGGGCGTCCAGCATCCGGTCGCGCCATGCTTCCGCGTCGGCCAAACGCGAGGCGTCCACGGGGGACCGGAGCGGCGGTTTGCTGGCGTCGTCCTGGTCAAAACGGACTTCTTCCATGCTGGCCAGGTCTATGCAGCCCTCGAATGAGCTTTCCTTGCCGATGGGTATCTGGGCGGCCACCGGGTTGGCGGCGAATTTCTCTCGAATTTCGTCCAGTACGGCGTAAAAATCCGCGCCAAGGCGGTCCATTTTGTTGACGTAGGCTATGCGCGGAACGTGGTAGTGGTCTGCCTGGTGCCAGACGGTTTCGCTCTGTGGTTCAACGCCGCCCACGGCGCAAAATACGGCCACGGCGCCGTCCAGCACGCGCAGGGAGCGCTCGACCTCGGCCGTGAAGTCCACGTGACCGGGCGTGTCGATGATGTTGATCTGGTGGTCGCGCCAGAACGTGGTGGTGGCCGCGCTCTGGATGGTGATGCCGCGTTCCTGCTCCTGCTCCATCCAGTCCATGACGGCCTCTCCGTCGTCTACCTCGCCCAGCTTGTAGGTCTTGCCGGAATAGAAGAGGATGCGTTCAGTGGTGGTTGTCTTGCCGGCGTCGATGTGGGCCATGATGCCGATGTTGCGCATACGTTCGAGGTTCATGGGCTGCTCCGGAGGCCACTATATACGGAAAAGCGATGAGTTTTCAAGCAGAACGCAGGCTATGCTTGCCAGCCCGGGTCCCGTAAAACAGGAGGAACCCGGACCGGCTTAGGTTATTGGTGCTCCTCGGCGTCTTCCACGCCGCCGGACGCCTCATCTACGGCCTTGCGGGTCTTGAACCTGGACGTGCTCTGACGTATGCCCACTGCCGTGTCAGCGTTCTCCCTGGACAGCTCGGTCAGCTTGGACGCCGAATCGTCTATGCCCTGTATGCCCAGGGCTATCTCATCCGCCGCATTCCGGTTCTCGGCGGCCAGGTGCCTGACCGCGTCCACCGTCTGGGCTATGGCCTGCGAGCCGGACCGGAGGCTCAAGGCGGCTCCCGACAGGTTCTTTTCCGTGCTGTCCAGTTTTTCCAGGGCATCCGTTATTTCCCGGCTTTGGGCGGCCATGTCGGCCAGGCCGCTGGACACGGATTCCAGCTCCCGGCTCAGGCTCTCCACGGCTTCCGTCACAGACGCCATGGCCTCGTTGGTTTGGGCCGTTGTCTGGGCGGCCTCCTCTATGGCCGTAACCGTGTCGGCAATGGTGGAGCTGATGCCGTGGGCATTTTCCGCCGTGCTTTCGGACAATTTGCGGATTTCCTCGGCCACCACGGCAAAGCCCCTGCCTGCCTCGCCGGCGTGGGCCGCCTCTATGGCCGCGTTCATGGCCAGGAGCCTGGTCTGTTCGGCTATGCCGTCTATGATGCCAACCAGTTCGAGGGTCTGCTCGGCGCTGGCCTGCATGCGCTTCATGGCTTCGCCCGCGCCCTCGGCCTGGTCCCTACCCGACGCGCTGATGTCCGATACGCTGGCGGCAAGGGTGCGCTGGTTGTCGGACCGGGCGGCCATGTCCTTGAGCCGGATGATAGTGTTTTCTATCTGGCCGCGAGCCTGGTTGAGGGCGCTTTCAAGCTCGCCCACCGCGGACAGGACCGTGGAGCTGGCCTCCGACACGGCGGTTTCCGCCTTTTCGGCGTCGCCAGCGGACAGGTCCAAACGCTCGGTCTGGACTTTCATGGACGAAATATTGGCGCTGATCTGGGTGATGGTGGCTGCCGTTTCCGTTGCGTGGGCGGCAAGCGATTCCGACGACCGGGCGCTGGTGGCGGCAGCCTCGGCAAGGTCGTCCACGATGGCGCTCAGTTTGGAATTCAGCTCTCCAAGGGCACGCTGTATGCCGCCGATCTCGGTGTGGGACGTAACCTGGATGTCCGCCGTCAGGTCGCCCTGCGCAAGGGTCTGCATGGCCTTCATGATGCCGCCCACGTCTTTCATGACCCCGCGCATGAGTATGTACAGGACCACGATGCCTATGCCAAGGGCCACCAGGGTGATGATGCCGGAAATCAGCATGGTCGCGCCCACGGTTTTCAGGGCGCTGGCCAGCGGTATGTACGAATAGATAGTCCAGTCCAGACCCCTGGAATCGCTGAATGGGCTGGAGCTGACAAAATATTTGGCTCCATCAAGGGTGATCTCGTGATACCAGGTATTGGAGTCCTCCGTGGCCGCCGCGCTTTCCCCGGATGCCTCCGGACTTTCCGCCCCTTCTTCCCACTCCTGCGACGCCGCTGTGGTCACGTCCACGCTGGCAAAGCTTGACGCCATGACGAGTACGGGGTCCGAGCACTCGCTGGTCTTTATCCGCTGATCCGTACCGTCCACGGTGGCCGTTATCGGCGTGTCGTTGGACGCCGCGACCAGGTAGCCGGCGTTGTCAGCGATGGCGCATATAGCCCCGGAACCTTGGCTCGCCAACCTGAGCACGTCGCCAAGCGTGGCCAGCGGAAGGTCGGCGCCAAGGACGCCCCGCGCGTACCGGGCGCCGGGATAGACCGGCGTGTAGGGCGTTATCACCAGCCCCTTGGTCACCGAGTCAATGTATATGTCCGTCCAGCCGGACGCCCCGTCGGCCATGGCTCCCTGGTACCAGGGCCGGCTAGATGGGCTGAATTCCATCTGGTCGCCCACAGCGCCCAGTTCCCCGCCATCCAGCAGTTCCTGGAATACCAGGTAGGGCCCGGTGGTCTCGTCCTTGACGCCTACCAGATTTGCGCTCCGGGCCAGGTAGAGGGTGTGTTCGCGCTCGTCGCCGTAATACACGGTGTCCACCTGCTCGCGGATGCCCGCAAAGCTGTAGAGCAGGGGTGACAAGCCTGCCGTGTTGTCCAGGTCCACCGAACCGCTTTCCAGCACCGCTCGCATGCCTTCCAGGATGGTGTGGGCCTCGCCCACGTAGCTTTTCATGCGCGCGTCTATCTCGCCCGAGGTTTTCCAGGTGAGCGACACGGCAAACTGGGATACCACGGCGCGGGACGTCAGGAAGGAGCTCAGGCCCATGGCTCCGATGGCAAGGATGTACACGATCAGTATGGGCAAGGCCAGCATGACCCAGAGCGGCGTGATGCGGCGGTGGCTGTTCATTTTTGCCATGTGGGGCTCCTTGGGCTGACAAGTGGTTGCGGAAACGGTGTTGTCGTTTTCAGCCTAGTGTACCTTCGGATAAATTTCCACCGGTTTTGACCGTCCGCGCGCATTTGCCCGCGTGTCCGGCTTGCCGTATTATAGAACGTAGGCGAAGCGTGTGGGCTTATTGAAATTTCACCTGTAGGAGTCTTGACCGGCAGTTGTTCCGCGTTGGGCGGATAACCCCGGCTTTTCCCGAGTTGCAAGGAGGCAGCATGAGCGACTTGTCAGCCACGTATATGGGTTTGAAGTTGGCCAATCCCGTGATCCTAGGATCGTCCGGACTGACATCCAGCGCGGAAGGGGTCAGGAAGGCTTTTGACGCGGGAGCCGGCGCGGTGGTGCTGAAATCCCTGTTCGAGGAACAGCTACGCAAGGAGCTTGGCTCCGTGGACGCGGGTCCCTGGTCGCACCCGGAGGCGGAAGCCTTCCTGTCCCGCATGGGCATGAACGAGGGCGCCGACGAGTACCTCAAGCTGATCGACGAGGCCAAAAAAGACGGCCGCGGACCGGTCATAGCCAGCGTCAACTGCGTGGGCGAGGCGTTCTGGATGGACTTTGCCGGACGGGTGGAGAGCGCCGGCGCGGACGCCCTGGAACTGAACCTGGGGCAGGTGCCCGACAACCCGAACGAGGACGCCGCAGCCGTGGAATCCCGGCTGGAGCGGCTGGTGCGGGACGTCCGCTCGAGCGTCCGGATACCCGTGGCCGTCAAGCTGGGGTACGGCTACACGGCGCTTGGGCATCTCATCAAGCGCCTTGCCAAAGCCGGTGCCCAAGGCGCCGTCCTGTTCAACCGTTTCTACAAGCTGGACGTGGACCTGGATGCCATGAGTCTGTCATCCGGGCCGGCCAGGAGCGGACCGGAGTCCTACCATGATTCGCTACGCTGGATTGCCCTTTTGGACGGCAGGGTAGGCGCAGAGCTGTGCGCGTCCGGTGGCGTGCATGACGGGGCTACCGTGCTCAAGCTTGTGGCCGCTGGAGCCCACGCCGTACAGGTGTGCTCGGCCGCGTACTCAAAGGGCTACGGCGTGATCAGCAGCCTGCTGGACGACATCAGGTCCTGGATGTCGTCCCGGGGCATAGCCTCCCTGGACGAACTCAGGGGCCGCCTGGCCAGGAGAAACTCAGAACATCCGGAACTGTACGGCAGGCTTCAGTATCTTGAGGCCCTGCACACGCGCTGATCGCCGGGTGCTTTCGGACTGTTAGAGCGGATCGTCAGGCTGGAGGGGGAAGCTGAGGTATACCCGATCCATCTGCTCGCCGGGACGGTAGCACACGGAGCGGGCAAGGTTCCTGCTCATGGTGAGGCCCAGTCCGTGCCAACGCTTGAGCTCCGAGTTGTAGCGCGGCCCGGGCGGCGGGCTCAGGTCCAGGCATGCCGAAAAGCGGGCGAATATTCTGTGGCTTTGCACGTAGAGGGCCAGGGTGATGCCGCTGGCCCTCTTGCGTACCGTGACTTTTATGCCGTGCCTGCCGACCTCGCCATGGGTCAGCAGGTTGTCCACCACTTCCTCGCCGGCCACAATGACAACGTTTTTCTCGCGCTCGCTCAGGAAGCGCACGGTGCGGATAAAATCCTCGTAGCGGAGCACGGCCTCCGGCCGGCGGGGCAGGGTTATCCTTGCCTTGCGGGGAACCTCGGCGTGCTTAACTGGCGCTTTGACTGCGCGGTGTCGGCTCATGGGTGCCTGGGCTGGATCGGCGCTATACCGGCAGGTCTTTGACCGATGCGAGAGTGGGGAAGCGCTCAGAAAACCCGGTTGACTCTATGGCCAGCCTGGCCACTTCCGAAGGTCCGATCATAAAGATCCGCTTGCCCGCGGCTTCCGCGTCCTCTATGGCCGCCAGGATCACCCCTATGCCTGCGCTGGTCATGGATGTGACCCCGGACAGGTCTATGGCGAGGTCGGACTTGCCGACGTGCTTCATGGTCTTTTCCTGAAGCTCCGTGAACGTGTAGCTGTTGATCGGGCCATTGACACTGAGCACGGTGAATTTGCCGCGCTCGCTTGCCTCGATGCTGATGCCGGTCATGACGTCTTCTCCTTATGGCCATGGAAATTGATGGCCAGCAGCGTGATATCGTCCTCGAGCCGCCCGTCCGTGAAGGACGTGGCGCTCCTGATTACCGAATCGACTATGTCGGCCGCCGGGGCCCCGCGGTTTTCCGTCAGGATGCGTACCAGGCGCTCCTTGCCGTAATGCTCGCCCCGGATGCTTTCCGCTTCTATGATGCCGTCCGTGCTGATCACCAGGCCGGAATTCACGGGCAGGTCCAGCCGGCGGGTCTTCAGGTGGGGCTCCAGGTTGCGCACAAAGCCGAGCATTTTGCCCTCGCCCTGCACCTCGATGATCGCGTCCAGCGAGGGGGAGCGGAAGAAGATGGCGGGTATGCCGCAGTTGATGAAATAGATGGAGCGCTTGTCCAGGGCCAGGAAGCCGAACACCCCCGCAAAGAACGTGCCCCGCGGCAGGTGGTCCTTGATGAACTGGTTCGTGCGCGACACCAGTTTGATAAAGTCCTTTTCCTCGCGGAGCAGGGTGCGGATCATGGACTTGAGGATGATCATGGACATGGACGCGTTAAGACCCTTGCCAGACACGTCGCCGACCACAAAGAACCAACGGTGCTCGGACAGGCGCACTGCGTCATACAGGTCGCCACCGAGCTGTCGGGTTGAGCGGCACACGAACGACACGTCCACGCCCGGATAGTCTATGGGCGCTATGGACTCCTGCACGGACTTGACGATCTGGTCAGCAAGCCCGATTTCCTTCTCCACCGTGGACAACAGCGACTCGCGGGCCACGTGGCGCACGTAGTAGGCCACCACGAAGAGCTTTCCGTGGATGGCCAGGAACGCCTCGTAGTCCAGGGCATTGTAGTCGCGCCCATTGCGCTTAGGACCAAAGGCGAACAGGCCCACGATGCGTCGGCCTTCCCTGGCCAGGATCAGGGCTTCAGAGCCCAGCGCGTCCATGAAGCCAAAAATGGCGGTCTTGCTGTCGGCAAAGGCAGGGTCGGCGATCACGTCGGTCTTGAGCACCACCGATCGGTCCAGCGCCGTCAGCACGGGTACAATGGGCGAGTCCGAAGCGGCCAGTTCCTCTTCCTCGGCGCCGGGGAAAACCCGTGACAGGCCGCCCGATTCGTTTTCCGAAATGGCCATGAACCAGGACGAGCCAAAAGCGTCGGCCATGATCTCGGACAGCTTGCCCAGCACTTCGTCCCGTCCCGCGGACAGGTCCAGGTGGGCGATAGCTGTCTCGAGTTCCTCGCGCGCTTCCTCGTCGCGAGCTGAACCGAAACGGCCTTTGAGAAAGCCCTCGGCCCAGCGACCGAACATCAGGAAGCCCAGAACGCCCACGCCAAGCACAAAGGCCAGCATGTCCAAGCGGAACATCAGGAGCACGCCGACCACAACGCCCAAGGGAAGGCCAAAAAACACGATCAGGAGGCCGTAGGTAAGCGTTGACTTGGCCAGGGTGCCCACATGGAAGAGGCGCGTGGCCGTCAGGGCGTAATAGCCGGCAAGGATGGCCGGCAGGGCGCTGAGTCCGGCCAAGGGATACACCACGTTCTTGCCCTGGCCGGGGAAATAGATGGCCAGGATGTACCCGTACGCCACGCTGACCGCCAGCCCCACCGTGAGCACGAACAGGTGCTGTTTGTACATGCGGCTGGCCGTGGTCAGGCCCCGGATCAGGAAGAGCACCGTGGTCGCCAGGGCCAGGGCTGCACCCAGAGTGGACAAAAGCCCGTGAGCGGCGCCCTCAAACCGTATGTACTCAAGCTCTATGCGCCGCACGCTTTCCAGAAAATCAGCCGTATAGACAAAGCGCCACACCGCTATGCCGACCAGGACGGTGAGCGCCAGGTCCACCAGATAGATTTTGCGCGCGTATGGGTAGGTCAGGGCCATGCGGAAAAAGGCCGCGTAGCTGGCCAGGGCCAGGGCTCCGGCCCAGCGCAGGAGGGACAGGGCCATATCTTGGTTGTCGGCCGCCAAGAGGTAGCCGGTAGCCAGGCAGACGGCGTACGCTGCGCTGGCCAGGGCGCCGAGTTTGAACGCCGTGGAGCCCGTGCCCGAACCCAGCCGCTTGGTCCTGAAGGCGGTTATGACCATCACGATGGCGGCCAGGTAGGTGAAAATCGTCAGTCCCATAGCCGTCCCACCTTGCCGACCAGGATGGTGATATCGTCGCGGAGCTGTTTGTCGCCCACGTAGGTTTCCCCGAGGGTGGCCAGGGAATCCACCAGGTCTTCCGCGCTGTGACCGGCGGCGTCGGTCAGGATACGCTGGAACTCGGGCGAGCCGTCCAGGGGCCGGCCGTCCTGGTCGTCCAGCTCAAGAAGGCCGTCCGTGGACAGGATGACCACGTCGTCCGTGCGCAGTTCGATTTCCTCCACCTCCACGCTGTCCAGGGGCGTTAGGCCCACGATGCTGGTATTGGATTCCAGGCGCCGTACCACGGGTCCCTTGACCGTGCGCACCACCAGGAACTGGTCCGGCATGGCCGCGTTCACGTAGCGGAGGGTGTGTTTCTTGAGGTCGGCCAGGCCCAGGAACAGCACTATGTACTTGTCGTCAAAACCCATCTCGCGGATGGCGTTGTGGCAATTGCGTATGATGTTCTGCAGGTCCGCCTTGTTCTGGGCGGCCCGGATGGTGTTGAGCGCAATGCCCATGATGAGGGCGGCCGCCAGGCCCTTGCCGGACACGTCGCCCATCACGAGAAGGAAGCGATCGTCGTCCAGCTGGATGGCGTCGTAAAAATCCCCGGACACGTTGACCAGGGGGCGGAAATAGGCTGAAAGCTCCAGTTTGGGGTGTTCCGGCAGCTTTTGCGGCAGGAAGGTCTTCTGCGTTTCGGCTATCAGCCGCCATTCCTTGGACAACGCGGCAATCTGGAACAGCCGGGCCACGGTGAGCACGCGGTCAAAGAAGATCAAAAGCTCGCCGTACAGGACGCGGAAGGCGTCATGGTCAACCTCCGCGCAGGACCGCGAGAAAACGAACAGGTAGTAGCCCTTGCAGAACACAAAGAAACCCCTGGACGCTTCCATGCGAACCGTCAGACTAAAGCGGTCGTCCATGAAGCCCATGCCTTCGGACAGCTCGCGGAAATTGCGTTTGAGAATGGCGAGCAGGCCGGGATCGGAGGTCAGGGTGGCCGGGCTGGTGTACACCGGTTCCCAGGTGTTGCTTTTGATCAGGATGACGGACGCGTCCAGTTTCTTTTCCAGGTCATCCCTGATGGCGTTGACCAGTTCCGGCATGGTAAAGCAGGTGCGGACCCTCTCGGTGAAATCCGACAGAAGGCGGGTCGCGCCCCTGGACATGGCCCGCTTGAGCAGGGCCGCGTCCCAGCGTTTCACGATGGCCCGCCTCACCATGAACGTCAGGAAGAAGATGGCCACGACAATGGCGACCGTGCCGGCCGTGCCGTAACCAGCCGAGGCGTGGTAACTGACCGATATAAAAAAACCTGCCGCTACCACCCAGCTGGTGGTCTGGGCGAGTCTGCTTGCTCTCCTGTAGTCCAACGCTGGCGCTCCGTTCCGGACGTCGCTGTGCTTTATCCGCGCCTGGTCGGGCGGAGCAGGGCAAGCCTGCGTCCCCCAACCATACGGCCCAAGGATAAGCCAAGCGGTCCAAACATCGTCTCACGCGGTCTGGCCCCTGTCAACATCATGAACAGGCAGAATCTTCATTCTTTCCATTTAATGAAAAATGACAGGGGGCGTTCCAGGGTAAGCGCCCTGAGGACGGGTACCGCCAGCTCGCGAGAACTGGCCGCAAGGCCCGGCCGAGGCGCTGAGAACCCCTCACTTTCCAGTATCGGTCCGGGAACGCTGATGGATAGGGAAAAATCCAGGGTATCCAGGGCCGAAGCGGCCTGGGTCCCGAGCAGGGCTACCAGCATGGATCTATATTCGTCCTGGCTGACCGGGTTGTCGTACAGGGCGGGCGGCTGGAGGGCCTCCAACAGATCCTGGTCGAGGCCAGGGAACAGGCTGACCAGGGCCGGGGCCGTGCCGCGGTCTATGGTGAGCGACAGGGAAGCCCAGCCGGGCCCGCGTTTGACCGTAAGGGCTCCGCCAAGGCCCGCCGACCGGATAAACTGGTCCAGGTCCGCCGCCGTGAAGGATCCTTGGTAGCCCGCCGCTTCGTTCCTGGACGAACGGACAACCAGCCCGCTGTCCGACGCCCCTTCGGACACGGCTTCCGCGCTGAACAGGGGGCCGCTCTGAACGCCAGACAGGGATCTCAGTTTTGCCTCCAGCTGGGCGGGAAGGCGTACGCTGACGTCTATGAGCGCCGAGCGGTCAGGGCGCAGCACGAGGCTGGCCGAGCCGGCGCATGATGCTGACAGGAAGGCAAGTAGGCAGGCGGCGTATCCGGCGCGTAGTCGTTTCATCGTGTAGCTCTCCATGCTCATCCCGGCGTTTTCGGCCGAAAACGTTCGGTTTTCTCGGGTACCCCACTAAAACTGAAGTTTTAAGGGGCTCCCAGTGGTTTTTCACGCGTGTACGATAGTCGATGGCGACGCTCAAGGTCCCACGCGGCAGCCGTCCCATTCACAGGCAACAATCGCGCGCGCGGCTGGTTACCGGCGGTCGCCCGGTCGGCAGGGCCTGGCTGGCTCGATCCGGTGCCGTGCTCGCATAAAATGAGCTGATTTGGTTTTTTTCGCAACCACCCAGGCGGGTTGTGTGTCAAAATGCCCAAGGTGGGTTCTATTTGGGCCCGTTTATAGATAATTCCACGGGTCCGCCGGGATATCCAACCGGGAACGGCGGGCCCGAGCTCGCATGATGAGGAGGCGCGCATGAAAAAGGGTGAGCCCTGGGACTTTCTGGCCGAGTATAAAGGCACGCATTTCAGCGGTGAATGGCCGACCCTGCCCGAGCTGTTCAGGATATCCGCGGCACGGCATCCGGATCGGGCCTGCTTTACGGTGTACGATCCCGACAGGCTGACCCTGACCTACGCGCAGGCCTTGGCCAAGATAGAGCGCTTGGCCGCCTTCCTTGCGGCTTCGGGCTATGGGCGTGGCGACAATGTGGTGGTAACGGGCAAAAATTCACCCGAGTGGGCCGTGGCCTACCTGGCCATCATGTTCGCGGGGGCCACGGTGGTGCCCGTTGACTACCAGATCAGCAACGCGGAAATTGAGAACATCATAAAGGCGTCGGACTCCAAGGCCATGTTCGTGGACGGGGAAAAATTCGACGAGCTGGATCCCAAGCGCCTGGGCTTGAAGGCGCGCTGGTCCCTGGCCAAGGGCAAGGGCGACTATGTATACGACCTGGAAGCCAAGGGCGCCGTGCCCGCCATCAAGCCCGCCGTCGAGCGGGACCTTGCCGCCATCCTGTTCACCAGCGGCACCACCGGCGTGCCCAAGGGCGTCATGCTCACCCACGCCAATTTTGTGTCCGACTGCTTCCTGGCCCAGGCCAACCTGGCCGTGTACCATACGGACGTGTTCTACGCCCTTCTGCCTATCCACCACTCGTATACCATGCTGGCGGTGTTCATTGAGGCTATTTCCAGGGGCGCGGAGGTGGTGTTCGGGCAGCGCATGGTCACGTCAGCCATCCTCAAGGACCTCAAGGAAGCCAAGGTGACCATGTTCCTGGGCGTTCCCCTGCTGTTCAACAAGGTGCTTGCGGGCATCCAGAGGGGCATCAAGGCCAAGGGTCCCGTGGTGAGCGGCATCCTGGGCTTTTTGATGGTGGTGTCGGGCCTGATCAAAAAATTCTTCAAGGTCAACCCGGGCAAGAAGCTCTTTGGCACGGTCCTGGACAAGGCAAGCCTCAAGACCATACGCATATGCATATCCGGGGGCGGGCCCCTGGCTCCCAGCGTGTTCCGCAAATACAACCAGCTGGGCATAGACTTTGTGCAGGGCTATGGCCTGACCGAAACCAGCCCCATCCTGACCCTCAATCCCACGGAAGCCTACAAGGAAACCAGCGTGGGCAAGCTCATTCCCCGGGTGCAGATGCGCGTGCTGAGCCCCGACCACGACGGCCGCGGCGAGCTGATTGTCAAAGGTCCCATGGTCATGCAGGGCTACTACAAAAACGAGGCCGCCACGCGGGAGGTTTTCACCGAGGACGGCTGGTTCCGCACCGGCGACGTGGGCTACATGGACGGCGACAACTACGTGTACCTGACGGGCCGGGCCAAGAACCTGATCGTCACCGAGGGCGGCAAGAACGTGTACCCCGAGGAGATCGAGAACCGGTTCCAGCTCTTTGGCGAGGTAGAGCAGGTGCTGATCCGCGGCTATGTGCTGGACAAAAAGCAGAAGTCCGAGGGCATAGAGGCCCTGATCTATCCCAGCAAGGACTGGTTCGACCAGAAAGCCGGCTCGTCCGGGGCTAACATAGAGGACGGTGACGTGGAAGACCGCATCAGGCACGTGGTGGACGAGGTCAACGCCAGCATGCTGCCCTACCAGCGCATCGGCAAGATCACCATCCTGGAAGAACCCCTGGAGATGACCACCACCAAAAAGGTCAAACGTTTCGCGGTCAAGTCCTGACGGGCGCGACGCTACGCTCGCCGGAGGGAGCACCAGCCCTCCGGCTTTTTTATTTCCTGCCGAACACGGCCTGCGGTTGGGTCTTGCCCCTGAAAAGCACTTCCCCCATGGCCTGGAGGTGGCTCTGGCGTTCCAGGCTGAGGAGTTTGTACGCTGACGCGGACACCAGGATGTCCTGTTTGAATTCGCGGCAGAGCGAATCCAGCCTGGCCGCCATGTTGACCGCCTCACCGACCACGGCCACCCGGGCCGCTCCGCTGGCCGAGGTGAGTTCCCCCGCGGCCACCTTGCCGGCGTGCACCCCTATGCCTATGTGCTTGATCAGGGGCAGGCGGTGCTCGGCCAGGTCCTCCTGGAGGTAGGAGAACTCGGTGAGGAAATCAAGGGCGCAGTCCACGGCCGAGTCCGCGTAGTCCGGTTCTCCCATGAGGCCGAACACGGCTATCACCGTGTCGCCCACAAACTGGTCCACAATGCCCCGGTGCTTCCTCACCACAACGTCCCACATGCTGTAGTAGCGGTTGAGCAGGGATATGGTGCCGGCCGGGCCTTC
Source organism: Spirochaetales bacterium (assembly GCA_016928955.1). GTDB lineage: Bacteria > Spirochaetota > Spirochaetia > Treponematales > UBA12059 > JAFGJV01. The sequence continues at coordinate 79,485 of JAFGJV010000014.1, forward strand.
CTTCTCGGCTATGGGCGTGAAATTCCACAGGTCGGCGTACAGGATGGCCACGTCCCGGCGCTCGCCCTTGGCCAGGGCGGCCCGCGCGGTGAACTCCGGCCGCGGCGGCTCAACGATGGCGCATATGGAGTCCAGCCTGGCCTTGAGCGATATCTGTTTGACCTTGTCCGATACCTGGAACAGCCCGAAGATCAGCGCGCCGAACATGAAGAAGATGTTCTGCGTTGACCTGCCAAAGTGGCCAAAGGCGGGCAGGAAGTTGCTCAGGGCCAGGGCGGACATCAGCCCCTCGTAGCTCAAGGTTCCGTCCGTGTATGAGTGCACGCTGTGCGTCCGCAGATCCAGGTAAAAATAGAAGAAGATGAACGTAAACACCGTGCCGAGGGTCAGGAAGAGCTCCGCGATGCGTTTGGGCCATTTCCGGTGGAAGAGGAGTCCCAGCGCCTGGATGGCGCCCAGGTAAAAGGCGGTTGCCCACAGGAAGAAGCTGGCCATGTCCAGGGGCAGTATGGGCCCGGACAGCGACTGCATGATGCTGTACCCGAACGGCGTCATGAAAGAGAAGAGGAACCGAGCTAGGGGACGGTGGCCGAACCGCGCCAGAAGGCCGATCTGCAGGAGCAGAAAGCCAGTCAGCGTCACGAGGGGCAGGCTGGCGGGCCGGATGACCGACGGCGATGTGAACAGGATGATGATGAAGAACAAGACGAACTGGCTGGAATAGAGAAAGAATTCCTCCAGATACCGCCGCGGAAGAAATTTCATGCGAACCTCGCCGGTCCATGATACTCCATGAGGCCCGGCTTGCAAAGCGGACTTTCTTGCGCGGCGTCCCTGCGGGTTTCCGGCGGTAAAACGCCTCCGGGAGCTAGCTGGACGCCGACCGGGCACGATATGGTAGTCTGGATTCCGGGCGGCGGCTTGTGCGCGCCGGGAAGCATGCACGGAGGGTGGACATGGATGCTGGATCGACAACGCGCGTACTGAAAAGCTCGGGCACCGTGCTGAGCGTGCTCATTCCGCTCCTGGCGGCCGTCCTGGTGGCTTTGGCCTGCGTGCCGGCTGACCGCCCGGCGGACGGAGCTGAGCGCGATCCGGACCAGTGCGACTATGTCCTTCTGGCCCTGGTACCCGGAGACTTCAGCCAGGCCCCGGGAAGCTACCAGGGCCGCCTGGAGCTGGTGTACCACGACCAGTCCTCCCTGGATGCCGGCGACGACGCCTGGGCCCGCGTCATGGAGGCCGTGTCCGATCCGGCCACCCGGGCCGTGGTCGTTCCGTCTGCGCCCGAGGGCAGCTCCGGCCTTTTTGAGGCTATACGCGCCGCGCGCGACGATATCGTCATCGTGGCGGGCGGCTGTCCTGACGACACGCTCGCGCTCGAGGCTTTTGCCGACCTGGTCGTCGATCTGGACTGGGCCGCGCGGTCCAAAGCAGCCGGTAGGGCGGCTGCCCTGCTCGACGCATCGTCCATACTGCTGGTCGGCAAAAAGGACCAGTCGCCCACCTGGGAACGCGACTCACGCCGGGGCGCCCTGGCTTCTTCGGGCCTGGCCCTGAGCACGGCTGACGTGGATATCGGTCCCCAAGGACAGTTCGACGCCGCCGCGCTGAAAGGGCTGCTTCAAGCGCTCGAGCCGGGCACGGCTGTCATCCCGGACCACCCGTGGCTGGCCCGGGCCCTGGCGGACGCGGCCATGGAAACGGGCAGCCTTTATATAGAAGGCGCTTCCCTGCCCTGGGGCCAGCGCTACGGCCAGGCGCAAAACTACCTGGACGCGCCCAAGGCGGCAGACACCCTGGCGCTTGAGCGCGCTTCCGTCGGCCGGATGCTGTTCTGGCCCGGCGACGCTCCTGACGCGGTGGCCGCCGCCCTGGTTCGGCACACACTGCTTGCCCTGGACCGCGGGGACGGCCTGCGCGACGGCGACGCTCTGGCCGCGTCCCTGCGCTCGGTATGGCCGGCCGGCTCATGGAAGGTTGAGCCGTACCTGGACCCGGACTCTGGCATCCGGGCCCGCGGCCATCTCATGATATCCTCTGATCCGTACCTGGCCGGCCGCGGATACCTGCCTAGCGCCCGGAAGGATGGCTGAGACGGGCGTACACGAGCGTCGATTCAAGAAAAAGACGAATGATGCCTCGCGGCACCTTGACGACTTTTGGCGATGGGGTACAATGATTCCCATTGCCCGGAAAAGGCAAAGGAGGATACATGAAACGGATACTGAAGCTTGCCGCGCTTCTGGCCGCGGTTCTGCTCGTGTTCGCCGCTTGTTCCAAAGGCGCGGACGCCGACTCGGCCCCCTTCCACATTGGTGTGGTGACCGGTTCGGTTTCCCAGTCCGAGGATGACCTGCGTGGCGCCGAGGAGCTCATCAAGCTCTATGGCGACTCCAAGACCGGCGGTATGATCACCCACCTGACCTACCCCGACAACTTCATGGATCAGATGGACACCACCATCTCCCAGATATTGTCTCTGGCCGACGATGCCAAGCTCAAGGCCATCATCGTGAACCAGGCCGTGCCGGGCACGGCGGAAGCCTTCAAGCGCGTGCGCGAGAAGCGCCCCGACATTCTCCTGTTCGCCGGCGAGCCCCACGAGGATCCGCCCGTCATCCAGGAAGTCGCCGACATGGCCATCAACAGCGACTTCATCAGCCGCGGTTATACCATCATTTGGGCCGCCAAGCAGATGGGCGCCAAGGCCTTTGTGCACATCTCCTTCCCCCGCCACATGTCCTATGAGACACTCGGCCTCCGCCGGCTGATCATGGAGCAGGCCTGCACCGACCTGGGCATGCAGTTCATCTTCGAGACCGCCCCCGATCCGACCAGCGAGGTCGGCGTTGCCGGCGCTCAGCAGTACATCCTTGAGAAGATGCCCCAGTGGATCGAGAAGTACGGCGAGGAAACGGCCTTCTTCTGCACCAACGACGCCCACACCGAGCCCCTGCTCAAGCAGCTGTTCGCGTACGGCGGCTACTTTGTGGAAGCCGACCTGCCCTCTCCCCTCATGGGATATCCCGGAGCCCTGGGCCTGGACCTGACCGCCGAAGCCGGCGATTTCCAGAAGATCCTCAAGAAGGTTGAGGAATCCGTGGTGGCCAAGGGCGGCGCTGGCCGCTTTGGCACCTGGGCCTACAGCTACGGCTTTACCGTGACCGCGGGCCTGGGCGAGTATGCCCGCCGCATCCTGGCCGGCGAGACCCAGCTGGGCGACAAAGCGTCGCTCAACGATTCGTTTGCCAAGTTCACCCCCGGAGCCAAGTGGGCGTCCGGTCCCTACGTGAACGCGCTGACCGGGCAGCAGGCCTCCAACCACATGCTGGTGTTCATGGACACCTACGTGTTCGGCCAGGGCTACCTTCCCACCACCGCGCAGGCCATCGATCCGAAGTACTACGAGATTTCGGTCAACAACTAATGCACGGGGCTTTGGTCCCGCCTGAGATACTGTGAGGTGCTAAAGGCGCGCTCCCCCACGGGGCGCGCCTTTTTCAGAGTGGCGCCCGAACGAACCGACGAGGCCGGGCTCACTTTGTCCAATCGCGTTTGACGAGTCAGGCAAGAGGACGTATGATAGGTCGTCCGCGCGCCTCTGGGCGTGAGCCTTCCGCCCGGGCGCCTATCCGGTCAAGTCTTCCAAACAAAGGTGGTAGCATGTCCACGGGAACCCGCCTCTTATCCTTACGCGGGATATCCAAGGAGTTCTACGGCAACGTGGTCCTTGAGGATATCTCGTTTGATCTGGACCGAGGCCAGATAATCGGACTGGTCGGCGAGAACGGCGCCGGCAAGACGACGCTGATGCGCATACTGTTCGGGATGCCGGTCATTGCCGAAACAGGCGGCTTTAACGGAACCATAGAGCTGGACGGCCAGCCGGTGGCGTTCAAGACGCCCTTTGACGCCCTGGACGCCGGCATCGGTATGGTGCACCAGGAATTTTCCCTGATTCCGGGCTTCAGCACCACGGAGAACATAGCCCTGAACCGCGAGTCGCTCAAAACGAATTTTGCCTGCGACATCTTTGGCAAACGGATGAGCGTGCTGGACAGGGTGACCATGCGCGAGCGCGCGGTCAAGGCCATACACACGCTCGGGGTCAAGCTGGATCCCGACATGCTGGTGTCCGAGATGCCGGTGGGCCACAAGCAGTTCACCGAGATAGCCCGGGAGATAGACCGCAAAAACGTCAAGCTCCTGGTGCTGGACGAGCCCACGGCGGTGCTCACGGAGACGGAAGCCGAGGTGCTTTTGTCGTCCATGAGGGCGCTGGCAGCCCAGGGCATATCGATCATCTTCATATCGCACCGCCTCCATGAGATCACCAAGGTGGCGGACAAGATCGTGGTGCTCAGGGACGGAAAGATTGTCAAGGACGTGCCGGTGGCCGGCGTGTCTGTCCAGGATATAGCGGCCTGGATGGTGGGCCGCGACGTCAAGACCAAAGCCGCGCACCTGTCGGTGTGCAAGGATTCCGTATACCTTAACGTGGAGCACCTGTGGGTGGACATGCCGGGCGAGACGGTCCGTGACGTGTCGTTCCAGGTCATGGAGGGCGAGATCTTTGGCATAGGCGGCCTGGCAGGCCAGGGCAAGCTGGGCATAGCCAACGGCGTGATGGGCCTGTTCCCCGCCGGCGGCCAGGTGACCGTGGGCGGGCAGGACGTGATCCTGAACAATCCCCACGCAGCCCTCAATTCGGACATAGCCTTTGTGAGTGAGGACCGGCGCGGAGTGGGTCTGCTCTTGGACGAGTCGCTCGAGTGGAACATAGCGTTCACCGCGATGCAAGCCAAGCGCCAGCACCTGATCCCGGTGCTCGGAGGCCTGTTCTCCGTCCGCGACGAGAAGTCCATGAAGGCGCTCGCGCTGGAATACATCGAGTCGCTTGAGATACGCTGCACGGGTCCCAGGCAGAGGGCCAAGGAGCTGTCCGGCGGCAACCAGCAGAAAATCTGCCTGGCCAAGGCCTTTGCGCTCAAGCCCAAGCTGCTCTTTGTGTCGGAACCCACGCGGGGCATAGACGTGGGCGCCAAGGCCATCGTGCTGGAAACCCTCCGTGCCTACAACCGCGATTACGGCATGACCATCGTGATGATATCCAGCGAGCTGGAGGAACTCCGCTCAATCTGCCACCGCGTGGCCATCGTGGACGAGGGCAAGATAGCGGGTATCCTGCCGCCCACGGCCGACGTGGCGCAGTTCGGCCTGCTCATGTCCGGCCTGGGCGCGGGCAAGAACGGAGACGCCGCATGAGTTCCATCAAAACCTTCATTGCGGATTTCGGCTGGCCGCGCATCATCATAGCGTTGTTCTTGCTGTCGCTGTTCGTCGCGGCTCCTATCGTGGGCGTGGACCTGGGCGCTTCGATCGGGGACGTGCTCAACCGCTTTGGCCAGAACGCCATCATGGTGCTGGCCCTGGTCCCCATGGTCCAGTCGGGCTGCGGCCTGAATTTCGGCCTGCCAATCGGCATCCTGGCGGGCCTCCTTGGATCGACCATCACGATGCAGCTCGGTCTTACCGGCCTGACTGGCCTCCTGGTGGCCATCCTCATCACCATCGTGTTCGGCGTCATATTCGGCTACCTGTACGGCAAGCTCCTCAACAACGTCAAGGGCGAGGAGATGACCATAGCAATGTACGTGGGCTTCTCGGCCGTCATGCTGTTCTCCATACTCTGGCTGGTCTTGCCCTTCAACAAGGCCGACCTGGTCATGGGCTACGCGGGCGAGGGCCTCAGGCGGAGCATCGCGCTGGAGGACTACTGGGGCAAGCTGTTGAACAACTTTGGACAGTTCAGCATAGGCGGTACCCCGATTCCGACAGGCCTGTTGCTCTTCGTCGGACTGTGCGTGTTCTTTGTCTACGTGTTCATGCGCACGCGCACGGGCACCGCCATGACGGCCGTGGGGTCCAACCCGGACTTTGCGCGGGCCAGCGGCGTGTCCGTTGAGCGCATGCGTACCGTGAGCACGGTGGTGTCCACCGTACTCGGCGGGATAGGCATCCTGGCCTACCAGCAGAGCTTTGGCTGGGTACAGGTATACGACGCGCCCCTGTTCATGGCCTTTCCGGCCGTGTCTGCCCTGCTCATAGGCGGCGCGTCCGTGACCAAGGCCAGCATGGTCAACGTGGTGCTGGGAACCTTCCTGTTCCAGGGCATACTCACCATGACGCCGTCCGTCATCAACAACGTGCTCAAGAACGAGCTGTCCGAGGTGATAAGGATCATCGTGACCAACGGCATGATCATTTACGCCCTGACCAGAAAGACCAAGGTGGCAAAATGAGAAACGTCAAGAGTTTCGTGGCCGACAATATCGTCACGCTCATTTTTTTGACCATCACCATCATAGCCATACCGTTTTCAGGCCTGTCGGGGTCCTACATCATCAGTAACCTGATAGACAGGTTTGCCCGCAGCTCATTCCTGGTGTTCGCGCTGATACTTCCCATCATGGCCGGCATGGGCATCAACTTTGCCATGGTGCTCGGCGCAACGGCCGGCCAGATAGGGCTGATCTTTGCCGTGGACCACAACATCATGGGCACGGAGGGACTTATCCTGGCCACGCTGGTGGGCATACCCCTGTCGGTGGGCCTGGGATGGTTCTCAGGGCAGGTGCTCAACCGCGCGCGCGGTCGAGAGATGGTCACCGGGTTCATCCTGGGCTATTTCATGGACGGCATCTACCAGTTCTTCGGGCTGTACATCATGGGCTGGCTGATACCCATACGGACGGCCCAGGTCATGCAGATAGACGGCGGCGGCGTGCGCAACACGCTGGCGCTCGAGTCGGTCCGCGGAGGCCTGGACAAGATCGTCAGCCTGAAGGTGGGGCCCTTCTCCATACCCGTGGTCACCTTTGCCGTGATTGCCGTGCTCTGTCTGTTCATCATCTGGTTTAGGCGCACCAAGCTCGGCCAGGACATGAGGGCCATAGGCCAGGAGCAGGGCATATCCCACGCGGCGGGTATCAACGTTGACCGCACGCGCATCCTGGCCATCGTCATATCCACCGTGCTGGCGTGCATCGGCCAGATCATCTACCTGCAGAACCTCGGCAACATGTTCACCTACACCAGCCAGCGTCAGGCCGGATATTACGCGGCGGCGGCCATTCTGGTGGGAGGCGCCACGGTCAGCAAGGCATCCATCAAGAACGTATTCATAGGCGTGTTCCTGGTGCATGCCCTCTACATAACCACCCCGCTGGCCGGCAAGGCCCTGTTCAAGTCCGCCATGGTTGGGCAGTACATGAGCGACTTCATCAATTACGGCATCATAGCGTCCGCCCTGGTACTGCACGCCTGGAAAAACAAACGGGCAGCCGACCTAGCCCGGGCGGGACTCCGCATGAGCGCGGAAGCCCAGGCGGCCGCGGGAGGTGTCGCATGAACCTGCGTTCGCTGGTGGTCAAAATCACTCTGGCAGTGGTGTACCTGGTCCTGGCCGTGTGGGCGTACGGGGCTGGCAAAGGCTACCCGTTGTACATAGACAACACGGATCTATCCAAGCCGACCATGCTGAGCGTGGTGATAGACGGGAAATCCCCGGTAAGGGTGCGGGAAGGCGCGTACACCGAGATCATGGTCAAGGGCGCCAGGAAGCACACGATCAGTCTGGTGTTGCCCTCGGGCGCCGAGTATAGGGAAACCTTCAGGTTCCCGGCCGGAGCCCAGGCGGCGGAAATCCGCGTGCCCGAGCTGGCTCCGGGATCCGACCCCGTGGTCAGGCCGGTGCTGCCTCGGCAGGACAGGTAAAAGAAATCTGATACACAGCCGCCCGTTCGTTGCGCATGAGCGGGCGGTTTTTTTATGAAACGCGTCTGGGCGACGCTACAGGACGGGATATGGTCATACGCTACAGAAAAACGGTACTGAACGATTTTGGGGCCTTTGTTTCCATTGTGTTGGTGGGGGTGGTCCTGGTCATGGCTGTGGTCTCCTTGGCCACGGGCTACACGGTATCCAAGACGCGGGGCCTGGTGCGGGTTAAAGAAGCCGATCAGGTCGTACTGCAGGTTGTTCTTGCGGTCATGATGCTGGCGGGTTTTGTGGGGCACGTGGCCAGGGTAGCCTGGCTGGAGCGTTTTGTGACAAAGGCCGCGGAATGCCAGGGCGTGGTTACCGGGCTGTCGCTGTACCGCGACCGGGGGCATGTTCAGTACAGCTATGAGGTGGACGGAGAGAGACGGAGCGCAAAAAACGCGGTGCACGCATCCGCCCAGGTGCGCGCGCTCGCGGAAGGGCAGGCCGTCCGCGTACTGGCCGGCGCCAAGGGCGGCAAACAGCGGTCTCTTATCAAAGACCTGTACGTGTAAGGTTACGCAACCCGCGGGTTGTGCCGACCCTGGTCTATTTCCCGCCTTCCGTCAGGCCCGCGCGCAGGCGGTCTATCATGTCCATGTTCTGACGTCCGAGCCGCTGGAGGGTCTCGGCGCGGCTGAGGAGCCCCGCGCAGGCAGCCGATATGGTTCCCGCTCCCTCGCGGATGCCGGACGCCACGCGGCGCGCCTCGGCGGTCCGGCCGGACGATTGGCGCATGGATACAGACGCCTGCTCGGCGGCCGTTGTGGCCGTCTGGGCCAGCGACCCGAACCCCTCAATGGTGCCGCTGATTTCCTCCGTGCCCGCCGACAGCTCCTCCAGCTTGCCAAGGAGGCCGCCGAGCGTGGTGGCCACTTCCCTGAGTTCCGCCGACAGCTTGCCGAAATACGCGCCCGTGTCCGATCCGGCTCCCGAGGCCAGCTCGACCGCCTGCCGCGTGTTGGCCAGGAGCTTGGATATGTCGCCCGAGCCCCGGGCCGTCTCCTCCGACAGCTTGCGTATCTCTCCGGCGACCACGGCAAAGCCACGGCCAGCCAGGCCCGCGTGGGCCGCCTCTATGGACGCGTTCATGCCCAAGAGGTTGGTGCGGTTGGCCACGTCGCCGATCAGGGTGTTGAGCTCTTCCATGCGCTCGGTGGCCTTGACGATGCCGTCTATAGAGCCGTTGACGTCCGCTATGCGCTTGTCGCCGTCCTGGGCCAGGGCAGTCAGGGCCTCTATGCCGGCGCTCCGGGAGCCGGCGGCGTCGGCCAGCTCGCGCAGGGAGCGTATCATCTGGGACACGGCAGCGCTGGCTTCAAGCACCTGGGTGGAATAGGCGCCCAGGGTGGCTATCAGGCGCTCCTGGCCTCCGGCAACCTCGTCCTCGCTGGTGGCGCTCAGGGCCAGCGCCTGGTCCAAGGCCACGGCGGCTGACGATTCCTCCTCGGCCACCGCGTTCAGTTCCTTGGCGGCGGCGAACAGGGCGTCCGCGGTTTCAGCAAGGCTGGCGCCAAGTTCTACGGCCTCGTCCTGGGAGCGCTGGACGGCGTCCGACATGGACCTGAACTGGCTGGCGGCCGTTTCCGAGGATTTCACGCACTCGTCCACGAGCGTCGCCTGCATATGCACGGCCGAGGACGTGAACAGGCCGCCTATGATCACCAGCACGCCGCTGGTGCCCAGCGACTGTATGGCCAGGGTCGTGACCGCTCCGCCCTCGCTGGCGCTGTGGATACCGTCGCTCAGGTACAGTATGGCAATGGCCGCCAGGTTGAGCGCCGTCAGAATCCAGATGTGGACGCGCTGGGTGGCCATGAGGCCGGCGGTGATCAAAAGGAAACAGCCGAGCGTGCCGAACACGTAGCATTCGTACACGCTGTCGTACGCGTCGCCCCAAATCGCAAGGAGCATGACCAGCCACAGGCCGTAGAGAAAGAGGGACGACGCCAGCTGGTAGCGCCCGCGGGCCACAAGGAACAAAACGGCCACGCAGAACAGGGCCAGCGCGCCAAGCATGGCGGCCACCATGCCCGCGCCCGTAAGCAGCATGAGCGCGCTGAGGATCACGGCAAAGACGCCTATCACCGCCGCCACGGGCACGAGTAGCCTGGCTTTTTTCCGGGTGCGTATATCAGCCTGCTCGTAGCGTTTCAGGAAAGGTTTCAGGAACCATTCGACGGGCTTTGACATGGACTCTCCTGGGCGGCGGTATGCGTGGACTCGCCCGGGACGGCAAGCCGGGTTGGACGCTTGTAGCCTTGGTGGGCGTTCTCCAAGTATGGTATGTTTTTCTGGCCAAGGCAACACGGCGCGTTTCCAAAAGCCGGGTTTTTAAAGCCATACTGCACACACTGGACGACGCGGAGGACAGACGATGGAAGAACTGAAACCGGGCATCCGTGGAGAGCGCAGCCTGGTGGTGGACGAAGAGCTCACGGCCAGGCATCTGGGTTCGGGCGGCGTGCCGGTGTACGCCACACCCATGATGGTGCTGGCCATGGAGGAGGCCGCCCTGAACGCGGTGGACCACCTTCTGAGTCCGGGCATGGCCACCGTGGGCTACCACCTGGATATACGGCACCTGGCGGCCACGCCCCTGGGCATGCGCGTCACGGCCAGCGCCGAGCTTGTCAAAGTGGACGGCAGGATGCTCACCTTCAAGGTGGAAGCGCGCGACGAGGTCGAGCTCGTGGGCGAGGGCACCCATGTGCGGGCGATCATAGACACGGAAAAGTTCGCCGCCAAGCTCAGGGCCAAGACCGGGGCATGACGGGCGGCCGAGCTTGCGTAGCCGGCCGGTTTTTCGATAGACTTGCCGGCATGAAGCCGATATTCCCGCGGTCAACGCGCCCCGCGCGACCCATCCTCAAGGAAGCCTGGTCCTGGCGACCGGCGGGTTCGCGCGCCGCCGTTGGCGGCGACGGGGCTTGACGGAACCCCGCGAGGCGACCCGCCCCTGTACTTCCGGCCGGCCGCCGCCACAGGCGGCCACGCACCCCGACATCCGGAGCTGAATCATGGAACGCAAACGCATACTCACCGGCGACCGGCCCACCGGCAAACTGCACCTGGGACACTACGTGGGCAGTCTGGCCAACCGCGTCCGACTGCAGGACCAGTACGAGTGCTTCTTCATCATCGCCGACCTCCACACGCTGACAACCAAGCCCGAAAAAGAGAACATAGAGGCCTTGCCCGACAACGTGCGCTCGGCCGTGCTTGATTACCTGGCCTGCGGCATAGACCCGGCCAAGAGCGTCATCTACCTGCAGTCGGCGGTGCCCGAGGTGGTGGAGCTGTCTTTGTTTTTCCAGAACCTGGTCACCGTGCCGCGCTTGTCGCGCATACCCAGCCTCAAGGAAATGGCCCAGGGCGCCGGCATTGAGGAAATGCCCCTGGGGCTCCTGGCCTATCCGGTGCTCCAGGCCGCGGACATCCTGCTCCCGCGCGCCCACCTGGTGCCCGTGGGCAAGGACAACGTGGCCCACGTGGAGATCACCCGGGAGATAGCCCGCCGCTTCAATTACCTGTACGGCGACACGCTCCCCGTGCCGGACGTGATGGTGTCCGAGTACGGTTCCCTGGTGGGCACGGACGGCAACGCCAAGATGTCCAAGAGCCTCAACAACGCGATTTTCCTGTCGGACGACCAGAAGACCGTGCACAAGCGCGTTATGTCCATGTACACCGACCCCAAGCGCGTGTCCGCCGACATACCGGGCACCGTGGAGGGCAACCCCGTCTTCCAGTACCACGACGCCTTCAACCCGGACAAGGCCGAGGTGGAGGACCTCAAGGCCCGCTACCGCGCCGGCACGGTGGGAGACGTGGAGGTCAAGGAAAAGCTGGCCAAAGCCATCAACGCCTTCCTGGATCCCATCCGGGAGCGGCGCGCGCGCTACGAAAGCCAGTCCGGCCTGGCCGACGAGGTGATATACGACGGCACCCTCCGCATGCGGGAGGAGGCACGCGCCACGCTGAGCGCTGTAAAGAAGGCCATGGGCATGGCGGCCGTGTGGAACCGCGTGGCGCGCAAGGCCGAGGACGTCAAGAAGAAACGCGAAAAGTCCGGGTCCTAAGCTGCGTATCGCCGCCTGCCCAGTGTCAAGGCCGGTGATACGCCGGCCGACACTTGAAGGGGAGGGCCCATGCGACGCCGAACAACCTTTGCAGCACTGACTATCCTAGCCGCCGTGATGCTGGCGCCGGTACTGACCGCGGATTCCGCAGGTTCAGGCGCGGACACCAATCCGCGGGGTTATCCCATACCCGAGGTGCTCCCCACCGAGCGGACAGCCTTTACGCGTCGCTTTGCTGCGGAGGCCGGAGAGATGGTTCTGGATCCGGTGCCCTTCGGCGAGATATGGGCCTATCTCATGCACGGCGAGGAGCGCTATCTCACATCGTCGGCTCCCATAACGGACATAGCGTATTTCTCGGCGGCCATATCCAGCAAAGGCGTCCTGTACGGGGCGCCTCCGGTCAAGAATCTGGCGTCCGTCAAGGCGCGAAAGCACCTGGTGGTGGCCGAGGTGTCCAACCAGGCGCTGATACACTTTGTGCTCAACAAGGCCTACCCCTTGCGCGACCGGCTGCTCAAGGACATTGTGGCGGCGGCCTCGGGCTACGACGGCGTCAACATAGACTTTGAGAACATGCGGGCCGACGACGGGCCCGCCTACCTGGAGTTCCTGAAACTGCTCAAGGCCAAACTGGGCAGAAAAATCCTGAGCGTGTGCGTGCCTGCCCGTACCCGGAAATACGCGGACGCGTACGACTACGCCAAGATAGCAGCCATAGCCGACCGCGTCTTTGTGATGAGCTACGACGAGCACTGGAGCGGAAGCGCCGCCGGGCCCGTGGCGTCCATCAGTTGGGCAGCAAAGGTGGCCGAGTGGGCCGTCCAGGCCGTGGGCGCGCGCAAGCTCATCATGGGTATGCCGTTTTACGGCCGTGCCTGGGCCGACCGGAATCCGGCGGGCGCGTACAAGTACTCAAGCGCCCAGCGCGTGCTCGGCGAGCGGGGCCTGTGGCCGTCCAGGGACCGCGAGGGCGTGGCCTACGTTCGTTTTGCCGAGACGGTCAATTACGTGATGTATTTTGACGACGCGGTGTCCACCCGCCGCCGGGCTTTCGCCTTCAGCGAGCGCGGCGTGGACAAGGTGGGCTTCTGGCGCCTGGGCCAGGAGGATCCGGATGTGTGGGGCGTGCTGGCCAGGCGCTGACGCTCTTTATCGGGGGTGTTGTTCCGCTATCCTCAAGACGCCCCTGCCCAGGTCCCGTAGCTGGAGCGCTCCGGAGGCAAGTTCCGTAAGCCTGGACTCAAGAGCCGGGTAGGCGTCCACGGGCACCTCGAGTTCCATGCCCACATCCTCCAGAAAGGTCTCAGCCCTGACCTGAGCTCCCGAGCCGTCGGCCAGCTGGCGCGCCCGTTCGTACAGGTGGTAGGGCAGGTTGAAGGCGACGCGTATGGACGGGCTGAGCACTGCCCGCCTGGCCGAGGCAAGGGCCAGCTTTCCTGCCTCCGAGTACGCTTTGACCAGGCCCCCGGTGCCCAGAAGCGTTCCGCCGAACCAGCGCGTCACCACGATCACCACGTTGCCCAGCCCTGAGCCCTTGAGCACGGCCAGGAGCGGGCGGCCGGACGTGCCTGACGGCTCGCCGTCGTCAGAGCAGAACTCGACCACGGAATTGCCCCCGCCCACCACAAAGGCCGGCACGTGGTGCGTGGCTTCCGGATACGCGGCCTTGCGCCCGGCTATGAAGGCCCGGGCGTCGTCCACGCTGTCCGCGGGAGCCAGCTCGGACAGGAAGCGCGAGTTGGATACCTGGAGTTCCGCGCTGGCCGGTTCAAGCGGCACCACGAGCACGAGCGTCGCCTTTATTTTCCCCGACCCGTGGCCATGGCGCGCCGTACGCCTCTGACGCCCGCCGCCACCAGGATGACCAGCAGGGCAAGCACGGCGGCCAGGAAGAGGCCATAGGCGGGAAGGCGCAGGTCCAGCGGGGCACGCCGCGCCCCAAGGACTGCGTCGGGGTCGCTCACGTAGTCCACGTAGGCGCGCACGTAGTCGCCCACGTCCCGCATGATGTCCACCAGGCTGGTTTCCAGGCTCGCGGCTGCATCGGGCTGGGCTGAGCGGGCGGCCGCAAGGCTGTCGTACAGGGGTTTGTCGGGGTCAGCTCCGAAATCGTAGCTTGGATCGGAGCTGTAGCGCTCGGGAAAAGCCTTCACGATGAGCCTGTCTATGGCCGGACCGCGCTTGTACGCGGCGGCAGCGGCCACGTCATAGGCAAAAAAGTCGCGCCAGGCTACCGGGCGCTGCGAGCCCTCCGCCAGGGCCGTGGCCAGGGCAGGATTGCCGGCCAGGTTGGACGTCAGGCGATACTGGAAGTCCTCCAGCAACATGTGCCGGTTGGACAGAAGCACCACCGCTCCGTCTATGTCGGCCTGTGTGCCCAGTCCGTACAGGGTTAGCATGCCCAGGGTGCCCTTGCCCGGCATGAGTCGCGCGTGGTAGGGCATGGCCATGTCTTCCAGGTAGTGGATGGCCCACCCGGCAAAGCGCCAGCCCCAGTAGTCGTGGTCGTGGGCGAACGCGAAACGGGCAAGCTCCGTGTAGAGGGTCACGCGGTAGTGCGCAAGACCCCGTCCCACAAAGGGCGCGGCCGCCGTGATTATGGGATCTTCCCGGGGAAAGGTCATGTGGAAAGGCGCCTGGCTGCCGTATATCAGAGCCGGGTTGCCAAAGGGCTGGGGACCAAACGCGTAACGGGCGCCGTAGGCCGTGCCGTTGTCGTCCCACAGGCCAAGGTCCATGCCGTAATCCGGCTCGTCAGACGCCGTGGCGACCACGGTCAAGGCAGGTACGGACTGGCCCGCGCTTAGGGCCTGGAAAGGCTGGTTGGGGAAGCGACCCTTGAACACGTCCACTGTCTCCAGGGGCAGGTCCTCAAGGGCGGGGTCGCGGTAACCGTTTGCGGGAGGCTGGATAAAAAGGACAAACGGCCGGTCGGGATTCACCCTGATGGCCCGCATGAACGACAGCACCAGGTCCTCAGCCCGTAACGCTGGGTCAAGGGCCAGGTTGTCGGGGCGGCGGGGGTACGCGGGCAGGCTGGAGGCCATACGCTCCTCCAGCGTATCAAGGAATTCGGCCAGCTCGGCGGCCGTGTCCTCCAGGAAGGCGGACAGATCCTCGGCCAACACGCTTCCGCCCACGGCCTCATGGCCGGACAGGGCGGCAAGGGTCAGCTGGTCATGGTCGTCCCAGGACCAGGCGCTGACTGCCATGAGCAGGCTTATGGCTACGCATACGATGGTTTTCTTCATGGTGGCTCCTGTAAGGGTCGCGCGACAAGCTTTGTCCTGCACGACGATACCACCATAGTACGACAGACGGGACTCGCGACGCCATACCCGCGGCCGCATGGCGGAAAAACTGGACAGGACCGCGTGGGCCTCCTATAGTTTTGGAATGGCTCGCGAAATACTAATAGTCGACGATTCCCTGGTTGCCCGGATGGCAATAAAAAATTTCCTGTCCACCGCGGACGCGTCCTTCCGCGAGGCGTCCAGCGGCGAGGAAGCCCTGTCCCTGCTGGACGGCGGCTACCGGCCCGCCCTTGTGTACCTGGACCTGACCATGCCCGGCATGGGCGGCGCCAAGACGCTCAAGGAGATACGCGCTCGTCACCCCACCATGCTGGTAGTGGTCATTACCGCCGACGTCCAAGCGTCCACCCTGGAGGAACTTGGCGCCCTGGGAGTATCCGGGGTGATCAGAAAGCCGGCGGACAAGGTTTCCGTACTGACGTGGTTCGGCAAGGCTGGCGGGTAGGAGAGCGCCGTGGCCGTGTTCAACGAGCTTGAGCTGGACTGCCTCAAGGAGTTCATGAACATAGGCGTGGGCAAGTCGGCCCGTTCGCTGGCCGAGCTTTTTGGCCGCAGGGTGGGCCTGTCCGTACCCCAGGTTATGGAGCTGGACCCCGGCACCTTGGGCGTGTTTCTCCGCGACTACGGAGGCACGGCCAGTTGCTATGAAGCCGCCGGCCAGGATTTCTTTGGCCCCCTGCATGGCCAGGGCTTTTTCTTCCTGAACAGGTCCGAGGCCCTGTCCATGGCCAGCGTCATAGGCCTTGAGCTGGACATGGCCGACGGCATCATCACGGATCTGGTGGAGGAGCTGTCCAACCTGGTGCTCGTTTCCTGCGTGGGGTTCATGGCCGATGCCTTAAAAGGCTCTTGTTCCTTTTCCGCGCCGCATTATCTGGGGTGCGAGACGAATCTAACCGGGGTCACGGAACGGGGAGACGTACGGCTGGGGCTCAAAACGGTGTTTTCCTTCGGCCCCGGCAACGCGGACGGACACCTGGTGCTGACGGTGCGCGGTTCGTCCTTGCCCTGGCTCAAAAGCGCCCTGGATACCCATCTGGCGGGCCTTTCGTGCTGAGCGATATCCGCGCGGCCTTTGCCGCCGAGTCCGAGGAAATACTGGCCGCCATGGAAGAGGCCATTCTTGCCCTTGAGCGCGGCGACCAGGGCGCGGTTGACAAGCTCTTCAGGGCCGTCCATACGCTCAAGGGATCGTCCGGCATAGTCGGCCTGGCCGCGCTGGAGCGCTACGCGCACAAGCTGGAAACCCGGCTCGGGACCATACGCTCGGGGCAGAAGCTCCCGTCGCAGGAGGCCTATGGCGCCCTGCTGGCGTGCAAGGACCGTTGCGCGGCCATTCTTGCCCTACCGAACGCGTACATGGACGAAGGCCAGGCGGAGCGGGCCGTCCCGCCGGAAGACAAGCTGGACGACGCCAGCCTTGAGCGTCTGGACGCCGCCCTTGTCGAGGCTCGAGACGACGCCGACACTAGCCCTGGCCTGGGAGCAAGCGCCATGCCGATCGACGACGCTGAGCAGGAACCAGAGGCGGCCGCCGATTCCGGTTCTCCCAGAAAAGCGCATCAGCCGGGCGTCCGCGTTCCTGACGCCAAACTGGACGCCCTGGTCAACCTGGTCGGCGAGATGGTGACCATGCAGGCCCAGCTTACGCGCATATCGGCAGAGTCCGCCAACCACGAACTCCAGAGCGTGGGCGAGGGCATACGGCGCTTGGTGGGCGAACTCAGGTCGGCGGCCATGGAGCTGCGCCTGGTTACGGCGGACACCCTGTTCAGCAGATTTAGCCGTCCTGTCCGCGACATGGCCAAGGCCCTGGGCAAAAAGGTGTCGCTGGTCACAGACGGGGGCAGCACCGAGCTGGACAAGTCCATTGTGGACGGACTGGCCGAACCTCTTTTGCACCTGGTGCGGAACGCCGTGGACCACGGCACGGAAACACCGGACGAGCGCGAGCGCCTAGGCAAGCCGCGCTCAGGTACGGTCCGCGTGTCGGCCAGCCATGAGGGGGCGTCCGTCCGTATCATGGTGGAGGACGACGGACCCGGCATAGACACGGCGCGCATCCTGGACAAGGCTCGGGAGCTTGGCCTGGCTGCCAGGGAAGCGCGTTTGTCCCGTGAGGACATCCTCCAGTTCATGTTCCAGCCCGGTTTCAGCACGGCCCAGACCGTGTCCACCGTGTCCGGCAGGGGCTTTGGGCTGGATATAGTCAAGTCGGCCGTGGAGAGACTGGGCGGGTCCCTGTCCGTGGACACTGAGCAGGGCAGGGGAACCCGCTTTTTCATCGATCTGCCCCTGACCATAGCCATCATAGACGGTTTTCTGGCCGAGCTTGAAGGCAGGCTGTTTGTCCTGCCCCTGGCAAACGTGGCCGAGTGCTGGGAACGCCCCCGTCCGGATCCGGCCGCCAGGGAACGCTTACTGGAGCGGCGCGGCGAACTGGTACCGGAACTGGACCTAGAACGCTTTTTCGGCCTGATAAGGAAATCCGCGCCCGGCCCCAGCCAGGCCATGGTCTTGGCCGTGGCGTACGGCAAGCGCCTTGCTTTGGCCTTTGACGCCCTCATTGGCGGCTACCAGACGGTCATCAAGCCCCTTGGAGAGCTGGCCAGCCATCTGCCTGGCGTGTCCGGAGCGGCCATCCTGCCCAACGGGACCGTGGCGCTGATCCTGGACGTGGCCGGTCTGGCCAGGGCGAACAAGGAAACGGCCGCCACAAAAGCGGGTTGAGAACAGGGCGCCCGCATCAAAGCTTCGTCGCGCCGGCCGGTCTCCCGCCCTTGTGCTTGAGGCCCGAGCCAGCCTATGCTGGCCGCAGAGACCATGAAAAACTACCTCGTCCTGGCCGGCAACATAGGAGCCGGCAAATCCACCCTGGTCAGCCTGCTGGCGGAACGTCTTGGCTTCCGTCCCTATTTTGAGCCCGTGGCGGAGAATCCCTATCTTGAGGACTTCTACGCCGACATGGAACGCTGGGCCTTCCAGTCGCAGATTTTTTTCCTGACGCACCGCGTGCGCTCCCACAGGGCATTGATGGACGATCCGTACTCCGTGGTCCAGGACCGCTCCATCTACGAGGACGCGGAGGTCTTTGCGCGCAATCTGTACGAGCAGGGCAGGATGAGCCAGCGTGACTGGGACAGCTACCGCGGGCTGTACCGTACCCTGATCACCCTGCTGCCCCCGCCGGACCTGGTTGTGTACATCAGCGCGTCGGTGCCCACCCTCCAAAAGCGCATAGCCAAACGCGGCCGCGCGTTCGAGGCAACCATACCAGACGACTATCTGGCCGGGCTCAACCGCCTGTACCAAGAATGGGTGGAGGGTTTCAGCCTGTCGCCCGTGCTGGTGATACCCGGCGACAGGCTGGACTTTGTCGAGGATTCCCGGGATTTCAAGGCCATCGTGCACACGGTTGAGGAGCGCCTGCGCGACAAGCAGGGCAGCCTGTTTCCCCTGGGTATGTGAACGACGCTCGCCGCCCAGCTGGCTATTTCCCGCCTAACCGGTTTCTCCGGATATCGTTGACGGCCGTCCGGATCTTCTTGGCGCTGGACAGGGCCGGCAACACCCCTATAAACACGGTTCCGAGCAAGTACCAGATACTGCCCGTGCTGGCATACGCGTAAGCCAGGCCCGCTCCCACGCACAGCTTGACGGCCAGGCTGGATACTGCCGACGCAAGGCGAGCGCGGGCTTTGTCCTCGGGGTTATACGCGGCAGTGCCTGTGTGCACCGCCAAACCCTCCGTGTCCGCATCCAGCCTCCTCTGCGGCTTGTCGGGGACCATAGGTCTGGCGGGCGGGACGGGCTTGGGCGGCCGAGGCGCCTGTCCGCTTCCCAGGCTGATGCTGATGTCCAGGTTCCGGGACAGGGCATCCATGACCTGCTGTTTGATGGACCGCCCCAGTTCGCTTCCCATAGCGCTCGGCCGTGAGGCGGCCGGGCTGCCAGGGTCCGGCGCGGCCGGGACTTCGCGCGGTAGGCGCTCGGCGGGTTCGGCCGTGGGCATGTCCCGCCCGTCATGAGCGCCAGCCAGAAAACCCGAACCCGTGTCTATCTCGTAGATGGCAAGCCGACGCTCTATGTTCTTGGGCTGGGGGCAGTCCGCCAGGCGCGCGTCCAGGTCCAGCTTGGACTCGATCTGCCTGTACAGGTCCTCGGAGGCCAGCAGGGCGCCCGGAGGCGCAACCTGCATGACGCGAGCTGCTATGTTGACGCCGTTGCCGAACACCCTGCCGCTTTCCTGCCAGATTTCACCCAGGTGCAGGCCCATGCGCGGTTTGAGCGGCGGCGACGCCTCGCCAGGGGCGGCTCTGAGCGCCAGGCTCAAATGCAGGGCGCATTGGGCGGCGGCCACGGCGCTCCCGAAGGCCACCAGCAACTCGGCCGCCGTGGCGTCAACCAGCTCGCCCTGGTGCTCGGCAATGACGTCCCCGGCGGTCTGTCGGTACCTGGACAGTTCGATAAGCGCGCCGCGCTCGTCTCCGGCCAGAAGCTCGGGAAAGCCGGCCAGATCCATGAACAGGATGGCTGCCAGGCGCGACGCGGCGCTCACCTGCCTTCCGCCTCCTGCCGTGCCTCGGTATCCATCAGGGCCCGGTAGGTTTTCTCGTCCAGGGTGTAGCGCTCAACCAGCAGGATGGCCGCTATGAATACCACTGCGGGGATGGGGCCTATAAGCCAGCGTATCATGGACAGGGTGGCGCCAGACTGGGCCGCAAGATCGGCCGAGTAGCCCGCCCACTGCAGGAGGAGGCCCGTCAGCACCACGGCCGTGGCCGTTCCGACCTTGGCTATGAAGGTCCACATGCCGTAGAAGGCGCCTTCCTTGCGCTTGCCCGTGGTCACCGCGTCGTATTCCACCGTGTCCGGTACCATGGCAAAGGGCAGGGCGTAGCCAAAGCCCAGGCCGATTCCCGCAAAGGCCATCATCGCGTAGAAGAAGGTCATGCCCAGGCGGTGCCCAAGGAAGAAGATGACCAGGCAGGTCACGGCCAGGATGGCAAAGTTGATCTGGTAGGTCCGCTTCTTGCCTATGCGCTTGGATACCAGCACGGATACCGGTATGGCCAGCATGGCAACCACCAGCAGTACCAGCATGGCTATGCTGGTCGCGCCCTCGTCTCTGTACAGCCACTTGAAATAGTACACCAGTATGGTTTCCACAAAGGCTATGCCCACCAGGTTGAGGCCGTAGGTGGCTATGAGGACGACAAAGGGCTTGTTCTTGAATACCACCATGAAGGTCTCAAAGAACCCTTCCTTGGGCACGGGGGTCGACGAATGGTCGCCTTCCTTGACCGTGAACACGGTGATGAGGGCGGTTACCGCCATGACCACGCCGAATATCAGCCCGACCGCCGAGAAGCCCTGGGCCTGGCTGGGGAACAGCCCGACCAGGGGCTGGACGGCCACGGCGCCCAGCATGGTGCCCAGGATGGCAAAACTGAAACGGTAGCCGTTCAGGCTGGTGCGTTCGTGGTAGTCTGGCGTCAGGTCCGGGGTCAGGGCGCCGTAGGGTATGTTGACGATGGTGAAGGCCGTGTTGAGCAGGCACAGGGCAAGGCCGCTCCACAGGGCTACCAGCCAGGGAGACGACACCGGCGGCTTGGTGAAGAACAGCCACATGGCGAGGAGCTGGGGCACCGCGCCAAATAGCATGAAGGGCCTGCGCCTTCCCCAGCGGGTGCGCGTGCGGTCAGATATGAAGCCGGTCAGGGGATCCGTCACCGCGTCCCACA
The DNA here is from genome assembly GCA_016928955.1 of Spirochaetales bacterium. Lineage (GTDB taxonomy): Bacteria > Spirochaetota > Spirochaetia > Treponematales > UBA12059 > JAFGJV01. Next base: position 100,452 of record JAFGJV010000014.1, read on the forward strand.
GCTTCCCTGCCCAGTAGATAGCTCCGGCCGCGGCCGCCGCTATGCCCACCACGTCCGTCAGGAAGAACAGGGTCCAGAAGCCCATGGCCGTAAAGAACAGGTTTCCGCCCAGGTCCGCCACGCCAAAGCCCAGCTTGACGCCCAGGGGCAGGCGGCTGGTGCTGGCGGCTTGCCCGCGCGCCGCGGCCTTGCTGCCGGTTTTAGGGAAATCGCTCATGTGTGTGCTCCTTGCGCGTCCAGTAGGAACAAGTCTTTCAAGTCGGTGCCGGCCTGTCTGACGGCAGTCCGGGGATCGGCCTCGTACGCGGCCATGCGCCCCGACAGGTCCAGGGCAGGGCCAATGGCTATGCGTGCCCGTATGGGCCGCACGTTCACACGGCCACTGATAACGCCCCCCATCAGACGGTTGGCCAGGTCCCATAGATTCTGGGCGTATTCTACCATGCTGTCCAGCGGGGCGGCAGGGTCAAGGCGGTCCGGCGACAGATAAAAAGCCAGATCGGCCAGCTCCATGTGTCGCATGGCGTACCAGGCCTCGCCCGCCCGCCGGTCGGCCAGGGCGCGTCCGGCGGGATGAAGGCTCCCGGGATCGGTGTCGGGATAGATGCGGTCCCAACCGGCTTGCCGCACCCGGTACACGCGCTCGATAACGCCGGTCCGGTATGAGCCTAGGTCCAGGATGCGCTCGGCAGCCTCCACCGCGGCCAGGGTTACGGCCGCCAGGCGAGCGTCCAGGCCGGGGCCGGTTTCGGAAGGCTTCAGTCCGTACAGGCCTTCGGCAAGGGCAACCAGACGTTCCGCGGCGGCATCCAGCCGGGCTTTCAGGCCGGCTCCTGTCCGGCCCGCGCCGTCCACTCCCAGCGCGCCCTCAAGGCGCCGTACCAGGCGGCCAAGCGACGGCAGGACGGCGTCGTCGCAGTGCCTGAACACGCTGATGGGGACGACGACGACGCGCTCCGGCCGGCCGGCTTTCCGGAGGGCCGCGGCCGCGCCAAAGCCCAGCCGAACGGTGCCGTCCTCCAGCCGCGGGACGTCCCTGCTTGCGTAGCTCACCTGGCCTTCGGGAGCCAGGGCCAGCGGCCAGCGGCCGTCCATGATGGCCGCGTTGATGCGCTCCAGGCCCGGCCTGTCCACTTTTGAGTGGTGTACGGGCAGGGCGCCCATGCGCGGAAGGAGCCAGCGCACAGCCGGGCCGCTCCAGCGCGGCACCTCGTAGCCGTGGATGAAGACGGCGTGGGCTCTGTCCGGCAGGGGAGCGCCCAGGTGGCGGGCTTCTGCCATGACGCCCCTGGAGAACAGCCAGGCCATGAGCTGGGCCTCGTCGCCATAGGGGTGCCTGAAAGCCAGGATCAGTCGGGTGCGACCCTCCTGGAAGTCCCTGAAAGCGTCTACCAGGAGGCCGGCCCTGTCCACGTCGATGCGCCGGTAGCCAAGGGCCAGGCGGAGATAGGGTCGCGACACGAGGCGGACGGCCGCCAGCAGCCACGGGCTGGCGCGGGGTTCGGCCGATGCGGGCGCGCTGATGGCCTTGGTCGTCGCTTTGACATACGGATAGCGCATATCGCGTAACCATAGCCGCTAAACGCTGCCATGGCCAGTCATGCCGCTTGAATTCAGGCGCCTGCGCCCGTACTTTTGAATAAGCGCGCCTCCTTCAACCGGGGCGCGGGAGAGGAAAAATTGTGGCACACATCACGTTGAAGGGAGCGCCCACCCGTACCGTGGGGGACCTTCCGGCGGTCGGTTCAAAGGCGCCTGATTTCCGGCTTACCAAAGGAGACCTGTCGGACGTGACCCTGGCCGACTTCCGGGGAATCACGCTGGTGATCAGCATCGTGCCCAGCGTGGACACGGGCGTGTGCGCGGCCAGCGCCCACGCGTTCAACCAGCGCGTCAAGGAACTGGGTTCCGTCAAGGTGCTGACGGTGAGCAGGGATTTGCCCTTTGCCCAGCGGCGCTTCTGCGAGGCCGAGGGTATAGATGCCGTGGTCACCCTGTCCGAGCTCAGGAACCGGGCTTTTGGGCAGGCGTACGGCGCTGAAATCGTGGACGGGCCCATGGCCGGGCTTCTGTCCAGGGCCGTGGTGGTGGTCGACCCCGCAGGGCGCGTGTCCTGGACCCAGCAGGTGCCCGAGATCGGCCAGGAACCCGATTACGACGGCGCCCTGAACGCTGCCAAGGCAGCCGCTTCCTACTGAGAGCGGCTGATGGGTGTGTCCACCCTGTCCACGCTCAGGGCGCCTGACGCCAGGGCCAGGCGCCTGAGCCAGGGTTGGTACATGACCGGCAACTTGAGCGCCTTGACTGCCAGCTCGGCCCTGAGGCGGGCGTTCGCAGCCGTGTAACGGCCGAGCCAGCCGTCCTGGCCGGGGCCGAGCGCCTGGGCCAGGGACAGCGCGCTCCGGAACGCGTAGCTGAAGCCTTCAGCGGAGCTGGGGCTGATGAGTCCGGCGGCCTCTCCCACAAGGGCCACCGTGCCGGCGCCCAGGTCGACCACGCCCGGTCTGGACGGGCGGGCCAGGTGGGTGCCGTGCCTGAGCGCCGGCGCACCCAGTTCCCAGCCACGCTCCACGAGCAGGCGCTTGAGAAGCTCAAAACGCGCGGCCGGATCCTTGTCCGCCGGCAGTGCCGCGCCCAGTATGAGCTTGCCGTCCTTGGGTATGGTCCACGCGTAAAAGTCCGTGACGGCGGGGTGGAAGAGCGCCTCAAAGCATGAGCTTACCGTGTGGTTTGGATACCATTCCTGTATCGCCACATAGTCAGGCCTCTGCGACGATGATCCGCGCAAGGCGCGTCTGACCGCCGACCAGGCTCCGTCGGCCCCGACCAATAGGCCCGCGCGCACCTCAACGGGCTGACCGCCCACGGTGTAGCGCACTGTCAGGCCGTCTTTGTCCGGCCTGAACGTCCTGAAGGTGGCGCCCCTCGCCACGGTGGCCGAGCGGGCGGCCAGCGACAAAAGCCATTCGTCCATGGCTCCCCGGTCTATGTTCACGTAATGGCGCTGATAGTGACGCTCCAGGCCGGAAGCCAGGTCCACGGCCCGTACGGCGAACAGTTGGGGGCCAACCAAGACCTGGCGCGGCACCCCCAACCCGAAGGTCGCCAGCATGCGCTGGGCGTCCGGGTCCAAAAGGCCGCCGCAGCATTTCTGCGCCTGCGGCCGGCCGGCCGTGTCGCCCCCGCTTCTCTCCACCACCAGCACGGACCGGCTGGTTCCCAGAAGCCTGGCCAGGGTGGACCCAGCCGGCCCCCCGCCTATGATGACCACGTCAAAGCGCTGCTCTACCGACATGGGTCGATTAAACCAGCATTTGGCCCCTTCTGACCAGCGGGGCTTTCCCTTGGGTCCGGAATTGAGTATTATACCCCCAGGGGGTATGCTGATAGCGTACGTGCCTCCAGAGGAGTGGCTATGAAAAGCATTGTCAGGATAGAGGGCATGAGCTGCGGGCATTGCGCCATGCGCGTACAGCGGGCGCTTGAAAGCCTGGCCGGGGTAAGCTCGGCCACTGTGGACGTGCAGGCGGGAACGGCCGAGGTCGAAGGGCAGGGCTTGGACGCCAACCTGCTCAGGGGCGCGGTTATCAAGGCGGGCTACACGCCCGTGTCAGTCCTGCCCTGAGCCGCCTACCAGGGCCCAGTAGCCCAGTCCGCGGTCCCGTGCCCTGGCTTCCGCTTTCTTGAATTCCCCGGAGAGTATGAAGGGATATTTCAGAAGAGCCGGGGCATGGCCGTTGGCTACCAGGGCCAGATTCACATGGGTGCCGTCTTCCAGAAAAACGTAGCAGAGAAGGCGGCCGTAGGTGTCCCTGAGGTCCCGGTCAAAGGCCAGGTGTAGCGTATTGCCCCGCGCGAGCTCGTCCAGGGCCAGCGACGCTTCCAAGCCCCCGGTTTCTGGACCCTGGCCTTGGCGCCTGATTTCCGGGGCGTCTACGCCGACCAGCCGCACTGATTCGCGCGGTTCTAAAATCTGCGCGCCTCCGTTGGCCGCGGCCACGGCCAGAAGCTGGTCCGGGGCCAGGCTCACGCGCAGGGTATCCCCGTCCACAGTTTCCAGAAGCTCGGCCGGAAGCATGCGCGACACGTCGGTGCTTCCCGAGGTTTTGAGGCCAAGCTCGTGCAGGGAGTACAGGCCTTCAGACACGCCCCTGACCGCACGGGCCGCGGCGGCGACCTCCGGACCCAGCCGCTGTCCGAGCGCGGCGGCCGCTATCACGGCTGCCGCCAGCCAGGGAAGGACACGGATGAAGGCGCCTACGGGCGTGAGCGGTTTTCTCACTTGAGGTCTGACAGCTTGATGGGGGTGGGCTCGGACGGGTCGCCTTCTACCCTGGCCAGCTCGTCCAGAAGCTCCCTGCCGCGCTTGCTGAGGTGGGCGGGCACCTGGATCATGAGCTTGATGTACATGTCGCCACGCCGCGAGCCGCCGCCGGCCCCGGGCACGCCTTCTTCCCGCAGCCGGAGCATCTTGCCGTGCTGGGCTCCGGCGGGCACGGTGACTTTGACCTTCTTGCCCTCGATGGTGGGCACCGTGATTTCGCCGCCCAGGGCGGCCTTGGTTATGGATATGGGCACGGCGCAATAGAGGTCGTTGCCGTCGCGCTCGAAAAACTCGTGGGGACGCACGTGGACAAAGACAAAAAGATCGCCGGGGCGGCCGCCGTTGGGGCCCGCGTCGCCCTGACCCGACACGGACAGCCTCCGGCCGTCGTCCATGCCCGGGGGGATGGTTACCTTGATTTTCTGCTTTTTCTTGGACAGGCCCGAACCGCCGCACACCTTGCACGGCCGGTCGACCACGTAGCCTTCCCCGCCGCAGGTGGGGCAGGGGCTGGCTATGGAGAAGAAACCGGAACTGCGGCGGACCTGGCCGGAGCCCTGGCAGGTGGGGCATACCTTGCGCCCGCCGCCCGGCTCGGAGCCCGAGCCGCCGCAGGCCTGGCAGGATTCGTCCCGGCTGTACGTGATTTCCACGGTGGTGCCGAACACGGCCTGCTCGAAGGAGAGCTCCAGGTCATAGCGGAGGTTGGAGCCACGCGGAGGCTCGCCGCGCCTGCGACCGCCGCCCCCGCCCATGCCGCCGCCGAACAGGTTGTCAAAGATGCTCCCAAATCCGCCCATGCCCCCAAAAATGTCCTCAAAGTCGCGGAATATGCCGGAGAAGTCATGGGCGCCCTGGCCGCCGGCCATGCCCTCCACGCCGGCAAAGCCGAACTGGTCGTAGGCGGCTCGTTTCTGGTCGTCGCCGAGTACCTCGTAGGCCTCGGTGCCTTCCTTGAAGCGCTCTTCCGCGGCCTTGTCCCCCGGGTTGCGGTCTGGGTGGTTGGCTACCGCGAGCCGGCGGTACGCTTTCTTGATGTCGTCCTTGTTGGCGCCCTTGGGAACCCCAAGAACCTCGTAGTAATCGCGTTTGGCCACGGTATGCTTCCTTACCACATGCGACCACGGAGTCACGGAGTCGAGGAGGCGTTATATGGGAGAGGATTCAACCCTCACCCTTCCCTCCGTGTCTCCGTGTCTCCGTGGTAGTTTTTTACGTTACTTCTTCTCTTCGTCGTCTACGACGCGGTAGTCGGCGTCCTCGGCTCCCTTGGTGTCGGGCTGGGCTTCCTGGCTCGCGCCCGGCTGCTCGGCGCCGGCTCCGGCGCCCTGGGCGTTCTGCGAGGCGTTCTTGTACACTTCCTCGGCCAGCTTGTAGGACGCCTGCTTCAGGGCCTCGGTCTTCTCCTTGATGGCGGCGCCGTCCGGGGAACTGAGCACGTCCCTGAGTTCCTTGATGGCTTCCTCGATCTTGGCCTTGTCGTCCGCGCTCACCTTGTCGCCATAATCCTTGAGGGATTTTTCGGTGGCGTATATCAGGGTGTCGGCCTCGTTGTGGGCCTCAGCGCGCTCGCGCTCGCGCTTGTCTTCCTCGGCGTGGGCCTCCGCCTCCTTGACCATGCGGTCTATGTCGGCGTCGTTGAGGCCGCTGGACGCCTCTATGCGGATCTTCTGCTCCTTGCCGGTGCCCAGGTCCTTGGCCGACACGTGCACGATGCCGTTGGCGTCTATGTCAAAGGTGACCTCTACCTGCGGCACGCCGCGCGGGGCGGGAGGTATGCCCTCAAGGTCAAAGCGCCCAAGGGTGCGGTTCTGGGTGGCCATCTCGCGCTCGCCCTGGAGCACGTGGATGGATACCGTGTTCTGGTTGTCCTGGGCCGTGGAGAAGATCTGGCTCTTGCGGCAGGGTATGGTGGTGTTGCGGGTGATGAGCCGGGTGAACACGCCGCCCAGGGTCTCGATACCCAGCGACAGCGGGGTCACGTCCAGGAGGAGCACGTCCTTGACGTCTCCGCCCAGGATGCCGCCCTGGATGGCGGCGCCCACGGCCACGGCCTCGTCGGGATTGACGCCCTTACTGGGTTCCTTGCCGAACAGGTCCTTGACGATCTGCTGGACCTTGGGTATGCGCGTGGAACCGCCCACCAGGATGACCTCGTCTATCTGGGCCGCCGTTACGCCGGCGTCGGACATGGCCTTGCGGCAGGGATCCTTGGACTTCTCCAGGAGGTCGTCTATCAGGCGCTCGAAATTGGCGCGCGTGAGGCTGCGCTGGAGGTGCTTGGGACCGGACGCGTCGGCGGTGATGAAGGGCAGGTTGATCTCCGCCTGCTGGACGTTGGACAGCTCGATCTTGGCCTTCTCTGCGGCTTCCTTGAGGCGCTGGAGGGCCATGCGGTCCTGCGACAGGTCTATGCCGGAGTCCTTCTTGAACTCGTCCACCAGCCACTGCATGACGCGGCGGTCAAAGTCGTCGCCGCCGAGGTGGGTGTCGCCGTTGGTGCTCTTGACCTCGAACACGCCCTCGCCAAGCTCCAGGATGGATATGTCGAAGGTGCCGCCGCCGAGATCGTACACGGCTATGGTCTTTTCCTTCTTCTGGTCCTTGTTGAAGCCGTAGGCCAGCGAGGCGGCCGTGGGCTCGTTGATGATGCGCTTGACCTCAAGGCCGGCTATCTTGCCGGCGTCCTTGGTGGCCTGGCGCTGGGCGTCGTTGAAGTAGGCGGGAACCGTGATCACCGCCTCGGTGACGGTCTCGCCCAGGTAGTCCTCAGCGGTCTTCTTCATCTTCTGGAGGATAAAGGCGCTGATCTCCTGCGGGCTGTACAGTTTGCCGGACGCGTCCACGCGCACGTCGTTCTGGTGGGCCACCACCTTGTACGGCACGAGCGTCGTCTCGTTCTTCACCTCGTCGAAACGGCGCCCCATGAAGCGCTTCATGGAATACACGGTGTTTTCCGGGTTGGTGATCATCTGGTTCTTGGCCGGCTGGCCGACCACGCGCTCGCCCTTGCTGGTAAAGCCCACGATGGACGGCGTGGTGCGCTGTCCCTCCGAATTGGCTATCACGATGGGCTCGCCGCCTTCCATTACGGCGACACAGCTGTTGGTGGTTCCTAGGTCGATTCCGATTATCCTGCCCATTGCGTTCTCCTTGGCGCTGCGCGCTCTCGTGTGCTATTCCGTCGCGGTGTCCGCCCCGGTCTTGGCGGCGGGCATGCGTACTTTTACCTTGGCGCTACGGAGCACGCGCTCGCGCAGCATGTAGCCTTTCATGTATTCCTCAACGACCACGGGTTCGTCGCAGTCGCCTTGTTCGCTCATCATGGCCTCGTGCCGGTTCGGGTCAAAGCTCTGGCCCACGGACTCGAAGCGCGACAGGCCGTACTTGTTGGCCAGGGTTGAAGACAGGTTGCGCTCTATCATGGCCACGCCGTCATGCAGGGTCTGGAAATCCTTGGACGTCTCGCTGGACTTGATGGCGCGCTCGAAGTCGTCCATCACGCCCACCAGCTCGGCGAGGAGCCCGGCGTTGGCGAACTGGACGGCGTCGTCCTTCTCGCGGAACATGCGCTTGCGGAAATTCTCGTAGTCCGCCAACTTGCGCAGGTACTGGTCCTTGAGCTCGGACAGCTCGCCTTCCAGTTTCGCTATGCGCTCGTCGCGCTCGTCCGGAACGGCCGCCTGGGTTTGCGCGCCGTGTTCGGGCGCGGCCGGCTCAATGCCCGTTGCGGGCTGATCCTGGACGGAGTCAGGTTGTTCTTCGCGCTCGTCGGTTTTTTTTGCCTTGTTCGACATGACCTCGCCTTGTGGACGTGATGAGGCGGTATCCTTGGACACGGGGTCTCCGGAACCGCCGGGCGTAAAAATAATAAACACCCTTTTCCAGCGTCAAGCTGGATGCCTTCTTATATGTTAAAAGTATGCAATTTTATCCTTATAGTCACCTTTTGGGGCCGTAAACGGCACGGTTTTTGTATTCAGGGCCCTGTCCCGTCCAGCTTGACATTGGCCGCGCAAGCTATAACATTGATTAAAGGGAAACGATGACGGGGCCGGAGCCAAACCGGCCGCGCGGGAGGGGTGTTTCGTGCAGGTTCAGAGGCCGTCGATCATACAGGAACAACGGCAAAAGCTGAGCCCTCAGATGATTCAGTCCATCCGCCTTATGTCCTTGCCCCTGCAGGAGCTGAAAGAGGAAATCCAGCAGGAGCTGGAGGGAAATCCAGCCCTTGAAATCGTGGAAGACCGCTCGACCGTTTCTCTGGAGAGTATTAAAGAGGAGCGCGAGTCCGATTCGGATACCCAGCGCCTGTTCGAGGCCAGCTCCGATCCGGGCTGGAACCGGAGCTCGGACGACGACTCCGACGCCAAGCGCATGTTCCTAGAAGGCGCCATAACCAGCCCGGAGACGCTCCAGGACCACCTGCTGTGGCAGCTCAGGCTCCAGCCGCTCTCGGCAGACCAGCGCGGCGTGGGCGAGAAGCTGATTCAGAACCTGGACGCCGACGGTTTCCACAAAGAGGATCCCTATGTACTCTGCCAGGGGCACTCGCCGGAGCTGGTGAACATGGTCATGGCCGTGATCCGGAGCCTTGAGCCGGCGGGCTGCTGCGTGGGCAATTACCGCGAGTCGCTGGTGGCCCAGACCCTTCTGGCCCCGGACGCCCCGCGCACGGCCCTTGCCATCCTGCGCGACCACATGGACCTTCTGGAGCGCGGCCGCGTACAGGACATACAGCGCAGGCTCAAGCTGACTGAAGCGCAGCTGGATGAGGCCATGACCTTCATCAGGAGCCTCAACCCCTTTCCCGGGCGCCAGTACTCGGCGGAAGAGGCCCGCTACGTGGTCCCGGACGTCCTTGTCAAGCTCAAGGACGGCGAGTTTGTCATAGCCATAAACGACGAGGAAATCCCCGTCATCGGCATCAATCCCTTCTTTGACGAACTGGCCGAGAGCAAGCACGACAAGGCTACGGACTCCTTTGTCAAGGACAACATCCGCAAGGCGCGCTGGTTTATCCAGAGCATCCATCAGCGCAACCGGACCCTGCTCAAGGTGGTCCGCTCCATAGTGGAATTCCAGCGCCAGTTTTTTGCTCGGGGACCCAAGTACCTGGCCCCGCTCACGCTCAAGGACATAGCGGCCGAGGTCGGCGTGCACGAGACGACGATATCGCGCATCGCCGGCAAGAAATACCTGCAGACCGACTGGGGCATTTTCGAGCTCCGCTACTTCTTCACCAACAGCATATCGGGAACCGGATCCCGGGGGTCGCGGTTCTCCAAGGAGGGCGTGAAACAGGTCATCAAGGAGCTGATAGAGGGAGAGTCGCGCGCCCTGTCCGACCAGGACATCAGCGAGGCCCTTGCGCTCAAGGGCATCAAGCTGGCCAGGCGGACGGTGGCCAAATACCGCCAGGAGCTCAACATGGATTCGTCGTTCAGCCGCAAGCACGGCTGAGCGGTGCAAGGAGGTTTTCATGACAATTGATGTCCGTTCCGTGCATTTCGAGATGAGCGACGCGAACCGGTCCTACCTGGACAAGAAGCTTGAGAGGATAGCGTACGCCAAGGACCTGATTGTGGACCTGTTGTTTTCGTTCACCAAAGACAAGCAATTCAAATGCGAATGCACGGTCAATTTCCGCTGGGGCTCCCAGGCCCACGTGCAGGAAACGGACTTTGACCTGACCGCGGGCATGGACAAGCTGATGGATACCCTGGAGCAGAAAATCAACAAGGAGAAAAAAAAGGTCCAGGACAAGAAGCAGTAGAGATACGGACCGCCGGCTTAACGCCGGCGGTTTTTTTTGCGCGTCCGGGACGGCGGCATCCGATTGCGCAAGCGCCGGAATCGCATTATGCTTCCGCACGATGGACGAAAAGCGTTTTACCGTGCTTGACCTTCTGGATCTGGACCTCAAGGAGCACGACACCCTGGATCTCCGCTGCATAGGCGGCCGCAAGGGCCTGGGCAGGGAGATCAACGGAGCGGATATCAACCGCCCCGGTCTTGCCCTGTCCGGCTTTTTTGAGAGCTTTGCCTTCCAGCGCATACAGCTCATCGGCAAGGGCGAGTCCGCCTACCTCCGCCTTCTGGCGGCTGAAGCGCGCAACGAGAGCTTTGGGAAGATATTCAGCTATCCGGTGCCCTGTTTCATCTTCACAAACGGCGAGCCGCCGGAACCCAACTTTGCCGCGGCGGCCGAGGCAGCCGACTGCCCCATACTCCTGTCGCCCCTGTCGTCCACCGAGCTTGCCGCCCGCCTGATGCGCGTGTTGGCAACCGTCTTTGCCCCCAAGACCAGCGTGCACGGCGTGCTGGTGGAGGTGTTCGGCATAGGCATACTCCTGACCGGCGACTCAGGCGTGGGCAAGAGCGAGACGGCCCTGGAGCTGATCGAGCGGGGGCACCGCCTGGTGGCGGACGACGTTGTGGAAATCCGCTGCGTGAGCGGCAACATCCTGATGGGCTCGGGCGCCAACAAGGTGATCGGCCACCACATGGAGATCCGGGGCCTGGGAATCATAAACGTGACTCACCTGTTCGGCGTGGGCGCCATCAGGGACAAGAAACAGGTACAGCTGATATGCATGCTTGAGGAGTGGGATTCCAACAAGGTGTACGACCGCATAGGCACCGACGAGAATTTCGAGGAAATACTGGGCGTCAAGATTCCCAAGCTGGAAATACCCGTCAAGCCGGGCCGCAACATACCCATCATCGTGGAGACGGCGGCCATGAACGAGCGCCTGAAGAAGATGGGGTACCATTCGGCCAGGGAGTTCAACCAGAACATCCTGCGCTGGCTGGAAAGCGAAAGCGCGCGCGCTGTGTATTTCGGGCGCGACGAATCCATTTGACGGCGGCAGGGCTGCACCCGGCCTCCGACGCGGAGTAGAAACATGGTAGAGCGAGCCACCGTCATCAAGAACCGGGCTGGCATCCACGCGCGGCCGGCGGCCCTGATCGTCCAAACCGCGGGTAAATACAAGTCGCGGGTGTTCCTGGACAAGGACGGCGAGCGGGTCAACGCCAAGAGCATCATGGGCATCATCACCCTGGGCGCCGGGTACGACACCAAGATAGTTGTGGTGGCCGAGGGCGAGGACGAGGAAGCGGCCGCGGAAGCCGTGGCCCAGCTGTTCGACCGGCGCTTCGAAGAGGAGTGATGGCAGGCCGCGGGCGCACCTGGAACGGCCGCGCAAAGGCGGGCGTTGCTGACACCATAGTCACCGCGCTGGTATACCTGGCCGCTGTGGCCGCCCTGGCCGCGAGCCTGGACGGCGCCCTGTCCTTGCCGGACGCAGAGGGAGGCGTGCGCAGGGGCGTGGCGAACGCCCTGCTTTTGGTCCTGCCGCTGGCCCTGGCCGCGGTCCTGGCCCTGCACGTGGCCGGGGCCGTGCGGAACTACAGGAAAGGCGCCTGGGGCGCGCGCCTGCGGTGGAGGACCATGATCCTCTTCATAAGCGCGGCCTTGGCCGCGGCCCTGCCGACCTTCCTTGCCCTGGGAGTGCTCCTGGCCAGGAACGCCGACGCCCCCTTCTCCGCCGGGATTCGGGCCAGCCTGGACGCCGGCATTGAGCACGTGCTTGCCTACTACGAGGAACTGGACGCGGACCTGGAGACCCTGGCCGAACGCGACCTGCCCGGGGCTGCGGCCGCCAACGCGCTCTCGGCGTCCGGAACCCTTGCCAGCCTGTCAGGACGCGAGCCGGGACTTGAGTCCCTGGAATTTTTCGAGGATGGCCGCTCGTTCTCCTATGCCGGGCCGGACGGCCTCCGGTCGGAGGACGGGAAAGCCCCCATGGACGCAAGCGGCTTTCTTCCGAGGCTGTCCATAGGCCCTTCAGGATACATACGCTACCACGCGCGCGACGCAGGCACCGCGAGGAACGGCGGACGGCTGTCGGCCACGCTGGCCATGCGCGTGCCGGAAACGGCCGCGCGGGCTGCCACGGCCCTGTCCCTGGCAAGGCGTACCCTGCTGCCGTCCGGCCCCGAGTCCGGCAAGCGCGTGGCCTTCTTTGTGCTGGCCATGCTGGCGCCGCTGTTAGTACTGGCTTTCAGGCTGGCTGAGCACGCGGCCGACTCCCTGTTGGCCCCGGTAGGCGCCCTAGATGACGCCATCCGGAAAGTCGGGGCCGGCGAGCGCCGCGCGCCTTATCTGGCCAAGCCGGGAGACGAGGCGGGGGCGCTCATAGAGTCGTTCAATACCATGCTGGAGCGGCTCGAGCGGTCCCGGGGCGACGAGCTGCGCACGGAGCGCCTTTTATCATGGCGTGACCTGGCCCGGCGTCTGGCCCACGAGCTCCGCAATCCCCTAACGCCCATACGCCTTTCAGCCGAGCGCGTGCTCAAGCGCTGGAAGGAAGACCCCGGCGCGGTAGGCGGCATCCTGGAGAAATCCATGGTGGCCATCATCCAGGAAGCGGCCAACATGGAAAGTCTCCTCACCGAGTTCAGGGACTTTGCCCGCCTGCCCGAGCCCCACCGCGAGTGGGTCAGGCTCAGGGAGCTGGTGGACGAGTCCCTGTACCTGTATTCAGCCTCCTGGCCAGGCCTGGTCCTGGACGCGTCCGGCGTGGACAGCGGCATCATGCTGCGGGCGGACAAGGGGCACATCAAGCAGGTGCTCGGCAACCTGGTATCCAACGCCGCCGAGGTAACGTCCGGCAGGGGCAGGGTGTGGATAAGCGCCGACCTTGTCAAAACGGCCGAGAGCCGCTACTGTAGGCTTCAGGTCAGGGATGACGGCCCCGGAATCCCAGAGGACGCGCAAAGCCAGGTGTTCCGGCCGTATTTTTCCACCAAGCCCGGCGGTACCGGGCTGGGCTTGGCCATCGTGGAGCACATCGTGGCCGCCCATGGCGGATCCATCCGCTTCGAGACGGCGCCGGGCCGGGGCACCGTGTTCATCCTGGACCTTCCCACCTTTGAGAATTGAGGAAACGTAAGCGATGGGTTCCATACTCGTTATCGACGACGAACCGGGTATCCGCTCCACGGTAAAGGACATCCTTGAGGACGACGGCTACTCGGTTCTGCTCGCCGAGGACGGGCCCGTTGGCCTGGACGTCCTGCGGCGGGAAGACGTGGACACGGTCGTCCTGGACGTATGGCTGCCACGCATGGGCGGCATAGACGTGCTCAAGGCCGTCAAGGCCGACCATCCCGGCGTTGAGGTTATCGTCATATCCGGGCACGCAAGCATCGACATGGCGGTCAACGCCGTCAAGCTCGGCGCCTTTGACTTCATAGAAAAACCCCTGTCCATAGACCGGCTGACCACGTCCATACGCAATGCCCGCGCCCTGGCCGACCTCCGCGTGGAGAACGCTCGGCTCAAGCGGGCCGTGGTGGAAGCTGACGACCTGGGCGGGAATTCGGAAGCCATAGAAGCGGTCAGGGCGCTGATCGAGCAAAGCGCCAAAAGCGACGCCCACGTGCTCATCAGCGGGGAAAACGGCACCGGCAAGGAGCTGGCGGCCCGCGGCATACACGCGCGCTCGGCTCGGGCGGCCGGCCCCTTTGTGGCCGTCAACTGCGCCGCCATACCGGACACGCTGATAGAGAGCGAGCTTTTTGGCCACGAGAAGGGCGCGTTCACGGACGCCGTGTCCAGGCGCAAGGGCCGCTTTGAGGCCGCCAACGGCGGCACCCTGTTCCTGGACGAGGTGGCCGACATGTCCCTGGCCGCCCAGTCCAAGGTCCTCCGCGCCATCCAGGAACTGCGCTTTGAGCGCGTGGGCGGCGAGGAAACCCTCTCGGCCGACGTGCGCCTGATAGCCGCCAGCAACAAGGACCTGCGCGCCGAGATAGCGGCCGGACGCTTCCGCGAGGACCTGTTTTTCCGGCTGAACGTCATACCCATACGCATGCCATCCCTGCGGGAACGGCCCGAGGACATACCCGCCCTGGCCTCTGCGTTCCTGGCCGAGTTGTCCACCAGCGCGCCCAGAAGGCTGTCCGCGGAGGCCGCCGCCGCCATGGCGCGCTACGAATGGCCGGGCAACGTGCGCGAGCTCAAGAATTTCCTAGAACGGGTGGCCGTGATGAGCGACGAGGACCCGGTGTCAGAGGCAACGGTGGCCCATTTCCTGGGCGGAGGCCAGCCGACGGCGGCCCACACGCCCGAGGACCTGGACAGCCTCTTTGAGCTGCGGCTCGCGGAAGCCAAGGACGAATTCGAACGACGATATATTCAGCACATTTTGCGCGCCAGGGAGTATAATGTCACCAAGGCCGCGGAAATCATGGGCGTCTATCCCGGCACCCTGCACGCAAAGATCAAGAAGCTCGGCATAGAGGTTTTGCCATGAGGGAATTGACCGATAGACAGAAGACCGTGCTCCAGTTCGTGAAGCACTACGTGAACGAGAAGCACTACCCGCCCTGCGTAAGGGAGACCGCCCAGTACCTGGGCATCACCCCCAAGGGAGCCTACGACCACCTCAAGGCCCTGGAGAAAAAGGGCTGCCTGCGCATCGGGGAGGGCACGTCCAGGTCCATAGAACTTCTGGACAGGAGCGACGCCCCGTCAACGGTGGCCGAGCTTCCGCTGCTGGGCGAGGTGGCCGCGGGCCGGCCCATCTTTGCCGACGAGAACTTTGAGTCCACGGTGTGCGTGCCCGCGGCCATGCTGGGGGCCAAGCCCTGTTTCGCGCTCAGGGTCCGGGGCGACAGCATGACGGGGGTGGGCATCCTGGACGGCGACATAGCCGTCATCGAGCAGCGCACCACGGCGAACGACGGCGACATCGTCGTAGCCCTGATGGAGGACTCGGTAACGCTCAAGCGCTTTTACAAGGAAAAGGGCAGGGTTCGCCTGGCGCCCGAAAACCCGGCGTACGCGCCCATATACACGCAGGACCTCAGGATACTCGGCAAGCTCCGGGGCCTGGTCCGCACCTACTGAGACCGCGGCATGGAGCCTGTGGTGGTGGTGGGCGGGCCGGAACTGGGCCGCCGGAACGATTTTGTCAAACAGCTGCTCGCGCGTTGCGCCAAGGACTGGGGCGAGGCGCCGGAGGAGCACAGGCTGTATGCCCAGGATGCGGGCGTGCCGGCCCTCCTTGACCTTCTGCTCAACGGCTCGCTGTTCTCGGCCGGGAAATTCGTGCAGTACCTGGGCGCGGACCAGATCAAGGCCAAGGCGGACGTCCAGGCCCTGATCGACTACGCCGCCAGGCCGGCGGAACGCACCGTGCTTGTCCTGGTGTCCGATTCCTACGGCGTGGACAAGGCGCTCGAGTCGGCCCTGCCCAAGGACGCAAAGAAAATCTTTTGGGAGCTGTCGGAAGCCGAGATGGGTCACTGGGTCCGCGACTGGTTCTTGTCCCAGGGGCTGTCCGTGGAGCCGGCCGCCATTGAGGCCCTGCTTGAGCTGGTGGAGAACAACACCGACGCCCTCAGACGGGAATGCTCGCGGCTGGCCCTCTTTTTCCCGGAGGGCTCCCGCGTTACCGAAGACGACGTGGAACGCTACATGAGCCACAACCGCGCGGAGGACGCCTTCAGCCTGTTTGACAGGATGGCGTCCGGCGGTTTTGAGCAGGCTCTGGACGTGCTCGCGGCCATCTTGAGCGACAGGGACGGCAACGGGGTGGGGCTCCTGGCCGGCCTTTTATGGTCGTTCAGGCGCCTTTCGGCCCTGCATGCCGCCATGGCGGAGGGCAAGGGCTTTGCCGACGCGGCGAGGGGCCTCCGCATTACCAGCCGCAAGCTCCTGGCCCAGTATGACGCCGCCCGCCAGCGCTGGCCGGCCCGTGTGTGCGCTGCCCTGGTCGCCTTTGGGGTGGAGGTGGACGCCCAGCTGCGCGCCCTTGGCCAGGCCCACGAGCGCACGCTCCTGGAGCTGTTTCTGTACGGCTGCATGGTCAAGGGCGGTCCCGTGGCCCTGGAAGCTCCGGACAGGATACGATGCTAGCTTCCGTTTGACGGGGCGGGTTTCCAGCCGGAAAAGCCAAAGCTCATGCGGTAGCGCTTTTTCACAAAAAGGATGGTCGCCTCCACGTTCAGCGTGGTGCGGGACGTCACCAGGGCGTCGCCCACATAGTCGTACTCAAAGCGCGACTCCATGCGCTTGACCATGGGCGGTAGCTTTTCCCATACCTGGCTGGCCGCCCTGGCCCTGCCGTCCGGCCCAAAGGTGACCACGCCCGACACCGGTCCCTGTTCCGTTTCCAGTAGATAGGACACGTTGAGGGATCCGTCCGCGGCGCTTGCCCCGGCCTTGAGCGAGCGCGTGGCTGCGTACGCGGCGTCAAAGGGGTGGGCGTCATACCCGGGCGGTGGTCCAGACGCTGAACCGGCCTTGGAATAGCGCTTTTGCCAGTCGTCGCTCACGTCCTTGCCGTTTTTCGACGCCCACAGCACGGTCACCTGTTGGGTGCCGTCGGCGGCCCAGGACGTGCTCGTTTCGCCTTCTTCGCGCGACACCGCGCGCCCTTCGGCATCCAGTTCCTCTATCAGTATGCTTGACCGCGTGGGCGCGTATGCCTGGCCCCGGGCGCTGGCCGCCTCGGCCTCCTGCCAGTAGGAACCAGGAACGCCGGACAGGGCCGACGCAAAAACCACGACGAGGGTAAGTAACGCTCGCGCCATGCTATGCCTTCCTAAAATAGGGCTTTCATGATACAGTATAACTAAATATCAATGCACTACCGAATATCAAAAGGGAGCACTAAGGAAAGGCGTCCGCGGCATCGGTTCGCGGGAGCCGTGCCGGGCTCCGTCCCAAGCAAAATACCGGAGTCTGTTGGCTAGAAATTCCGCCGGTCGTCCGCAGCTGCGTTCAGTCCGGTTCTTTGGCGGTGCGATGGTGGAGAGTTTCGAGGATTCCAGCAAGGAAGAGGGGCGACCCTGGGGCGAGACGACCGATCTGGAGCGTCTTGCCCTGAGCAGAACCCTTCTGGCCATCATGCGGGACGGCGTGTTTTTTGCGGACGCCGACCTGCGCGTCCGCTACGCCAATCCGGCCTTCAGGTCCATGTCGGTATGGGACGACGAACGGGACGCCCCCGGCCTGGACGAGCTGTACCCCGGGCCGTTCAACGCCCGGCCGCTGACCAACGCCAAGGCGGCCCTGGCCGCCGTGGGCTATTGGTCCGGCGAGCTGGCGCGAACGGACCGCAACGGCGACATCCGCCTGGACGACGTGACCATAGCCCTGACCCACAACGAGGGGCCCCGGCGCGAGGGTTCGGCCCGTTATGCGGCGGTCGTGCGCGACGTGACCGCCCAGCGTGAGGCCGAGGAGCGCCTGGCCTGGGCGCGCAACCATGACGAGCTCACGGGCCTGCCCAACCGCGTGCTGTTCGCCGCCTTGTTGGAATCGGCCCTGCTCCGCGCGGGCGCCTCGGGTTCCGCTTTGGCGGTGGTGGCCGCCGACCTGGACAATTTCAAGCGCTTCAATACCGATTTCAGCCACGACGAGGGCGACCGCATACTCAGGGCGGCCGCCGACCGCCTGTGCCTGCGGGTCCACCCCGGGGACGTCCTGGCACGTACCGGCGGCGACGAATTCTGCGTCATCATGGCCCTGCGCAGCGCGGAAGACGCCCACGCGGCCGCCGAGATCGTGCGCGACGCCTTTGCCGAGCCGGTGGCCACGGACAACGGGGCGTACGCCCTCAGGACCAGCGTCGGCGTGGCCGTGTGGCCGCGCGACGGAGCGGACGCGGCGTCCCTGATAGCGGCCGCCGAGCTGGCCATGCAGGAATGCAAGGATCAGGGCAAAGACGGCGTCATGTGCTTTGACGAGGGGCTGTACCGCGAGCGCAAGGGACGCGCCCGGCTTGAAGCGTCGCTCAGGGAGGCCATAGCCGCCAAGACCCTGTCTGTGCACTACCAGCCCGTGGTGCGCGTGTCGGACGGCATGATAGAGGGCGTTGAGGCCCTGGTTCGCTGGCGCCATCCCGAGCGCGGCGACCTTTTACCCGACAGCTTCATACCCCTGGCCGAGGAAACGGGCCTGATCGTCGGCCTGGGCGAACTGGTGCTCAACACGGCCTGCGGCCAGGGCGCCAGCTGGACCGGCAACACGGTGCCCGATTTCAAGGTGGCGGTGAACGTGTCGCCCCTCCAGCTGGAACGCGACGACTTTCCGTCCGTCATCATGAAGGCCCTGGACTCTGCGGGGCTTCCGCCCCAGCGCCTGGTACTTGAGATAACGGAGAGCGTGCTCCTGGGCAAGACCGACACCGCCCGCCGGTCGCTGGCCAGGCTCAAGGGCCTGGGCGTGGGCATGTCCGTGGACGATTTCGGCACGGGCTATTCCAACCTGGTGTACGTCAAGGACCTGCCCGTGGACTTTCTTAAGATCGACCGCATGTTCGTGCGGGACATGGAACGTTCCAGCGTGGCCAGGGAAATTGTGGCGGGAACCATAACCATGGCCCACCGCATGAACCTCCGGGTGGTGGCTGAGGGTGTCGAGTCGGCCGAGCAGTTCTACATGCTCAGGTCCATGGAGTGCGACTCGGCGCAGGGCTACCTGTTCGGAGCCGCCCTTCCGGCCATGGAGCTGGAAGGCCGCTACCTCTGCCGCGGCGGCTCCCGGCATTCGTCCTTCCTGCTCAGATGAGCTCCTCGGGCGGGCTTCGGGACGACGAACTGGTCTCGCCTGAGCACCGGCCCGACCCCCGGTCCCGAGCCAATGCCGACGCCAACGCGGCCTCCCTGGAACTGCCCGACAGGCTGGCGTCCAGGATCCGCGCCCACGAGCGCGCCGGCACCGACCAGCCCTTCCGACACCGCATAGCCCTGATCGGAGCCGCTAAGCTGGACCTCCGGAGGCCAATCCGACTGCGCTCGGGCGTATGGCAGCTTCTGGAAGCCGTGTACGCCCACGGCAAGCCCCACTGGCTGGATCCCGTGCATGCCCTGGCCCCGGTCAGGGAATTGCTGTTCAACGAACAGGCGCCGCCGGGCACGGACCGCGGCATCTACTACGTGCTGACCAGGCTGGCCAGGGCCGGCATATCGCCGGCGGCCTTCGCGTCGCACGTGGTGGTCCCTCGTCTTGCCCGTGACGCGGACTGGCGGCACTGGAGGGTACGGCACATTTGGGTGCTGGACGCCATAGCTGACATGCTGATTGAGCTGAAGGACGCGCCGCCCTGGAACGAGCCGACCATAGGCGGCGGCCTGGCCCTGTCGGACGTGGCCCTCTGCAAGTACGCCGGCCGCCCGCTGTGCCGCCTGTCCGGGAGCCGGATGGAAAGCCAGGCAACGCATCTTGCGGCCTGGATGGCCGCATGGAAGAGTTTCCGGTTCAGCGACGACCGCTTTCTGTCCTTCCTGCGCCGTTCCGTCCTGCCCTGCCTGTACCGCCTGTCCGGACGCGTGGATCCCGAACAGCTGGCCCCGCTGGCCCATACCCTGGCCGGGATGGAACGGAGCCTTGGTGCCAGGCTGTCGGCAATGGGGGCTCCGGCCGCGCGGAGCTGTATCGAAGAGGAAGGTTTTGCCGATCGGCTGGACGCCAGGCTTGACCGCCATGCCGGCGCGGACGGGTATTATGGCCTGGTACGGGAACTGCGCGCCTGGCTGGACGTTGTCACCGCCCTGTCCAAGCTGGATTCTGGTCCCGCCCTGATTGGACTGGCCGGCGAGCTGTCCATGGCCTCCGATACCGGGTATTTCTCGGACGCGGCAGCCCTGCTCAGTGTCCTGCGCCGGGTAGAGGGCGTGTCGGTTCCGCGCTGGCACCTGCAGTCCCTGGCCCGCCTTGGCCCCCTGGAGCGCAGCGCTTTCATAGAGGAAACCAGGATGGCCAAAGGCGTCCACCCCACCTGTCCGGGGAGGCCGCCGGAAGCCGAGGCGTACTGGAGCGGGACGGCGACCCTGGCTGAGGCCCTGTCCATTCCGGATGTGGCCTCGTTCAGGCCGCCGGGGGGCGTGCGGGCCTTGGTGCGCGTGCACGGAGCCCGTTTCCCGGAATACGGCGCCCTGATGGACAGGCTTCTCTGCGATATCGGCGAGGGACGCGACGCAGGCTGGACCCGGGACACGCTGGCCAGCTGGGATTCCGCCGGGCCGGCTTTCCACGAGCTGGCCATGCGCCAGCTGTTCCCCGGTCTCAACCTGGCCGCAGTCGCGCCCTCCAGCCGGAGCTTTGGGTCCCTGTGGGCAGGCCGGCCTTCCGCGGCCCAGAGCCACGGCTGGACGAACATAAGCGTGGCCTGCGATGCCGACGGCGCGGCCGTTCCTCCCGCCGTCGCGGACGCCATAAGGACCAAGCTGGAGACGGACGCCGTAGACGCCCTGGTGGCGGCCCTGTCGGGCGACGACCAGGCCTCGGGCGCTCTGTTTGCCCGGCTCGGAAAGGAACTGGCGGACGCCCGGAAAAACCTGGACGGCGGGGCAGGCTTTGGCGCCCAAGCGGGTACCCGGCGCCTGGCCGTGCTCAGCGCCGTCATGGACGCGTCCGAGCTGGTCAGCCCCGTCGCCGGCGACGCGCGCAGGCTGGTCCTGGCCTTGCTGGCGTCTGCCTGGCTCTTGCCCGCCGGCGACCCGGACGCGCTTAGGGCCGTGGCGGCAACGGCGTCGCGCTTTGCCGACCGCCCGGCCATCCATGACGCCGTGGCCAGCCTCAAGGCCGACTGCGAGCCAGGCTATCCCGGCGCCATGCACGCGGCCCTGGCCCTGGAAACGGTGGACGAGCTGGCCAGGGCCATGCGCGGGGACGAGCGTCTGGTCGCCGCGCTCGCGTCGCGCGAATTGGCCGAGGTGCTGGCCGTGTCCGGCAAGGCTGGCGACGCTCATGCGCGGCTGGCCGGAGCCCTGCGGCAGTGCGCGGGATACCGCGACCGTGCGCTGGACCTTGCGCGCTGGCGGGACCTGGCTGCGCTGCGGTCAGCCGGTCCCGAGACGCGCCGCGTCGCCTTCCGCGCCATGCATGTGGGCTCGCCCCTGGACCTGTACGCCGGCGCCATGGCCGGGGAGCTGACAGGCCTCAAGCCTGCGACATCGTCCGTGGTCATACGGCTGTGGGACTCGGGCGCCAGGCGTTTTGCCGGCGCGAGCCTTCTGTCGGCGGGGCCGGAGCCCGGATCGCCGTATTTTCTGCGGCTGTTGGGCCTGCAGACGGCGACCGCCCGGCGGCTCGGCTCCCGGGAGCTGGCGGCCGTGTATCTGGCCTACCGCTCCGTGGCTGAGCGCGTGTCCGAAGCGAGCGGCAGGGCCATTCTTGTGCCCACGCGCGCCGCCAGCCTGGCCGGCGAGCCGGCCATGGCCTCCCTGGCCGTGCGCTACGAAACCGCCGGCGATCCCGAATCCGACTCAGGCTGGCTCAGGGCCATAGATCCGGCCAGGCCGGACAGTTTCCGCGCCACCCGGGAGCTGGAAACCCTGGGAGCATGGCGGCCCTAGCCAGCCATCCTGCGCGTCAGCCCTTAAGGGAACCTCTAAAAACCCCATGGTTATTAGAGGTTCCCTGCGTTTTCGGCCGAAAACGCTAGGTTTTTTAAGGTAACCCTCTAAAAACTGAAGTTTTTAGAGGCCCCCTTAAGCGCCTCGGGATTGAGACCGGCCAGCTCGGGAACCACAAAGAGGCCGTCCTTGCGCACCAGGCGGCCGTCGAACCACAGTTCGCCGCCGCCGAACTCGGGCGTCTGAATCAGGACCAGGTCCCAGTGCACGGCGGAGCGGTTGCCGTTGAAGCAGTCGTCGTAGCTGTTACCCGGCGTAAAGTGGATGGAGCCGGCTATCTTCTCGTCGAACAGGGTTTCCTTCATGGCTTTGGTGATGTACGGGTTGACGCCAATGGCGAACTCGCCCACGTAGCGCGCGCCTTCGTCCGTGTCCAGCACGCGGTTGATGCGCTCGTTGTCGTTGCTCGTCGCCTTGACGATCTTGCCGTCCTTGAACTCGAAACGGATGCTCTCGTAGGTAAAGCCCTCGTGCTCGCTCGGCGTGTTGTATGCTATGACGCCGTTGACCGAATCGCGGACGGGCGCCGTGTACACCTCGCCGTCAGGTATGTTCAGCTTGCCGTCGCACTTGACCGGCGGCAGGCCCTTGATGGAGAACGACAGGTCGGTGCCCGGCCCCACGATGCGCACGCGGTCGGTGGCGGCCAGGATTTTTACCAGGGGATCCATGGCAGCGCTCATCCTGGCATAGTCCATGGTGCACACGTCAAAGTAAAAGCGCTCAAAGGCGTCCTCGCTCATGCCCGCCATCTGGGCCATGGCGGCCGTGGGATAGCGGAGCACTACCCAGCGCGTGCCCGGCAGGCGCGTGTCGATATGGACCTTTTTCCAGATGTTTTTGTTGTACAGGTCCATCTTGTCGCCCGGCACGTCGCCCATGGCGTTCATGTTGCGGATGGCGCTGTAGCCTATGTAGCACTGCATCTGGCTCATGCGCTGGCGCTCGAATTCAGCCTGGAGCTCCACCTGCTCGGGCGGCGCGTCCATGAGCAGTTCCCGGTCCAGGGTCTTGTCCCTCAGGGTGACAAAGGCCCGTCCGCCCGCCTTGTGCACGGCCCTGACCAGGGCGCGGTCAAAGGCCGGCTCTATGCCCGTATCCTGAATGAGCACGTTTTCCCCGGGCTGCACGCGCACGGAATAATTGACCAGAATGTCCGCCAGTCGCTCGGCTCTCGGATCCAGCATGATGTCCTCCTTGATTTTGCGCGGGCGCCAAGCCCCGGCACTCCGGAGCCAAACAGCTCAAACGCTTCCGGTGGCGCCACGCGCAGACAGCATAGCATGGCCACGTCGTTTTGAAAACTTGAACGTCCGCAGGACAAGACGCTTGCATCCGAATTTTCCCTAGGCGCCGCGTCCCTGCCCTGGCTATCATAGAATCGTTCGCCGTATCCCCTAGGAGAGGCGCAGAGCACGTCACGCAAGGAGGCCGTATGTCCCGCATATCAACACTGGAGTTTGCGCGCGGTGGGGACCATCGGCTTCCGGGAGCGTCACTGCTTCCCTGAAACAAGCCCATGGATCCCCACGGCGGGGACTGAACCGCGTCCGCGCAAGGACGGTTCGGTCATAACGCAGCGACGATACCGTGCCAGCCGCCGGGCGTGAGCCCGCACATGGCTGAGGTAAGGCCCGTGCGGCCTGCCCGGTGGCGTCGTCGCCCGGCCAACGAGGGATCCCATCGTGGACGACGAGGAAATTTTCGAGCAGTTTGAGGCCCGCGCCATCATTACGGGCGGGCGGGAACGCATAAAAAGCGGCAAGGAAGCCGTGGTGTACCGTTGCGACGCCCATCCGGCCACGGGCCTTTCACACGTGGCGGTCAAAGTGTACAAGGACGTGCAGACCAGAAGCTTCCGCCACATGAACACCTATCTGGACGGCCGCATTGGCCGGACCATACGCAAGCGCAGGGACATACTCCACATGCTGGCCAACGCTGACGAGCGCCAGCATTTCTGGGTGTCCACGGAATTAGGCGCCTTAGAGACCCTGTACGCAGCCGGCCTGCCCGTGCCCCGGCCCCTGGGCTCGGCGGGAACGGCCATTGCCATGGAATTCGTGGCGCATGATGACGACGATGAACCCGCCCCGAGGCTCAGGGACCTGCGTCCCGACTCGGACCTGGCCCAAACCCTGGAGCGGGATGCCGTGGCCTTGATCGAGAACATGCTGGCCCACGACATCATCCACGGGGACCTGTCTCCCTATAACCTGCTGGTCAGGAACGGGCGCCTCATGGTCATAGACTTTCCCCAGGCGGCGGACGCCCGCTATTCAACCCAGGCACAATTTTTCCTGGCCCGCGACACGGCCAACGTTCTGTCCTATTTCCGGGAGCTCGGCGCGGGGCCGGACGCCGCTCGCCAGTCCGCGAATGAGCTTGCCGCCGGCCTATGGGACCGCTGGGAATCCGGTGATTTGTACCTTGCACGGGACGCGGCCGCCGTGGCCCGTGCCTGGGGGCTGTAAAACGACCGGCTTGCTTGCGTTAAGAGTGGCGGAGCGGCCGTCCCTGGGCTATGCTGTAGTCGTGCTCGGACGAGCCTGCCGCGCTCAGGCAGGCCGCGGGTTTTTCCAGGGAGGGCATATGGCGGAGAGGATAGGCGATTTTCTTGTACGCATCGGCGCCATGACGCAGGAGCAGGTCACCAAGGTCCTGGCGGCGCAGAGCCAGGAAGAAGAACCCCGGATGTTCGGAGAGATAGCCATAGAGCTGGGTTTTGTCGACGACGCTGCCCTGAAGCGCTACGTGACCGAAAAGCACGGCGGCTGAAAGCCCGGACGCGGGGCGGCGGACTGGTTCCGCCGCCTCCTGCTGGGTTGCGCCGCGCGGCTGGGGCTACGCGCCCGGCTTTCTAGGTTTTGGCGGCCGCTTATCCCTGGAGGGGGGCCGCTTGTCGGTAGATGACGGCCGCCGTTCCTTGGAAGGCGGCCGTTTTTTGTCCGCCAAGGCATCGGAGCGCGGGCGTCGCCCGGAAGATCCTGCCTTGCCTGGCTGGGAGCCGGGCCGTCTGGAGCCAGCCGGGTTTCTGCGGCCGGACTCGTCCTTTTCGAACCACTGGGGCTTGCCGCCCCGGCCAGGCCGCCCGGCCTCTTTTTTGGCCTTGAGCACCGCCGCCTCGTAGCGGGCCGCGCTAGCCGCTTTGGCCCCGGCGGACGAGGCTCCCGGCTTGCTTTCCGGGCGGGAACCGCGGCGGCCCGAGTCCGCGGCTCCGTACACGCGCTGGCCTTCCTCGTCGGCCTGCCAAAAGCCGTCTTTCCAGTTGAAGCGGCTGGTTTCCGGCAGCACCAGGCCGTCCCTGGCCGCCGCCATCACGCGCTTGTATACCTGTTTCTTGAGGTCGATGAAACTGAAATCCAGGATGAAACGCCCCACGCCCTCTTTCCGGAAGTAGGGCATTCTGTCCACCAGCGAAAAGGGCTTGACCGGTATCACCGTTGATCCGGACTGGTCGGTCACCAGCTCGTAGTCGTCGCCGTCTCGGTCGCGGAAGAAGTGGAAGCCGTGGGTCTGGCCCAGGTCGGCGCGTATGGTGAACAGGGGCGGGTAGGCGAACACCGTGGGGAAGAAGACCGAAGGCTGGACGGTTTCCGCCACCTTGGCCCAGTCCTGTTTGGATATCTCCAGGGGCGGCACGACGCTCGAAGCGCCGTTGTCCAGGAGAAAGGCCGCGGCCCATGCGTTGAACGTGTACAGCCAGGGGCCGGCAGCCACCGGCAGGTTCTTGCCCCGCAGGATGCCCAGGTGGCCCAGGTTGTTGGCTATGAAGTGGCGCTGCCCCTTGCCGGCCCAGTAGTCTATCTCGTCGGCCAGCCAGACGGCGTCCGCCTGCGGGAAGAAGGGTTCCAGCCAGATGGCAAGCTCGTCGCCCTTGAAGGGCAGTTCCTTCTCGTGGCGACGCATGAGCTCGGCGTTCTTGCGGGTCAGCCGGATGATGGCCTTGCGCGGCCGGTCTGCCTGGAGGACGTGGAGGTCCTGGACCCTGGATACCATGGCGTAGGTTCCGTCCGGCCAGGCCGGGGTCCTGGTTTTTGCCTGTTCCGGCACGGCCGGTATCGGGGCCGCGTCCCAGCTCGGGAAGGCGTGGTAGCGGCTCAGGTTGGGGGGCAGGACCGGCTTGTAGCGCCTGGCCAGGTTCCGGGTCTGCACCAGGTACACCTCGTCCTGGGGACCGTACTCAGCGTCCGCGCGGACAAAGAAGCCTTCCGGCAGGGTTTTGACACCGCGCACCTTGGCGGTGACGCGGCCGGAGTCGTCATGTTTGTGGATGCGGAGCGAGTCGCCTTCCTGGATGCCGTCGTAATGGGGCAACTGCATCCAGCGCTGGTCGTCGAACACCCTGATCAGCTTGACCTTGCCCAGGGCTATGCCCGTGCCGCCGGCCTGGTCCGGGCGGATGAAATCCTGCGCAGGGCTGCCCTCGAACCAAAAGGTGGTCTTGCGCCGGGCAAAGTCGCCCTGCAGCATGGACAGGGCCTTGGCGGCCGCGCGCTCACGGTCAAAGCGCCAGTTGTCCAGCATGTGGCGGTACGCGGCCACCACCGTGCCCACGTACTCGGCGCTTTTCATGCGGCCCTCGATCTTGAACGAGGTGATGCCGGCCTCTACCAGGTCGGGCACCTTTTCTACCAGCTGGAGGTCGTCCGGGCTGAAGAAGTAGCCGTCCTGGTCGTCTTCCGAGCGGAACATGCGGCGGCAGGCCTGGGTGCACGCGCCTCGGTTGGCCGAGCGTCCGCCAAGGTAGCTTGAGAACAGGCACACCCCTGAGGCGCTGACGCACAAAGCGCCGTGCACGAAGGTTTCCAGCTCCATGGCCGTGGAGCTTCGCACGTCCCTCATCTCGTCCAGCGACAGCTCGCGGGACAGGACCACCCGCTTGAAGCCGTGGCGCGACAGGAAATTGACGCCGGCGGCGCTGCCCACGTTCATCTGGGTGGACGCGTGGAGCCGCAGGGCGGGGAAATGGTCGCGCGCCATCTTGACCACGCCGAGGTCCTGGACGATCACGCCGTCCGGGCCGACCCGCTCCAGGTACTGCAGGAGCTGGTACATGCGGTCGGCCTCGCGCTGTTCGAACACCGTGTTGACCGTGACGTACAGCTTCTTGCCTGCCTTGTGCAGGGCCTCCGTGGCGGCTTCAAACTGGCTGTAGGCAAAGTTGCTGGTGCGCAGGCGGGCGTTGAAGGTCTTGAGGCCCAGGTATACAGCGTCGGCGCCTTCGCCAATGGCGGCGTCGAGGGCGTCCGGATTGCCCGCGGGAGCCAGAAGCTCGGCGGTGGTATAGGTCATCGGTCTATCCTCAGGGTCGGTCCGGCCCGCCCCCGTGGCCGGCCGCTCGGATGCAAGGCCAGCCTTGTTCCGAAACCGCACTATAGCGTTTTTTCGGTTTACTGTATACACCGCGAAAAACAGGGATAAAACGCATAGAACGGCAGGGCCAGGCGCCTGAGAACGACTGCAGGGCAAAGCCCTGCCTCAATCCTTGGCATACTCCTCGCTGGTCCAGAATTGCCGCGTCCCCAGAAAAGACGGAATGTCCAGCGTCTCCCCATTTTTGCGGATGCGGGCGTGCTTGGCTCCAATCTCCAGCTCATAGACGTCCGAACACTGAGGCACCTTGCCGATGAAGCGCAGACGCATGGAAAAATCGGCGGCGAGTTTGCGTATGTCGAACATGGACAGGAAACGTTTGGCTTTGCCCTTGAACGAGCGCGCGGGGTCCAGGCTCGGTAGCTCCGCGTTGTCGAATACGAAGTCGGCGCAGAGCCGCCCGCCTTCCGAGTAGAGCACGGTCTTGCAAAATTCGTTCACAAACTGGCGGCTTTGGGCCGCCCTCGATATCCGGGAGAATTCTTCCAGCTCGTCCACGATGGCCAGGAGGGCCGAGCCCATGTCCGGTTTGCGTATCGAGTAGCCCGAGCTTGTATGGTCTATCACCGCCTGCAGGATATTGTTTTTGACGAATACCAGCGGGGTGTCCTCCTCCGAGAATTCCAGCTTGGCGTAGTCCGTGTAGGCGGTACGGGAGCTCTTGAAGGCCTCCAGGGTCCGCGCCAGCAGGAAGGCGCTCATCATGCCGTGTTCGTACTGCTCAAAGTCCGCGGAATAGCGCATGTAGACGGAGGATTCGTAGGTGTTGGCGACGGCGAACGAAAATCTGCCAGCCAGGGCAAGCTTGGTTTTCTCGTCTAGTTTTCCGTAGCGAGCCTCGTCCAACCCGAGGGACCCGGAAGCCTGATCCCAACTCACCAGATCCTGTACCAGGCGGTCCATGTCCGGGTCGGCCGCGTCGCCGAACTTGAAGGAGAACTTGAATTCCAGGCAAAGGTTCCGGAGGAATTGCTCCACAAAGCTTGTTTGCAGGGCGGAGAAGTCAAAGCTGAATTCATCGTACGTACGTATGGCAAAGGCCGGCAGGATTGAGCCTATGGCGCGGTTGATCTTGTGGATTTTCTTGAGGGGATAGCCCAGGTCGTGGGTCAGGGCGGCGACGCATACCTGGGCGTCCTGCAGCCTGGCCATGGTGTCAAGGAAGCTCCATGCATTCATAGCCGGCGAATATGCCTTCCGGATCTCTTCGCTCTGGCCGTCCGTGAGCCTTTGCAGTAGTCCGGTCAGCATGCGCGAGTCGTCTCCCGCCGAGGCAAAGTTCCGCATGAACGTTTCGAATTCTGGGCGCTTGGCTATCCACTGCCCCAGGAAGTACACCCAGAGGCAGTGCAGGGTGTGATCGCGGTAGAAGGCATCGGAAGCGAAAATAAGCTCCTCGAAATCCACATAGGCGTCAAAGTAGGAAAAGAGCTCGTCGTAACCGCGCTTGTCCGGGTCGATCGAGCTCATGGCCGCCTCGAAGAGTTCCTTCCAGAGGGCTTTGGCGGCATGTATTCTGCCGTGCATGTCGGGAGCATCGCGTAGGGAGACAATCAGCAGGCGTACGGATTCCTGATAGGCCGGCCGGTTCGAGAGAAAGGCCACACGGTCGGCGTCTATAAGTCCAAGGTAGTGATCCAGAACCTCGGTTTCGCGGGCTATTTGCATGCCGCTAGTATAGCCTCGTATCACATGGCGCGCACTCCAAAACTGTTGGAGCCTGTACGCTTTCCTTGCTTACTGCCGCGAACCTTATTGGTCGCTCTGGGAGCTAGGGCTCCGTCCGACCTCAGGCAAGGGCGAACCTCGGCGTATACG
>JAFGJV010000015.1 GCA_016928955.1 Spirochaetales bacterium
ACATCTGAGCAGTGGCTCAACGGCAAACGGTATCTACCGGCTGAACAGACCCAATCGTAAATTTACAGAAAAGAGCTTGACCAATCATGTTTCGCCTCCATCATTACTATCCGCGGACATTTTCATTACTATCTGGAGCGCAAATCTATACTATCCGCCGGTCAAATCCTTACTATATTTTTGGGTTTTTCCTTACTATCTACGGGAGGTTTTCCTTGCTATCTGAGGAAAAATAGGTCGACAAGGCTGCATTCGCGGGATACAGTAGGCTGGGATTGGCTCGTGACCTGAGTATGTTTCGGCGACCAGGTTGCGTGTTTCCGACATGTAATCTCCAGAGCCGATGAGTAAAAAATTCAATCGGTATGATAGAGGGAGTATACCGCCTGCGTGCAGAAAGCGCCTGCGCGACACGCATATGATAGGGTGACCCTAAGAATCTTTCGCCTTTCCCATACCAGGTACGAGGTAGCCATGAGAAAAACCATCAGTGCGTTGTTCGTCTTGACCCTTACCCTTGGGGTATCGTCGTGTGGCCAGAGGGAGCTTACGCTCGGCGAGTTGGTGCCGCAAAACGCAGCCGCCGCGCTCCACGTTCCGAGCCCGCGGGCCTTCCTCCAGGGCATGGCGGAGTTCGCCAAGCAAAGCGGCGCGGCCGGGTTTCTGGGCGACGATACGCTTCCGGAAGGTGTTCTGAAACTCCTGGGCATGACCGATGATGAGGCCGCGGGCTTCCTTGCCGCCTTGGACATAGACCGGGCTCTGGGCGCCTACGCTACCTTGGGCGAATCGGGCGGCCTTGGCATATACATACTCGTTCCGGTGACGGGACCGGGCGCCATCCTGGGAAAAAGGATGGCCGGCGCGGGCCTGGCGGTGGACGGGCCCTTCGGCGGCTATCTGGTGGTCAGGGACGCGGCCACGGCAGAGTTCCGGCGGCCCCGAAAAGACGCCGCCTTGGGCGGGCTCCTGTCGGGCGACGATCCAGGGCGGGCGTACGTAGTGCTCAGGCAGGCCAGTTTGCCCGGAGCGGCCTTAAGTCCCTCCGGGGTAGGGAGCGCGGCGCTTCCTGACGCCTGGGTGAGCTTGAGCGTGGGGGCGGACGCCGAGTCCGTGTACGGCGGCCTGGCCGCAGGCGGTTTGACCTCGGGCGGCAAGGCAGAAACCGGGGCGTCAGCCACGGACGCCGACACGCAGTCCCTGGTGTTTTCCAAGGAACTGAACACCCTAGAGTTTTTCGGCGTCGTTTCCGTGTCCACCGGGGCCTCCGGCGCCCTCCCCGGAGCTTACCCGGGGGCTGAGGCCTTTGGCCAGTCCATGGATGCCTTCAACAAGCTGGCCGCGGAACTGCGGGGACGCTCGTACCTGTCGGTGCGCCTGGATCCGCGGGCTTTGGACTGGCCTCCCGATCCCGATTCCCTGTCCCTGGGAGCCACGCTGTCATTAGGGGATACAGACGCGTTCCGGAGGGCTTTGGACGGCTTTGCGCAGTCGCTGAACGCCGCCTTGCCGGCTCTGCTCGGCAAAGCGGCCTCGGACTCCAGGCCGCGGGTGGAACGGATACCCACAGCGAACGCGGCAAACCAGGATGCCTTCGCGCTCCGCGACGGCGGTTCGGAGCCGGGCATGCTGGTCACGGTAGACTATTCGGGTGGTACGGCTGCCGTGAGCGCGGTTCAGGCGGGCCGGGGAGCGTCGGTGCCCGTCATGGAACCTGGCGACGCCGACCTCCTGTCGGGCATGGACGCGTACCGGGTACTGGCGCGGCGCTTGCCGTCCAGCCTATCAACGCTGGGCCACCTGTCCCTGGCCCAAGCGGCCAACGCCCTGGCCAGGGCTCGCGGGCTGTCGGTTCGCTTCAACGAGCGTACGCCTGGCCTGGTCTTTGGCGCCGAGCGCGGCGGGGATACCGTGGCCGTGGAGTGGGCCGTGGGCACGGATGAAATCTCCGTTTACCTCTTGGACCTGTTCCCGGTCCTGGCCGCAGGCCGCCCACCGCGCTGACGGGCCGGCGCCGGGAATGGCCAGGCTTGCGGCCCGGGGTATCCTCGGGTATAATCGCCCACAATCTTTTCGCTCCGAATATACAAAGGTGGATCTCCTATGCACGCATCCCGCTTACGCATGCTCGCGGCGGCCTGGGCCGTCGCGCTGATAGCCGCCATGTCATGGTCCTGCTCCAACAACAACGAGGCCTTCCAGTCTGCCTATGCAGCCGCCCTGGAGAGGGTCAAGGGAGGGGCGGACGCCCTGTCCACGCTGATGGCCTTGGACCAGGAATTCCCCGACCAGCTGTCCCTGAAACGCGAGATCGCCGCCATGCTGATTACCAAGGGCGAGATCGAGTCAGCTGAGGTGTACCTGTCCGTGATCGAGAAGATGGCTCCGCGCAAGGACAAGGAGCTCAACGCGGCGGTGGCCGGCGTGCGCGCGCGCATAGCCCTTGCCAGGCAGGAATGGGCCCAGGCCCTGGCGGCGGCCGACAAGGCCTTGGCCCTCGATCCCCAGGGGTCGGGCTCGGCCGGGTTCTCAAAGGGCCGGGCCCTGGCCGCGCTGGGTCGCGTTCCGGAGTCCGTAGACGCCTTCAAGGCTGCGTTTGCGACCAGTGGCGACGAGGCGTCCGCGGATGACTGGATGGCCTACGTGTCCACCCTGTCGGACGCGGACCCGGGCGCCGCCCTGGCCGCGTTGGCCGAGTACGACTCGCGCTTTCCCTACGAACCGGGCATGGGCCTGGTGGAGTCGGCGCTCAGGGAGAAGTCCGGCGACCTGGCCGGGGCCGTGTACGCGGTGTGCAAGGACGTGGAGTACGCCCGGGCTGTCGGCGCCATAGACGTGGCCACCGCCCTGGACAGGCTCGCGCAGGTGCGCGTGGCGCTAGGCGGTATGGCGGGCTCGGCCGAGGGCACAGCCGCGCTGGATACCTGCGACGCTTTCATCCGCGGCGACTGGGTCCTGGCGCAGCGGGGACTTTCCGCGTACCGGGGCGACCAGCCCATGCCGTCTTGGATGTACCTGGCCTCGCTGGCGCGGACCGCGCCACTGAGCCCAGAACAGCTGGACGCGTACGGTCGGCTGGCCGCCACGTTCTCGGACCTGCCGTCCTATTGGCATGTGCTCCTTACGTCCATGGAACGCGCGTCCAGCGGGGCGAGCGCCGCGGACAGGCGTAGGGCCGCTGAGCTGTGCATAGACGCCGCGCCTGAAGGTCCCCACGCGTCAGACGCGCGGCGGGCCCTGGCCCTGTCCATAGGCTTGGGCTCCGACGCCGGCTCGTCGATCCTGACCAAGGCTGAAATAGAGAATCTGGGTGCCCGCTCCGTGGGCGGCGGCGGGGCGGAGGTGCTGGATCCCATCTACCGGCTCCTAACGCTGCCGGACAACGACTACACCCTGTACGCCGTAGGCATGCTCAAGGGCCTGTCCGCTGAAGCCTTCTACCGGGCCATTTTTTCCGAGCGGGCCCGCTCGGCGTCCGGCCGGCTCCTGGAGCGGCTGACCTACGTGCTGAACGAATAAGATGCGAGGCTGGACCATGAAGCAGGCAAAAACCGCCGCCCTGGCGGCTTTGATACTGGCGCTATCCTCATGCGGGGAGCCCGGCTTGACCGACGAGCAGACGCGGACCTACGCCAGCGCCGTGGGCGCCTACCAGGCGGGGGACTTTGCCCGCGTGGTGGATCTCGCGTCCGCTCTGGAAACGGAAGCTCCGCGCTTCGCCAAGAGCGCGCTGTTGCGCGGCAAGGCGTTGTGGTTCTCCGGCTCCGGGGACGAGGCCCTGGCCGCCCTGGACAAGGCCATAAAGATAGATGGCTTGGACCAGGAGGCGTGGCTGTGGAAAGCCAAGGTGCTGCGCAGCCTTGGGCGGGCGGAAGAGGCCGGCCTGGCGCTGGATCCGGTCCTGTCCCGGGATCCTGAGGATTTCCGCCTGCTCTACCTGAAAGCCCAGCTCCTGCTGGACGCTGATGACACGCAGGCGGGCATCGCCTTCCTGGACAAGGCCATAGAGTCGGGCTCGGAACTGGCGTTGGCCTATATGGAGCGCGGCAGGATAGCCTATCTTTTGGGGCAGATCGACCAGGCCCGGCGCTACTTGGACGTGGCGCGCGCCCTGAGCCAGGACTCCCCGGGAGTGCTCAAGGCCATAGACGGAGTGCTGGCGGCCATGGGCGGGAAGGACTCCGAATGAAAGCGATGACGCGCGCCGCGCTCGGAATGGCCGTGCTGGCCCTCATCCTGGCGGCCGGATCCTGCTCCAGCGTGGGCAGGTCCAAGCTGAGCTCCTTTGAGGGCCTGGCGGCCGGGCAGGCCGCGGTGGCCGTCGGACTGGCTGAGGTGGTCGTCCAAAAGGACGCCCGCCAGGAGCTGGTGGCCGACGAAGTGGAGCGGCTCGCCGCGTCCCTGCTCCTGGAGAGAGGCTACCAGCCCGAGCCCGGCGGCCGGGAAGCGTCCCTGATCCTTTCCATATTTGTGTCCGAACACGAATTCGTCAAAGGCCTGTACCGCATCCGGAGCGTGCTCATAGAGGCCGCGCTCCTTGAGTCGGGTACGGGCAGGGTGGCGCACAGCGTTCGCCTGGCCCAGGAAACGGACAACTCCGTGGATTCGTCTCTGTATCTCGGAGAGGTCCTGGGCGACGTGCTCAACAAGCTGCTGGACGGCTATGAGGACGGCGTCAAGCGGGACTCATAGCGGCATGCTGAAGCACTCGATGCTCTTCTGCGCGCCGAGGGGACGGCGTCCGTGAGCTTCCATCTCAAGACCGCGTTGGCAGTCATGGCCGCCCTCCTGGCCCTTGGCCGCGCCCAGGCAGACGGCCCCCTGACCCTGGACATAGAGACGGCCAAGCGGCTTGCGGCCGCGGCGTCGCCGGAACTGCGCCAGGGCGAGCTGGACGCGCGGGTGGCCGCCGAACAATGGACCTGGGGCGTCCGAGCCTTCCTGCCCACTTTGAGCGTGAGCGCGAGCGGTGACGAAAGCGTGGCCACAGGCGGCCCCGATTCCATGAGCAAGCGCTTCAGCCTCAGCCTGAGCCAGCTGGTGTTCGACGGCGGCAAGCTGTCCTACCAGCGCAGGCTGTCGGCCATCCAGCTGTCCATGGCGCGCAAGGACCTGGACCGTAAGCGGCGCGAGGTGGAATACCAGGCGGCCAACCTGTTCTACGCCATCGTGGCCGGCGAGCGGAAGCTGGCCATCACCAGGGACCTGGTCGAGCTGTCCAGGGCCCAGGAGGGCATAGCCGCCAAGGAATACTCCATGGGCAAGATCACCGAGGTGGACCTCATAGAGATCCAGACCAAGGTGCTTGAGGCGGAGCTGGACCTCAAGAAGGCAGCCCAGGAGCTGGACGACCAGTACTTCGAGCTCGGGCGCATGCTTGGCCTGGACGAGGGAGACGAGCTCTTGCTGGAAGGCGACGCCGATCCGGGCTACGCCGGCGTGGACCTGTCCGGCCAGCTCGAGCGGCTGGGCGTGGATGTTCTGAGGGCGAGCGACCAGTTGGAGCAGGCCCGCCTGGAGGTGGAGAGCCTCCGGGCTCAGTTGTCGTTCTCCGAGCGGACCTGGATACCGGACGTCAGCCTGTCCCTTGACTGCTCGCTGTCCGGCGAGCGCTTACCCCTGAACGGCTTCAACTATGGCCTGTCCCTGTCCCTATCGTTTCCGGACCCGTCCTTTCCGTCTTCGCTGGACATTGGCGGGCGCGGCTCGTCGCTCGGGGAGCGGGGCTTGTCGGAATCGGCCAAGGTGGAGCTGTTCCGCAACCCGGCCGCCTTCCTGGACGTGGCGTCGGCCAAGCTGGCCATCCAGTACAAGCTGGAGGCCCTGGACACGGGCCGCCAAAGCCTCCTTAAGGGCCTCCAGCGGCTGGCGCTCCGCTACGAGAACGAGCGGACCGTGCGCTCGCTGACCCAGCGCAAGCTGGAGCTTGCCCAGAAGAAGCGGGATATAGCCCTCAAGCGCCTGGACCTGGGACAGGTCACCCGGAAGGACTACGTGGTGGCCGAGAGCGAACTGGCCCAGGCCCGGATAGAGCTGTTCTCCGCCTGGCTGACGATACGGGCCACCGAATGGGAGCTGGAATCCGCGCTCGGAATAGGATCCGGCGCGCTCGAGACGTACGTGAAGGGCAATCCATGAACCATACATTGAAAGCGTCCGGTCTCTGCCTTCTTGCCGCGCTCGCGGCTCAGGGCTGCGCCAAGGCCGGCCCGGAGGCGGCGGACGGAGGTCCGCGCGTGGTGAGGGCCTTCGTGGTCAAGGAAGAGGAGCACGAACGCTCGCTGGAGAGCTACGGCACCATCACCTACAAGAACAATATCGAGCTGTCCGCGGCCGTGGAAGGCACGGTGGAGTACTTCCAGGTTAAGGAAGGCGAGCGCGTGCGGGCCGGGCAGCTGTTGGCTCGGCTCAAGAACATGCAGCTGGCCCTGTCGCGCGACCGCGCCGCCATAGAACTGGAGAACGCCAAGACGGCCCTGTCCCTGGCGGAGGCCCGCGTCAAGGAAGCCGACCTGTCCATGGAAGCCAAGTTCATAGCCATAGACAAGGCCAAGCTGGACCTGGAGCAGAAGCGCAAGAACCTGGCCGAGGCCGAGCGCAAGCTGGCCGACCAGGTGGCCTTGCGAGACGTGGGCGGCGTGCCTGACGAGACCATACGGGACATGCAGACGCAGATAGACTCGCTCAAAGTCCAGATACGCATGTCCGAGCAGGACCTGGAGAGCCTCATGATAGGGTTCCGGGACAAGGACCTTCTGGCCTTCGGGAGGGCCGTGCCGACCGATCCCGAGGCCAAGAGGCGCGCCTTTGTGGAGATCAACACCATCATGGTCCGGGCCGAGCTGGACGCCGCCCGGGCGCGGGTGCGCACCTCGGAGATGGAGCTTGAGTCGGCCAACCTGGCCCTCGGCGAGCTGGAAATCAGGAGCCCGGTGGCAGGGGTGGTTGGAGCCAAGTACTACGAGGTGGGCGAACGGGCCAAGGCCTCGGAGAAGGTGGTCACCATAATGGACACCGAGGTGGTGTACGCCATCTTTCCCGTGCGGGAGGACGACGTGGGCGGCATAGCCCGGGGCACGGCCGTGTCCATGAGCGTGGACGCCGCCGGCGGCGCCGTGTATGCGGGCGTGGTGGACGTGGTGTCTCCCTCAGCGGATCCGTCCGTCGGCGCTTTCATGGTCAAGGCCGTGGTGTCCAGGCCGGACGCACGCGTCAAGCCCGGCATGTTCGCGCGGGTGACCGTGCTCCTGGGCGCCAAGGAAAGCCAGCCCACCGTGCCCATACGCTGCCTGCTCAACAGGAGAGAGGACAAGGCCACCGTGCAGACCATCGTGGGCGGCAAGATAGTCCTCAAGGAAGTGACCCTGGGCAAGGAATACGGCCAGAACGTTGGGATAGTGTCCGGGATAGCCGCGGGCGAGGTTCTGGTGGAGAGCCCGGATCCTACCCTCCAGGAGGGAAGCGATGTGGAAATCGCGCGCTAAGCCGCTGTTGGCCGCCGCCCTGGCCTTGACCGCCCTGTCCTGCGACCTGGTGGACCTACGAGGCCTGGACGTGACCATATACCCGACGGGCCAGGGCTCCATCCTCCCCTCCGGCGGGATCCCGCGCATAGAGTTCTCAGAGGGCGTGGACAGGCTGTCCGCGGAGCGCGCGGTGACCTTCTCGTCCCAGCGCGGCGGCGTTGAGGCAGACTACCAATGGTCGGGCCTGTCCCTGTCCCTGTCGCCGCGCGCTGGGCTGGAGAACGGCGTCCGCTACACCGTGTCGGTCAAGGGCCAGATCACCAAGTCCAACCTGAACGCCGTCAGCGTGGACGCGTCGGCCACCTTCTACTACGCCACGGACGAGGCATTCCCGACCATCCTGTCCACCCTGCCCGAGTACGGCGCGGTGGTGGGCGTGGCCGCGACCGTGGAATTGCGCTTCTCCGCGCCCATGGACAGGGAGTCCGTGGAGGACGCCTTCAGCCTGTCGCCGTCCGCCGAATGCCGCTACTCTTGGCCGTCGGACGACGTGATGGTGGCCACGCCGGTGGAAGCCCTCTCTCCCCTGACCTATTACTCATGGCGCCTGTCCAACGACGCGGCCACCCAGACCGGCGTGCGCGTATGGAGCGAGCGCGAGGGTACCTTCTATACCGCGGCGGATTTCCAGAGCCCGGACGTCCTGTCGGTGGACAAGGCCCGCTATGACCAGGCCAGCGGGCAGTACGTGGACGTGGTACCGGGGGCGGACGGTTTGGCCAGGGGCCAGGTCCTCCTCGTCACCTTTTCCGAGCCGGTGGACATGGCCGAGGCCGTACGGTCGATACGCGTGGAGACAGGGTTCCGTGGCACGGTGGTGGCCGTGTCGTCCACCGTGGCTGCCTTTGAGCCCGAGCCTGCCAACAACTTTGGCCTGGATTACACCCTGGTAGTCCCCAAGGAGATCCAGGACCTGTCAGGCATAGCCATGCAGGAGGACTACCGCCTGGACTTCAGCACCGCTGACATGGGCCTAGACATAGAGGAGGTCAGCCTCCAGACGGACACGGCCATGCCCGCCATCGTTGCGGGCGCCAATCTGTCCGCGCCCACCGCGGTCAGGATGAGCGACTTCGAACCCTATTACGACCTCCGGATCACCATAGTCTTTTCCCTGACCTTTGCGGACGCCGCCGCCAGGCTGGCCGCCGTGGACGCCATCATGTTCGACCCCTACTTCCCGGCCGGAGCGCCGTCGCCGACCCTGTTCAACGTGTCCTGGCCCGACGCCAGGACCCTGGTCCTGCACTACCAGGGCGTGGAGGGCGGAGACGACCCGGCCTTCAACTACTACAAGCTGATCGTGCCCAAGGGCATCAAGACGGACACGGATTCCGACTTCTACTATGCCACCACGGACGAGGCCTGGCTGTATATCGAGATGGAGGCCGGCGTATGAGAGCTACGCGTTTGCTCGCCGCGGCCGCCCTGGCCGCCCTGGCCTCGTCGTGCAGCATCCTGGGCGCCGATTCCCTGGCCGTGAGCGCCTGGTCGCCGTCAGACGCCGTGGTGGCCGATCCGGCGGCCATCCAAGTATGGGTTGAGTTCTCGGCTCCGCCAAGCCGCCCCTCGGCCGAGCGCGCCTTCAGCCTCAAGGCCAACGGAGCCATGATGGAAGGGCGCTTCATATGGGACGGGCTCAGGATGGGTTTTGTGCCCTTTGACGGTTTTGAGCGCGGCGTATCCTACCTGATGTCCGTGTCCACGGACGCGGAGGCAGAAAACGGCGCGTCGCTTGGCCTGCCCTTCGAGAGCCGCTTCGAGACCAGGGTAGAGGCCGAGCGCCCGCGCGTGGAGTTCACCCTGCCCGCGGACGGGGGCGTCCTGGACAACGCCGCGCCCGAGATCGTGGTGAATTTCTCCGAGCTCATGGGCTACGACCGTTTCCTTGCCGCCGTGACCCTGTCGCCGTCCGTGAGGGGCATGTGGACCCATGACGACTCGGGCGGCTATTCCGCCTTCACCTTCCACCCGGTGGAGAGCTACACGGAATACGAGTACCGCCTGACCCTGGATTCCAGCCTGGCCGATCCCAACGGCAACGAGCTGGCCGAGGATTTTTCCGCGTCGTTCTTCCTGTACCTGGACCGGGACCCGCCGGAACTTGCGTCCGCGTCCCTGATCCACAACTCCGCGTCCGTACCCATAGCGGAAGACGTTCTGGATGACGGCGTCATCACCGCGAACCCGGGCATGGATACGGATGACGGGCTCGAGTTCGTCTTTGCCGAGGACATCCAGCTGGAGTCGTTCAAGAACGCTTTCAGCGTGGAACCCGCCATGCCGGTGGAATACGAAACCTCCGGCGAGTTCGTGTCCGCGGTGCGCCTGCGTTTCGGCCAGAGCCTGTCCTGGGGCAAACGCTACACCGTGCGCATTAAGGCCGGCCTGGCCGACCGTTACGGCAACAAGACAGACTCCGAGCGCCTGTGGTACCTGGACGTGGACGGCGAGGCCACGAGGCCCCCCGAACCCCTCCTGGCGGCGTTCAAAAAACAAAAGGACGCGGGCGGCTACGTTGAGGGCACCGTACTGACGGCGGGTACCGAGTTCGACACGCTCCTCATCAGCGGCTACGTGGAGTATTATGACCCGCACCAGGCCTACGTGGACCTGTACTTCCGCACCGCCCCGGGAGGGCGCGTGGATATCTTTACCCTGATGCAGGCTCTGTCCTTCTCCGCCTACGGCAGCGGGGGCTCAGCCACCAGCGTCAAGGTGACGAGCATGGCCCATCTCGATATGTCCACCCTGGCCATCGAGGACCTGGACCTTATTCGGGCGGCGCTCGCCGACCCGGCACTGACCGACGTGAGCGCGGTAAGGGTCAATGTGAACTTTACGGCCGGCGCCGTGGGTAACGTGGTACAGGTGCAGGTGTCGTCCGGCCTG
This sequence comes from Spirochaetales bacterium, assembly GCA_016928955.1. Classification (GTDB taxonomy): domain Bacteria; phylum Spirochaetota; class Spirochaetia; order Treponematales; family UBA12059; genus JAFGJV01. The sequence goes on from JAFGJV010000015.1 coordinate 10,419, forward strand.
GCCGACGAGGACGGCAACACCCGCGCCTCCGACTGGTCCCTGGCCGCCACCCTGGTCCACTAAAGGGGGCGGGCATGAAAGGGCTCATCAGGGCGGCCGCGAGGCGGCCCGTGGCCACGGCTATGGTATGGCTGGGCATCCTGCTCTTTGGCGCCATGGCCATGACCGAGATACCTCTGGACTACCTCCCCGAGATCAGTTACCCGCGTGTGGTGGTCAGCACGAGCTATCCCGGCATGCCCGCCGAGGAGGTGCGCACCCTGGTGACCGTGCCGCTTGAGGACGCCTTTGCGTCCATCAAGGGCGTCAAGACCATACAGAGCGTGTCGCGCGAGGGGCGCTCGGTGGTGTCTTTGGACTTCCACTGGGGAGAGGACACGCTGTCCGCGTCCATACGCACGCGGGAGGCCATAGACGCAGCCTACACGGGCCTGCCTGAGGGCTGCGACAAGCCGGTGGCCTTTCCGTCCGACCCGGGCGCCGTGGCTGTTATCACCCTGGCTTTGGTGCCCACGGGCGCTGACCTGACCCTGACGCGCTCCCTGGCCGAGACCGACGTTCGCACCCGCCTCCAGCAGGCAGAGGGCGTGGGCGCGGTCAACCTGGTGGGCGGGGCCCAGACCGAGTACCGCGTGGCCGTGCAGGAAGACAAGGCGGCGGCCCGCGGACTGACCGTGTCAGCCGTGGCCCAGTTCCTGGGGCGGGAGAACTTCGACTACCCCGTGGGCTCCATCCGCTCGGGCGAGTCCGAGATCATCATCAAGACGCGCGGCCGGGCGTCCACCGCAAGCGAGCTCGAGTCCCTGCGCATACCCATGGAAAACGGAAGCCTCCAGCTGTCCCAGATAGCCGGCGTGGAAGAGGCGGAGAAGCACCGACTGAGCGTGTACGCGTTCGGCGGCAAGGAAGCCGTGGCGCTTGAGGTGTTCCGGCGCAAGGGCTCAAACCCGGTGGCCGTGGCCCAGGCCGTGCGGAAGGAAGCGGAGCGCGTGGCCCAGGCATACGCCGGGGACTTTGAGGTGGCTGTGGACTACGATTCGTCCGTGGCCATTGTGGAGTCCATACGCAACCTGGCCGTGGCCGCGCTGTCGGGCATACTCATCACCTTTGTCGTGCTCCTGGCGCTCACCCGCGACGCCAAGGGGAGCGCGCTCCTGGTGGTCACCATACCCGTGTCCATCATGGTGGGCGTGGCCGCGCTCAGGCTGATGGGCCGGACCCTGAACACCATGTCGTTGGGCGGCATAGCCCTGGGCATAGGCATGATCGTGGACAACGCCATCGTGGTGCTGGACGTTCTCAAGCGCCTGCCCGCCGCGCGCCGGCGAGACCCGGCGGCCGTGTCCGCCCAGGTGGAGCGGGTGTTCACGTCCATCATGGCGTCAACCATCACGTCGCTCATCGTGTTCGTGCCGGTGATCTTCCTGCCCGGCGTGATAGGCGCCATCTTTACGGACCTGGCCCTGTCCGTGATCTTTACGCAGTTCGGCGGCTTTCTCACGGCCATCACCGTCATACCCGTGGCCTTCATGTCCTTCCGCTGGAAGGACGACGCCGGAGCGCGTGACCCCATGGAACCGGCGCGCAAGCTGTACGCCAGGGCCCTGGACGCGTGCTTCCGGCGGCCGGCCCTGGTGGCTCTGATCATAGGCCTGACCTTCCTGGCTGGAGCCGGAGCGGCCACCGCCCTGGGCTTTGAGTTCATGCCCGTGGACGACGCTCCCCTTCTGGAGCTGGAGGTGGCCTTTCCCTACGGCACCAGGCTGGAGCATATAGCCGCCGAGGCCGCCGTCATGCAGGGGAGCATCCTGGCCGACGGGGCCTTCCTGTCCGTGTCCGCCAGGGCCGGCGGTGAGCGGGAAGACGCCCTGTACCAGTCCGATCCGGCGTCCCGGCCGGAGCGCCTGATCATGCGGGCCGTGCTGGACCGGAAGCGGGCGAGCGTAGAGGAGGCCATGGACCGGGCCCGGAAGGCCGTGGAGTCCCTGGGCTACGCCTGCGAGGTTCGTCCTCCCAAGGACGCGGTGGAGACCCTCCTGGGCGTGGGCGGGTCCACGCGGTCGTGGGCGGCCTACGGCAAGGATCCGGAGGAGGCCCGGGCGCGGGCGGCCCTGGCGCTTCTGCACGCGCGTTCCGTTGCGGGCGGGGACCGAGCGCTGAGCCTGAACCCCGCCGGAGAGCGGGACGAGATACGCGTGTCGCCAGACCGGGCCGCCCTGGCCGCCCTGTCCGTTGGCTTTTACGACGCGGCCACCGCCCTGCACGCGGCCGTGGAAGGCGAGGTCGCGTCCAGGATCGTGGTGGACAGCCGCGAGAAGGACGTGCGCGTTGGACTGGCCGGCGCGGACGGACAGGCGCCGGACATAGGACGGGTGATCATCCGGCCGCAGGGGCCCATACGCGTGGCCGACGTGGCCCGGGTACAGGCCCAGAGCTCCGTGCCCCTCTTCCTCCGCGTGGACCGCAAGGACGCCGTGCTCCTGGAGGCTGAGGCTACCCCCGGCGGCCGCGACGACCTGGCCGCGGCCATGGCCGACTTCTCCGCAGGGCATGAGTGGCTGGAATCCGCGGACGCGTCGGCCCTGGCGGAATACGGCGGCCGCATACTCCTGACCCTGGGGATCGTGGTGGCCCTGTTGTACCTGACCCTGGGCGCGCAGTTCGAGTCGTTCTCCCTGCCCGTCCTCCTCCTTGTGACCATACCCCTGTCCTTTTCCGGCATAGCCCTGGCCCTGGCGCTCTCGGGCACCACCGTGAACTTCGGCTCGGCCCTGGGCGTGATCGTGCTCTTTGGCGTGGCCGTCAACAACTCCATCGTGCTGTACGAGGTGACGTCCCAGAAGGCCGGCGAGTCCGGGGCGGGCGACGAGGCCGAGCCCGGCCGCAAGCGGTCGCTGGCGGCCGCGGCCGCGCGCGCGGGGGCGCTTGAGCGCCTGTCGCCCATCCTGTCCACGGTGCTGACCACGGTGGTGGCCATCTTCCCCATCCTCCTGTCGCCCAGCGGGGCGTCGCAGAAGGCCATGTCCATAGCCGTGATAGGCGGGCTCGTGGTGTCCACCGTGCTCACCCTGTTCACCGCGCCCTTGGTGTTCGCGCGGAGGCTGGGCGGAAAGGCTTCCAAGGGACGGCATGAGGCTTGAGTCCTGGTACTCCCGGCCCATAGCCGCGGCCTGCGCCCTCCTGGCCCTGGTCATGGTGTCCGCCGCCGCCCTGTCCGGCGCGCGCATAGGGCCGAACGAGACGGCGTCGAACTTTGCCTGGGCGGTGACCATCCAGCACTACGGCGTGGACGCATACGAGATGCAGCGTACGGTGACCGAGCCCCTGGAGAACGCCCTGTCGGCGGTGGCCGGGCGCACGGAGATGCGCTCGTTCAGCGAATACGGCAAGAGCCGCGTGATCCTGTACATGCGCGACTCGGACGACGAGACCTACGCAACCATACGCGACGCGGTGGAGCGCGTGTACGCCACCCTGCCGAGCTCGGCCCAGCGCCCCGTCATCAACTCCACCAGCGAGGGCCGCCAGCCCGTGTGGCTGGCCGCCGTGCGCGCGGACGGCATGGACCGCGAGGACTTTGCCCGCGTCCTGGACAAGGGCATGAAACCGGCCTTTGAGAAGCTGGACGGGGCCGGCGAGGTGGAAACCTACGGCACGGGCATGCCCGAGATCAGCGTGACCATAGACCCCGAGCGCGCCGCCAGCCTGGGTCTGGACCCGTCGGCCTGCGCCCAGGCCGTGGCGGCCTCCGACTTTCTGGGCACCTGCGGCGTATGGCGCTCGGACGAGCTTGGCCTGGCCATCGTGGCCTACGGAAGGACGCCGGGCATAGAGGCCCTGAAGGACCTGCGCGTGCCCGTGGGACAGAGCGGCACCGTGCCCCTGTCCGCCGTGGCCGACGTGCGCCTGGCCGAGCGCGAGTACGAGAGCCTGTCCCGCGTGGACGGCCGGGAGGAAACCATCCTGGCGCTGCGACCCGGCGGCAAGGCCAACCTGATAGGCCTGTCGGCGGCCATCGCGCGGGAGAGGGAGGCCTGGGAGGCGGAAGGGTTTACGTTCTCGGTGATCGTGGACACGGGCAAGGAGCTGGCGGAATCCTTCCGCGGCATCCTGTCGGCCATGCTCCAGGGCATGCTGGCCGTGGCCATCATCATCCCCTTCATGGCGCGCGGCCTCAAATCCGTTGCCGTGGCCGCACTGGCCGTGCCCCTGATCACCCTCCTGTCCGCGGCCGCCATGGCCGCCCTGGGCTACACCTTTGACCAGAACGCCCTGTCCGGCATAGCCATAGGCCTTGGCACCAGCGTGGACGCCGTGGTGGTTGCCGTGGAACGCCTCAAGGATGGCCCGCGGCCAGCCGTGGCCGCCGAGCGCATGTCGCGCCTCATACCCTCGCTGGTGGGCGGCGCGCTCACGAGCGTCATCGTGCTCCTGCCCCTCATGGGCATGGGCTACGCCGACGAAGGCATACGCGCCACCGCCCTGTCCGTGGGGCTGATCGTGGTCATAGCCTTTGGCGTGGGGGCGTTCCTGGCGCCCGTGTTCCTGTCGTCGGTCCACGCCCGGGCTGACGCGGCCGCTCCGGCGCACAGGCAGGTCAGCGCGGTGTCCCGGCTGGCGGGCAGGCTCAGGCTCGCGTCCAGGCCCCTTGCGCGCGCGGCCAGGCGCGGCTTTGCCCGCGCGGTGCTGTGGTCGGCCAAACGGAAGACCCTGGCCCTGGCGGTATCCGCCGCAGTGTCCGCGGCGGCCGTGGCCATCCTGGCCACCTCGCCCATGGACTTTTCCGGCGGCTCGGAAGGCTCGGCCCTGTCCGTGCGCGTGGAATGCGAGCCCGAGGCGTCCATTCAGAGCGTGGACAGGAGGCTGACTGCATACGCAGACGCCCTGGGCGCAGAGCCCGGCGTGACCACCGTGCAGACCACGGCCAAGCGCGGCTACGGAGACGTGGAGCTTACCTACGACCCACAGCTCATCGGGCGCGAGGACGTGGCGCGCCTGGCCCGCTCCCTGGGCGAGCGCGTGCCCAACGCCTTTGTCTTCCTGAGCGAGGGCGCCGATCCCGGCGAGCGCTCCTACGAGATAACCGTGTCAGGCGACGACGACGCCATACTTCGGGAGCTGGCCGCCGCCGCGGCCCGCCTGGTGCGCGAGCTCCCCTTTGTGTCGGACACCGTGCTCAACTTCAAGGAAGGCCCCCAGACCGCGATCATAGACATAGACCACGCCGCCGCCGCCCGGTACGGCACCGACGTGGCTACCGTTGCCGACACGCTCAGGCGCTACGTGCAGGGACCCGTGGGCCACAAGAAAGTGCTGGGTGACCGCGAGCTGGACGTACGCTTTTTGTCCGAGCGCTCGCGCGTGGCCAGCGTGGACGAAGTCCTGAGCCTGCCCATCCTGACCCCGTCCGGCGGCACCGTGCCGGCAGCCGCCCTGGCCACGCTGTCCTACGAGCGCGAGCCGTCACGGCTGTACCGCAAGAACCGCCGCAACGTGGCCTTCTTCACGGCGCGCGTTCGCGGCGCGGACGTGGCGGCGGCCAGAGACGGCATCATGGACATCCTGGGCGGCATGGAGCGGCCGGCGGGCTACGCCTTTGAGTTCGACCGCTCGGCCCTGGAGTTACAGGAGCGCTACGCGGCCAGCCGCTCGGCCTTTATCCTGGCCCTGGCGTTCATATTCATAGCCCTGGCCGCCCTGTCCGAATCCCTGGCGTCGCCCCTGGCCGTTTTGTCCATTTTGCCGGTGGCCATGTTCGCGCCCGTCCTGGCGCTGAGGCTGGGCTGGGGCGGCATACGGCTGTCCGGCATGGCATCGCTGGTGGTGCTGTCAGGCGTCATCGTCAACATATCGATCCTGATCGTGGACGAGGCGCGCGAGCGGGCCGCTCCCGGCAAAGGCTCCCTATCCTGGCTGTACGGCACCGTGAGGTCGCGGGTGGTGCCCGTGGCCTTCATGACCCTGACCACGGTGGCCGGCGCCCTGCCCCTGGCCTTTGTGCGGGATCCCGGTGCCGAGTTCATGAAGACCCTAGCCCTGGCCACAGCCTGGGGCGCGGTAGGCGCCCTGGTGGCGTCCGTCATATCCTTGCCGGCCCTCCTGTCAGCGGCCCCCTCGCTGGCCAGGAAACAGAGCCGTGATACGGAATGAGGACAGGATAAACAGGATGGTGCAGGATGGACAGGATGATGAGGTAGGGTAAGATTCTTTTATTATTTTATCCTGGTAATCCTTTCTTATCCTGTACATCCTGTCCTCATTCAAACAGCAGGCCTAAATCAAGAATTAGGACAGGATAAACAGGATGGACAGGATAATGCGGTGGGGGAAAGCCTTCCTTATTAAGGAAGCCTTTAAAAACTGAAGTTTTAGAGGCTCCCTTTTGAAATTAGCTCGAAAACTAAGATTATTTTCTGTACAGCGCCACGAACTGGTCTACTTCCAAGCCCGCGAATCTGATGAGCTTTCTCAGGGTACCTGCGGCCAGCTCTCCGTGGTTGGGCACCGATAGATTGGCCGTATGTCCAGCCTTGGTGAGTACCATGTGGCTACCTACCTGCCCTCTAAGGATCCAGCCTGCCTTCTGAAATATCTTGACCGCCTGTTTGCCAGATACTCGCGGTAGGTGGCTCATACGGTAACGAGAATTGGCTCTTTTCCGTCTTTCTTCACCACGTCCAGGGATTTCTGGTCTTCGGCCCAAAGCCAGGCCTGGATGGCTTCTCGGATGTTCGAGAGGGCTTCCCGCTCATCCTTTCCTTGGGAAACGCAGCCAGGCAGAGCGGGACATTCCGCGACTATCCAGCCACCCTCATCATTCTCCAGGACAACATGGAACATCATGAACGTTTGTCCCTCCTAGGCGCGCAGAAGAGCGGTAAAGCGAACCATCCGTGGGCTCCATGGCCTGAACCAACAAGGTGGCACCGGTCCAAACCAAGCTCGGCTATCAGGACGGGCTTGTATGTGCCGGCAACGTGAGCCACGGCCCCGGGTACTTCCAAGACTAAAGTATACTACTCCTTGCGTTCCAGGAAAACAACCGATCTGGGACGCGGGTAAACACAGTCACCTTGGCTGTTCTTTCGCTCTATCGCAAGCCTGTTATCCTGTCTTGATTCTTACTGCCTAGGCCGTCTTGTGGAATGAGGACAGGATAAACAGGATGGTGCGGGATGGACAGGATAAAGGAGCGGGGGGATAGCTTTCCTTTCTTATTCTCCAATCCTGTTAATCCTTTCTTGTCCTGTACATCCTGTCCTTATTCAACTGCCAAGCTCTAATAATGAATAAGGACAGGATAAACAGGATTGAGCAGGATAGACAGGATAATGCGGTGGGGAAAAGCCTTCCTTATATTACTATCCTGTTAATCCTCTTCCATCCTGTACATCCTGTCCTCATTGCTCCTGAAGACGAATCCAGACAGGATAAACAGGATTGAGCAGGATAGACAGGATAATGCGGTGGGGAAAAGCCTTCCTTATATTGCTATCCTGTTAATCCTCTTTCATCCTGTACATCCTGTCTTGATTCTTACTGCCTGTGCCATCTTGTTGAATCAGGACAGGATAACAGGATGGTACAGGATAGACAGGATAAGGAAGTGGGGCAGGATTCTACCATTATTGTACTGTCCTGTTAATCCTCTTCCATCCTGTACATCCTGTCTTGATTCTTACTGCCATGGGCCGGCCTTTGACGCCTGATTGCCAAGCTCCAAGGATGCTGGTAAAATGCC
>JAFGJV010000016.1 GCA_016928955.1 Spirochaetales bacterium
ATTTCAAAAGTCTGTTACTTTTGAAATTGGCTCTGCGATTGCTCGCGGTTGTTTGCATATTCCGCAACCGCTACGCAAATCACGTCTCAATATGTAGCTCTTTCAAAACTCGTCCGACTTTTGAAAGAGCCTCAATACGTCTGGCATAAGGGGGCTTCTAAAAACTTCAATTTGTAGAGGTTCCCATAAATTGTCCGGGCTCATACGCCTGAGTGGGCGGACGGTAGCTTGTCTGGGAAGCCCAGCTCGCACGAAAGGCCGGGAGGCCCGTCAAAACGCATGATTCCCTTGAGCTGGCCTTCTCCGAGCGCCTTGGCGAGGAGGATGCCCCTGTTGCATAGCGCATCGGGTGTCCAGCCGGGAGCGGGCCCCTTCCCGTTGTCCGACACGCGTATGGTCACGCCGGATTGGTCGCGCGAGGCGGACAGCGTAATTCGCGTGGCTCCGCCGTGCTCAAAGGCGTTTTCCGCTATCTCCGCGACGATTATGCCGCAGGGTACCGCCGCGTCCACCGCAAGATCCACGTTGCCCAGATCGTACTCAACGTCCGCGCCGCTTGAGCCCCGCACAACTTCAACAATCTTGGGAAGGAATTCCCGAACGGCGAGCCTGGAAGGGTTCCGCGCCTCGAAGAGGCCGTCATGAACTATGGCCATGGCCTCTACGCGACGGGCCATGCGGGACAGGAACCGGCCGTAACCAGGATCGTTGGTAGAGCCTTCATCCAGGCGCACCATGGACAGGATGGTCTGGAGCGTGTTGGCCGTGCGGTGGTAGAGCTCGTGGATCAGCGCGTCGCGCTGCGAGATGACCTCCCGCAGGCCCCGTTCCACGGCCCGTTCGTCGGTGACGTCGCGTATGATGCCGAACAGCTTGAGGGTCTCCGGATCCCAGCGTGCCTGGGATCGTATGTCTAGAATGGCGCCGTCGCTGTGCCGTTTGATCTTGAACTCGATGTCATACGGCACGCCCTTTCGGATGAGGTCATCGCGGGCACTGTCCATGGCCTCGCGGTACTCAGGGAGCGGCACCGACTCTATGAAGTCCACGGTGAGTCCGTCTCTCGGTACCCCGTATATTCTGGCCGATCCCTCTGAGCCCGTAACGACCTTGGTGCGGAAGTCGAATTCCCAACTGCCTATCTTTGCCATCTCTTCAGCGCGTTCCAGGAGAAAGGCTGTCTTCTTGAGTGCGTTCTCCGCTTCTTCCGAGGCGCTTATGTCCCTGAACGCCGTCACAAGGACGCGTTCCCGCTCGGACGGGAGATCGATGGTGGAACCAGAAAGCTGGTATAGCCGTGGCGCTTTGCCTTTGGGTTTCAGGCGCGTCGTGAAGCCTTGCACCGAGCCGTCCCGTTCCAGCGCCGCCTTGAACGCGTCCCGGTCACCGGCTTGGCACCACATGTCCAGGTCCAGGGAAGATCGGCCGATCACCTCTTCCCGCGCGTAGCCGCTCTGGGCTACGAAGGCGTCATTCACCTCTATGAAACGTCCGGTATTGAGTGAGGATATCGCTATCATGTCCGGGCTGGCCGAAAAGGCGGCCATAAGCAGATTCGTACGCCCGGTATCGAGCGTTTTTTTCATACTCCAAGTGTAATCCACCGCTACCCGGGCGCAAGCCGGCCCCGCTTGATTTTTTCCCGCCACTTTTGTATAGTCCGCTGTGCTTGGGGAATTAGCTCAGTTGGTAGAGCGATAGGTTCGCAATCTATAGGTCAGGGGTTCGAATCCCCTATTCTCCACGATTGAAGGCCCGCCGTACGGCGGGCCCTTTTTATGGTGGAGAATAGGGGATTCGAAGCGAAGTGCCGACCCGTAACGCGCGATCATTTGAGCGCGTACAGGGGCGATGCGCCAGGGAGGGCGCATCGAGGCACGAGCCGGCCCGAAGAAGCGAGCCAGGACGGCGAGCTTCGGAGGGCGAATCCCCTATTCTCCAGAAAACAAAAAAGCCGCCCACAGGGCGGTTTTTTTGTTTTCGAAAAGGAGAATAGGGGTTTCGAACCGAGCGAGCACCGAGCGATAGCGAGGAAGAGGCGCCACGGAAGGCGCTCTCTGCCTTGACAATCGTGAAAAAAATATCTACTCTGCACGGCGTACCGCCTGGCGGTATACAGCACTGAGAGACGGATTGATCCAGCTCGAGGTGCCCCGCGCGCGGCGGATGCCGGCGGCGAACTGATCCGGAGGATTAATCTGATGGAAAAGCGTTTGGGTATCGTCGCCATCCTTATAGAAGGTAGCGACAGCGTGCCCCGCGTCAATTCGCTGCTATCCGAGTATTCCCACCTTGTAGACGCCCGCCTCGGGCTGCCCATGCGCGACCGGGGCGTTTCCCTCATCTCCATCGTCGTAGAAGGAGACACCGACGCCATAGGGGCCCTTACCGGAAAACTGGGCAAGATTCCCGGCGTCAAGGTCAAGTCCGTCCTCACCGCTTTCCGGGAGGACAACCGTGGCACGCAGGACGACGACTGAGGAACAGCGACCCGACAACTTCATCGACCTGGATACGGCGCGAGTCACGCTCCAAGCCGCCGCGGTAAGCGGCGTCCGGGAGGCGCGCCTGTGACGCAGGATCACGAGCGTATGGCGGCCGAGCTACTGGCCATGCCTGACAGCGAGCTGTTCGCGCTGGCGGACCGGGTATGCAGGGCGGAGTTCGGAACGTCCGTGTACCTGCGCGGCCTCATAGAGGCTACCAACAACTGCTCCAGGGACTGCGCGTATTGCGGCATCCGGAGGAGCAACCCCAACGCCAGACGCTACGCGCTGTCCGACCAGGACATTCTGGACGCCGTGCGCGAAGGCAGGCGGGCGGGGCTATCGAGCTTTGTCGTGCAGGGTGCCGAGGACCCGGCCTTTGGCACCGGGCGCCTGGCCGGGCTTGCCCGGTTGTTGCGCTCGGAGCTTGGGGACGACGTTGCCCTCACCTTGAGCTTTGGCACCCTGTCCAGGAGCGCGTACGCGGAGCTCAGGCGGGCGGGCTGGAACCGCTACCTCTTGCGCTTTGAGACTTCCGACCCGGATCTGCACCTGGCCCTGCGCGGATCCACGCTTGACCGCCGCCTTGAGGCCCTGCGCGACCTGCGCGACCTGGGCTTTGAGGTGGGCACAGGTTTCATGACCGGGCTTCCGGGCACGAATGAGGCGACCCTGGTACGCGATGTTGCCCTGACCGCCAGCCTTGAGCCGGACATGGTCGGCATAGGCCCTTTCATACCGCATCCGGGCACGCCCCTGGCGCGGGCTCGTTGCCGGGGGCTCGCGCCCATGCAGAGGGCTGTTGCCGCGGTTCGGGTACTCCTGCCGCAGGCCAACATGCCGGCCACCACTGCGGCAGGCAGCGTGGCGCCTGATGGACGGGAGCGTGCCCTGGCCGCCGGCGCCAATGTGCTCATGCCCAACATTGGCCCTGCCGCGCACAAGAAAGATTACGAGCTGTATCCGGGAAAGATCTGTCTGGACGAGGACGGCATCCGGTGCATGGGCTGTCTGTCCGGCAGGGTGGCGTCGGTGGGCAAGCGCGTCGACATGGGGCGGGGAGACTCCCCGGCATGGCTGGCTCGGCACGGAAGAGCGCGCGTCGCGGAAGCTGGCGCATGACCACCCGCGGAGAGCGCGTGCACATAACCTTGTTCGGTGTCCGGAACGCCGGCAAGAGTTCGCTCATGAACGCGCTGGCAGGCCGGACCCTGTGCATCGTGTCGGACAGGCCGGGCACCACCACCGATCCGGTGACCAAGGCCATGGAGCTGGGCGAGCTGGGCCCGGTGGCCCTTGCCGACACGGCCGGTCTGGACGACGAGGGCGATCTGGGAACAAGCCGCGTGGAACGAAGCCTGGAGCGCCTTGCCTGGACTGATATTGCCCTGCTGGTCGCTCCCCTGGACCGCCCGCCGTCTGCGGCCGAGGAGCAGGCCCTGGCCCGCCTGTCCAGTTCCGGGGCGACGCTGGTTCTTGCGGTCACCTTCTGCGACCGCGGCGAGGACGCGGCGCGGTCCGAGTGGCTGGGACGGCTGAACGCTGGCCGCCTGGTCGTCAACGGGATAGCCATACCAAAGCCGGTTGTATCGGCGCGGGTGAACGCTCCCGGTGGCTCAGGCATATCGGAACTGCTCGGCGCTCTATCTTCCCTTGGATCGGGCGACGCTCTGCTTATGCGCGAGCGGCCGCCGCTTGACGGGCTGGTTGAGCCGGGTTCCAGCGTGCTTCTTGTCACGCCCATAGACGCGGCCGCGCCCAAGGGCCGGCTCATCCTGCCGCAGACTGAGGTCTTGCGCGACGCCCTGGACCGCGGCTGCGCCGTTACCGTGTGCAGGGAAACCGAGCTTGCGCGCGCGTACGGCGCCCTCAGGGAGCCGCCAGACATCGTGATCACGGACAGTCAGGCCTTTGCGCTGGTTTCCGCTGTTTTGCCCTTGGGACAGCGCCTGACCTCGTTTTCCATCCTGTACGCGCGCAAGAAGGGCGAGCTCGAGCGCTTTGAGTCGGGCATGCGCTGGCTCATGGACTCCGCCGGTCGGGCGGGCGGACGGGGCGGTCCGGGGCCCATACGGCTGTTGTCCATAGAGGCCTGCACCCATAACCGGACGCACGACGACATAGCCACGGTCAAGATACCCGCGCTCTTGTCCGAGCGCACGGGGCGGCCCGTGGATCTTTCCGTCGCGCGTGAATTGAGGGACGCGCCCGTGGCTCCTGGCGCGTATGACCTGGCTGCCTTGTGCGGGGGTTGCATGGCCACGCGCGCGCGCATGATGCACCAGCTGGACGCGCTGGCCGCGGCAGGCATACCCGTGGTCAATTTCGGGCTGTTTTTGGCCTGGGCACACGGAGCCTTTCCCCGTGCCCTCGACGCGCTGTATCCCGTCCGGGCGTGAGTGGCTGACTAGGCTTGAGGGAGCCGGGCCCACGCGGACACGGCCTTGGCGGCGGCGTCCTCGGTGCGGAACAGATGGACCTTGAAACCGAGCGCCCGGGCAGCGTCGATGTTGCGCTCCACGTCGTCGACAAAGAGCGTGTCTTCCGGGAGCCAGCCGGAACGTTCGATGAACAGCTTGTAGATGGCGGGATCGGGCTTGGACACGCCCTCGTCGCCGGACCATAGCTTGAAGGCCACGCGGTCCAGGGCCGGCCACAGGTCCATCCAGAGGCGGCCGGCTCCCGCCGGCATGTTGGACAATATGCCCACCGGCACGCCTGCGTCGACAAGACGTGCTACCAGGTCGTGCATGACGCGCCGCGGGCGGGACCACGCAGCCAGGTCGGTGCGCCCCAGGCGATCCAGGTTGCCGTCCAGCCAAGGAGCGGCCCCCGTGGCGCCAGCGTCGCCCAGCACCAGCGACCAATATGCGCGTGCGTCCAAGGAGCCACAGTCGTAGGCCGCGCGGTGCAGCCCCCAGGCGCCCAGGAATGCGTTCCGTTTGAGTCCGAGTTCGTCCAGCACAGGATCAAAAACCGACGCGTCCTGGGCACTGGTAAGGACGTAGCCAAAATCCAGAAGCACGTTGCGTTTCCGGGTGTCTGTCATGGTCCCGAGTGTGCCCGCATCCGGCGGCGCGGGGCAAGGGGGTGCTGAGTGCATTTCTTCCTATTGGAACTCCCCCAGCAACACAACCTCCGGCTCCAGCTCAAAGCCGAAGCGTTCCCTGGCCGCGGCCTGGGCGGCGCGGACAAGGGCGAGCATGTCGGACGCGCGTGCGCCTCCCGCGTTGACGAAAATGTTGGCGTGTTTTGGCGACACCATGGCGCCGCCGATTTTCCGGCCGCGGAAACCGAGCTCGTCCAGTATCTTGCCCGTGGGCCGGCCAAAGCGCCTGTCGTTCTTGAACATGCTGCCCGCGCAGGGGTAGTCGAAATGGCCTTTTGCCCTGCGGTCTGCCTCCAGCTCGGCGGCCCGTGCTGCCAGGGCGGAAGCGTCGCCCAGTTCAAGCCTGAAGCTGGCTCCGACTATGGTCGATCCCTCAAGCCGGCCGCCGGGCATGAAGGGCGTCCGCTTGTACGCCCACTCGCCGCGTTCGGGGGCCATGGTGGCCGGTTCCAGATTGGCGTCCAGGAAGTCGACCGACGCCAGGATGTCCGCCATCTCCCTGTCGTAACAGCGGGCGTTCATGTATGCTGCGCCGCCGGCCGAGCCAGGCAGGCCGGCGGCGAACTCGATGCCGGCCAAGCCCCGGGCCAGGGCCGCTCGCACAAGGGCCGTCACCGGAGCGCCGGCTCCGGCGCGCAGTATGGCCGAGCCGGCATCGGAGGGGACCAGTTCCACGGCGTCCATGAGAGACGTGCATACAACGACGCCGCGGAAACCCGCGTCCGACGCCAGCACGTTGGCGCCGCCGCCGAGCACGGCCATGGGCGTCCCGGCATCCCTGGCGGCGCGCATGACGGCGGCCAGGGCGCCGGTGTTCCTCGGGAGGACAAACACGTCGGCCGGCCCCCCGATGCGGAAGCTGGTGCGGCGGGCCAGGGGCTCGTCGTACAGGACCTGGGCGTCTATATTGCTTTTCTGGAAAATTTTCCGTAGTGTATCCATCGACCGGATAGTATATGGTATACGGCGTCCGTTCAAGGCGACCAAGGCGGTCCCGCGACCGCGGCATGACCGTCCGGGCCACCCAACACTATGCAAGAAGGAGGACCGCGTGGGCTTACGCTTGTACAACACCATGGGACGAAGCCTAGAGGAATTCGTCCCGCTTAACCCTGGGAAAGTAGGCTTCTACGGCTGCGGTCCCACCGTTTACAGTTTCGCGCATATCGGGAACATGCGCCCCTACGTGTTCCACGACACGCTGACCCGTTTCCTGCGCTGGTCGGGTTACGAGGTGACGCACGTGATGAACGTCACCGACGTGGGGCACCTGTCCGGGGACGACGACACGGGCGAGGACAAGATGGTCAAGAGCGCGCAGGAAAAACACCAGTCCGTGCTCGAGGTGGCGGAGTTCTACACCAAGGCTTTCTTCAATGACACAGAGCGACTCAACGTGGTCAGGCCCACCGTGGTGTGCAAGGCCACCGAGCACGTGGGGGACATGATAGCGCTGATCCAGCGCATGGAGGCGCGCGGCTTTACCTACATGGCCGGCGGCAACCTGTATTTTGACGTGTCCAAATTCCCGGATTACGGCAAGCTGGCCATGCTCAAGCTGGACGAGCTCCAGTCGGGCGCCCGGGTGGACGTGGACGAAAACAAGCGCAATCCCCTGGACTTTGTGCTCTGGTTCACCAAGAGCAAGTTCGAGGACCAGGCCCTGCAGTGGGACAGTCCCTGGGGACGCGGCTACCCCGGCTGGCACATAGAGTGCTCGGCCATGAGCATCAAGTACCTGGGCGAGAGCTTTGACATCCACGCAGGCGGCATAGACCACGTACCCGTGCATCATACCAACGAGATAGCACAGAGCGAGGCGGCCACCGGCAAGCCATGGGTGCGCTACTGGCTGCACAACGAGTTCCTCATCATCGACAAGGGCAAGATGAGCAAGAGCAAGGGCTCCGTGCTCACGCTGCAGACCTTGGTGGACGCGGGTTACGAGCCGCTGGATTACCGCTATTTCCTCCTTGGGGGCCACTACCGCTCCCAGTTGCAATTCAGCTACGATTCGCTGGATTCGGCCCGCTCGTCAAGGCGCTCGCTGGCCGACCGGGTGCTGGCCCTGCGGGACAACGCCACCGGGCAGGGCGAGTCTGATCCGCGCCTAACGACATTGGAGCACCTGGACGGCGCGGCCAAGGCCCGCCTCGACGCGTTCCGCGCGGCCATGGAGGACGACCTCAACACGCCGCGTGCGCTGGCCGAGCTGTGGGGGGTTCTCCGCGAGCAGAACGTGCCGGCCGCGGACGCCCTGGCGGCGGCTTTTGAGATGGACAGGGTGCTGGGCCTGGGCCTGGCCGATCTGCGCAGGGCCAAGGCCCAGGCGGTGGATCCTGCTCTGGCCGCTGAAATCAACGAACTTGTGGCCAGGCGGGCGGAGGCCAAAAAGGCGCGTGACTTCGTGTCGGCGGACGCCATACGAGACCAACTGAAGGCCAGAGGCGTCATTCTGGAAGACGGGCCGTCGGGAACGAGCTGGAAGCTGGCTTGATAGGCGCCAGGCAGTAACGAATGGAGTGGGCGATTGTTTGCTAACGGGAAGGGGACCTTGGACGACGGTTTCAGGGCCCTGTACGACGAGACCTTCACCATGCTCTGGAGGGTGGCGCGCCGGATAACCAACTCCGAGGAAGCCGCCGAGGACGTGGTACACGACTCGTACATCAAGGCCGTGGAACGCTGGGACATCTTTCCCACCCTGGACGACGCCAAGTACTGGCTCATCCGGGTGGTCAAGAACAACGCCCTGAACTGGATCAAGCGCAAGGGGCGCGAGCAGAAGGTGTACCAGCGCTACTTCCGGGAAACCGAGGCCAAGGGCCCGTCTCCCGAGGACGAGACCCTGCGCGACGAGTCGGCAAAGGACGTCAAGGCTGCTCTGGGGCGCCTGCCGGACAAGTTCAAGACGGTGCTTGTCCTCAAGGAATACGGCGAGCTGAATTACAAGGAAATCGGCAAAGTGCTTGGCATAACCGAGGGGAACGTGAAGGTCCGGGTGTTCCGGGCTCGCGAGGCCCTTTCGGAGCTGATGCGGGAGGGTTCCGGCGATGTGTCCCGGTCGTGATTTACTTTCGGCCTGGGTAGACGGCGAGGTTCCGTCGCCCTGGCGCGAGTCCATAGGCAAACACGTCGGCGAATGCGCTCGTTGCGCTGAAACCGTGGAGCGCTTCCGCTCGGTAAGCCGTGCCCTGCGCGGAGACGAGGACAAGGGCGCCCTGGCGGCCGCCTCCGAGCGGGTCCTGGACAGGCTGTACAGGACCGCCCCGCCGGCCCGGCGCCTGAGCGTGTGGACCAGGCGGGTGGCCGTGCCCCTGCCCGCAGCAGCGGCCGCCGCGGTGGTGGCCCTGGCCCTGGGCCTGGCCGTTGCCCTGACAGGCGCCCGCAACGCCGAGCTTCGCATGGCCATGAAGAACGTGGTCCAGCCGGCTCCCGCCGTGGCCACGGGCCTTGGCATGGAGTCCATCCTGGAATACCTGTCCGGCCAGGAAGCCGGCGTCAACATAACCATCACCCTGCCTGCCGGGTCGGGCACGCAGGCGTCCGGAGAACCGTTCATCATCCGAGAGGCCGACTACCAGAAAGAGAGCGACCAGTGAGGGCGCCCCTGCTTGTCGCCGTGATCCTGGCCACAGCGGCCAGGCTGTCAGCCCAGGCCCAGCTCCAGGCTCCGCAGAACCTCGGAGCGGCCAAGCCCGAGCCGGGCAGTCTTGCGGCCATACCGCAGGCGTTGCTGGCGGAAGCGCTCGAGCTGTCCGTCCTGGCCAGTATCCCCAGGCCCGCGGGCGAGCCTGCCTGGTCGGCCACAGACATCAAGTACACCCTGCCGGGCACTCCGGTCACGGTCAAGATGGTGGGCAGCGACGTGGCCGTGCTGGTCACCCTGACGCCCTACGCGGCCCAGGGCGGCGGCCTCATGCTGGTCATCCAGGGCCAGGTGTGGTACAAGGACGGCGACTCGGGCTTCCACACCCGCACCACGCTGGAAACCGTGCCCGTGGCTTTCGGAGAGAAAATCCTGTTCTATCCTTTGGGCGCGGGAGAGGGCGGCGTGGCCCCCCTGGTCGTCCAGATATCGCTGGTCCGCTACGATCCTGCCAAGTCCAGCCCGGCCCCAGCCGCCCAAGACAAGCCGTGACGTCCAGACCCAGGCGGCTGTGGCCCGTCGTCGCCGCGGGCGCCCTGGTGGCGCTCGCGGCTTTGTTTGTAGCCGTGCCGTTGGCCAAACGGGCTGCTACCAGGCCCGAACTGCTTGGCCTGGACCCCGCCATAGGCCAACCGGGTTCGACCATCCGCGTGTTCGGTCGCAATTTTGGCCAGGACCGCGACGACGGCAGGGTGGAATTCGACGGCGAGCCCCTGACGGCGTCCAGTTACCTCTCATGGAAGGACGATGTCATAGAGGTCCGGGTTCCACTGTACGCCCAGAACTGCACGGTCCACGTGGTCACCGAGGCAGGCAGGTCAAACCCGCGCATGTTCCTCAGCCGTGACCGCCTGCCGGTAAGCGCCGCCGGGGACGGAGCGTCGTCGGTGGGGCCGCGCGTAGACTCCCTGTCCGTGGAACGCGGCGCCATAGGCTCGGTCCTGACCATACGGGGCCTCAACTTCGGGCTGAACCGCGACACGTCAAGCGTACAGTTCGGCTGGGAATCGGCCGCGTCCGTGTTCTCCGGCGGCCCCGACCAGGACACGCGCGGAAACGTCACGCCCCTGGACGAGGACGGCGAGTACCTGTCCTGGTCGGACAAGGAAATCCGCGTGGTCGTGCCTGACGGGGCGGTGTCCGGCTCCCTGTCCGTCAGAACCGACCGCGGGTCCAGCTCGGGCCGCTACTTCGAGATCGTCGACATGCCGGGCACCAAGACCTATTCCGACCGGCGCACCTACGCGCTTCGCTCCTTTGTGTCCATATCCAGGGTGCAGGCCACCCCGGGCAACACCCTCCATCTCTGGCTGCCCTTCCCGGCCTCATCCGCGTGGCAGAAGGGCGTAAAGGTCCTGTCGCGTTCGCACGAACCCCTGGTGCCCGAATACCGGGGCCTGTCCGTGTACCGCCTTGGCGACCTGGCAAAGGACAAGCTCCTGACCGTGAGCCAGGACTTCCTGGTGCAGGTCCACGCCGTGAGCACGGACATAAAGCCCGAGCGGGTCAAGGCGCCTCCGAGCTCGGCACCGCCCGTGTACCAGCTGTATACTTCGGATGACGGGCTGGCGCCGTCTACCGACGCCGACGTCAAGGCCTTTGCGGCCAAGGCCGCGGGGCGGGAACGCAACCCGTACCGCGTAGCCAAGCTGCTGTGGGACGCCCTGTTGGGCGCCGTGGAGTACGACCCGGCCGCCCGTTCGTCCAAGCCGGCGGCCGCGCTCAAAGGCGGCAAGGCGGACGCCTGGGACCTGTCCCTGCTCTATGTGGCCATGCTCAGGGCATCAGGCATTCCCGCCCGCCCCGTGGCCGGCATCCTGGTTGACGAGGATGTGCGGGCCTGGTCCCACGCGTGGGCCGAGTTCTACCTGTACGGCTTTGGCTGGGTGCCCGCGGATCCGGCCCTGGGCACGGGCGCCGCTCCCGGCGGAACGACCCCGGCCTTTGAGGACCCCAAGCGGTATTTCGGGAACCTGGACGCCCGGCACGTGGCCTATTCACGGGGCCTTACCCGGGTGTCGCCCATGACGCCCGACAGCCGGCCGGTCGGCGCCGACCGCCGCTACTCCATGCAGACGATATACGAGGAAGGTCAGGGAAACCTGACTTCGTATACGTCGTTCTGGAGCGACGTGGAAGTGACCGGGGTATACTAGAAGGAAGCATCTAAAAACATTAATTTTGGGGAGTTGCCTTAGAACCTCGAGCGTTTTCGGCCAAAAACGCGGGGCACCGCTCAGAAGCCACATGCCTTCCTCCGCGGCGCCCGTCTGTGGTACACTCGGGGAGCGACCCGGCCGGCGTCGTTCGTCCGGGTTGCCGTTAACAAGGAGGAAGACGTGTCGTATATCCAGAAGCAGGATCCCGAACTGTGGGACGCCATCAGCCTCGAAACCGATAGGCAGAGGAACAATCTCGAGCTCATAGCCAGCGAGAACTACACATCGCGCGCGGTCATGGAGGCCGTGGGCTCCGTGCTTACCAACAAGTACGCAGAGGGCTACCCCGGCCGGCGCTACTACGGCGGCTGCGAGTTTGTGGACCGCTCAGAGGAGCTGGCCCGCGAGCGGGCCAAGGCCCTGTTCGGCTGCGACTACGCCAACGTCCAGCCCCATTCCGGCTCCCAGGCCAACATGGGCGTGTACTTTGCCTGCCTGTCCCCCGGCGACACCATCATGGGCATGAACCTGTCCCACGGCGGCCACCTCACGCACGGCAGCCCCGTGTCCTTCTCAGGCAAGATGTACAAGGTGGTCAGCTACGGCGTGAGCCGCGACACCGAGACCATAGACTACGACGAGCTGCGCAAGCTGGCGCTGGAGCACAAGCCCAAGATGATCGTGGCCGGCGCCAGCGCCTATCCCCGCGTCATAGACTTCCAGAAATTCCGCGCAGTGGCCGACGAGGTGGGAGCCCTCTTGACCGTTGACATGGCCCACATAGCCGGCCTTGTGGCGGCAGGCGTGCATCCCAGTCCCATCAAGCTGGCCCATTTCACCACCACCACCACGCACAAGACCCTGCGCGGCCCGCGCGGCGGCGCCATCTTTGTGGGCACGGATGGCGAGAACACTTTGGGCATCATGACGCCCAAGGGCGACCGGCCCAGGCTGTGGTCCGAGCTCATAGACGCCACCGTGTTCCCCGGCATCCAGGGCGGCCCGCTCTGCCACGTGGTGGCCGGCAAGGCCGTGGCCTTCAAGGAGGCCATGGGCGACCAGTACAAGGACTACATGCGCCAGACCGTGGCCAACGCCCGCGTCCTGGCCTCCGCCCTGGCCGCCGGCGGCGCCCGCATCGTGTCCGGCGGCACCGACAACCACCTCATGCTGGTTGACGTGTCGCCCCTGGGCATCACGGGCAAGGAGTCGGAGAAGTGGCTGGACGAGGCGTCCATCACGGTCAACAAGAACGGCATACCTTTTGACCAGAAGAGTCCCTTCATCACGTCCGGCATACGCGTGGGCACGCCCGCCGTCACCACGCGCGGCATGAAGGAACCCGAGATGGAGAAGATCGGTTCGTTCATCATGGACGTCCTCAAGTCCAAGGGCGACGCGCAGGCCATAGCCAAGGTCAAGGCCGAGGTCCGGGCCCTGACGTCGCGCTTCAGCCTGCCGGCGGACGCTTAACGGACGCGGTATGGACCTCGGTGGCCGCCGAGGGCTCAATTGACAACCCTCGGCGGCCCCCCTATACTTTGAGCCACCAACATCGGGAGAACGGTAACGGCATGGACAATCCTCTCCAGCTGGCCTTCGTCAATTTCAAGAAAGACTCGTACATAATCGTCGAGGGCAAACAGAACGCCGACCGCTTCTACATCATCAAGGCGGGCAAGGTCCGCATATCCAAGGAAGTGGAAGTGGTGGAGGAAGAGGGCGGGAACGTATACGGTCCCGGCGACTTCTTCGGCGTGGTGTCCACCATGTCCAGCCACAGCCATATCGAGACAGCCCAGGCCATCACGGACGTTACCCTCATCAGCGTGCGCAAGGACCAGTACGGGTACCTGATAGAGCGCAACACCCCGGTGGCCATGAAGATCATCCAGGGCTTTTCCAAGCGCATGCGCTTTCTGGACGAGGCCCTGACCCGGCTGACGCTCAAGAACACGGCCGAGGCCGACCCCGCGCACCTGTTCCGCGTGGCCGAGTATTACGCAAGGCAGAGCCAGTACAACCAGGCCCATTACGCATACCACCAGTACCTGACCTTCTGCCCAAACGGCCAGCACGCGGGCCTTGCCAAGGAGCGCCTGGCCAAGATCAAGCAGTTCTCCAAGGCCGTGTACCTAGACGGGCCCGCGGAGGAGTTCAACCGCTTCTACCCCAAGGACACCATGATCTTCAGCGAGGGCATGCCAGGCTCCGAGCTGTACATCATCCAGAAGGGCTCGGTAAAGATCACCAAGATCGTGGACAACACCGAGGTGCTCCTGGCCGTGCTCAAGTCCAGCGACATCTTTGGCGAGATGGCTTTGCTTGAGAACAAGCCGCGCTCGGCCAGCGCCATCGCCTACGAGGATTCCTATCTCCTGGCCGTCAACAAGGCCAACTTCGAGCGCATGGTCCAGGCCCAGCCGCAGATCGTCACCCGGCTGACCCAGCTCTTGGCCGAGCGCATATGGTTCATATACAAGCAGCTGGCCAACACCCTGATATCGGACCCCATGGGCCGCATGTATGACGCCCTCCACATCCAGCTGGAGAAGAACCGCGTGCCCATACGCTCGGGCGCGTCCTACGCCTTTGACTTTGGGCCCAAGGAACTGGTCAACATGGTCGGTCTTCCCATCGGGGAGGGCAACATGGTCGTACAGCAGCTCCTGTCCAACAAGCTGTTCCGCATCGTGGACAACAAGATCACCGTCCTGGACATGAGCGAGGTCGTCAAGCAGGCCGAGTACTACCGCAAGATGCAGAAGATAGAAAGCGCCCGCCGGGAGACCCAGGCCATCCGCTAGGCCGCTGCCGTGGCCACATCAAAGCTTCGACACACAGTATCGCTCCGCGACGCTCTCGGCTCGGTCGGCATCGAGTCGTGGGCCCCTGTCCGTGGCCAGCCTCTGGACGCCTGGCTGGACGGCGCCCGGGCCGCCGTGGGCGCTGAGGCGGGGGCCTGGGGCCTGGACTCGGTTGAATGCGCCGTGGCCGTTGCCCTGCCGTACGATCCGCGCCCCCTCTCGCCGCCCGCTGAACCGGGGCGCTTCGGCTCGGTGGCCGCCTTTGCCAGCGAGCACCGCTACGCCACCCTGTCGCGCGTCCTCAGGGCCGCTGCCGCCCGACTGGCCGCTGACCGGGGCCTGCCCCGCTCGGCTACCCGTGTGGCGGTCAATTCCCGCCTTCCGGAGAAACCTCTGGCCGTGGCCGCGGGCCTTGGCTTTGCAGGACGCTCCAGCCTGGTGGTCACCCGAGACTACGGCCCGGCTTGCGTGCTGGGCGCCCTGCTCTTGTCCTTTGACCCCGGAGACGACCAGGAACGCGGCGCGCTTATTCCGGAAGCCTTCACGCCCGGCGCCCTGTGCGGGGACTGCCGCGCCTGCGTGGACGCCTGCCCGACCGGCGCCATAGCCGTTCCCGGTGCAGGGCGTCCGGGCCTAGACCTCCAGCTATGCATACAGTACTGGGCGGGCGGCCAGGGCGTTGATCCGGAGGGGGCTCCGGATACCGTGCGGAACGCATGGGGTTCCCGCGTGTACGGTTGCGATATCTGCGTGCGCGCCTGCCCCCTGTCCGCCGGGGCCACGCTTCCTGGCGCGGACGGCCTGAGTCCCGCCGACCGGGCGCGCGCCCTGTCCGCGGTGGACGAGCGTCGCCCCGGAGCCTGGCTTGACCTTGGCCACCTTGAGCGCCTGGACGACCCCGGCATACGCTTTTTTTTCCGGGGAACGGCCCTGGGCTTTTCCTGGCTCGGCCCTGGCCATATCAGGGCAAATATCGGGCTGGCTGCCCGGATGTTTGACTCCGGCCGGCGCCGGTACTAGACTTTTCCGTACCTTGTAAAGAGAGGCAACGCCATGCAGACCAGCGTTTCAGCCCAATACCTGACCTTTACCCTGGACGACGAGCAGTACGCGGTGCCCGTGTCAAAGGTGCGGGAGGTGCTTGAATACACGCGCATAACCAAGTTGCCGCGCACCGCCGAATACATGAAGGGCCTCATCAACCTGCGCGGCGCGGGCGTGGCGGTCATAGACCTCAGGCTCAAGTTCGGCATGCCCGAGACGCCGGTGGACAAGGACACGGCCATTATCGTGCTGGACGTGGACAGCGACGACGGCTCCGTGGTGGTCGGCGCCCTGGCCGACGCCGTGCACGAGGTGCTTGAGCTTGGCGCCGAGCAGGTGGAAAAAGCGCCGCGTTTCGGGTCCAAGCTGGCGGCCGAATTCATCCAGGGCGTGGGCAAGCGCGACGACCGCTTCATCATAATCCTGGACATCGACCACATATTCAACAGCGAGGACGTTGCCCAGATACGGGCGCAGGAAGCGGCCCCGGCAATCGGCTGACCTTCCTTGCCTGCCCGGCCTGGTCGTTGTATGCTCGCGGCATGATAGACAGCGCCCCGTATGTTCTCAAAACCGTGGATTTCCGTTTCCGCGGCGCGGATCTCAGGCTGGATCTCTCCCACGCCCTGTTCAGCTCCAATGACGTTGACTCAGGCTCCCGCCTCCTGCTCAAGGCCGTGTCCAAGGCGGCAGATCCATCTGCCGTGGCCAGCGCCATCGATATAGGCTCGGGCACCGGCGTGCTGGGTCTGGCCCTTGCAGCCGGCTACCCCGGCTGTTCGGTCAGTTTCCGCGACCGTGACGCCCTTGCCTGCGCCTTTACCGAGCGCAACGCCAGGCGTAACCGGGTCAAACCGGCCGCCGTGGAGCACGCCCTGTTCCTGGACGGCCTTGCGGGGCGGGAATTCGACCTGGTGCTGTCCAACGTGCCGGCCAAGGCCGGGCCCCCGGTCCTGGACGCGTTCCTGCGTCGCCTTCCGCGTCTGGTATCGGGCCGTGGCCTGGGAGCCGTCGTGGTGGTAAACACCATAGCTGCAGAGGCGCGCATGTCGCTGGAAGCCGGCCTGGCTCCCGCCGGAGCCCGCCCGGAATTGGCGGAGCGCGGCGCGGGCCATTCGGTCTTTCTCTTCAGGCGGGCGGGGCTGCCTGCCCTGGACGCGGAGGCGGACAGCCTGGCCGTGTACCGACGCGGTGCCCCTGATGGCCGGACCGGGTACCGGCATGCAGGCTATTGGGGCCTGCCCGAGTTCGATACGCCGTCCTATGCCACGGAGCTGGCCATGGAACTGTGCGAGTCGGGGATGGCGGGCATCAACCTCAGGAAGGCCCTGGTCGCCAACCCGGGTTCCGGGCGCCTGCCTGCCTACCTTCGCGCCCGATCGGGCACCGTTGTCGACCTCCGCGGCCGCGACGCCCTGGCCCTGGCCGCCAGCGCCGCCAATCTGGCGCTGAACGGAGGCCGGAACGCCTGCCAGCCGCCCTGTTCGCTCAGCGCCGCCTGGCCCGGAGACAGCCCGGCGTCCGCCTACGACCTGGTCGCCGAATTCGCGGACATTACCCCGCGCGTGGACACCACTGACGATACCTGGGCGGAGGCTGCCCGCACGCTCAAGGCGGGTGGCTCCTACGTGGCCGTGATGACCAGCACGGATTTTGACCGCTTTGCCAGGCGCAAGCCGGCAGGGTTCACCCGGCTCCGGGACAAGAAAAAAAAGGGCTGGACTGCCGGCTTGTGGCGCAGGGATGCGTAAGGGTACGGGTAGGGTAGCGAATTCTGACAGCGTCGCCTTAAATGTCAATAAATGAAACGAGATTTTGCATGGTAAAACAAAAAGCGCCCACAGCCCCTTGCGGATACGGCAAAATGGGTATACAACCTCTATATCACAGCGCTTGACGGGAGCCTGGACCGCACCCAGACTCCTGTCGCCCGTCAAGGAGAGCTCCCCGTGAACCTCGACAGCATCAAGCATCCCAAACTCCGGGCCTGGATCGACGAAAATATCGACATGTGCATGCCCGACGATGTATGCGTACTGGACGGCAGCCAGGAGGAGGCTGACCGACTTGCCGAGCGCATGCTCAGGTCGGGCACCTTCAAGCGCCTGGAAAAACGTCCGGGTTCCTACTATGTGGTGAGCGAGCCCAGCGACGTGGCCCGCGTGGAGAACAACACCTACATATGCTCGCGCTTCCGCGAGGAGGCCGGTCCTACCAACAACTGGTCCGACCCGCAGGAGATGAAGGGCGAGCTCCGCCAGCGCTTCTTCGGCTGCATGCGCGGGCGTACCATGTACGTGATACCCTACAGCATGGGCCCCGTGGGCGGTCCCTTGTCCCACATAGGCATAGAGCTGACCGACAGCGTGTACGTGGTGCTCAACATGCGCATCATGACCCGCATGGGCCAGGCCGTGCTTGACGCCCTGGGCCGTGACGGCGAGTTTGTCCGCTGCCTGCACTCCGTGGGCTATCCCCTGACCCCGGGGCGCCGCGAGCGGCTCTGGCCCTGCGATCCCAACAACAAGTACATTGTGCACTTTCCCGAGGAACGCTCTATCTGGTCCTACGGCTCGGGCTACGGAGGCAACGCCCTCTTGGGCAAAAAGTGCTTTGCCCTGCGCATAGCAAGCGTCATGGCGCGCGACCAGGGCTGGCTGGCCGAGCACATGCTTATCCTAGGGATCACCAATCCCGAGGGCAAGAAAAAATACATAGCAGCCGCCTTCCCGTCAGCCTGCGGCAAGACCAACCTGGCCATGCTGGTACCCACCCTTCCGGGCTGGAAGGTGGAGACGGTGGGCGACGACATAGCCTGGATGCGCTGGGGCGACGACGGCCAGCTTTACGCCATCAACCCCGAGTACGGTTTCTTCGGCGTGGCTCCGGGCACCAGCTGGAAGAGCAACCCCAACGCCATGAAGTCCATCGAGCGCAACACCATATTCACCAACGTGGCGCGCACTCCGGACGGCGACGTCTGGTGGGAGGGCATTGGCACCGAGCCGCCCGAAGGGCTCATAGACTGGCACGGCGAACCGTTCAATCCCAAGAACGACAAGCCCGCGGCCAATCCCAACGGCCGCTTTACCGCGCCCGCATCCCAGTGCCCGGTCATAGACCCGGCCTGGGAGGATCCCCGGGGCGTGCCCATCAGCGCCATCCTGTTCGGCGGCCGGCGCGCCGGCACCGTGCCCCTGATACACGAGGCTTTTGACTGGGAGCACGGCGTGTTCATGGGCTCCATCGTGTCCAGCGAGACCACCGCGGCCGCCGCAGGCGCCGTGGGCCAGCTCAGGCGCGATCCTTTTGCCATGCTGCCCTTCTGCGGCTACAACATGGGCGACTATTTCCACCACTGGCTGCGCATGGGCGAGCGCACCGGCGTCAAGCATCCCAAGTTCTATTACGTGAACTGGTTCCGCAAAGGTCCGGACGGCAAATTCCTGTGGCCTGGCTTTGGCGAGAACTCGCGCGTGCTCAAGTGGGTATTCCAGCGTTGCGACGGCGAGGCGGAGGCCACGGAAACCCCCATTGGTTTTGTGCCCGCCCCGGGCGCCCTGGATACCGACGGCCTGAGCCTGTCCAAGGCGGCCGTGGACGAACTTCTGCGCGTCAATGCCGACGAGTGGCTGGCAGACGTGCCGGGCATCCGCATTTTCTACGGCAGTTTCCATGACGGCTTCCCGGACCAGCTGATGTCCAGGCTGGATTGGATAGAGCGACGCCTGCGCACGGGCTTCTCCGCGGCCACGAACACGCGCATAGCCTGATACCGCTCGATGGATACGCACGGGGCCGGAGGCGCATGCTTCCGGCCTTTTTTGTCGAAATCCCCAATAATCGACAATATGAACCGACAAAAACGTTGAAATAATATAATACACCTCTAAATTTCTTGAATTTGCATCTTCGAGACGATACATTTACACTTGACAAAGAGCCCCAAGGAGGACCCTATGAAACGGTACGGGTATGTAGCGGCAGCTTTACTTGCAGCCGCCTTCATCGCCCTGAGCGCTTGCTCGGCTCCCGAACTGGACTTTCCTCCGTCGGTGTCCATCAGCGAACCGACGGACGGAACCACCGTATCGGGGTCCTTCACCCTGCGGGGATCGGCCAGCGACGATATGGGCTTGTCCCGCGTGGAGTACTCCTTGGATAACGGGGCCACGTTTGCGGCAGCCAGCGGCACCGCGTCGTGGTCGGCAACCGTGGACAGCACCACGGTACCGGACGGCGGCCTTCCCATCATGGCCAGGTCCACGGACAGCGCCGGCAACGTGGCGTATGACTTTGTCACGGTTATCGTGGAAAACGCCGATCCAACCGTGGAAATCATCAATCCGCAAGCCGACGACCTGGCTTTCTCAGGTTACCTGCCCATAATAGGTCTTGCCAACAAGCTGGCTGGCGCCGGCGACTATGTGGAAGTATCCTTGGACGGTGCCGCGTACACCCAAACAGGCGTTGATTTCAACGGCATGGTATGGAAGTACCTCATAGACACCACTGCACTGACCGAGGCTCTGCATACCATATCGGTGCGCGGCTACCGGGACAGCGACGCCGTGTACACGGCCGTGGTCGAGCGGACCTTTTTCGTCGACCAGACCGTCCCCAATGTGTCCATAGACACCCCGGCCTCCGGTTCGTACATCAAAGGCATCGTCGATTTCACGGGTACGTCCCAAGACGATACGGGCGTGGACCGCGTGGACCTCAGCTTTGACGGCGGATCCACCTGGCAGACGGTTACCGGCACCACTTCCTGGAGCCACAGCCTGGCCAGCACGGCCCTGGCGGACGGCGCCATAACCGTCATCGCCCGAGCTTTGGACCTGAGCGAACCGCCCCTGTCTGGCACCATCAGCATTCCCGTCGTCATAGACAACAACAACCCGACCATAAGCCTGGACGCGCCCGCCGACGGCGCGGTGGCGTCGGACGTCATACATTTCAGCGGGTCGTCCTCGGACACGGTGGGCGTGGAAACCGTCGAGCTGCAGTTCGGCGCCGGCAACGACTTCCTGGCCGTCAACGGCACCACCAGCTGGAACCTGGATTTTGACCCCTGGGATCCACCGGTCCCCATGACCCCCCTGGCCAACGGCTCGTACGCCGTGACCGTGCACGCCATAGATTTTGCCGACAACGTTGCCCAGACCAGCATCACGGTCAAGGTAGACGCCAACATGCCATCCGTCACCAACGTCCTTGGCGTGGTGGACGGCGGGCATTACAAGGGCGCCGTGGCCATATCCGGAGATGTGGGCGACGCGGACTTTGGGGATACCGTGGATGCCGTGGAAATCAGCATGGACGGAGGCCTCGGCTGGGCGGCCGTAAGCGGCTTTACAGCGGGATCGTCCAGCTTTACCCACAGCCTGGATACGACAGGCCACGCCGACGGCCAGTACATCCTTGTGATACGGGCGACCGACAACTGGGGCGGGTCGTATCAGCTGGCCTACGATGTGACCATCGACAACACCCTGCCGGTGCTCGCTGTCATTCAGCCCGTGGAGTCCGCCGACGTGTCGGGCAACGTGCTGGTCACCGGCAGCATAACAGAGAGCAATCTGGATACTCTGGACATAACCATCACAGACGGCGTGACCACCGTCACAGACAGCCTGAGCCCGAGCGCCGGCCAGTGGTCGTACCTGTGGGACTCGTCGGCTTTTGCCGTGGGCTCCGTGACCATAACGGTGGACGCCCTGGACCTGGCGGGTAATTCCGGACAGGACATATGCACGGTCCAGAAGACCAACACCACGGCCAGCATCAGCATAACAAGCCCGTCCACGGGCACCTACCAGAAAGCCACGGTGACCGTGACGGGCACCTCGTCAACGCCCCTGGGCCTGGTTACGGCCGTGGACGTGAGCCTGGACGGCGGATCCACGTACCTGCCGGCCACGGACACAAGCGGCGGGGCTTGGGCAACCTGGGAATACGTCTTGGATACCACCACGCTCTCCGGAGACGGAAGCTATGATGTGATGGCGCGGGTCACCACCGATTCCACGCCCGTCAACACCTCGGCCATTGTCATCATCGTGGACAACACCCTGCCGGCCCTGGCCGTCACCTCGCCCACGGCCGCCTTTGTCGGGGCCAACGCCCTGTACGGGCAGGTGACCATAGAGGGCACGGCCACCGACGCCAACCCGGACACGGCCGTGGTGGAAATCAGCTACGACTCGGGCTCAAGCTGGACGCCCGTGGCCACCTCGGGCTATGAAACCTTCTCGCACCTGTGGGATACCCAGACCGCCGTGCCGGGCTCAGCCCAGGACGGAATCCAGCTGCGGGCCAGCGCCACGGACCTGGCCGGCAACAGCGCGACAAGCGCCGTTATAACGGTGGACGTCCACCCTTACATATCGGCCCTGAGCGTGAGCGCCGCGTCCCGGGGCGAGTCCATCACCGTGAGCGGGAGCAATTTCAACGCGTCCTCCCTGGTGTTCAAAGCCGGCGCGGGGACCGTGGACGGAACGATCACCGCCCAAACGGCAACCAGTGTTAGCGTTACCGTGCCGGCCACGGCTACCTCCGGCAACGTGTACGCCCTCACCAACGGCCTGGCAAGCAACGCCAAGAACCTGGACATCTGGGGCATCACCACCCACGCGGCCACCACCTGGCTGTCGGCGTCGTCAGACGGCGGGAGCATATACTCCACGTACACATTAAGTTCTGGACCCTACCGGTACCAGATGTTCAGGATCGACTCGGCAGCTCCTGTGTACGTATCAGCAAGCACTGAGGAGAAGGCCGATATTATCTCCTCGTCGGTAGCTTCAAACGGAGCTGAGAAGTTTGTCGCCTACACTAATACGAGAGATGGGCTGGCAAATCATCTGGAAGGCGTTTCCATCCACCGGTCAGTTGATGGCGGGGCAAGTTTTGGCGCGGCGGTAGAAGTAAGCCCGAGCTTTGTCAATTTCCTCAGCATGGCCGTGTGGGATCCCGATTCTCTGGTCGCTGACAACACCCAGGTGTGGCTGGCCGGCTACGATACGGCCACCGCTTCCCTGGTTGTCTTCTCATCAACCGACTCCGGTGCTACCTGGACGTCAGCCACGGTGGACGAGACCAGCGCCGACGTGGGCCGCTACGTATCCCTGGACCTGTATCCTGACGACCCCGTCACGCCAGCGGCCTACTATCCCGTGGTCGCCTACCGCGACACCGCCAACCAGATACTCAAGCTGGCCTACTGGGACGGCTCGGCGTGGACGCTCCGGATCGTTGACGAGACGGGCAACGTGGGCGACTATGCCGACCTGGACGTGGACGCGGACGGAGGGGCGCACATCAGCTACTTTGACGGCAACTCGGGCGACCTCAAATACGCGTACGCCTCCGCCGTTGACGGCGGCTTCTCTACCCAGGTGGCGGTGAGCGCGGGCATAGCGGGCTTCTATACCGCGCTGGCGGCCGATGCCGCGGGCACGCCGCACATCGTCTTCTACGACTTCTCCAGCAACAGCATGGTGTACACGTACTGGGACGGAGCGGCGTGGCCAACGTACCGCATACCTGAGAAGGATGCCTTCTCCTGGCCAGGGACCATAACAGGCAACTTCGTGCACGTGGTTATAGACGCGGACGATGGCAAGCCCTGGTTCTTCTACCCGGCGGGCGCCAACTACAAGCTGGCCAATTTCATCCAGTAAGCCCGAACTTGGTTAACGACAGCCCGCCCCTTTTTGGGGCGGGTTTTTTATGCCGCGGCTGTATCTAGCCCGTGGCCGCGGTGCGCTCGGCAAAGGGGCTGGCCCGCTCAAGGACGGCCCGTATCACCGAGCCGTCTGCGCCTAGGAGGCCGGGGTCCTCCGCCAGGATGGCCTGGGCGTCTTCCCGGGCGGCTTCAAGAAGTTCCGCGTCGCGCACGGGGTCCGCAAAGCTGAGCTCAAGCTGGCCTGACTGGCCGGTGCCCGTGATCTGCCCGGGCCCGCGCATGCGGAGATCCTCCTCCGCTATGAGAAAGCCGTCCGTGGTGTCCTTCATGGCCATGACGCGACGCTTGCCCTCGTCGCCCAAGCCGTCCGACCACACCAGGAAGCAGTACGACTGCTCCTTGCCGCGGCCCACCCGGCCCCTGAGTTGGTGCAGGGCCGCCAGGCCAAAGCGCTCGGCGTGCTCTATGACCATGCAGCTTGCCTCGGGCACGTCCACGCCCACCTCCACCACGCTGGTGGCCACCAGAAAGGACAGCTTGCCGGCCGCGAAGTCCGCCATGGTGGCGCGCTTGTCCGCCTCCGGCACGCGGGAATGTATGATGCCGCCCTTGAATTCCGGGAACACTTCCCGGGACAGGCGCTCGTACATGGCAACGGCGTCCTTGAGCTCGACGCGGTCGGAGCGGTCCACCAGGGGGTATACAAAGTAGGCGCGCCGGCCGGCTTCAAGTTCCCGTCGCACAAAGTCGTATACCTTGGCCTCGTTGCCCATGCGCGCCAGGTGGGTGATCACGGGCAGGCGGCCGGGCGGCAGCGTCGTGATGGTGGACACGGCCAGGTCGCCGTATACGGTCAGGGCCAGGGTGCGGGGTATGGGCGTGGCGCTCATCATCAGCATGTCCGGCCGGCTTCCTTTGGATCCCATGGCCAGGCGCTGGAGGACGCCAAAGCGGTGCTGTTCGTCCACCACCACAAGGCGCAGGGTGCGAAAGACCACGTCGGCGGAAAAGAGGGCGTGCGTGCCCACGACCAGGTCTATGTCGCCGGATGCCAGGGCTGAAAGGAGCGGTTTGCGCGCCGCGTCGGCCACGTTGCCAGACAGGAAGGCCAGGCGCACGCCCAGGGGCTCAAGGAGCCTGGCCGCCGTGTCCGCGTGCTGGCGCGCCAGAAGCTCGGTGGGCGCCATGATGGCGGCCTGGCCTCCGCCGGCTATGGCGTACAGGGCCGCCATGAACGCCACCAGGGTCTTGCCCGAGCCCACATCGCCCTGAAGGAGGCGCGCCATGGGCCAGGGCCCGGCCATGTCCGCGGCTATGTCCGCCAGGGCGGCCTTCTGCCCCTCGGTCAGGCTGAAGGGCAGGCGCTCCTCCAGGACGCAGGCCAAGCGGGTGTCCACGCTGCCCGTGGGCCTGGCTTCCTCCCGTCTGGCCAGGGACCGGCGGCCTATCATGATCTGGAGGTAGAACAGTTCGGTGTACGCCAGGGTTCTCCGGGCCAGGGCGGCGTCGTCCGGGCTTGCCGGGCGGTGAAGGAGGCGCAGGGCGTCCGCCATGCGGGCCAGGGAGCGTTTTTGGATGACGCCGTGGGGGAGCTCGTCGTCCACGCGGCCCCAGAGCTCCAGGGCCTTGCGCACCAGCTTCCTGACGCTTGCCTGTCCCAGGCCCTCGGTCAGGGGATAGACGGGCAAAACGCCGGCCGGTCGGAAGGCGTCGCCAGTGTCCACGCGCTCGGCGTCAAAGGCCGACGACTGGAGCTCGCCGAAGCGCCACTCAAAGCGCCCGAACAGGCGGAGCCTTGCCCCCACGGGTAGGCTTTTTTCCAGGAAAGGCCGGTTGAAGCACACGAGCGCGGCTCGCGTACCCTCGTCGTCCTCAACCCACACCTTGAGCGTGCGCATGCGGCCAAAGCCGAACCAGTCGTGGGCCAGGACGTTGACCGGGCAGTTGACCGGGCCCGAGCCGAAGGCGGACAAGAGCCGGAGCGCGGCCCTGTCCTCGTAGTCGCGGGGCGGAAGTAGGAGGAGGTCGGCGGCGCGGAACACGCCCAGCCTGGACAGGCGCTTGACCAGGGCCGGCCCGCAGCCGGGGAGTTCGCTGACGGGCGAGCTGAGTTCCCTGAGGAACACGGCTACGCTAGCGCCAGGCGGCCGCCGCCTGCAGCCAGGGGTAGAAGTCCAGGCCGCTTACCGTATCCACGGGGGCAAAGGAGCGCCCGTCCACCAGGGCCATGACGCCTTCCTCAACCACGCCCAGGGCCCCGTCAAAAAACTCCGAGCCTATGGGCACGTCCGGCACGGGGCTGGACGCGCGCCCCGCGTAGCGGGCGCTGTAGCGGCTGAGCGTCTTGGCGTCGCCCCTGGCCATCAGGTGCCAGAGGAACAGGGCGGCGTCTCCCCGCGTGGCCGGCTGGCTGGGGGTGGCTTCCTGGGTGTACCAACCGGCGGCTTTCAGGCGGTCAAAGAGCACCCCGGGCGACCAGGACGCGCCGCCCGTGAGCCAGTCCAACGACGTGGTCTCCGACTGGGCGAGCACGGCCATGCCGACCAGGGGCAAGGCGGCTGAGTTCAGGTAGTCGGCCGTAGCGGCCTGGGGAGCGCCTTCCTGGCCCCGGAGGGCGTATGCGCGCTCGCGCAGGGCTCCGTACAGCTGGCTGTATTCGTCCGGCAGGTGGGGCAGGGCCGCGTCAAAGGCCGCCAGGGCTTCTGAGTAGCGGCCGGCGGACGCGAGCACCGAGCCTTTCTCGGCTTTGATGCGGTAGACGCCGTCGCTGGTGGCCGCGCCGGCGTCCAGGATGGTCAGGCTCTCGTCGACCGACCTGGCCAGACGGGAGGCCACCACCACGGACAGCTCGTCGCCTGCGTAGGCGGCGCGGGCTTCCTTGGCAAAGGCGGCCGCCCCGACCTGGTCGCCAGACTGCAGGGCAGCCTCTGCCCGGAGGCTGGCCAGGCGCGCTTTCTGCGCGCTGTCGGAGGACGGGGCCTGGGCCAGGCTGTCCAGCTCTGACCTGACGGCCTGCAGGGCTGCTTTGTCCGGCCACGCGCGGAGGCCAACCAGCTCCCGCTCCAGCTCGTCCAGCCTTGCGGCGCTGGATCCCGGCTGGGCGTCCATCAGTATGTCCCGCTGTATGGTGGCGCAGGATCCCAGGGCAAGTACCAGGGCGACGCAGGAGAGCGCCGCCGCCAAGCGTATCCGTGTGGGGTTCATAGCTGGTCCTCTCAATCGTTATACGCGTGGATGGTATGGTCCGCGCCCCGGACGACCAGGTCCGCGCGGCCGTCCCCGTCCACGTCCACGAACGCGGGCAGGCCCGTGCCGGACACGGGGTAGCCCGGCAGGGGCGTCAGGTCGCCCGAGTATGCGTACAGGGCGTCGCCGCCGCCCGCCACGTACAGTTCCTCCCGGCCGTCTCCGTTGCCGTCAAAGGCCAGGATGGACGAGTCGGCCGCCGCCCCGCGCTTGAGGGGCAGGGAGCCGGCCATGAAACCGTCCGAGCCCACGCGCCACAGGGTGCCGTCCGTGGACACCAGGAAGAAGGACCTCCAGCCGGGCGCCCAGGCCAGGGCCGTGTCGAACACGCCGTACAGCTGGGTGGGGAAGCCTCCCATGCTGGAACCGTCGGCCTTCCACGCGCCCAGAATGCCGTCTTCCGTGACGGCCGCAACCATGCCTCCGGACGCGCTGTCTGCGCCGGCAAAGACGGGGGCGGCTCCGGCTATGCCGTCCAGGGCCACGGGCCAGCCGGCAAGGAGCTTGCCGTCAGGGTCCAGGAGGTAGAGCTGGCTGTCAAAGGAGCGGGGCAGAACGGCCACGCCCCAGGATGAGGCAGCGGGGGCCGACCTGGACCGCGCGTGCAGGGCGTCGGACAGCAGGGTCTGGCCGCCTGCGTCCACGATAAGGACGGCCGGCTCGTCGGATACCGGTATGTACACAACGTCGTCCACGGCGGTCGGAGGGGCGGACACGGCATGGCCGGTCAATATGGGGAAGCCGGGCAGGGCTTCCAGTTTGTCGTTTGCGCGGTACACGGTGCCGCGCCCGGACACCACCCACACGGCTTCAAGGCGGCCGCGGTTCCGGTCCAGGACCACGTAACCCTTGTCGTCAAGCTCCAGGGTGCTCGACGCGCCGGACGACAGGTCCATGGCCACCACGGAACGGCCGCTGGTCCAGTACGCCATGGGCGCGCCCGACGACGAGCGGGCGGCCACGGGATCGGAGTCCACGCGGCCTGGCGCCTTGAGGGGGAAGCCGGCCAGCTCGGAAAGACCCGGCGCGCCGGCGGCGGCCGCGGACAGCTCTATCCTGAGGCCGTCTGGTCCCAGCCTGAGCGACGCCACGCCGCGCCGGTAGGTCTTGAGGGCGCCTGCGAGCCCGGCCGAGCCCCGCAAAAAGAAGGGGGCGCTGCGGTCCAGGCTGTAGTACAGCATCACAGACGACTCCGGTGATATGCCCTGGGCGGTTTCCTTCCAGCGATCGGTCTTGACCATCAGCTTGCCGTCACGCACCTCCTGGGCGCAGGACGCCACCAGCTCGGCGCTGGTGCTTGCGTACATGATGCCGTCCTGAACCAGGTAGTAGGGTTGGGGCAGGTCTATGCCCAGGCTCCGCAGGAATCCCGACAGCCAACCGGGGAACACGATGCGCGGCACGCGCGTGTCGCCCACCATGGTTGAAAGGTCCGTGCCCACCAGGAGGGAGCCGAACAATTCGTCAAAGACGCGCTTGCGCTCGCGCTCGTCCTTGACCTTGATGAAGAACACGGGCGCGGGACCCGAGTCAGAGCCCAGCACGCCGAGTTCGTCGCCCATCCAGGAGAACAAAAGCTCGTCCACGCCAAGCCCAAAAGCCAGTTTGGACGCGTCGCTGGCCGTCTGGTAGGCGCTTTCGGCCTGGGGACCGAGCAGGGACGACGCGTTGGCCCACAGTTCCGCCGGGGAGCCGGCGGCCAGGAGGCTGAAATACGCCGTTGACGCCGGCAGCCGGGTGAGTATGGCCGGGGTGCGCGAGCGCCGCGCCAGGAGGGCGGCCACGGCCTCGTCGTCGGTTTCGTAGGGCAGGTCCACCATGACGCCCACGCGCTCGTCCTTGAGCGACAGGTCGACCACGGACAGGTCTTGGAAGTCCAGGGCCTTGACCAGGTTGCCCATGGGGCCCGTCTGGGCGCCTATGCTCTTGGTCAGGCTGGCCGTGTCGGCCAGGAAACGGAGCGACCCGGCCCCTGACGCCCCCAGGGCCTTGGCCAGGGCTTTGCGGTCGCCCAAGTCTGACGAGCTGTACGCCTTGAACAGAAGTTCGGGCGACGATGCCGCTATCACCAGGTTCTTGAGCACGGCCGCGTACACGGTCATGCCGCCCGCGCGGTAGCTGAAGCGCGGGGGCACCGCGGACGGTTCCCAGGTGAGGCCTTCAACCTGCCCGATGACTCCGGGCAGGGCGCCGGCCGCCAGGGGCGCGAGCCGGGTCAGCGCCGAGCGGACGCCAAGGTCGGCCACGGCCACAAAGTTGTTGCGCGGGTACAGGGCCGCGTCCACCCGCACGTCGGCCAGCAGCTTGAACCAGCGTGACCGTATCACCGGATTGGCCCTGAGCGTGCGAACCGTGCCACGGAGCGACGCCGTGTCAGGCGACGACAGGGCCAGGTCCAGGGCCTTGAGGTGCAGGACCTCGGTGGCGAACTGGCTGGCGGACGGCACGCTGGCGTAGGCGTCAAACCCGGCGGGCACGTGGGCCGCGGGGTCGGTCCTGAAGATGAGCGCCACCACGGCCAGCACGAGGAGGGCAAGCACGGGCAGGGCGACGATCGTGGCCGCCAGCTTGAACACAAAACCCACTAGTTTGAGGATGAACGGGCGCTTTTTCCTGCGTTCCTTCTTCTCTGCCGTGCGCCTGGCCTTTCGCTCGGCGCGGGTTTCCTCGGCGGCAGGGCTTGAAGGTTGGGCCGCCGAACCGCTGTCGGGTGCCGCGGGCT
The DNA here is from genome assembly GCA_016928955.1 of Spirochaetales bacterium. Classification (GTDB taxonomy): domain Bacteria; phylum Spirochaetota; class Spirochaetia; order Treponematales; family UBA12059; genus JAFGJV01. Next base: position 28,913 of record JAFGJV010000016.1, read on the forward strand.
GAGCGGCATCAAGGCCCGGGGCCGCGGTGTCCGGCCGGGTATCAGGCTCCTGCCTGCTCTTGTCATCAGGGGTAGGGATATCTGGCTGGTCGGGCATGGCGTCCTCCGGGCTTTTTCATGCGGTATGTGTGATCAAGCGCTCCCGGCATTGTCGACCGAAACGGCGCCCCTCGTCAACGCCCGATTGTCGCCTGGAGGGACGTCTGGACCCTTCCAAATTCCCGAATCCGTGCTACTGTAATGCGGTGCCCGGCCAGGTAGGAAAACACCGCCAGCCGGACCCCATCGAGAGGAGCGCATGCCATGAATCATCTTGAACGTTTGAGGACCCTGGACGCGGACGCCCGCCTGGTACAGCGCATAGGCGCCGTCCTGGCCTGGGACCAGGAGACCTATATGCCCCCGGCGGCCATAGAGGAGCGGGGCGACCAGATAGCCTTCATAGAGGCCCTTGCCCACGACAGGCAGACCTCGCCGGAGATCGGCGAGCACCTGGCCGTGCTCGGCTCCACGGTCGAGCGACCCGAGGGCGACCCCACCTTGCCGCCCCTGGACCGGGCCTATCTCAGGGTGATGCGCCGCGCCTACGACCAGGCCACGCGCATACCCACGGAGCTGGTAGCCGAGATGGCCAAGGCCACCAGTTTGTCCCAGGCGGCCTGGGCCAAGGCCCGCGAGACCAACGATTTTGGCGCCTTTGCCCCCCACCTGTCCAAAATGGTCGAGTTCAACAAACGCATAGCCGCCTGCCTGGACCCGTCCAAGCCGCCGTATGACGTGCTCCTGGACCGCTTTGAGGAAGGGGCCACGGAGGCCGGCGTCAAAGCCGTGTTCACGCCCCTGCGCGACGACCTTGTCCAGCTGATGGACAAGATCCGCGCGCGGCCCCAGGTGGACGACGCCTTCCTCCATGCCGCCTGTCCCGCCGACAAGCAAGCCAAGGCGTCCGAGTACCTGCTGGCGGCCCTGTCCTTTGACCGGGACCGCGGCCGCATGGACACCACGGCCCATCCCTTTACCACCACCCTGGGCAGGGACGACGTGCGCATCACCACCCGCTACGTGGAGGACTATTTCCCGTCCAGCGCCTTCAGCACCATCCACGAGTGCGGCCACGCCCTGTACGAGCTGGGCATAGACCCGGCGCCCGAATACCGCCGCACGGGCCTGGCCGACGCGTCCAGCATGGCCGTCCACGAGTCCCAGTCGCGCATGTGGGAGAACATGGTCGGCCGCTCGCGCGGTTTCTGGGCCAAGCACCTGCCGGAGTTCCAGCGCATGCTGGCGCCCGTCCTTGACGGCGTCGACCTGAACGCCTTCTACAAGGCAGTCAACCGCGTGGAGCCCAGCCTGATCCGCACCGAGGCCGACGAAGTAACCTACGGCCTGCACATCATTCTCCGCTTCGAGCTGGAGTCGGACCTTGTGGCCGGGCGCCTGGCCGTGGCCGATGTGCCGGCCGCCTGGAACGAGCGCATGCAGCGCCTCCTGGGCGTGACTCCTCCCAATGACGCCAAGGGCTGCCTCCAGGACATACACTGGTCCATGGGAGCCATCGGGTATTTCCCCAGCTACGCCCTGGGCAACCTGTACGCCGCCCAGCTCTGGGACGCCATGAAGGCCCAGGGGCTGGACCCGGTGGCAGCCGTGGACAAAGGCGACCTGGCGTCCATACTGGCCTGGCTCAGGGACAAGGTGCACAAGCCCGGCGCGTCCATGAAACCGGAGGATCTTCTGAGATCGGCAACGGGCTCCGGCCTGGATCCCTCGCATTTTGTCCGTTACCTGAACCACAAGTACGGGGAGGTGTATGGGTTCTGAGGCTGCCCTGGGCCAGGCGGCCTGCGCTCTCATGGCTGCCGCCGCGGCTCTGGCCTTGGCAGCCGTCCTGGCATTGCGCCGCGCGTTCAAGTGGGGCAGGCGGCCGGGCCTGTCGGCCCTGTTTCTGGCCTTGAGCGCCGGGGCAGCGGCCGCCGCGTGGGCGTGCATAGCCGTGGTACGCACGGGCATGGGCTCAGGCGACCTGCTGGGCTGGGCGCTCGCGGGGGCAGCCGTCGGCGCGCTGGTGGGCAGCTTTCCCCGGGCCGGCGGGGCAGCCGTCCTCAGCCTGGTCGCCCTGGGCTTGTTCCTCGGGCTGGCTGAAACCAGGGCCTGGCATCCATGGAAGGACGGCGCCGAGCTGGCCGCGCTCACCGTGTACGACGCGGCGGACGACCATACCCTCTGCGTCCTGTCCGTACCGCGCCGCAATGCCGTGCCGGTGCTCAAGGACATACGCCTTCCTCCCGGCGACCTGGCCGTGGAGCTGGCCGTCCTCAACGTCCGGGGTCCCCTGGCGTGGCTTTCCGGGCCTCGTTTCTACCGGCTCCGCTCCATCAAGGTGGGTCCGGCAACGCATGAGCTCCCGATGAACCGCGGCGTCGTGGAAATCCTGGACCCGGCCTGGATATGGCTCGGGCCGGCCCTGGGCTTGACCGGTATCGGCTTGTCCACCGACTCTTTTTCCGCCGAGGACCTGGCGTCGGCGCGCGTGCTGTCCGGGAAAAACGGCCTCCCGGTACTTGAACTGGACTGACATCAAAGCTTCGGCACACTAGGGGGCCTCTAAAAGCTTCAGTTTAGAGGTTCCCACGATGCTACATCTGACGAGGAGACGGCTCCATGACCACCAGCGAGCGTTATGACGACATCAGGGCCAGGCTCAGGGCCGGAACCGCGCGCGTGTTCACGGCCAGCGAGTTCAAGGCCCTTGCCGACACGGCCGCACCCGACGAACTGGCCCGGGCGGCCGACGTCGTTACGGTGGCAACTTTCGCGCCCATGTGTTCAAGCGGCGTGCTCATCAATTTCGGGCACGACAGCCCGCCCCTCCGCATGGAGGACATCAGCCTGGACGGGGTGCCGGCGTACGGAGGCGTGGCCGCGGTGGACGCCTATCTGGGAGCCACGGCCGAACTGCCCGGCAACCCGGAGTACGGCGGCGCCCACGTGATAGAAGCCCTGGTTCGCGGCCAGACCGTCCGTCTCCGCGCCACGGGCAAGGGCACGGACTGCTATCCGGGCAGGGCGGCCGACGCGCTTGTGGCCATGGACGACCTCAACGACTTCCGTTTCCTCAATCCACGCAACGTGTACCAGAACTACGGGGCCGCTGCCAACTCCGGCGACTCGACCCTGCGCACCTACCTGGGCATACTCGCGCCGCGCCTGGGCACCGTGGGGTACGCTACTTCGGGCGAGCTCAGCCCCCTCCTGAACGACCCTGAGCTCCGTACGGTCGGCGTGGGCACGCCCGTCTGGGTGGCCGGCTCGGTCGGCATGGTGATCGGGCCCGGCACCCAGTACAACACGGACGTGGAGCTGGACGACGCCGGTCTGCCGGTGGCGGGCGCCCGGACCCTGGCCATCACGGCGGACGCAAGGTCGGCCGATCCGCGCTTTGTGGCCGCCGCCCGCGTGTCCGGTTACGGGGTGTCCCTATTCATGGGCATAGGCCTGGCCATACCCGTGCTGGACGCCGACCTGGCCAGGCGCCTGTCCGTCCGGGACAGCGACATCACGGTGCTGGTGCGCGACTACGCCAAACCGGACCATCCCGTGCTCCTGCGCACCACCTACGCCAAGCTCCGCTCCGGCGCCGTGGATATCCAGGGCGTCAGCGCCCGTACCTCGCCCAGCTCGTCGTTGGCCAAGGCCAGGCTGATCATGGCCGAGCTCAAGGCCGCCGTGCTGGACGGCCGCTTTCCCATCCGGCCGCCCCTGGAAGCCTTGCCCGAGCGGGCCGGCCTGAAAGGCCTGGCCAAGGGGCGCCCGCCAGCCCCGCGGCCCGAACCCGCGCGCTCGGGTCCGGCCGGGTACGCCCGGTCGCTCTGCGTGGACTGCGGGGCCTGCGTGGCCCACTGTCCGGCGGGAGCCCTGGCCATGGGACCGCCCGACTGGGTTCTCCGCTACGACGCCGGCCTGTGCGACGCGTGCGGCGCCTGCGTGCCTGCCTGTCCGAGGAAGGCCTTCCAGGTGGCCGGAAGGTCGTGAGCGGCATCCTTCCCAGCGATTACGGCGCGCCTCTGGCCCGGTCGTACCGCTGGAGCCTGGCCCATGGACGTTTCCGTTTCTTCCGTATTCGGGAAGCCCAGAGCGACATCCTGCTGGGCGTGAGCCCCGCCGCCTATACCCCGGAACTGGCCCTGGCCGCCGCCACGGCACTGTCGGAAGCCAGACGCCGGATACAGCTCTGGCTGGACGCCTACCCGCGGGCAGGCGCGTCGTACGCTCCCGTGCCCCGCCCAGCCACGCCAGGCGCGCCGTGGACCGCCCGCCCTCTTTTGGACATGCTGGACGCGTCGGACGCCGCCGGCGTGGGGCCCATGGCCGCTGTGGCCGGCGCCATAGCCGACTGGGTGCTGGACGCCGTGCTTACCGGCCTGGCTGAGCGTGGGGCGGAAGCTGAGGCCATGGCCGAGAACGGCGGCGACTGCGCCATCCTGGCCTGGGCGCCGCTCAGGGTGGCCATGGCCGCACCCGGCAGCCCTTTTGGGGACCTGGCCGGACTGGAACTGCCCCCAGGCCGCTGGGGCGTGGCAACATCGTCCGGCAGGCTTGGCCACTCAGCAAGCCTGGGAAAGGCCGACGCGTGCACTGCGGTGGCTTCCGGGGCCGCCCTGGCCGACGCCTGGGCCACGGCCATGGCCAACCGGGTAGGCGGCCCCGCCGACGTGGAGGACGCGGTAGCCCAAGTCGAGCGCGACAATGGTCCCCTGGCCGCCTTTGCCTGCACCGGGGGCCGGGCAGCCTACCGTGGGACCTTTCCCCTGCTGGCCGGCGGCTCCGTGGTCGCGTAAAAAAAAACGGGCCCCCCGAGGGGAGCCCGCCGCGTCGTCGCCTATGCCTTTAGGGAACCTCTAAAAACTGCAGTTTTTAGAGGCCCCCTTCGGTTTTTAGATGCTGCTTTACGAAGACGGACCAAAGGCCGCGCCCAGGCGCCTGACCGCCTCGTCAACGGTGGCGCGGGGACAGCCAAAGTTGAGCCGCGCCCAGCCGTCCCCGCCCGTGCCAAAGCGGCTGCCGGCGTCCAGCCATAGCCCGGCCTTGGACAAAAGCTCAGCGTGCACGTTGCCCGCCAGCCCCGCGCCCCGGAAGTCTATCCAGGCCAGGAAGGTGCCCTCGCAGGGCGACACCTTGAGCGCGGGGGCCTTGGCCCCAAGGCCGGCCACCAGCGCGTCGTAATTGCCGCGCAGGAAGGGCATAAGCTCGTCCAGCCAAGGGCCGCCGTGCTCGTAGGCCGCCTGCGCGGCTATGGTGCCAAAGCAATTGGGCACGCCCACGCCTGACGCCTCGCCGTCCTTGGCAAAGGCCGCCCTGAGCCCGTCGTTGGGTATGACGATGTATGACGTCTGGAGGCCGGCTATGTTGAAGGTCTTGCTCGGCGCCCAGCAGGCCAGAAGCCTTTGGTTCAGGCGTTCCGAGACGGCCAGCGAAGGCACGTGCACGTTTGGCCGGTACACCAGGTCCGCGTGGATCTCGTCCGCCACCACGATCGCGTCGTGGCGCTCCGCTATCTCGGCCACGGCTTCCAGCTCGCCGCGGGTCCAAACGCGGCCCACCGGGTTGTGCGGCGAGCACAGCACGATCAGCTTGGATTGGGCCGCGGCCCTGTCCAGGGCCGCCAGGTCCAGCTTGTAGGCGCCGTCTGCGACCAGGAGGGGAGCCTCCCTGACCACGCGCCCGTTGGCCTCTATCAGGTGGGCAAAGGGATGGTACACCGGCGGCATGATGGTCACGCCGTCGCCGGGCGCGGAAAACGCCCTGATGGCCGACGCTATGGCCGGCACGATGCCGGGGCTGAACTCTATCCATTCCCGCCGCATGTCCACGCCGTAGCGCGTTTTCATCCATGCCATGTACGACGAATAGTAGCCGTCGGGTTTGCCCGCGTAGCCGTACACGGGATGGGCCGCCCGTCCGTGTATGGCGTCCAGCACGGCCGGCGGGGCGGCCAGGTCCATGTCGGCTATCCACATGGGCAGTATGTCGTCACGGTCGGGACAACAACCATCCAGATAGCTCCATTTGAGGCAGTCGTGGGGTATTCGGTCCAGGGGGGTTGAAAAATCGAACATGGCGGCTCCCTCTTACAGGGCCGCTATGGCTTCGATTTCCACGAGGCCTCCCTTGGGCAGGCCGGCCACCGCTATGGTCGAGCGTGCGGGTTTGTCGCCCTGGAAAAAGGACCCGTACACCTCGTTGACCACGGCGAAATTGTCCATGGTGGTGAGAAATATGGTGGTCTTGACCACGGAATCCAGGCTGCCCCCGGCCGCCTCGCACACGGCCTTGAGGTTCAGCATGGCGCGCTCGGCCTGGGCGCGGACGCCGTCGGCCAGCTGGCCGCTTGCGGGGTCCAGGCCGAGCTGGCCCGAACAGAACAGGTAGCCGCCTGAGACCACGGCCTGGGAATAGGGACCTATGGCTCCTGGCGCTCCGCCGGTCGCTATGACCTTCTTCATGGGGATCCTCCTTTTGCGCCGGCAAGGGGTAGCCCGGCCGACCGTTCCAGTATGCCCCCATGGCGGGAAGCGTGTCAAACAAAGGAGCCGGCGGCCGGTGCCCTGGCGTACCCCGGCCCGGCCGGTCTATACTGGCCGCGTGCTGGCCGTACTGCTCGCCGTCAACGCCCGCTTTACCCATTCCAACCTGGCCTTGCGCTACATCCGCAACGCCATGGGGGAGGCCTGCCCGGACGGCCGCCTGCGCGTTGAGCTGCGCGAGTACCAGATCAACCAAAACCGCCTGGACATAGTACGGGACCTGGCCGCCCTCAAGCCGGACGCCATTCTCCTGTCCGTCTATATATGGAACGCCGAGCTCTTGGGCGCCATCCTGCCCGACCTCAGGTCCCTCTTGCCGGACTGCCGCCTGATCGCAGGCGGGCCGGAAGCCGGTTACGACGCCGACGCCTGGCTAAAGCGGCATCCTGAGCTGGACCTGGTGGTCCAGGGTCCGGGAGAGCGGGCGGCGGCCGAGCTTGTCCAGCGTCGCTTTGACACGTCGGCATGGCCGGACCGCGTCCTCAAAGCCGTCCCGGTGCCCCTGTCCGGCCTGCCCTTTCCGTACCGTCCCGACGATTGGGGCAAACTGGACCACCGCTACGTGTACTACGAGACCAGCCGCGGCTGTCCCTTCCGCTGCTCCTACTGCCTGTCGTCTAGGGACGACCAACGGCCGGACCTGCGCGACCTGGGCATGGTGATGGACGAGCTGGACCTGTTGGCCGGGCGCGGTCCTGCGCTGGTCAAGCTGGTGGACCGCAGCTTCAACGCCCCGCCCGAGCGGGCCCGCGCCATCTGGGAGCGCCTGATACGCAAGCACGGGCGCGGCCAGACGCGCTGGCATTTTGAGGTGCACCCAAGGTTTTTGGGCAACGACGATTTCCGGCTCCTGGCCGACGCGCCGGCGGGCCTGTTTCAGTTCGAGCTGGGCGTGCAGACCGTCCACGACGCCGGCCGCGCCCTGGTGGACAGGCCGGCGGGCTGGGCCCGCGAGCGGGACGCCATCCGAGAACTGAAGCGCCTGGGCACCGTGCCCCTGCACCTGGACATACTGGCCGGCCTTCCCGGCGAGGGGCTTACCCAGCTGGGCCAGTCCTTTGACCAGGCGGCGGCCCTGGAGCCCGAGCATATCCAGCTGGGCGTGCTCAAGGGCCTGCCCGGTACCGCCCTGCGCGAGCGGGCCCCGTCCTTTGGCATGGTGTTCCAGGCACGGCCGCCCTACGCCACGCTCCGCACGGACGCCCTGAGCTCCGAGGATCTTGCCCTGGCCGCCCGCGTGGCCGAGCTGGTTGAGGGCGTGGGCAACTCCGGCCTGTTCGCCGAGCGCCTGAGCAGGGGCTATGCGCGGCATGGAGGCCCCTGGGCTTTCTACCTGGCCCTGGACGGGCACTGCGCGTCCGCCGGCTTTGACCTGCGCACGCGCAACCGGGAAAAGCTGGGTTCGGTGCTGGACGCGTTTCTGGGCTAAGGCTCCGGCCGCGGACGTACGGTGCGGGCTCCGAAAGGCCATACATCCCGCCCGGACTGGCGGCTCTGTGTTGACGCGGGCTGGCCTTTGTCTCATGATGGAAGCAAGCGACGCGCCGTCGCGAGGAGGCTTCCATGCTGTCCCTCTTGTCCCGCCTGTTCGGTCTCATGGCCTTCCCGAGCAAGCGCCGGATGTTCACCACGCTGGCCGTCATCCTGGCGGCCGCCCTGGTCCTCCCCACCGTGCTCAAGCCCCTGACCGATTTCCTGGCCCTGGGCCCGCGCGTCAATTTCATCGTCAAGCTCAACGAGCTGGACCGCGCAAAGATGAAGGAGCCCCTGCTCAAGGAAAGCTATGACCGGGTGCTCAAGGACTTTGCCGGGACTGAGGCCGCGCCAGCGCTTACACCCAAACCGGCGCCCAAACCCGCCCCCGCCAAGGACGGCGAGGTGAAAAAGCCCTTCTTCCTGGCGCCCTTCTTTGCGGCCGACAAGCTGGCCTACCTGGCCGCGGGAGCGGCGTTCTGGCTGATCATGGCCGTGCTTGCCCTCTTTGCCGAGGGAGCCAAGCCGGTACTGCGCCTGGGAGCCTTCCTGATATTCTGCCTGCTTGCCCTGGCCGGGGGACTGGTATCGGTGCTGGTGGGGCCGCTGTCGCCCTTCGCGGTCCACCTGGCCGTCATGGCCGCGGCCGAGCTTCTGCTTGCCGCCGTTGTGGGCACCTTTGTCCGGGAGCTCAACGGACGCTAGCATTCGGCCAGCGTCGCTACATACGCGCCGGTCTCCCGCTACAGGTCCAGGGGCCGGCGGTTGTCCGCCAGGCGCTTGCCCAGGTAGTCGCGGTCCAGGCCGAGCTCGTTCACGATGCCGCGCAGCTGGTCGGCCGACAGGAGGTTCTGCTCGGCGTACAGGTAGCACAGGGCACGTTCGGCAATGCACGGCACCTGCAGGGCGTTCAGGTTGCGCGGCTCGGGCCTGGGTCCGTCCAGGTGCAGGCGTTTGAGGCTGGCGTACAGGCGCGAGCTTTCCATGTTGCCGGCTATGGCCGCCAGCTCGGCCCGCAGTGGCTTAAGGTCCCCGCGCGACGCGGTTTCCCCCAGCGGCTTGAGCGTGAAGAAGGTGTACTCCTTGCCCGGCAGGTAGTGGTGCTCGTCGCAGCGCGTGCAGTAGTTGGGCTCGCGCGGGTCGTCCTTGGCGCGGTCGCCCCCTATGATGATCAGCGGGTCAAAGTACAGGGCCGGACACTCGCTTCCGTCCACGGTGTAATACCGGTAGGTGAACAGGGAATTCTCTATGCAGTCGGGGTGCTCGCAGTACGCCGTAAGCGGAAACACGTCCGTGGCGTTGTCCAGGAGGAGGCGCGCGGTGTGGTTGAATATCTCGCGGCGGAAATTGAGCACCAGGGTGGGCAGGATGAACACCAGGCCGCGAGAGTCCGACTCGTTGCGTATCAGGTAGGCCACGCGCTCGTCGTAGAAGGCCGCCTCGTCCACTATCCAGGTGCCGGCGTCCGGATGGCAGGCCAGGATGGATTCCAGGTCAAACGAGTCGCGCGCGCTGGATATGTCGTCGCCGCAACGCTCGTAGCCGCCGCGGTAGGCCAGGGCGTCGTCCGGGTAGTCCGGAAAGCGCTCGCGGTCTATGCGGGAGCGGACAAAGTGGATGCGCCTGCGGTCCGCGCCCGCGGTGGTGGCGACGCCGGCCACGCTGTCGCCCTTGCGCAGGGCCACGCGGGAGTCGCGCCATACCCGGGCGCTGAATTCTGTCTTGCCCGAACCCATGGGGCCTATCACCAGGATGCGCCTGGCAGGCTTAATGAAATCGAAATGGTCGTAGGACCGGTGGACGGTTATGTTGGGAAAGCCCAGGCTCCGCAGGAATTCCCCCTGGCCGTCCGGAGCGCTCATTCGGCGTCCTCCGCCTCGTCTTCCGTCCTGGCCGGGGGCAGGGCCCTGCCCACGCCGCCCAACACGGCTCCCAGGGCCGTGGCCACAAGGCCGGTGGACAAAAAGCCTCCGGTGATCGACGCCATGACAAAGCGCCCGTACTCAGCCAGGGCCGGTATGTCGCTCATGGCCAGGCCGTTCACGTTCATGGCGTTGAAGAACACGGTAGGCTGGAAAAGCCTGGGCAGCACGCCCAGGATCAGGGCCAGGGAACCGGGCAGGAGCACGCGGGAGCCGAGGGTGGACAGACGCTTGCGCAGGCTGTCCTCCGACAGGAAGGCGCTGGCCACTATGACCGCGGCCGCGCATATCAGCATCCAGGTTCCTGACGCCCCCATGCCCACGCGCATGGCTTCTAGGCGCACGGGGTCCATGTCCGGGGGCATGTTCACGGGTACGCTGTCGGGCAGGGCCTGGGCCTGGGCGCGCAGGGCAGCCGCCAGGGCTTCCCGGGCCAGCTCGGCCTGGCGGGGTTCGGGAAGGTTTGCCGATCCGGCCGGAAGCGTGCCCGGGGGCAGGGCGGCCGAGGGCGTGTCGGCCTCGGCCAGGTAGGTGGACGCGGCCAGGGGAGCCTTGGCGTCAAGGGCGGCCTTGATGGGTCCCAGGTCCACGGAGAACGACGCATGACCGCCTTCCAGGGCTGCAAAAGCCCGGTCTATGGCCGATATGGCCGTCTGCCTGAGAACGTCCGGCGACACGGCGGCCTGGGCCGCCTTGACAGCGGCCTTGGACTCCAGGGCCGCGTCGCCCAGAGGCAGCTCCTCGGGGAAGAGCTTGTACAGGTCCGGAGACGACGCGGCGGCGTCAAAGCGGGGATCGGCCACCAGGGCCTTGATCTGCGCGGGGTCGCCCGCCCAGCGCTGCACGGACAGGATGGACAGGCCGCCGAGCGACAGGGGCAGTCCAACGAAGAAGAAGACCAGGGCGCCGAGCAGGCGCCGTGCGGAGCGGGCTATGTTCATGGTCTGACCTCCAGCGCGGCCACGTTGGCCCTGGCCTTGGGCGTCCCGAAGGATAGGGCCTTGAAGGGATGTATGTCCATGGGGTTCTGGAACCAGCCCAGCACGGCCTCCGTGTCCACCACGTCAAAGGACAGGGTGTGGTACACGGGCAGGACGGCAGCTTCAGCCAACAAGAGGGCTTCCGCCTTGGCCATGGTCGCCATGCGGGCGGCGCCCTCCTCGGACATGGAGCGGCGCAGCAGGGCGTCGTACTCCGGATTTGAATAGCGGCTCTCGTTCAGGCTGGAGTCGCTGGTCCACATGAGGAGGAAGGCGGCCGGGTCGGCAAAGTCTCCAATCCAGGACGTGAAGGACAGGCTGAAGCCACTTTTGCGCAGGTCCCTGATGGGCAGGTCCTCCTCCGGGTGGACTATTTCTGATGCTATGCCGTACTCGGCCCAGGCGTCCGCCATCAGGCGGGCGTTGGCAACGTGGCTGTCGGTATCCGGCACCACCATGCGCACGGTCGGCAGCGTTGACGGATCGGCGTAACCGGCTTCCGCAAGGAGTTTTTGCGCCTCGTCTGGCTGGGCGCTGTCTATGCCGGCGGGAGACTGGTAGCCGGAGAAGGGCAGTATCAGGGTGGACGTGGGCGCGTAGTAGGTGTCCTCCGAGCGTATGCGCTCCCAGGGCAGGAGGAGGGCCAAGGCGCGGCGCACCCGGGCGTCGTTCCATGGGCCCGTGCCCGAGTCCCACAGGTAATAGCCCGTGCCGAAGCTCGGCGCGTACTGTATGTCCGACGTGGCCAGGAGGGCGTCCGTGTCCACCATGTCCATGAGCCAGTGTATCTCGCCGTCGTTGTAGCGCGCCGTTGCCTCGGCCTCCGAGTCCAGGAAGAGTACGCGCACGCCGGGTATGGCCACGGAGCCCGAGTCCCAATAGCCGTCGTTCTTCCTGAGGACCAGTTCCCGGTCGTCCATGGACTCAAGGACATAGGGGCCGTTGCCCACCACGGCGTCCGGGTCCCAGACCTTGCGTCCCCTGAGCGACGCGTGCACGGGCACAAAGCTCATGTGGCAGAGGAGCCGGGTAAAATAGGCCGCCGGGGACGCCAGCTCGACCACCAGGGTCCTGTCGTCCAGGGCGCGCACCGCCACCGAGTCCGGGCGCTTGTTTTTGCCCAGGCGGTAGTCCCTGGCGCCCTTGACGATGTCCAGGAACACCGCGTAGCTGGCGCCGGTGTCGGGCGACAGGAGCCAGCGCCAGGACTCCACGTAGTCGCGGGCAGTCACGGGACTGCCGTCCGACCAGCGGGCGTCGGAACGGAGGGTGAAGGTCCAGGTGCGGCCGTCAGCCGACTTTTTCCAGGACTCGGCGCCGGCGCGCACGGGGTCCATGGTCCGTGGGTCGTAGGCAAAGAGGCCTTCGTACAAGGCGTCCAGGACCTGCATCTCGTGCGAGTAAATGGCCATGTAGGGGTTGAGCTCGACGCCGTAGGGACCGAGTCCCACCACCAGCTGGTCGATGTCTTGCGCCGCCGCGGCCCGCGCCGCCAGGGCCAAGGCCAAGATGATTGAGCGTTTCATGGATACTCCTCGAAAGGCAGCGCGTCGCGCCGCGGCCTGTGCGGCCGGGACTGTGCGCGTGCCGGTAACGATGCCCGCGCCCGGGGCCCTACGCGTCGCGTATGCCCAGGCGCTTCATCTGTTCGACTTCTTCCTTCTGGGCTATGTACTCATGGCGTTTCTGGTTGGCCTTGATGAAGGCGTTCTTGATGGAACTCAGTTCCACGCCTATGGACCGGACCCTGCCCTTGAATTCCGGGTCGGTGATGGTTCCTTTGAAAAATTCCTCCAGCCCGTAGAAGGTCCGGTAGAAGGCCTGGAGGTCTTCTATGCCCTTTTCCAGGAATTTGTACGCCTGGTCCTCTGTGGCGCCCTCAAGGCGCTTGCTGGCGGCCGACGAGCGGGACACCATGGCGGACAGGCTCTGGGCGCGGCGGCCTGCGTTCTCCACCATCTCGGTGAAGTCGACCACGTCGTTCTTGCGCTCTCCCGACACCGGGTCTATGTACTCCACCTCGTGCACCACGTGCTCTGACTTGCGCCCGAACATCTGCCTCAGGGCCTTGCGCACCTTGGTCATGAAGCCGCGGTCCTGGGACTCCAGCAGAACCTGGTTGTCCTGGAGCTTCTGCACAGCGTCACCCAGCTGGAAGCCGGCCCCCACGAGTATGCGCGCGCCTTCCAGGATGATGGCCTTGAAGTTTTTCTCCGCGCCCTGGGACTTTTTTTCCTCGGCCACGCCCAGGCCCCTGATGATGGCGTCCCGGAGGGCGTCGGATTCTGCGGAGTAGTCCTCAAGGAGGACCTCCTCGGCCAGTTCGGGGTAGAAGGGCTTGTCGGGAGCGAGCTCGGCAAAGCGCTGGCGGATCTTCCTGACCACATCGTCCTTGTGGGTGACGGCCTGGGTCCGGTCGATTTCCATGCCGGCCATGGCCCGGCTCCTAAGCTCCAGCTTGTAGCGTTCCTTGTGCACCAGGGTCAGGGTTTTCAGGGCAGCGAATATTTTCTTGGTGGTCTTGTCCAGCTGCAACAGCGACTCGTTGAGGATGCCGCCTGACAGGGGATCGCTGCCCTTGCGTATCAAGGTGACGAGCTCTGCCAGGTAGCGCGTGTTGATGTGCGGGGAGTTCTCCGTGAACTGCACAAAGTTGAAATATTTGGTCAGGGCGGCCAGGCGCTTGATCCGGCCCATAGTCAGGAAATCCACGCTGAATTGGTAATAGTTGTTGAGGAACTCCAGGTAGGAGTCGAACTGGGACAGGCGGACGCACAGCTGGTCCATCTTCTCGCTCTCGGTGAACGGCCCCTCGGGCGGCGTGCCCACCTCGGATATTTTGAGTTCGTACTTGTACGGATCCTCGTGGATGAGGCCCTTGCGGAGGAGAACGTTGTACACGGCCTGGTACGCTGTCTGGAAGAGCTTGAAGTCGTCCTTGAGTTGTTTCAGTTCGACGCGATCCATGTAGTCGATCTTGACGCGGAGGGCCTGGTCGAGCTGTTGGAGGTAGGATGCGCCGTCCATACCACCCTAGTATGGACTACTTTGCCGGTGACCGCAAGCGCCGCGCGTCCGCCCGGCGTACACCGGCCATGACCATGGAAGTGCGACGATGTTGTGGGGCGACGCTGGGCCTGCTTTGGGTGCTCGCGACCGCGTCCTGCGAGCTGGCCGGCGGCGACATGGGTGTCCTTGTGGACCTGCCCGTCCTGCCTGCCGCCTGGGAGCAGGCGCAGGGCTGGGAGCTCAGCGTGCGGACGGAAGATAGCGTCAGCGTCTTACGCGCCTGCGCTCTGCCCGCACGGGTGTCCGTCCGCCTGCCCAGGGATGGGCCGGCAGTGATCACCCTGAGGCCGGTCTTTCCCGGGGGCCTGGGCCTTCCGTACGGCGCGCTGTGGCCGCCTGACGGCGACCTTTCCGGGTGTTTGTATCCGGATGCCGCGGGCGGGTGGGCGGCGGCGGCCGCCGAACCCCTTTTGGGTTCCGCCGTGTTCGGCGGCTTTGACTGGGGGCGGCTCAGAACCGAGCTTCCGGCCAGGCTGGACGATCCCTGGGGCCTGGACCCGGCCACGGTGTCTGAGGCCATAGCGGCCGGTGGCATGCGCGTGAGCATCCTCAGCCAGCCAGCGCCCGATGCCGTGCTTGTAATGGGCCTGCCCCCCGACTGCTCTGATGCCGTGTTCTGGCCGGACAGTCCCTGGCTTGAACCGGTGCGCTCCGGGGCAGACGGCAGCCTGCGGCTCTGGCTTTACGGTCCCTTCCGGCGCTGGTTCTGCGGCCAGCGGGTGCTCTGCGTGGGTCGCTCGCCATCCGGGGAGCTTGGCTGGACCCTGTCTCAGCCTTGAGGGGTGGCGGCCCCGGGCGCCAGGGGCAGGCGCAGGGTGAACACGCTCCCTCCGCCCGGCCTTGCCGCCGCTTCCACGCTTCCGCCAGACGCCAGGGCTATGTGCCGTACTATGGCCAGTCCCAGGCCCGTGCCGCCCTGTTCCCGGGAGCGCGCCTTGTCCACGCGGTAAAAGCGCTCGAATATCCGGGGCAGGTCCGCCGCCGGTATACCCGGCCCCTGGTCCTTCACGCTGAGGCGGGCGTAGCCGGGATCGGTGTCCGGGGCCAGGTCAAGCTCCACCGTGCCCCCCTCGGGCCCATATTTGATGGCGTTGTCCAAAAGATTGATGATGGCCTGCTCCACAAGGCCCGCTGGCGCCGCCACCTCCGGCTCCCACTCCGCCCGCATGCGTATGGTCGCCCGGCGTGCCTGCCTGGCCAGATCAACGGATTCCACGGCGTGGCGTGCCGCCGCCGCAAGGTCACCGCGCAGGTCCGCCGCCTGGCGCTGGTCGTCGTTCTCCAGCCTGGCCAGGGTAAGGAGGTCGTCTATGATGGAGCCCATGCGGTCCGCGTGGCGCCCTATGATGGAAGTGAAACGCTCGCGCTGGCCGGGATCAAGGTCCCTGTCGGCCAAGGCCTCGGAAAAGCCCTTGATGAGCGTGATGGGCGTCCTGAGCTCGTGCGACACGTTGGCGACAAAGTCGGCGCGCACCCGTTCCAGGCGGCGGTACTCGCTGAGGTCGGTCAGGGCTATCACTGCGCCGCCCGCGCGGCCAGACAGCGAGGACAGCGGGGCCGCGCGCGCCAGCAGGATGGCCGTACGCTCGCCGTACACGGTGATTTCCGCGGACAAGGCCTTTCCCGATGCGGCGCAGTCCCCGGCCAGGCGCTCAACGTCGCGCTTGCCCGTGGCCTCAAGGATGTGGCGGCCGATGGGAGTCACGCCAGGGCCGCCCGCCACCGTGGCGAACATGTCCCTGGCCCGCGGGTTCATGAGTACCACGTTAAGGCTCCCGTCCACGGCGATGACGCCCTCGTCTAGGGAGCCAAGGATGGCGTCCAGCTGGGTCTTCCTGGCCTCCACGTCGGCCATGCGGGACGCCAGCTGGCCGGCCATGTCGTTCATGGTAGCCGCCAGGGCTCCAAAGTCTGGATCCTGGACGCCCCGCGCCCGCTCCGTTAGCTGTCCGGCGGACCATGCCTCGGCGGCGCGCATCAGGGCCAAAGCCGGGCGCGAGAAGGACGCACCGAGCCTGGCCGCGCTGATGGCGGCGCCCGCGGCCAGTATGGTAGCCAGAACGGCTGACGCCACCAGGAAGGGCCGCTGTCGGGAGCTCAGTTCGGGGGAGGCCAGGGCCAGCCGCAAGGCGGAGCCCACCCGACCGTTTTCGGTCACCGGCGCCGCGGCGTAGGCCATGTCGAGGCCCAGGGTGTCGGATCGTCTGGACAGGGACAGGGGCGTGCCAGCCAGGGCCGAGGCCAGCTCCGGCCGGGCCGCGTGGTTTTCCATGCCCGCTGGGTCGGAGTGCGAGTCGCCCAGGACCGTGCCGTCAGGTGCCACCAGCGTCACGCGGATGGACGAGCCGCGGGAAACCAGGTCGCAGAATTCCTGGGCTCCGCTTTGGCTCCTGGGGGCCAGGTCGGCCAGGGCGCGCGCCGACTGCTCCAGCGTGAAAAGGCCCACGTCCGCGTTGAGCCTGCGCATGACGGCCATGCCGGCCGCGGCCATCAAAACGACCGACAGTATGGACAACCCGGCCATGGCCATAAAAAGCCGGGCCGACAGCTTGAGGCGCCTCATGCCCGCTGGTCCTTGAAGCGGTAGCCGACGCCGCGCACCGTCTCTATCCTGGCGCCCTGCTCGCCCAGCTTGCGCCTGAGCGCCACGATCTGCACGTCCACCGAACGGTCGGTCACGGGGTAGTCCGGCCCTTTGACCGCGTCGATGATGGATGCGCGGGCGTACACGCGCCCGGGGTTGGACAGGAACAGGCTCAGGATGGAGAACTCGGTGGCCGACAGGTCCGCCCGGCGGCCGTCAACCAGGGCCTCGTGCCGCGCGGTGTCCACTTCTATGCCGTCAGAGCGGAGCACGGTCCGCGCGTCCGGGGCTGACTGGGCCGCGCGGCGCCTGAGCGCCGTCCGGATGCGCGCCACAAGCACCCGGGGGCTGAAGGGCTTGATTACGTAGTCCTCCGCGCCAAGCTCCAGGCCGGCCACCACGTCCGCGTCCTCTCCCCTTGCGCTGGCCAGGATGACCGGCACCTGCGCCAGGCGGGCGTCGGCCTTGAGTGAGCGCAGGGTCTCCAGCCCGTCCATGCCCGGCAGCATGATGTCCAGAAGGACCAGGTCGGGCGCGGCCGCCCGGGCAAGCTCAAGGCCCAGCTCGCCGGACGGGGCCGCCCTGGGCTCCCAGCCTTCCCTTGCCACGCTGAATTCCAAGAGCTCCCGTATGTCCGGGTCGTCCTCGATGATCAGGATGCTCGCCTTGCCCATGTCCGCGCGTCCTTAGTCGTTCAGGTCAACGTGCTCGCCGGTGGCCACATACACCGCGGCCTCGCACAGGTTGGTCACGTGGTCGCCCAGGCGTTCGAGCACCCCGGCCGTGGCCACAAGCCGCGTGGCCTGCTCAGCCCTATCCGGATGCTCCTGGATATAGAGCAGGACTTCCTTTATGAAAGCCTTGCGTTCCTTGTCTATGGCGTCGTCTCGGGCGGCCACGGCCCGGGCCTTGTCCTGGTCGCCCGCCAGGAAGGCGGCCATGGCGTCGTGGAGCATGGCCGAGCCCTCGGCGGCCATGGCCTCTATGCGCTCCAGGGAGCGCGGGTAGGGATCCTCGGCCAGGCGCTTGGCGGCCTTGGCCAGGTGGGCAGCGTAGTCGCCTATGCGCTCAAGCTCGTCGGCCGCCTTGAGTATGGCCACCAATTCGCGCAGTTCCCTGGCCACGGGCTGCTGGGTGGCTATCAGCATGGCCACGCGGTCGCCAAGCTCCGTCTGCATGGCGTTGACGGCCTTGTCGTCGCGCTTGACCTCCTTGGCCAGCTCCACGTTGGACGAGCGCAGGGCTTCCAGGGCCTTGCGAATGTTGTCCTCCACCAGGGCGCCCATGGTCAGGAGGTCGTGGCGCAGGCGGGCCAGCTCGTCGTCATAAACGGTTCTCTGTATCATAGCGGCTCCTTGCGCTCAACCAAAGCGGCCCGAGATGTAGTTTTCCGTGCGCTCGTCGCGCGGATTGAGGAACAGCTCGCGGGTGTCGCCTTCCTCAACCAGGTCTCCCAGCAGCATGAAGGCCGTCCTGTCGGATACCCGGCCGGCCTGCTGCATGTTGTGCGTCACGATAACGATAGTATAGCGGGTTTTGAGCTCGGCCAGGAGGCTTTCTATCTTGGCCGTGGACACGGGGTCCAGGGCGCTGGTCGGCTCGTCCATCAGGAGCACCTCGGGCTTGAGAGCCACGGCCCGCGCTATGCACAACCGTTGCTGCTGGCCGCCTGACAGGGCGTAGGCGCTGTCCTTGAGCTTGTCCTTGACTTCGTCCCAGAGCGCCGACTGCCTGAGGCTGTTCTCAACCAGTTCGTCCATGTCGCCCTTGTAGCCGTTGATGCGTGCTCCCCAGGCCACGTTCTCGTATACGCTCTTGGGGAAGGGATTGGGCTTCTGGAACACCATGCCTATCCAGCGGCGGACGCGGGCTGGGTCCACGCCGGGTGAGTATATGTCCTGGCCGTGGAAGAGCACCTTGCCGTCTGCGCGCGCGCCTGGAATAAGCTCGTTCATGCGATTAAAGGCGCGGAGGGCCGTGCTCTTGCCGCAGCCTGATGGGCCGATCATGGCCATGACGCGGTTGCGCGGCACCCTGAGGTCCAGGTTCTTGACCGCGTGGAAGTCCCCGTACTGAATGTTGAGCTTCTGGGCCTCTATGGCCCAGGGCGACGCCTGCGTGTCGGTCGCCGTTTCTTCCGCCTGGCCGGGAGCGGCCGCGGTGTCGGGCGGCAGGGGCCGCCGTTCGGTGAGGGTCATGATGGGTTCCCCTTCGCGCGCGCCTTCTGGCGCGCGACTATGGCAAAGGCGTTGAGGATCAGCATCAGCCCGAGGAGGGTGATGATGGCCGCGGCCGCCAAATGGCGGAACTCCGGCTGGGGCCTGCTGGTCCACTGGTATATCTGTATGGGCAGGGTGGTGAAGGGCGAGAAGATGCCCGTGGGATCCTGGGTAAGGAAGGTGGACGCGCCGACCACCACCAGGGGAGCCGTCTCTCCTATGGCCCTGGACAGGGCCAGCACGGCGCCGGTCATGACGCGCCCGGCCGACGCGGGCAGCACGTGGTGCCAGACGGTCTGCCAGCGCGTTGCCCCGAGCGCCAGGCTGGACGCCCTGAGCGTGGACGGTATGGCCTTGAGGGCCTCCTGGGTGCTGATCACGATCACCGGCAGGACGAGCAGGGCCAGGGTCAGGCCTGCGGCCAGGACCGTGCGGCCGTTGGCCTCCATGCCCTCCGCCGCCAGGCCGAACACGGCGCCCGAGCTCAAGGGCGCGAGGAGCCGCACGAATACCGCCAGGCCGAGCATGCCGTACACGATGGACGGCACGCCGGCCAGGTTGTATATGCTGGCCTGTATCAGCCTGTTGAGCCAGTTGTCGCGGGCGTATTCCTCAAGCCACACGGCGGCCGCCACTCCCAGGGGCAGGGCCGTGGCCATGGCCACCAGGATGGTCAGGAAGGTTCCCTTGATGGCCGTAAGGACGCCCGTGCTCAGGGGCTTGGCGTTCAGGGACGAGCCCAGGAACGACGGGCTGAGCCAGGAGCGGAAGCTCAGGTAGCCGTCCGGGAATTCGGCTTTGCTTTCTTCCACGATGCGGCGCTTGTCAAAAAGCGACTCGGCCAGCGAGTACGCGGCCGCTATCTCCGGCTTGAGTATCTCAGCCTCGATGAGGGATAGGAGCTCGTCGTGGCCGCGACCGGCCAGGGGAGCCTCGCGCTCCAGGGCGCGCAGGCGGCGCGCGGGCGCTTGTGCCTGCAGGAGTTCCAGTAGCTCGCCATCCGTAAGCTCGGCCAGCTCCCGGCCGTCCGTGAGCTCGGCCGGGTTGACCGCGTAGCGTATGACCACGTAGCCAAAGGCGTCGTCCACGATGCTGAGGACGAGCACGGCCAGGCTCACCACGGCCAGCGACGCGGCGGCCAGGAACGCGGCCTTCCAGCGGCCGGCCTTGGCCTTGCGCTCGTCCAGCCTGTCGTCGAATCCCGCGCGGGAAGGATCGGGTCGCCCGCTCATTCGTACACCTCCTGGCGGAGCCGCACGATGCGCCTGGACACCAGATTGAGGACCAGGGTCATCATAAAGAGCAGGAGCGCGATGGCAAAGAGGCTCTTGTAGTCCACCGAGTCATAGGACAGGTCCCCGCCGGATATGCGCGCTATGTGGCCGGTCATGGTTTCAGCCGCCACGAAGGGGTTCAGGGTCAGCTTGGGACCGGCTCCCGCGGCCAGGGCCACGATCATCGTCTCGCCCACGGCGCGCGACAGGGCAAGGATGAAGGCGGCGGCCACCCCGGAGAACGCGGCCGGTAAAACCACGCGGACGCTGGTTTCCAGCTTGGTGGCTCCCATGGCGTAGGCCGCTTCCCTGAGGCTCCTAGGGACGGCTGACAGGGCGTCTTCGCACAGCGACGCCACCAGGGGCAGTATCAGGGCGCCCATGGCCAGGCCTGCGGACAGGGTGTTGTACACCTCCACGCGCTCGCCGCCGAACACGGCTCGCAGGGCCGGGGTCACCACGGTCAGGGCAAAGTAGCCGTACACCACCGTGGGCACGCCGGCCAGCACCTCGAGCGCCGGCTTGAGTATGCCGCGGGCCTTGTCGCTCGCGTACTCTGCCAGGTAGATGGCCGCGGCCAGGCCCAGGGGCAGAGCCACGGCCATGGCCCACAGGCTGGTGCCCAGGGTGGCAGACAGCAGAGGCAGGATGCCGAATTGGCCCACCGACGGCTGCCACACCGTGCCGGACAGGAATTCCCACAGGCTCACGTCCTTGAAGAAGGTGAGCGACTCGGTGCCGAGCGTGATCATGATGCCGGCGGCCGTGAGTATGGACACAGCGCCGGCCCCCAGGAGGCCGGCCTGGATCAGTGCCTCAAGCGGCCGAGGGCGCCGCGCCAGGCGCGGCGCCCAGTCAGAGGCGCCCGGGCGGCCCCGGAGGGCCGCCTTAGAAAGGCTCTGAGTCATCAATAGCGGCCCTTGACCGCGTCCAGCCAGTTCTGCCTGGCCTTCCGCCTGTCTGCCTCGGGGGCGGGGAAGTAGCCGACTTCCTTCAGGGCCTCGTCAACGTAGGTCAGGTAGTAGGCTATGAAGGCGGCGACCTGGGGCTTGTCGTTCATGATCTTGGCGTCGCTGTATATGAAGATGGGCCTTGCCAGGGGGTAGGTGCCCTTGTCCACATTGGCCGCGTTGGCCTCCACGCCGTCCACGGACAGGACCTTGAGCTTGGCCCTGTTCTCTAGGTAGTAGGCAAACCCGAAGAAGCCTATGGCGTAGGGGTCGCCGGACACGCCGCGGACCAGCACGTTGTCGTCCTCGGACATCTGGGTGTTCTTGGCGGCCAGTATGGGCTTGCGGTCCTTCTTGTACAGGTGCTCCACGAAGTAGTCAAAGGTGCCCGAGTCGGTGCCGGGGATGTAGCGTTTGATTTCCTTCTTGGGCCAGCTGGGCCTGACGTCGGACCAGTACACGGCGGTGGAGAAGGCCAGCTTGAGCTCGCTCTGGCTGATGTCGGAAACCCAGGTATTGGACTTGCTGACCACCACGGCCAGGGCGTCTGTGCCCAGGCGGAATTCCACCGGGGTCCGACCTATGGCCTTGGCCGCGTCCACCTGGGTCTGCTTGATGGGCACGGACGCGTTGGCTATGTCCGTCTCGCCCGCCGTGCAGAAGCGGTCGAACCCGGCGCCCGAGCCTATAGAGTCGACAATGACCTGGCCTTTAAAACCGTCTTCCTTGAACATGGCCGCTATCAGCTCGGACACGGGGAACACGGTGGAACTGCCGGCCGTTATGATGGTTCCCGACGCCTTGGACGGATCCACGCCGGGCAGCATCTTAAGGGGGTCGTCATTGGTCTTGGTGACCCAGGCAAAGGTTCCCAGGGCGCTGGCGGCAGCGGCTACAAGGCCAAACAGAATGGCAAACGCTCTCTTCTTCATCGTTGTCCTCCTTACGGTACGCGCCAGACAGTACAGGCGGCACGTGAGGCCTGGATGAGCTGTTTGTTAGGATTGTGTGAGAAACGCGGCCGCAGAGGGGCGGCGGGTGATAAAAATATATTTGACAGAATCAGTAATGCCGTAAAAACTGGGCGTGCGTCCTAGTTTTGGACGATATGTCGAATGTGTGTGGAGGAACCAGCCCATGAAAAAGATCGCGTTGATCCTGGCCGCCCTGGCTGCTGCCCTGGCGTTCACCGCCTGCTCGAGCCCCCTGGGGCCGAACCAGGCAGACGTCGCCATGGATCCGGGTACGGACATTGACCTTCTGGCGGCCCCCAGGCTGTCGGGCGACTCTGGCTTCCCGCCCATCAGCAACCTGCCTTTCAACAAGGACGGCGCCGTGTACCTGTCCGGCGGCGGCGATGACCTTGTCGGCTCGGTCATAGGCTGGGCGGCTCCCAAGAGCCTGCCGGGCAACTACTACCATGGCGGGGCCCTGGACCTGAACAAATACGATCCGAACAACCTGGACGCTCCCTGCATGCAGTCGGCCATCACCAAGGGCGCCGGCTTTGAGAGCGCCAACGACTGGATCAACGGCAAGGTCAACGTATGCGTGATGCATCCCACCTTCACGGTCGATGCCGCCAAGCTGAACGCCGCCCAGGCGGCCGTGGACTACTACTGCAACCTGCCGGCCGACCAGCAGGAGTACGGTTTCTTTGAAGGCTACGTGAACATTTTCAACGTGGTCACCAAGGAAGACCGCTACTACTGGTACTGCACCAAGGTGGCCTGGGAAACCTGGAAGACCTACGGCATAGACATAGACTCCAACTCAGCCGCCATAGACTGGACCAGCTCCGGCCTGTACGGCATGGTATCCGCGTACTACAAGACCATCTACTTCTGGAGCCCGTCGCGCGCCAAGGCGGCTATAGCCAATTACATGGCCGACACCCGCCAGAAGATCGTGCTGGCCGAGGAAATCATCCTCTCGCCGTACCTGGCCAAAGTGTTCGAGGTCATCCGCAATTGACCGACCAGGATGGCCGCCCGCGGATTCCGGGCGGCATGCCCGCGGCGTGGACGGCCATCCTTCTCGCGCTCGCATTGTCCTTCCTGACTGGCTGCGCCATCCGGCCGGCCGCGACCCCGGACGCCGTGTTCCCCTTCATGGGCGCCCTGCGTAGGGCTGATACGGGCAACGAGGCTTTCCCCCTGGCCGCCGATATCCGCCTCAGGGCGGTAGCCGCATTCCCAGGCGGCGTGTGGGCCTGGAGCCACGGCGACGCCACGCTCCGGCTCTATGACGCGTCCGGCGACGAACGGCGCGCCTGGCCCCTGGACGCGGCCGCCGTGTGGCTGTCGCCGTCGCTCGCGCTGTCGCGCTCCGAGCTCTTTCAGGCGGGCGGCGGCTTTACCTATACCCTTCATTCGCTGGATTCAGTCAGCGGCCCGCGCCTAGCGGCGACGTGGACCCTGGACTCTTTTCCGTCGGACGTGGCGTTCACGAGGGACGGGGTCCTGCTCGCCGGCGCCGACATCCGCGACAGCTTGTTAACCCTGCGTTATATGTCCGCCCAGGCTGAACCCGTGGTGGTGGCGGAACTACCCAAGCGCGATGACTTCCTCCGCGTGATAGCAGGTCCTTCCGGCCTCCTGCTCTTCGGCAGTGCCAGGGAGCGAGCGGCGCGGGAACTGGAGCTTCATGTAGTCGCCTGGGACGGCGCGGGTCAGCCGCCGGAGAGGGCCTTCCGCACGCTGGCCCTGGACGGCCTGCCGGACGGCGCCCTGTGCTGGTATGGATCGGGCTTTTTCTTTGGCGGCCGCTACTGGCTGCCGCTGGCCATGGCCAACGGCGACGCGGTCCTTGCCGGCATCTCGGTGGACGGGGACCGGGCCTTCGTGGACGGCCTGGCGGCAGGGACAGGCGGCGTGTACGCCCCCCTGGGCCCGGCGGCGGACGGCTCGAGTTTCAGGTACCTGGCCTACGACCACGAACGCGAGCCCGGCGTCTACCGCCTGGCCGAGTTTGACGGGCTATCCGTCAGCCTGTCCGAGCCCCTGCGCTGAGCGTCGTGCGGAACAACAACGGAAAGTGTATAATAATCGAGGCTCCGTCAAAAGTCGGACGAGTTTTGACGGAGCTGAATATTGGTATGTGATGTGCGTAGCGGTTGAGAAAAACGCAAACAACCGCGAGCAATCGCAAAGCCAATTTCAGAAGTAACAGACTTTTGGGAACCTTCAAAAACCCAATGGTTATTAGAGGTTCCCTGCGTTTTCGGCCGAAAACGCTAGGTTTTTTAAGGCTCCCTTTTGAAATTGGCTCAATCAGAAACATGAATCCCGGAGGATGTGTATGAAAGCTTCCATCGTTCTGGCCTTGTCGGCCCTGCTCCTGGCCGGTTGCGCCACCACCTTTGTCGTCCCTGAGATGGATGTCGGGCTGGGGGACATGCCCGCCGATCCCGCCACCTTTATCGAGCTCGATTCGGGCATCGTGCTCCACCAGATGGACGGGGAAGCCGTCAATAAGTCGGGGCCGCTACGGATCCATTGCACGCCAGGGCCGCACGAGCTCATGGTGTCATATCACGCCGAGTGGGTCGTGAATGGTGTACGGTACACAAGGAGTTCCGGCGGGGCCCTGCCGCTGACGGTGAACGTAAACGAGAAGAAACCGAGATTCGTATTGGATATGTCGACGCTAAGCGCTCTTTTTGAACCACAATCCCTGCGGTACAATCCGGCAGACTACGGGCAGAAGAAGCGTGAGTCAGGTGTTTTTTCACCAAGCGATGATTCGCCTGTTGCCATGCTCAATGGGGAAACCGTCTTATACGGAAAGGGCAGTTCCGTCTATCTGTATTGGGACGCTGTCGAGGAAGGTGCCGGCGGCTCATCCAAGATCTATGACTTTGACCAGGGCACAGTAATCGCTTTGTCAAGCGATGGCGACCGCGCTTGGGCTCTGTGTTCCGATGGTACGTTGGCGCTCCTCGACCCCACCGACAGAACCCTTCAGTCTAGCGTTTCTTTGGGCAAGGAGCTTGCGGCGGCCGATATTGCGGACGGCATCGTATATGCCAGCGTCTCCGAAGGCGGTTTGGCCGCCTGGTCCCTGGATGGTAGACCGATGGGGAATTGGGCCGCGAATGGCATTTTCGACGAGGTGGTCGTGAGGGGCGGTTTTCTATCAGCCGAGCGCAAGGATCATGTGGCTGTGGTCGAGATAGAAACCGGGAAGCTTACGGAGTTTGCTTTCGACAAGGGTAGGGCCGTTCGCGACGCTAGGGTGGATGCGATAGGTCGCCAGATGGTCGTCTTGTTCGAATCCCAGAAATTCGCTGTCTACGATCTTGTCGATGGAACCGAGTACCCTTCGGTTCTGCGACGCTTGCCCGTGTGGATGGAGAAACCCGCACACTTTGATATTTCCCCTGATGGTACGGAACTTGTTGTCATGACGGAGATGATCATGGTAACAGGTCTGTATACCTGTTGGGTGGTCTTATATGAGTTAGGCGATGATCCTGTGGAGCGGTCGGTGGTCGGACCCGGGAAGTATCGAGCTAATGAATCCTGGCTATTCCAGGGTGCCTATCCACGCTCAGTCACCTTCGACGACCGGCTCGAGAGGATTATGGCGATTGGGTCTGCCGGTGTCGGTCCGGCATATTTTTTGTTACGGGGAACGTATTTCGTAAAATCTGATACCATTCAGGTGTCGGAATGAGGATTGTCCCAAAAGCAAGATAGGTAACCCGTGTGCGCAAGGAGGCTTCCATGTCCGAACGGACCATTGTCACCCAGCATGCCGCCACCAGCGGTTTCTACGGCCTTGGCTTCATAGCCGCGGCCGTGTATTTCATCGGCCACGCCGCCAGCTTTGGGGCCGGCGTCGTGGGTTTTCTCAAGGCCATCGTGTGGCCGGCTTTCGTTGTGTACAAGCTGATGGAGCATCTGGGCATGTAGCCTGGGCACCGCTCCCCGCCCGAGCAGGCGGGGAGCGCGTTCTGGCCTCAGCCTTCAAAAACAAACTCTGTTGCCATGTCGGCGACCTTGGACAGGGTTTGGTAGATCGAACAATATTTTCCCGCAAGTTCCGCCGCGTCCCTGAAGCCTTTTTCAGCGTTCGCGTCGCGCTGTCCCGACCCGCGCACGGTAACCCGGAGCTTGACCCAGGACAGGGTTGCTGGTATCTCGCTCTGCTTTTCTCCGCTGACCGCTATGCTGGCCGACGAAAAGGACAGCCGCTTTTTGTCGGCAATATCCAGGAAGTTTGCATAGTAGCACGACGCCAGCGCGCCCAGTAGCATGTCGTACGGCTCCAGCCGGCCGTCGCCCGTGCCAATAGGAACGGCGGCGAGAGGCGTGGCGAGCGTTCCCCTGAACTCGCGTTCAAAGTCCGCTGTGATTGAAAGCACTGCCAATGAAGTCTCCCTTCCAGAGTTGCCAGGCGACGCGTCATTCCAGATCGCCGTTCAGAATGGCGTAGTGGTCGTGGTCTTCCCAGCGGCCGTTGATCTTGAGGTAGCGAGCGCTTGCTCCTTCCCGCGTGAAGCCGGCGCGGACCGCGACGCGCGCGGACGCTTCGTTTGCGGGCATGATGTTGGCCTCTATGCGGTGGAGCTTAAGGCTCCCGAAGGCGACGCGCACGAAGGCGGCCAGGGCCTCGGTCATGTACCCCCGACCCGTGTGGCGGCGGCCGAGCTTGTAGCCCAGGTAGCATGACTGGAAGGGGCCGCGGACGATGGCGCTGAGCGAGAGGTCACCCAGGAGTTCCCCAGTGCCCTTGGCCACGATCAGGGCGGCCAGGGCGCTTCCCGAGCGGGTGTCGCGCGCGGTCTGGGCGAGCCTCTGCCTGACGGCCGACCGGCCGAAATAGTCGTCGCCGCGGAGCGGTTCCCAGGGCTCGAAAAAGCCGCGGTTTTCCAGGAGGAAGGCCCGCACCACACCGGCGTCTGCCCGGCTTGGACGCACCAGGAGCAGGCGCCCTGTTTCCGCTATGATGCGGGTGCCCGGCCGCCGTACGCGCGTGAGATCGGCATTTTTAGGCGACGACAAATGACCGTGCGAGCCTGTCATGCCGTCACTCCATGAACGGCCGCAGGTAGGCTGCCGCCGACCGGTTCATCTCGCGGGCAAAGTCCGACTCGTATTTGCGCTCGCAGAAGGCGCGCATCCAGCCGTCGTAGTCAAAGCTAGCCGCGGCTCCCGATTCCCGCGCCACGATCGATGCCCGCAGTTCGCGGCCTTGCCGCCTCCGGTAGCGATCCACGCTGACAAGGTCCCCTCGGGCGGGGCGCGGCGGCTTGGGCCGCTTAAGCTGATGCTCGGTCGGCCAGCCCATGACCAGCATGGCCGCCGGAACGGTATAGTCGTCCAGGTTGAGAAGGGCCGCCACGCGTTCGCGGTTCTCCAGTATGTCCCCTATGTAGCAGGAGCCCAGTCCCAGGGAGTGGGCGGCGACCACCGCGTTCTGCGCCGCCACGAGCGCGTCGGCATAGGCTATTAGCAAATCGCCCGGTCCCGGCGCGCGGGGCTTGAGGCCGGCTTCCTGGTACGCGCCGAGCCAGCGGCGGCAGTCGGCCAGGAACACCCACAGCACGGGCGCCGTGGCTATGAAGGGCTGGTGGTCGCACAGCTCGGCCAGTTCGTCCTTGACCGCCTGATCGCGCACGTCGATTATAGCGTACAGGTTCTGGTTGCCCGCGCTCGGCGCCTGGATGGCAGCGTCGATGATTTCGTTCCGAGTGGCATCGTCCACCGGCCTGTCCAGGAACACGCGGACGGATTTTCTCTCCCACAGCTGGGCAAGGGTCGGATTCATGGCGCCTCCCTTTAGCGAGGAAGGTAGCAGAACGCTCGCCGGCGCGCAAGGCGGAGCGCTTGCCCACTCATGAAACGCCGGAGCCTTTGAAGCACTCGCTCGATTTCATAGCGGACCATGGCCCCCGGGTGGCGACCTTTCCATCCTTCATCAGGATGACCTCGTCGTACAGCTCCAGGTGCTCGTTCAGTTTGTGTGTAACGGAGATAACCGTCTTCTCCGGGTCCTTGAGGACCAATTCATGTACCCGATCGTGGGTCGAAGGGTCCATCGCCGCGAAGGACTCGTCCAACAGCACGACGTCGGTGTCGGCGAGCATCGCCCGCGCTATGGATACAAGCTGTTTTTCCCCGCCGCTTAGGTCCTGGCAGTTTTCACTTTCCGAGATAGTCTTCATTTTCCTCGTACCAGCCGACTTTTCGAGGCCGTCTAGGTTTCTGTGCGGTAGGGCCGAAAACACGGTGACGCATTCATTGAAGGCGGATGCGAACATGTGGTCGTGCTGGTCGACATTCCAGACGACCTTGGACGTGTCGATGTTCGTAATAGGAACGCCGTCCAAAAGGATCTCGCCCGACGCCGCTTCGACATACTTCATGATCAGGTTGAGAATGGTCGATTTCCCGGATCCGTTGTGGCCTATCAGCGCGTACTTTTTCCCTTTTTCGAACCTGAGGCTGACCGGGCCAAGCGAGAAGTCATCAAAAGACGCGGATGCACCGCGAAGTTCAATAGCCTCGTTGAGATGAGAGGCTACCGGCAGGACTGGCGTTTTTTCGGGAGTGAGAAAGTCCATTACTTTCTTTTTTATGTCAGTCGTGGATCGTATCGAGCTTACATATATCGTGATGTCCCGAACCGGATCGATGAAGCTTTCGATGTATCCTAGGGTCCCGACGCCCGCGCCGATGCTTATTTCTTTCAGGTACATCATCACTCCGACAAGGATGAACGACAGTATGTTTAGGGAATACAAAAAGCAGCCATTAAAAATGTACATTAACACTTTGAGTTTCCCGTACCAGAACCGTTTTTTCAGAGTCTCTGAAAGCTCCCGCTCGTGTGCCGCTAGAAACGCATCGCGGGTCGCGCTCGTGATCAGCTTAAATCCTTCAAGCAAATCCTTCATGAGGGATATGTAGCCGCCTTTTTTATCAAGGAAGATTTTTCGGCGCCTTGACACCGGTTTTGTCAATACTTTGGGCGCAATGAGCGCGGTGATTACGGAGACCGGCACAATCACAGCGCCGATTCTCCAGTCGATGAAGATAAAAAGGACAATGGCGTATACGGTAAACGACATTGTCGATTTAAATATTTCTACGATCGGCGTCAGATAATCCATCTCGAGCTCTTGGATTTCGTTGCCCTGCATCGCGATGTATTCTCCGACGTCGGTCTTCCTGAAACGGCTGTAACTGTATGCGCTGACGGCAGCGAAGAAGTCGCGTTTCACCGAGCCCTCGAATACGATGGCCATTTTCCAGCTGAAATATTGATCGATATAGGTGAAGACAAGGCTTCCGAGAATGCATCCCGAGTATCCTACGCAAAGCCGGATGATTGCGGCTACATCGCCCGACGGTGCTGTGTCAAACATCAGCTTAACAAAATACGGCATGAACGCTAGCGAAAGGTTAGAAAGGGCCGAGAAGATTATCTGA
Organism: Spirochaetales bacterium; assembly: GCA_016928955.1. GTDB lineage: Bacteria > Spirochaetota > Spirochaetia > Treponematales > UBA12059 > JAFGJV01. The sequence continues at coordinate 58,406 of JAFGJV010000016.1, forward strand.
AGGATAATCAGTCCTAGGACAGCTTTGATGTACTTTTCCATAGATGTTCCTCTGGATACATTTTGCCTGCGATTGTGCATCTGCTATAGGGAGCCTCTAATAACTTCAGTTTTTTAGGTTCCCTTTAGGTTATTAGAGGCTACCTCTTGTCTATAATCCGGGCGAACGAGCGCCATTCATCCTGTGAAAGCGCCTGGACGACGTATTCTACCAATTTTACACTGTTTTTGCGGTTTGTCAGGATTATCCTTGTGGTTTGTTTGTGGCACCGGGATGTAGCGCCTCAGGGATGGCACAAACATATCGTAGATATGCGGCTGAGGGAGTGAGTCGCGGTATGGGAAAGACCTGGAATACTCTTGTGTTTTTGATGCTCGCGATATCTGTTGCCGCCCAGAAGCCTGTAGTCTACGAACTGCGGGCTTGCAGTGGGGTGTGAGTCCCGGCAGACGGCGCCGCGGCGGCCGGTGCGCGTTGGTGGCAAGCGTGCACGTACCCGGCGGCCTGTCCGCGCCTTAAAGCCTTGTGTTTTCTGCAGAAAACGCGGGGAACCTCTGATAACCATGGGGTTTTTTGAGGTTCCCAAAAAACAAATTGCCGTGTTGCGCGATACGGCAGTTCGCTTGATACTTGCGCCATGGAAACGTTGACGGTTTTTCCCTCCCTAAGCGGAGCGGTGATGCGCACGGCTCAAGGCCCTGAGGACGGTACTGGCTTTGCGGACATCCACCAAGCGCGCGCAGATCTGGACGGCGTGGACCCGAGCGACTCGTACGAGATGGCAGGGCCGGCTTCGGAGTTCATAGAGGCCCTCGTGTCAGCCAAGGCGGCGGGCAACCTGGCCAGGCGGCCGGTCATAGAAATCGACGGCCGCATAGCCGCCTATGGTAAGATAGAGGAATGGTCCGAGGCCGACGGAACGGCGGTGTACCTGCTCATGGGCTGGACCCATCCGGACTATCGCGGCAGGGGCTACGGTTCGGCGCTGCTTGGCTGGATGGAAGCCGAGGCGGCGGCCTTGGCCGGTCGCGACCACCCCGGCTCAAAGCGCGAGTACGCGGCCAACGCGTCGTCCACGGAAACAGGCGCAACCCGGCTCCTGGCCAAACACGGCTATGCCGCGGAGTTCACGGTGGCCGAGCTCCGGCTCAACCTGGCGGCCTACGAGCGGATACGCCCTGCGCTTCCCGGCGTGCCCCAGGGCCTCAGTGCCACTCGTCCAGCCCCCGGGGACCTTGCCGAACTGGCCCGGGCGGTACATGACTCCTTCGTGAAGGAATACGATGGCGGCCGCTTTGACGAAAGTCCCGATCCGGATGAGTACGCCGAGGAGCTGGAAGGCAAGGACAGCCGGCACTGGCTTGTGGCCAGGGAAGCTGGCCGCATCGTCGCGGTGGCCCTCTTTGATACCCGGGATACCGTCCGCGGCAAGGTGGCCGAGCTATCCGAGGTGGCCGTCCTGCCGTCGCACCGCAAGCGGGGACTGGCTTCCGCCCTGATCGCCCAGGCCCTGGACGGAGTGCTTGCCGAGGGCGTCCGGGAAGTGCGCGTGTACACTGTGGAGCAGTTCAAGACTCGGGCCGTGGACCTGTACCAGCGACTGGGCTTTGAGCGCTACAAGGATTTTCCGCGATACAGGAAGGCGATGCTATAGCGCCTTTCGTTCGCCGGTTCTTTTCCCTGCGGCAGAGCTGTGCGCGGTATATACTTCTGGTTTGGGATTTTGGGCACGCCGCCGAAATCCCGAAAGGAGTATATGCATGAAACGTTTTCTTTCCCTACTGCTGTGTATCGCCGCGCTCGTGCCGATACCGGTAGTCGCCCAGGAGTCGGAGGAGATACGCTCGCCCCTTGCCCTTGGCGATCTTTTTACCCAGGCACCGACCATAGGGATGGGTTTTGAGGGAACCACCAAAACGGTGGTTCGGACCCAGCTTGTGGACGAGTTCGACGCGGACTACTACAACCAGAAGCGCTATCCCTTAAGCATAACGGGACTCGGTTTCGGGGCCGTGCCCTGGATCAGCCTGTCGTGGGACGGCTTGTCGTTTCTCACGGCGGTGCATTATGACAGGGCCGGTCTGGCCGGTTTCCTGCCGGACTACCATTCCTTTGGGAACAACACCTTCTGGGGAGGAGATCTTGTCGTAAGCAGCGAGCTGAACTTTGAGGTCGGCCCCTTGTCGCTGAGCGAGAAAATCTACTTTGATCCGTACGCGCCGGACATGCTTGAGGACACGGCCCTGGAATTCTCGTCCGGGAATGTAGCCGCCAGGATAAACACCCTGGCGCGCTGGGACTCCACAACGCCCTATTTCATCATGAACGGCTGGTTCATGAACCACGAGCTGGCGGATCTGTGGTTCTCCATCGACAAGGTTTTTGGAATCGGCAAGATCGAGGTCGGCGGCTCCGATCCGCGCTACCTGAGGCACGTGTCATTGTTCTGGCGCGAGGACTGGACAGAGTACTGGTCGGACGTGGTCATGTTCATCCAGCCGCCTGTGTTCCCCAGCGGCAACCGCATTCTGGGCTTGGCTGAGGCCTTCATGACAGGCGCCACCGGCGCCCGCATCATGGACTTCAACGTGATGCTCATGGCCACAAGCTGGAAGCTAGGACCCGTCGTGCTGCATACGTCTGCCGACATCCCGCTTGTCGCTTTGGATGACCTGCGCGAATGGTTCCAGTCCAACAACTTGATCGTGAGCGCCGAATACGATCTTGAGGGCGTGGGCACGTTCGATGTTGGCTGGGACATAGGCATAGGCTACCGCGACGCGTACTACTTTGACGGAACGGCCACGTACTACGCGGATTACGGACGGGGCCAGCTCGGCAACAACAAATTCTGGCTGGACGCAGAGCTGAGTATGGTAGACGCGCTTGACCTGCTCGTGGGGGTGGATTTCACGCTGCGCGCTTACCGGGACGTGGACCAGGGTACGGGAGCGGGAACGGCCGCAGATCCGATCATTGACGACTATTCGACCGCCTGGATAGCCAACGTCGGTGTTGAGGGAATATGGGACCTCGGAACGGCGCTCAAGGGACTGGCGCTCGAGTTTGGCGCGTACCTCAACCTGGTCGGGGGCAAGACCTACGATTCCGTCAACGGAGGAGCCCAGACTTTTGACCAATGGGTGACCGCCACCTACGATCCCGCCAATTTCTTTGTCATGGGTAACATGACCGAGCAGGCCTACCTCAACAATCCCTTTGGCATGGCCAGCGAGTACGACGGCATCGCCCCGCTCACGGCCTACCTCAAGGCTTCCTACGGCCTCAATGACGCGTGGTCGTTCCATGTTGCGAACTGGTTCGAGCTGAACGGCAACGAGCTGTCGAGCACGGATGCCTATTTTGCCAGCGCGCCGCAGGACGCCATCGGCTACTATTCCGTCAACAGTCTGGAGCTCGGGGCCGCCTACCGCGAAGGCCAAGCCCTGTTCGAATTCGCCGTGGGCTGGATTACCCAGGTTGGCCTGCCGTCGCCGGAAGACCTTGGCTACACGGACGCCGTAGCTCAGGCCGGAGGTTTTTCCACGGCTAAGGATATCTACCTTGAGGAAGGCCCTTTCATTACGTTCCCGCTCGTGTTCAGCGCCACGGTGAGCATCGAGCTGTAGGACACGACATTTTCCAGGCGCCCGTGAGGACGCCGCGGAAAAAAACAGCCGCCCGGGGCTTGGATGCCCGGGCGGCTCCCTTATGGGAACCTCTAAAACCCCTTGGTTATTAGAGGTTCCCTGCGTTTTCGGCCGAAAACGCAGGGTTTTCTAAGGTAACCCTCTAAAAACTGCAGTTTTTAGAGGCTCC
>JAFGJV010000017.1 GCA_016928955.1 Spirochaetales bacterium
CATCCACGGCCACGCGGAACGCCCGACGTTCCGCGACGTCAGGGATGACGCAGGGGACGTGATGTTCTTCAAGTTCAACGTGTAGGCACCCGCCCTCGGGCTCACGGACGGACGCGGGATGCTCAGGCGGCCTGGCTCAGTTTCCGACCAGGCGCCTGCCAAAGTCCCTGGCCCGCCCAAGGTCGTCAGCGTCCGGATGGCGCATCTGGAAGATGGCCAATCGTCCCTTGCAGAAGAACGACTCTTTTTCCACGGCTATGCCCCGCTCGGACAGAAGGCGCCTGAGCGTCCCAACCGTGTCGCTCTGCCTGAAGCCCGTTGAGAACACCGCAGCCCGCCTGACCGAGCGCGGGTCCAAGGACGCTATGAAGCGCCGTACCTCGGGCGGCACGCTGTGGCCGTGCGTGGCGTAGGACGCCGCCCCCACAAAGAGCAGGTCCGCGTCAGCTGCTCCGGCCGACAGCTCGGCCGCCTGGCAGCCGGCGCCCTCGGCCAAGGCCAGGGCCACCTTCTTGGTATTACCCGTAAGCGAATGGTATCTGACGGCCGCTTTCATAGCGTCGCCCCCTTCTTCATGGCGTCCTCAATGGCCTTGAGGATCGTTATGCTCGAGTGCGTGGCGCCAGCCACCACATCCACGTCCAGGCTCTGGGTTTCCAGCACGGCGTCCACAAGGATTTCTGCCGCCTGCCCCTGGCCGTTGAAATGCTTGACTAGCTCCAGGCTGACCAGCCGTCCTCCCCGGACGCCGAGTTCAACCTTTACGTCCACCGGAAACAGGGACGCGTGGCCCTCGTAGTTGCCGTCGGCAAGCGTCGACACGTCGACCAGCTCGATCTCGTCCTTCATGGCCCGGTAACGCTCCGGCGACACCTGACACGAACACAACACGATCGCGGCGGCCAGAGCGGCCAGCAGCGCCAGCGTGGCGCGGCCAGCGGCGTGTATCACTCTTCTAGTACTCATGCAATCCTTCCTTGCCATCCATGCTATGCGGCCCAGTATACCCCGAGCCAGCGGCACCGGCCATGTCCAAGCGCGAAAAAAAACTGTCCGCGCGCGCAGTCGGACAGCCGCGCGCTTTAACTTGTCCAGGCAAGCTCCGGGGCGTATACTCCGCCGGAGGCGGTTAACCACGGATGGCCATTCTGAAACTCAAGAGGGCGGACGACGTATCGACGACGCTCCTGGCCCAGCTGCTCAGGTACACGGACGGCATAGGCCTGGACCGGGCTGCCCTGCTCGGCGCGGGAGGGGTGAGCCAGCGCGACCTTGAACGGCCAGACGGACGCATTCCCGTCGGCGCGTACAACGCCGTGGAGGAGGAGGCGGCCAGGCTGTCCTGCGACCCCTGCTTTGGCCTGCATGTGGGCCAGGCCGCGGAGCCAGGCGGATGGTCGGTCCTTGGGTATCTCATGATGAACTGCCAGGACCTTGGGCAGGCTTTTGAAAAATCAGCCCGATACGCCCGCATACTGGGCACCGTCATCCAGGGCAGAGGATCGCTGTCCGGTTCGTGCGTCCTCATGGAGCTCCACGCCCGTCCGGGAGCCCAGACCCTGTCCCGCCATTGCTACGAAACGGTTTTCTCCAGCACCCTGCGCATGATGCGGACCCTCACCGGCCAGCAGGTCCGCCCCAAGGAGGTACGCTTCCCCTGGCCCCTGCCCGGTGCGGCGGACGAATACGAGCGCGTCTTTGGCTGTCCGGTTCTCTTTGACCAGCGGGGCGTCAGCATGCTGGTTCCCCTGGACGTGTTCAAACTGCCCATCCTGGCGCCGAATGGCATCCTGCTCGAGCGCTTTGAGGAGTGGGCCCGCTCCTACCTTGATGAGCTGGACGACGCCAACCCGACCACCCGGGCCGTCACAACCGTTATCCTGGGCCGACTAGACGACCCCCGGCTGTCCCTCGGTTCCGTAGCCAGGGAACTCGGTTTGGGCGCCCGAACCCTGCAGAACAGGCTGGACGACGAAGGCGTGAAATTCAGCCAGCTTCTTGGGTCAACCAAGGAGCGCCTGGCCAGGAAACACCTGGCTGAGGGAAAACACGTTGACGAGATAGCGTACATGCTCGGGTTTTCGGATCCGAGCGCCCTGTCCAAGGCTTTCAGGCGGTGGACAGGCACGACCCCCAGCCAATTCCGGGCTGCCAGTCCGTCGGACGCAGAATCGGCCTAGTTTTGCACTCTTCCAGCTGGCCCGCCCCCGTTCAGCGTGATATACTGGGGCGATGGCGGGCACGGTAGCGCGTTTCGGCCGCACCGTTCCCCAGCATGATAAAAGGGCGTCTCATCCCCGGGCTCATTCCCCTGTTCCCGTCAGCCGACCAAGGTGTACCATCATCGCGTCGCGATGATCGTTCCGCCGGTCCTGCCCTTGTGGGTTTTCAAGGAGGCTGACATGGACGTGGTCATCAGGGAGCAGTTCAATGGGCGCTGGGGCGTGTCTTTTCCGGCCCATAGCCCGCTGGAAGGTTTTTTCAATAATGTCCTTGGCCGGGTTGCCTGGTCGGGCCCGTGCCGTTTGCTGGTGCCTGATTGCCAGGCGGCCTTGGACGGGCTCCTCAGCGCCCTGGCCAAAACGGGCCTCTTTTTCGGCCCCAGCCGCGACGACGTTGCGGCGACCAACGGCCTGCCGGAGGCCAGCCCCAAGAACGACTGCCTGTCGTTCATAGACCGTACCCGCGACGCCCTCAGGAGCCTCCATTACAGCCGCCGTACAGAGGATGCGTACCTGACCTGGATCCGTGCCTTTATGGAACGCTACGGCGTCCCGCGATCCGGCGACCCCGTGGAACAGCGCATCAACGACTTCCTGACCCATGTGGCCGTTGACAGGAAGGCGGCAGCCTCCACCCAGAACCAAGCCCAGGCCGCGCTCCTCTTTTTTTTCAGGCGAATAGTGGGTACGGATCCGGGCGACCTTGGCGACATTGTCCGCGCAAAACGCCCCCTGCGCCTGCCCGTGGTCCTGTCCCGCGACGAAGTAAAGGCCGTGCTCGACATGCTCAGCGCAGACATGCGGCTGTTGGCCAGCCTCTTGTACGGAGGCGGCCTCCGCCTTCAGGAAGGAATACAACTGCGGGTGCAGGACCTAGACCTTGTCCGTCGCCAGATCCTGGTCCACGGCGGAAAAGGCGACAAGGACAGAGCGACCACCCTGCCGGAAAGCGTCATCCCCGCCATCCGCCAGCATCTCCAAAGGATCAAGGCCATACACGAAAAGGATCTGTCCGAAGGCTGGGGCGCCGTTGCCCTGCCAACAAGCGTGGAGAAGAAGTATCCGTCAGCCAGCCGGGAATGGGCCTGGCAGTGGGTTTTCCCCCAGCGCAGACGCTGGAGAAACCTGGAGAACGGCAAGCAGGGCCGTTTTCATATCGACCCATCGGTTGCCCAACGCGCCGTCCATGACGCCGTCAAGCTGGCGGGCATTACCAAAAGGGCCAGTTGCCACACGTTCAGGCACTCCTTTGCCACTCACCTTCTGGAATCAGGCTACGACATACGGACCGTGCAGGAGCTCCTTGGACATTCAGACGTCCGGACTACCCAAATATACACCCACGTACTCAATAGAGGCGCAAGCGCTGTCAGAAGCCCCCTGGACCCCTCGTCATATTAGACTGATACTGATAAAAACGGGAGCTTATGGGCACGCGAATCATTATTAAGGTAGATATTGTTCATCTTTAACCTCACTATTGCTAACAGGAAAAAATTAAGGTGTTTGAGAAATACTGGGGATGAGTCGAATTATTGTTCTGCCTACGCCTGCGGCGACGGAGCGGTTTCAGTGCTACGACCCGCGCCGGACCTCCGGCCGACGGCGCGTATACAAAAGAAC
>JAFGJV010000018.1 GCA_016928955.1 Spirochaetales bacterium
CCCGAAGCCGGCGCGCAGCGCTGTCTGCCAGGTGGCTTCGTATCGCCAGTCGCGCCGACGCGTAGCGGCGCCGCGACGCTTTTGACCAAGCTGACATCTTGGCTTAAGCTTCCAAGTCGGGGGGGCGGCATGGGGCAGGACGGCGAGAGAGCGATACTATGCGTGGATGACGAAGTCATCATACTCATGTCGCTCCGCATGGAGCTCAGGAAGGGACTGGGCGGCCAGATTGTCGTGGAAACGGCCACCGACCTGGCTGGAGCCATGGAAGCGGCGGAAGGCCTCAAGAAGGAAGGTGTCAAGCTTTCCTGCCTGATCACCGACTGGATGCTCCCCGATGTGCCGGGCGACGAACTGGCGCTCAAAGTAAGGAGCGTGTGGCCGGCCCTGCCCGTTATCCTCATGACCGGCCACGCGGACAGCGCGCGAGCCGAGCGCACGCTCAGCTCGGGCGGACCGTTCAGCGTGCTCCGAAAGCCCTGGCAGGCTCCTGCCCTGATAGAATGCGTCAAAGCCTTTCTTGAACTGTAATTCTGCCTCGCCTGTTCCTATGAAAAAAAACATTGCGGAAATCCGTTTTCTGGACAACCATAGTATCCAGCAACGTTACGTCGGTGACGAAGGAGGTTCCGGATCATGGAATTGCACTACGGGCTTCTATCGATTTTGCCGCCTCTGCTGACGATCATCCTGGCCATCGCGACCAAGGATGTGATCGTCTCGCTGTTTGTGGGTATCCTGTCTGGTACCCTCATAGCAGCGGGAGGCAACCCGTTCTACGCTCTGACCCGGCTGTCGGACGTACTAGCAGACAACCTTGCGGACGGATGGAACATGCGCATTCTCCTGTTCACCATCCTCCTGGGTCTTCTGGTGGGCATGTTGGCCAAAACGGGCGCGGCGTATTCCCTGGGCAGCTGGGCGAGCAAGCGCATCAAGACCAAGACGGGCGCCCTGCTGTTCACGTGGTTCTTCGGGATCCTGATTTTCTTCGACGACTACTTCAACAGCCTGACCATCGGCACCTGCATGCGGCCGTTGTGCGACGCCAAGAAGATCAGCCGCGCCAAATTGTCGTATATACTGGACTCCACGGCGGCGCCGGTGGCAATCATGGCGCCCGTATCGACCTGGGTGGTGTACGTGATGGGAACGTACAAGGACATGCCTGAGTTCACCAGTCTCGGGATGAACGAGCTGTCCTTCTTTGTCCGCTCCATACCCTTCAACCTGTATGCCATCTTCGCCGTGCTCATGGTGATGTTCATCGCCGTCACGCACAAGGATTTCGGACCCATGGCCCGGTCCGAGGCGCGCGCGGAGAAGGGCATAGGGCTGTTTGACGAAAAGCGCTACGGCGCCGTGGTCAGCCAGGTGGAATCAAAGGCGGAGACGAGCAAGGCCAAGGTGTTCGACTTCCTCATCCCGATCTTCTTCCTGATCGCCATAGCGCTGTTCTTCTTCCCCATGACCTCATGGATGCTGGCCATAGACGGAGAGACCGTCACCACGCTCGGGCAGGCCATGAAGACCATGACCTTTGGCGAGGCCTTCAACGGCACCGACTCGTCCATGGCGCTGACCTACGCGGCCATATTCACCAACGTTTTCGCGTACATCTACTTCATACTGCGAAAGCTCCTGAACGTGCGTGCCGCGGGAGAGGCACTGCTGGATGGGTTCCGAGCCATGGTTCCTGCCGTCATGATCCTGGCCCTGGCCTGGTCGCTCGGCTCCATCATCAAGACCAGCCGCGCTGACGGCGGCATAGGGTTGGCCGAGTACGTGTCTGAAATAGTCGTCAGCGGCAACTTCCCGATGTGGCTGGTGCCCCTGGTGGTGTACCTCTTCTCCTGCCTTATATCCTTTGCGTCCGGCACGAGCTGGGGAACCATGGGTATCATGATACCCATAGCGGTACCGGTCATCGGCAGTCTGGCAAAGGCCACCGGCATCCCGCTCAACGAGACCATCAACGCAACGGCGCTGACGGTCGCGGCGGTCATGGGAGGCTCGGTGTTTGGCGACCACTGCTCGCCCATATCGGACACCACGGTGCTGTCATCAACGGGAGCGGCGGTGCCGCATCTAGAGCATGTCAGCACCCAGCTTCCCTACGCGGTATTCGTGGCGGTGTGCGTGCTGGCGGGAACCCTGGTCGCCGGCCTGACCTGGAGCGCCATACCCGGGCTCCTCGTAACGGCGGCCCTCTTCGTGGCGGGTATCTTCCTGCTGCCCAAGTGGTTCGGCGCCCAGCGTTACAAGCTGGAGGAATAAGTGCGAAAGGCGGCCGCTGTAACAGCGGCCGCCTTTTTTATTTCATGGCGGCTCTTGTAGCCCGCTCGTCATAGGGGCCAGTCATAGCGACTGGCCCCTTTTTTCAAACCTGCGCTAAAGCCTACCACATGGTCTCCCGCGCTTCCCCGCAATTAAGGTACGTGCTATACTGGCCAAAACGGAGGAACCTGTGGTAGATAAACCCGTACTCAGAGCCGCAGAGGCAGCGGCGATGGTCCACGCGGGGCAGACCGTGCATGTGGGCGGCTTTCTTGGTTGCGGCTCGCCGGATACCGTGCTGGCCGCCCTGGAACGCTCCGGCGCAAAGGGCCTGACCCTTGTATGCAACGACACGTCCATCCTGAACGAGAAGACGGGCGTGATTAACGGCGTGGCTCCCCTCATCAAGGCAGGCGCTTTCAGCAAGGTGATCGTGTCCCACATAGGCACCAACCCGGAGACCCAGCGCCAGATGAACGATGGCAAGCTGGAGGTCGTGCTGGTGCCGCAGGGCACCCTGGCAGAGCGAGTGCGCGCGGCCGGCGCTGGACTTGGCGGCATTCTGACGCCGACCGGCGTGGGCACCGAGGTGGAGACGGGCAAGCAGAAATTGCTCATCGGCGACCGGGCCTATCTCCTGGAAGAGGCATTGCCAGGCGACGTGGCCCTGATCAAGGCAAAAAAAGCCGACCGCGCCGGCAACCTGGTCTATTCCAAGACAGCCCGGAACTTCAACCCGCTGATGGCAACGGCGTGCAAGCTGGTCATAGCCGAGGTGGAGGAACTGGTCGGCATAGGCGACATAGATCCCGACCAGGTGCACACCCCTAACATCTTTGTGGATTATATCGTTATGGCTGACGGGGCTCAGGGCCAAGGAGCGGGACGATGATAGAATATGCTGAAAACAAGGCCATCATCGCCAAGCGCATCGCGCGCTTTTTCAAGACAGGCGACGTGGTAAACCTGGGCATAGGCCTGCCCACCATGGTCGGCAATTACGTGCCGGAAGGCGTCACCGTGATACTGCAGTCGGAGAACGGCCTCATAGGCCTGGGCCCCGCTCCGGAGCCGGGCAAAGAGGACAAGGACCTCACCAACGCGGGCGGCATGCCGGTCAGCATACAGGTGGGGGGCGCCTTCTTCGATTCGGCCACCAGCTTTGGCATCATACGCGGCGGACACGTGGACTACACCGTGCTGGGCGTGCTTGAGGTCGACCAGGAAGGCAACCTGGCCAATTACAAGATACCGGGCAAGATGGTGCCGGGCATGGGCGGGGCAATGGACCTGACCACCGGGTCAAAAATCGTGATCGCCGCCACCACGCACCTGGAAAAGTCCGGCGCGTCCAAGCTCAAGCGCCGCTGTTCCCTGCCGCTCACCGCCGTGCGCGAGGTGAACATCGTGGTGACGGACGTAGGATTCTTTGAGGTAATGGGCGACAAGTTCCATCTGATAGAGTATTTCCCGCCGTACACGCCGGAGTGGATCGTGGCGCATACGGACGCGGACATCGTTGTGCGCGAGGGCTGTTCGGCCTGCGAGTGCTGACGGCCAGGGCTGGAATATCGTGGTAGAGGATAAAGGGAGCGAAATCATGTCTGACGTTTTCATCATGAGCGCCGCGCGGACGGCCATAGGGAGTTTTGGCGGCAGCCTGGCCGGCGTGGGTACGGCCGAGCTTGGAACCACGGTGGTCAAGGCAGCCATGGAGCGGGCGGGCCTCAGCCCGGACGCGGTGGACGAGGTGCTTCTGGGCTGCGTCCTCCAGGCAGGCCTCGGTCAGAACGTGGCGCGCCAGGCCCTGATCAAATCCGGCATACCGAGGGAGCGCACGGCCATGACCGTCAATATGGTGTGCGGCTCCGGCCTCCGCGCCGTGGCTTCCGCCGCCCAGGCCATCAAGGCTGGCGACTGCGGGTTGGTGGTCGCGGGGGGAGCGGAGAACATGAGCGCCGCGCCGTATATCCTCAGGCAGGCGCGCACGGGTTACCGCATGGGCAACGGCGAGCTGGTGGACTCGATGATATACGAGGGACTCACCGACATATTCAACGGCTACCACATGGGCATCACGGCCGAAAACATAGCCGAGCGCTACAAGCTGACTCGGGAGGAGCAGGACGCCTTTGCCGCGGCAAGCCAGAACAAGGCGGAAGCCGCCATGGCAAGCGGCCGCTTCAAGGACGAGATCGTGCCCGTGCTCATACCCCAGAAAAAGGGCGACGCGCTTGTGTTCGATCGCGACGAGTTCCCGCGGGCGGGCGTTACAGCCGAGGCGCTGGCCAAGCTCAGGCCGGCCTTCAAGCCTGACGGCACGGTGACGGCCGGCAACTCGTCGGGCATCAACGACGGGGCCGCGGCCCTGGTGGTCGCGTCCGAGGCGGCGGCCAAGACAGGCAAACCCCTGGCGCGCATCGTGTCCTACGGCTGGTCCGGCGTTGACCCTGCGGTGATGGGCCTTGGCCCCATCGAGGCGACCCGGCTGGCCCTGAAGCGGGCGGGATGGAAACTGGCCGACGTGGACCTTATCGAGGCCAATGAAGCTTTTGCGGCCCAGAGCCTGGCCGTGGCCAGAGACCTGGAGTTTGACATGGGTAGGGTCAACGTGAACGGCGGAGCCATAGCCCTGGGGCATCCCATTGGCGCGTCAGGCGCCCGAATTCTGGTGACCCTCCTGCACGAGATGGGCAAGCGCAAGGCCAAAAAGGGCCTGGCCACGCTCTGCATAGGCGGCGGCATGGGCATAGCCCTGTGCGTTGAGGCCGTGTGAGGCAGGTTGGCGCCGCGCGCTGAAAATGATGCGGCGCTTCTGCATGAATCACGTGGGTACGCAAGCCCGGAGTCTGCCTGGCCATGAGCGCGGGCAGGGCCCGGGCTTTGCTTTCCTGGCAGCACGGAGCGGCAATTGTGATTGAAGGGGGACCTATGGCTTTATTCATCTGGGACGATTCGCTGGCCACGGGCATAGAGGCCATCGACAACCAACACAAAAAACTCGTGTCGCTGGTCAACCAGCTGCACGACGCCATGCGGGAACGGAAAGCCAAAGAGGTGATCGGCGGTCTGTTCACCGAGCTCAAGGACTACACGGTGTACCATTTTGCCACCGAGGAGCGAGCTTTCAAGGACTACGGGTACGCCGCCGCCGCCGAGCACGCGTCGTCGCACAAACGCCTTATCGACAGCCTGGACGAGCTGGCCCAGAAAGAGGCCAGGGGAGAGCTGGCCGTGTCCGTGGACACGCTGACCTTCCTCATAGACTGGGTCAAGACCCACATCATGAAGGAAGACAAGCTGTACGTGCCGACCCTAAAAGGCAAGCACATAGCCTGAGGATCGGGGCGAGCCGACACGTTTCCTTACGAGCGGAAGCGGTCCATCTGCCGGTTGACCCGGCCGATGGACTCTATGTTGCTCGTGATCATGGCGACGATGTCGCTGAAGGTCGACCCTATCTGTTCCACGTCGCCGGTGATGCGACGCATTTCGCCCCGCACCAGGTCGGACAGCTCGTTGAGGCGGCGCATGCCGTCCACCAGGCTGGTGGCGCTCTCGCTCATCTCAGCCGCGCCAACCTTGACCGTCTCCGTGACGCCGTTCATGGCCGTAATGGCTTCCAGCACCTGTTTGGAGCCGGCGGACTGCTCGTGCATGGCGTTGCGTATCTCGTCCTGGAAACGGTTGACGGTCTCTATGAGCGACGACACGTCGTCAAAGCCCTTGGACGCCCCGTCGGCGGCGCTCACGGCCAGGTCTATGGAGTCCTTCACTTCCTTGAGGCGCCTGGCCACTTCCTTGGACTGGGTGCCCGACTTTTCGGCCAGTTTGCGTATCTCGTCGGCCACCACCGAGAAGCCGGCGCCCGCGTCTCCGGCGTGGGCGGCCTCTATGGCAGCGTTCATGGCCAGGAGGTTGGTCTGGGCGCTGATGGCGGCTATCAGCTTGTTGGCGTCCACCAGCATGGTGGACATTTCCGCCGCCTTGACGATCAGGGCGTTGGTTTCGGCTATGCGCTGCTTGCCGGAGCTGGCCGCGCTGGTCAGCCGCTCATAGTAGCTGTCCACCTGCTCTATGCTCGAGCTGACCGACTGGATATTGCCTATCATCTGCTCTATGCCTGCGCTGGACTCGGTGACTATGGCCGCCTGCTCGTCTATGGCCTTGTGCAAGCTCTGTATGTTCCTGTCTATCACTTCTATGGACGCGCTGGATTCCTTGACCGACGTCGCTTCCTTCTCCACGGTTTCGTCCACGTCGCCCACGGACACCGTGATCTCTTTCAGGGCGTTCCTGAGCTGGTCTGTGCCGCCTGTGAGGGTGGCGCAGGCCTGGTCCAGGACATTCATGGTGTCCGATATGTCGGCGACCATGGTCCTGAGGCCTTCCGTGTAGCCATTGAACGCGTCCGCAAGGCCGCCTATGGCGTCGAAATTCAGCATGGCCGCGTGCGCGGACAGGTCCACGGCCTCGGACGAGCTCAAGTCCAGGATGCGCTTCCGGAGGAGCTTGGCCTGGAGATCGTCCTCGTGCCTGGACAGCACGACCATGGCAAGGGCCACCAGCCCGATGATGGAGCCCGTGACTATGAGGGATGCCACCGGGTTGGACAGGCCCCGGGCGGCCGGGTCCCTGGCTATGAAATAGTTGGCCACGTAGGCCAGGTGGACCACGGTGGCTCCTACGGTGGACAGCATGGTTATGAAGTCCCTGGTCTCGGAGAACACGTCGCGCTCGCCCTGGCGGATTCGGGCCATGTCCAGGGAGCGTTTGGGCTCAAGGAGTATCAGGTCTATGATCAGGGCGTTCAGGGTGGCCGACAGCATGCCCTCGGTGATCTTGAAGGCCAGGACCCAGCCCAGGGGCGTGCCGCCCGGGCTCTTCCAGTCGTTCATGGCGTAGAAGGCTATGGTGCCGGCCACCCAGAAGAGCACGGTAACCATGATGACGGCCCAGGGCACGCCAAGGGCCGCTTTCCTGGCAGCCGCGTAGCCCGCTTCGTCACTCTTGTCAGGTTTGGCCAGGAAGCGCATGAGCGGCTTGAGCAAAAGCCACACAAGACCTATGAGTATGATCTGCATCACCAGCACCAGGGCAAAGATCAAGGGCTTCTGGAAGGTGAAGGTGATGCGCTCAAAGATGCTTGCGTCCAGGGCGGTGTTGAACAGGTGGGTAAAAGCCTCGCCCAGAAGGAGGGTCGCCACGGGGGTGGCGACGATGGATATGACGATCCTGCCGAAAAACTTGTTATCTTTTCTCATTTCGTGTAGCGGCTCCAGGTGGATATGCGTTGGCCCACAAGGGGCTTTCCTGCCATCGCGCCGGAGCAAGCGCGTCCGCGGGCGCCCCGGTTTCCCACTAAGTATAGGTGGCCGTTTTGTGCTTGTCCAATCAGGCGCTTGACAAAAAACGGGCGTGAACGTGGGTAGGCAAAAAAAGGCCGCCCCGTGGGGCGGCCCGGTTTTGGCCTACGCCGGCGGAAACCGGCCGGTCGTCAGGCCGCCCACAGCTTCATGAGCTCTATGAGGGTATCCACGCCCAGGACCATCTCGGACGCGCTGGCCCATTCGTGGCGGCCGTGGAAATTGTGCATGCCCGCGAACACGTTAGGCGTGGGTATGCCCATTTCCGTCAGGCGCGCGCCGTCCGTGCCGCCGCGTATGGGCTTGGAGTAGGGTTCGGCCCCGGCTTTGCGAGCCGCCTCGTACAGAAGCTCGAGCACGCGGGGATTCTCGTCCAGCTTTTTCTTCATGTTGAGGTACTGCTTCTTGAATTCCACGGCTACCTGGCCGCCGGGGAACTGGGCCTCCACGGCCGCCGCCCAGGCCTTGACGGCGGCTATGCGCCGCTCCATGCCCTGGTCGCTGAAGTCGCGGAGGAGTATGTCCAGGGTGGCCGACTCAAGGCCTCCGTGCATCTCGTGCGGGTAGTAGTAGCCGAACCATCCGTCGGTGGCCTCGGGGCTTTCGGAGCGCGGCAGCATGCCCACAAAGCTGGCGGCCATGGACAGGGCGTTGGCCATGACGCCGCGGGCGTAGCCTGGGTGGCTGGCCTTGCCCGTGAATTTGAGCGACGCCTCGTAGGCGGTGAAGCACTCCGACTCGATCTCGCCGCCCTTGCCGCCGTCCAGGGTGTAGCACGCGGCCGCCTTGATGTTCTGCAGGGGGAAGAGGTCCATGCCCTTGCCGGTTTCCTCGTCCGGGGTAAAGATGGCGTACAGGGGCCCGTGCTTTATGGACGGGTCGCGCAGGACAGCGGACAGGGCCGTCATGATGATGGCCACACCGCCCTTGTCGTCGGCGCCCAGGAGGGTGGTGCCGTCGGTGACGATGATGGTGTCGCCCCGGTATTCGGCGAGCTCAGGGAAGTCCGCGGGGTCCAGGGTCCATCCGGGGGACAGGGCCAGGGCCTTGCCGTCGTAATTCTGGACGACGCGGGGTTTGACGTTGGCGCCGCTCACGTCGCTGGCCGTGTCCACGTGGGCCATAAAGCCTACGGCGGGCTTGCCTTCCATGCCGGGGCTGGCCGGAATCGACGCTATCACGTAGCAGTGGTCGTCGATGCTGACGTCCTTGATGCCCAGGGCCGCAAGCTCGTCCACCAGGAGGCGGGCCAGGTCCCACTGGGATTCCGTGGACGGGATGGCCGCGTTGTGGCGGTCGCTCGTCGTCTCGATCTTGGCGTAGCGGACCAGCCGCTCCACGACTTCGGCCGTGTGCGGCCGCTTGAGTATGGCTGCGAAGTCTTTCATGCGCGCCAGTATGTACCGACCTGGGAAAATCCGCAAGGCTTGACCGGTTCCAGGCGAGCCGGCTAGGCGCCGCCGGAGCGGAGGAAGCCCGCCAGATCCGAGTCCCTGAAAGCGCGCGCCAGCTCGGTCAGGGCTTGCAGGTGTACGGACGGTCCCTGGTCTTCGGGCGAGCACAGCACGGCCACAATGTCCGGGTGCTCGGGCAGGGCCGCGAGGCGCCAGCCGTCCGCGCGCGCTCCGATGGCCAGAATCGGTTCCGGTATGCCGGGAATGTGGGCGTGAACCAGTAGAACGCCCGGCTCGAGCAGAATGGGCTGGCGCCGCACCTCGGTGGAGAAGCGGTTGGCCAGTCTGAGCGATGCATCGGCGTTTCCGGGCAGCACGGCCGCGGTTAGCACGGGCAGGGCGTCCACCAGGGCGGCTTCGTCCATGCCCGTTTTGACCCTGCCAGCTTCCAGGGCGGCTGCAACCAGGGGCGGCAAGGCGCCCAAGGACCGTTCCCCGCGGTCTTCCGAGTCCGCCGCGCTCCCCTGGAGGGCGGCGGACTCGGGTGCGTCCTCGGGCAGGTACACGGCCACCAGCGGATTGCCCGGGAAGGCGTCCTCAAGGACACCGGCAAGGCGGGCTGTCAGCGGGGACCAGCCAGCCGAACCCGGGCGGGCACCGACCACGGCAAGGCTCGCCGTCCCGGCCCCCCTGGCTTTCAGGTCCGCGGCCAGGGTCCGCCAGGACGGGGAGCCAGCCTGCCCCTGGCCTGAAGCGTCGTTGCCCCCAACCGGCCACAACTCAAACTTGGCTCCCGGACCGGCTATGCGCCCGAGCGCGCTCACGGCGCGGGAAAAATAGGGATGGGTCTGCGTGCCCTCGGCGTAGGCTGCCACCAGCCTTCTGGAATCCGCCATGGCATCGGGATTGCGGGCGCTGAAAATGAGCACTGACGTCGCCTCGGCCAGCGCGTCCAGGGCCGGCAAGGGACCCTCAACGTCAGCCTCTGACAGCCGCCTCCAGCCCAGGACCAGGCTATCGGCGCCCCGCTCAAGCACGGCCCTGGCCAGGCCGTCGGCCGGGCTGGCCGCCACAACTATGGACGGCAGCACGCGCATGCCGCCCGCCGCGCCCGCGGCCACGCCGTTGACCAGGGCGTCCTCAGCGTCTGCCAGACCAAAGCCTGCCGTGCCCCGCGCGGCTGCAACGCACACGGCGCGGACGGGCTCGTTCTGGGCGCCAAGGTCGCGCGCCAGTCTGAGCACGCCCGGAGTGCTCTCCCGTTTGCCTATGGCCGCTATGGGCCGCAGGGGGGCGCCTTGGGTCTTGAGGCGTCGCTTGAACAGGCTGTATGCCGCATCCGCCAGCCCCGCTGCCGCCAAGGCAAGGACCAGCCCGGCGGCAAGCTCGACGCGGCCAAGCGACGCAGCCAGGGCAAGGGCGCCGCCGTTGTGGGGAAGGGCCAAGGGGCGGTCCTGCGGCCGTCTGCCCAGACCGACGACTATCCAGCGCGCTGCAAAGGCCAGGATAGCCGCCGCGCCCACGGCGGCGCTTGTACCCAAGGCGGCCAATGGGGGAAAGCCCACGGCCAGGCCGGCGGCAAAGGCGGCCGTGTCCTGCCACGCCTGAGGAATGCGCCGTGAGTCCGCGCCGCGCCCGTGCGGATGCTCGGCCAGGCCGGCGGCCGAGGCTGCCAAGGCAGGCGACATGCCCGACGCGGCAAGACCTAGGCCGCCCATGGCCCCCAGAAGATTGCGGAAGCGCCCTCTTCGGGATGTCCTTGCCGCCCGCGCCGCCTTGCAGCTGAGGGCAACTGCCAGCAGGGCGGCCATTCCCAGACCGAGGGCCAGGAGCCGGGGCGTGCCCAGGGCAGACTCGGTGCCCAAGACCGCCCAGCCCGCCGCCAGAACGAGCAGGGACATAAGCCGCTCGGCTGCGTACAGGGGCGCGGCTCCCATGACCAGCGCGGCCAGGGCAAGAGCCGCGTACAGGGCCGCTGGACCGATGTGCCCGAAGACGGGGATCGCTGCAAGGGCAAGGACCAGGGGAACGGTTCCGGCCAGGGCGAGGGCCGCTCTCTCGCCGCGCTCGGGCGGCCATGGCGGAAGGGCCGGCTGGCCGGCGGCCGCCAGGAAGGCACCGGCTGCAAGGATGAGGGCAAGAGCTTCCGGCGACACTATCCACGCGGCGGCAGGATCCGACCTGGCCAGGGAAAGCACAACCAGCCGCGTTCCCGCGCCGGCCGCCGCCACGCAGGCCTGGGCAAACCCGCGGGAGGCCGCCCGCACGGGTCCGGCCAGGCTTGAGGCGGCCAGGAACAACAGCATGACCAGAAACGGCGTCGCTGCCGCGAGCGCGATGCTCTCCATACCGTAATGGTAGGCGGATATGCCTGTCCTTACAACCTGGAAAACACAGCTTCGGGTCAGATCTGGTTCTCGCCTGTGGTTTTGACCCAGCGCGCCTCCGCGGGCCCAAAGGGCACGGGACCCGCGTCCAGGCGTTCGCCGGACAGGAGGTCGACTCCGGACCAGGGCAGGTTCACGCTGAGGCTATCCGTGGACACGTTGACCAGTACGGCCACCGCCCCGTCGATCGGGTCGCCACGGAGCACTGAAAACAGGCGGTCGTCCAATTTTAGCGTGCGCTGTCCGGCTCCCGGAGCCAGGGCCGGTTCGCGCGAGCGGATGTCTATCATGGCAATAATGCGTTTGAACACGTCGGCGCGTATGCCCCGGCCAGAGTCCAGGGCCGACCGGATGTCCGCGTACACGAGTTTTTTACGGTTGATGCGACGCTTGATGCCGGATTCCTGGACACCCAGGATCCAGTTGCGCGTACCCAACAGGCTGTGCACGTATATGCCGGGCAGTCCGTCCAGGCCAAGCAGGATGGCGTGGGCGGCGGCAAAGCGCCGTGCCAGGCCGGCTTCTGACAGGCCGGGCAGGCCCAGGGCGTCAAGGTAGCTGATGTTGAGCTCGTAGGGTTGGGGCTGTCCGCCGGGCACTTCCCGGTAGCTGACCAGGCCGCCGCGGTCCAGGCAAGCGTCCACCAGCAGGGCGCGGTCCGCGTCGCTCAGAATGCCCTCGGTCGGCCGCAGGCCTATGCCGTCATGGGAGGCCAGAAAGTTGAACCAGGCGCAGGACGGGGGCAGGGGCTCGGTGCCGAGCGACGCAACCCAGGCGTTCAGGATGGCGGCCGAGCCCGACACAAAGGCGTGCAGGGTCAAGGGCGGCAGGGGAAACTGGTACACCAGGTGGGCTTCGTCGCCGCGGCCGAAATACGCCACGTTCTGGTCGTGCGGCACGTTGGTTTCCGTGATCAGCCGCGTGCCCCTGCCGAGGGCGTCCAAAGCCAGCCTGAAGGCCTTGACCAGGGCGTGGGCGCCGGGCCGGTTGATGCAGTCCGTGCCCGCTTCTTTCCAGATAAAGCCCACGGCGTCCAGGCGGATGAACGCGGCCCCCATGCGCGCGTAGTACAGGAGGAGGTCCAGGATGTCCAGGAAGGCGTCCGGGTTCCCGAAATGTATGTCCACCTGGTCGTGGCTGAAGGTGGTCCACACGGATACCCGCCCGTCAGCTCCGTCAAAGTCCGTGAACAGGGGCAGGGCCCGCGGACGCACCACGGCAGAATAATCCGCGTCCGGATCCCGGCGGATGAAGTAGCCCGAGTAGCGAGCGTCGCCCCGCAGGAACGCCCTGAACCACGGACTGGACGCGGATACGTGGTTGACCACCGCGTCGAGCATGAGGGAGCGCTTGAGGGACAGCGCCCGGATGTCCTGCCAGTCGCCGAGCGAGCTGTCCACGGCCCGGTAGTCGCTCACGGCGAAACCGTCGTCCGACGTGGACGGGTACATGGGGAGTATGTGCACGGCGCTGATAGACGAGCCCGCGTAACGGTCCAGGAAGTCTGCGAGCACGCGCAGGGGTGGACGTTCTCCGTCCTGGATGGAGTCGCCGTAGGTGATCAGCATCACGTCGCGCTGGTCCAGGCGACCAGAGGGCGCGGGCGGGCCGCCTCCCTGGGCGCGGTGCCGCTCCACGAGCGTGGCAACCCTGGCGGCCAGCGCCGGAGCGCTGTCGCCGTACAGCGGGTAAAGGAGGCGTTCCAGCGTATCCGCGGGAAAGGCGTCAGCCATGGCGGGCTCCGCTTCCGTCCGCGCGTACCAGCAGGCTTCCGTCCAGCCTGAGCGCGGAACCGAGCACGGTCACGTCGCAGGGCGGGCCGTCCTCAAGCGCCAGTTCCACGGACGCTTGTGTGGCCCGCACCCTGACCAGCCTGCCGCGCCAGCGAACAAAGTAGCTGAGGGAGCTCCAGGCCTGGGGCAGGGCGGGGCTCACCGACAGCCCGCTCTCGTCCATTCTGAGCCCGCCAAAGCCCTGGACCGCGGCCATCCAGACGGACGCCAGGCCGGCGGCGTGGATGCCGTCGTCGGACGAGTGGGGCCGTGGCCCCAGGTCCACGTCCAGGGCGTCCAGGAAGCGGGCGTACGCTTCATCCCGTAAGCCAAGTCGGGCGGCCACCACGGCGTGGACTCCGGGGCTGAGCGACGAGTCGTGCACGGTGCGGCTTTCGTAGTGGCGGTAGGTGGCCACGCCCTGGTCGCGGGACAGCATGTCCGGGCGGAGGTACATGAGCATGACGGCGTCAGCCTGTTTGAGCACCTGCAGGCGGTTCAGTTCCTCCCGGCGGTAATCAAAGAGGATGGCCTGCTTGCGTTCGGCGACGCGGTAGGGCGCCACGTCTATGGACGGGAGGCCGAGGAACGTGTCGTCCTGGGGGAGTATGCCGTCCGGTCCGGGCAGGGGCAGATAGAGGGCATCGCGCACCCGCCGATAGGTACCGTGCCGTTTGGCCAGGTCCAGGCGTTCCCACAGGGGCCCAAGGACAGCTGGCGCGGGTCGGCCGGGTTCCCAGTCCCCGTAGAGGTCCAGTGCAGATTCCAGGCTTTCATGGGCCAGGTAGTTGGTGTACGCGTTGTTGTCCACGCGCTCGCTGTATTCGTCGGGGCCGACCACGTCCAGGATGTCGCAGCGCCGGCCGCCGCCCCGCCACGCCGCGCGCGAGCACCAGAACCAGGCCAACTCCAGGATGAGCTCGGCGCCGCCCTGGTCCAGAACGAACGAGTCGCCTGAGTCGCGCGCAAAGGCGGCCATCGCGTGGGCTATGTCCGCGCTGACGTGGACTTCCCGGAGGCCGGCGTGGACGGGCACGGGCAGGCCGCTGTCCTTGTCCATACCGGCGCTGGCCGGGGTTTCGTCGTCCCCGGAAAGGGCGCTTTCCCAGGGGAACATGGCACCCTGGTAAGCCCTTCGCGCGGCCAGGGACCGGGCGGCCGACAGGCGGTCCACGCGGTATTCGAGCATGGACCTGGCGGCGCGGGGAAACACGCTGGCCACGCAGGGCAGGATGAACAGTTCCGCGTCCCAGAACACGTGGCCCCGGTAGCCTTCTCCGGAGAGGCCCTTGGCTCCCACGGACAGGCGCTTGGAAGGATGCGGCGTCATGGCCCATACGTGGTACCATGCTGTCCTGAGCGACCACGCGTCCTCTGGCCGTGCCGACTCAAGGTCGGGGGCCAGGGCCCAGTAAGGCGCCCAGGCGCGGGCACTTTCTTCCAGAAGGGCCTGGTAGTCCATGGGCGGGTCCCGCTCGGGCTGGAAGGGGCCGGCCGCGGGAGCCGAATGGATCATGGCCCAGCGCTCAAAGACCACAGGGCCGCCCACGCGCGTTTCCAGGTGACAGCTGAGGCGGCGACGCTCGGACACAAAACGCTTGGACAGATGGCCGGAGAGGCCGCCCTCCGCTTTGAACCCGAACGACGCTCGAACCCTGAGCCGGGAACCGCTATCCAGCGTCCGCGCGCTGTACTCGAGCACCGCGCCCCGTTCCACCCGCCGGTCCCCATCCGTGAAGTGCTGGGTGCCCGAGTTGGTCACCCTGCCGTCTATGCCCACGCGGATGCCCAGCGATCCCCCGCCTTCCGGGGGCTCAAGCTCGGTGCGGAAAGCCAGTACGCCAGGCCTGGCCATGGACGCAAAGCGCCTGAATGTCAGCCGCCACGGTTTGCCCTGGCCTGAGGACCACGCGAAGGAACGGACCAGCTCGCCCGTGCGCAGGTCAAGCGAGCGCTGGTATTCGGACGGCGGGCAGGCCAGGAGATCAAGACGCGCTCCGTCCAGGGTCAGGTCCATTGCCGAGGGATCGGGCAGGTTGGGAAGCTCGGCGCTTTCGTTTCCCGTGTCGTCCCAGAAGCCGGCCAGGTACAGGCCCCGGGTTTGCCCGGCGTAGGCCTCCTCGTGGGATGACCTGAGGCCGAGCTGGCCGTTGCCGCACAGCATGAGGCTTTCGGCCTTGCCGAAATACTCGGGGTCAAAGCGACGCTCGACGACGCTCCAGCCATCATCCGACGGAAACAGCCCCGCGCGCTCTCTCATGGGCGGCCTGGTTCCACGGGCTGGCCGAGCTCGGCTGAACGGTACAGGAGGTCGACCAGCTCCATGAGGGCGGTGCCCTCCCGCGCCGTGGAACGGGCCGGACTCCAGGACAAGGCCGCGCGCGCGAAGTCTTCCACGCACTCGGCATGGCCGCGAGGCTCGCCTGGGAAGGGCAGGCACAGGTCAGACAACTGGCCGCCCGATTCCCCGTACACCCGGAGCGGATACAGGGACAGGCCTGCCTGCGAACCGTACAGCTCCACATTCATGACGGATTTGGGGCCCATGTTCAGGGCGTAGGCCGTGTCCACGGACAGGGACGAACCGTCCGCAAAGCGTATGAAGCCGAACAGGGAATCTTCCACGCTGAAGCGCCCGGGGTCCCAGCTTCCCATGAGGCCGGGTCCTGCCCGCGTCCCAAGTTCCGCGTACGACGCGGCAGATACGGACGCCGGTTCGGGCCAGCCCAGGATGTGCATGGCCAGGTCCAGCATGTGCACGCCTATGTCCATGAGGGCTCCGCCGCCTGAGGCTGCCTTGTCGGTAAAACCGCCCCATCCGGGTATGCCCCGGCGCCTGAGCGCCTGCACGCGGCCCGAGTACACGCGCCCGAGTTCTCCGCGCAAGGCCGCGGCCTTGGCGTATTCGGCCTCGGGCGTAAAGCGCCAGTGGAAACCATAGGCCAGGATGACGCCGTTGCGCTCTGCCGCTTCCTCCATGGTCCGGGCTTCCTGCGCCGTCAGGGCGGGTGGCTTTTCGCACAGCACGTGGATGCCCGCTTCCAATGCGGCCAGGGTGGCCGGGGCGTGGAGCTTGTTGCCCACGCATACGCTGACCGCATCCAGGCCGCCCGCGCGTATGAGTTCGTCCCAGGACGTGTATGCGTGCGGTACGCCAAAATTCCTGGCCGCGGCCTGGACCCGGTCCCGCGAGCTGTCGCACACCGCCACCAGGTCCACGCAGTCCAGCTTGGCGTACGCCGGCAGGTGCGCGGTGGTGGCCACGTTGCCGGCGCCGATCACGCCCACGCGGAGGCGTTTCATCGAAGGTAGCCCGCCTCTCCCAGGACGCGCCGCGCAAAACCCACCGACGAGCGGTAGGCCGCCTCAGGATCGTCGCCCTTGACCCTGCATTCAAAGGAAAAGGCTCCGTCATACCCGGCCACCCTGAGCGCGCGCAGGCCGGGAAGGAAGTCCGTGTGCCCGGAGCCAGGCTGGAAGCGCTGGGAATCGGCCAAGTGGACATGGCCTATCAGGGCGGCGTGGGACGTCACGCTGGCGGCCATGCTGTCTTCCTCTATGTTCATGTGGTAAAAATCCGCGCATATCCGGACGCGGGAGAAGGACCCCGCGCGTATCAGCTCGGCGGCAGTGGACAGGTGGTTGACCATGTGGTCCTCATAGCGGTTGAGCGGCTCCAGGAAAACAAAGACTCCGTGCCTGCCCGCGATGTCCTCAAGCCTGGACAGGGAGTCCAAAAGCACGGCACGGTCATCGTCCGGGCCGCGCGGGGGCGTCATGGGCGGCAGGCGCAGGGAGAACATGCCCCAGGCCGCCGGTACCACCGCGCCGTACGCGCCAAGGCTCGCCGCGCCGGCCAGGATGGCCGACAGGTCGTCCAGGCATTCCCGACGCCTGTCCGTGTCAAAATGCCCAATCCAGCCCCGGTACCCGCCGCACAGGGCGACCACGGGAACGCCGCTTGCGTCCACGGCCTGCCTGAGCTCGTCCAGGCGCGACAAGGCCAGCCCGCCGTCAGCCTCATAAGCGTCAAAGCCCAGGGCTTTGACCGCCCGCAGTTTTTCCACCAGGCCAAGCGGCAAAAAGGGTTTGTCATGGGTCGCAAGAAACATGGTACCTCCTCGGAGCCTTGCGGGGCGACGCTGTCAGAACCAGACGCCCAGCTTGACGGACGACTCCGGTTCACGGTCAACATGGCGCATGAAGCCTTCGGCACTGCCCAGGAAGGGAACCACCGGGTCGACGATGCTTTGGCAGTCCAGGCGGCCGCCCATCAGCATGGCCCAGCAGCTGTCCTCTATGCGCCGGCGGTTCCAGCGGGGGTGGTCGCGGTTGGGTTCGCTGGACGCGCGCGAGAAGACGATGTCGCCGGCGTTGAAATGGGCTTCCCGGCCCAGCCTGAGGCCGTTGATTTCCTTGGAAAAGGCCACGTAGGAAACCCGGCCGCCGTAAGCCAGGCCGCGCAGGGCTGCCTGGAGGGCCGATCCGTGGCCTGAGGTTTCCACCACGGCGTCCACGCCCAGGCGGCCGGTGGCCTTTTTAAGCTCCAGGCCGATATCCAGCGCCGGGTCGGAGGGATCCAGGACCAGGTCGGCCCCGTACGAGCGCGCCAGGTCCCTGCGCCGCGCTATAGGGTCAACGGCGGCCAGGAAGCCTGGGCCCACGGCGCGTATCATCTGCAGGGCCAGGAGCCCTATGGCGCCGAGCCCGAACACGCAGGCGGCGTCTCCCGGCCGTATGAGAGCGTCGCGCACCCCGCCCAGGGCGAACTGCGCCGGATCGTAGCACAAAGCGGCTTTCCACGACGCGCCTTCTGGCAGATGACGAAGGCGGTAGTTGTCAATGGCCGGCGCTATGTGGGTTTCGCGGATGCCTCCGTAGGAAGCCACGCGCTGTCCCACGGCGTACGCTTTGACATCCTTGCCTGCCTCCACGATCCGCCCCACGTACATGTTGCCCAGGTTCCACGACCCGAACTCGACGCCGGGGCGCTCGCCCGCCGTCCTGGGCATGAAGGCCAGCCACGCGGGGTCAAAGGCTTCTGCCATGAAGGGGCTCTGGCCGCGGAAGTCCACCAGTTCCGTGCCGTGTTTGGGCGACGCGTACTCGACCTGTATCCTGACCTCGTCGGACCGGATGGGCCTGTCCTCGTAGTCTTGAAGCTCGGCCAGCCCGGGGGCCGCCGCGATGAGCGCTTTTGGCATGGTGCGTCCTTGTGGCCGCCCAGGCGGCCTTGCGGGAACCTCTAAAAACCCCATGGTTCTTAGATGCTTCCTTATTTTGTGGTACCTCGGGCGACGACCCGGGACGATATGGTGATTTCCCGAGGCCGTTCGTACGGCGGCTTTCCGTTCCAGATTTCCTTTAAGTGGGCCACCGCAGCCTCAGCCTTGTCCTTTAGGTGCTGGTCCATGGTCGTCAGGCGCCACCAGGCTGACTGAGGCAGGTCGTCAAAGCCCATGAGGCCCAGTTCGGCGGGCACGTTAATGCCCCGCTCCCGGCAGGCTTCCAGGCCGCCCAGGGCCATGACGTCGCAGGCGAAGAATACGGCGTCCGGCGGCTCGGGCCGGCCCAGGAGCTCTGCCATGGCGCCCTTGCCGCCGTCAAACGATAGGGGGCCCCTGGTCTCTCGGGCGTCGTCCGGCGCGGCACCGGCCCGTTCCAGGGCGGCACGGTAGCCAGCTCGCCTGTCGCGCAGGGTGTCGTCTTCCGGATCCCAGCCCACAAAGCCGGGTCGCGTGTAACCGCGTTCAAGGAGATAGGAGCAGGCGTCAAACCCGCCGGCGTAATTGTTGTTGTTTATGGAATGGAGGAAGGGATTCCGCGTCTGCACGGCTATGGCCGGGATGGTGTGCCTGTCCAAAAGCTCGGCCGCCTGCTTGTCCAAAAGCAGGCTGAAGGCCACCACGGCGTCTATCTGATCAAGCGGCAGCCTGTGCGTGCGGCTGTATTCATAGAAGTTGCGCTCGCCCTCAAGGTCCAGGACTATCAGGTGCTTGTCCAGGGGCAAGAGGGCTTTCTGAAGCTCGCGGAAGAACTGGATGACGGAATCGAGGCTCAGGTTGGGTACGGCAAGGGCTACCAGGCCTGATTCCGGGCGGTCATGACGGTGTTTCAGGGGCGGAGCGTAGCCCAGCTCGTTCATCGCGTCGAATACCGCGCGGCGCGTGCTTGGCTGGACCTTGTCCGGATCGTTGAACACGCGGCTGACCGTGCTTGGGCTGACTCCAGCCGCCTGGGCGACCGTTTGTATGGATACGCGTGCCATGGCTCGCTTATACCCCATTTTCATGGTCATGTCAATTTTATTTCATAAAAACGTCATTTGCATGAAAATATTTCATTGACAGGGTGGTAAAGCGATGGTAGCGTACGCGTGACGGGCCCTCTTTCGGGGCACGCCATGTTGCCCATCCCGTAAGGAGGAACGCTATGAAACCTTGGCACAAGGTCATTTTGGCCGTCCTGGCCGTCCTTGCCCTGGGAGTGTCCTGCGCAAAGAAAGCAGAGGGTCCGACCACATTCGAGTTCATGCATACCTATGTGGAAGAGGACCGCCAGCAGGTCATCCAGGGACTGATAGACGCCTTCCAGGCGGAGCGCTCGGATATAGTGGTCAAACAAGTACCCGTGTCCGAGGACGCCTTCTGGACGCGCATAACCACGCTCATGCAGGGAGCCAAGCTCCCCGCCCTAATAGACGTGTCCGTGGACCAGGCGCGGCTCTTGGCGGCGTCGGATGTTGTCGATACGGCGGCGTGTAGCCGCGTGGTCAACGACGTGGGCCCGGGCTCTTTCTACGCCGGCGCCACCTCTGTGCTTAAGGGCGCTGACGGCGCCATGTTCGGCGTCCCCCTGACCGGCTGGGTACAGGGTATCTGGTACCGCAAGGACCTGTTCGCCCAGAAGGGCCTGCCCGCTCCCGAGAAGTGGGCCGAAATCCTGGCCGCGGCCAAGGCCTTCCACGATCCGGCCAACAAGAAATACGGCATCGTGTTCGCCACCGAGGCCAGCGACTTCACCGAGCAGACTTTTAGCCAGTTTGCCCTGTCCAACGACGCCCGGCTGTTTGATGCCGCCGGCGCTCCGGTATTCACGTCTGCGGAAATGAAGGAAGCCGTGGCTTTCTACCGCGACCTGTACAAGTACTGCCTGCCCGGCTCCAACGGCTTTACCCAGGTCAAGGACGCCTTTGCCGGCGGCAACGCGGCCATGGTCGTGTATTCAACCTACATACTCGGAAGCCTCTTTGACCAGGGCATGGCCGACAAGGTGGGCTTTGCGGTGCCTGAAGGCTCGCGCCCGGCGTCGTTCGGCATGGTGTCCACCGAGGTCATCACCAACAGCGTGCCCCAGGCACAGCGCGACGCGGCGGCCGAATTCATGAAATTCCTCCTCCGCAAGGAAAACTACATAGCCTGGATGCACATGGCGCCCGGCGGGCCCAATCCGGTCCTGAAGGGCGTGGCTTCGGACGCGGCCTACCTGGACCATCCCCTGCTCAAGGCGTACGGCCAGACGGCGGTGGACATACCCGAGGCCTTCAGTGACCTGGCCATGTTCGGTTTCCAGGATGGCGTTACCCATCCCAAGATGGGCGAGATCAGCGCCAAGATGATCATTCCCACCGCCCTGAACAAGATACTCGTTCAGGGCGCCAACCTGGACGCGGAACTGGACAAGGCGCAAAAGGCGATGGAGGATGTCGTCGCCGCACAGTGAGCATGGCGAGCGCGGCCGGGCCTTGTGCCCGGTCGCTACCAGGAGGTCGGGCATGAACCAGGCGACGCTTCCCCCCATCAAGACGCTTGAGGCGAGGAACAGGCGGCTCGGCTTTATCTTCGTGCTGCCGGCCCTGGTACTCATAGGGGCGGTGATCCTGTACCCGGTTGGGTACAACATCTACCTGAGCTTCTGGAAACCCGCCCTCAACCCGGCCAAGCCGGACACGCTGGTGGGCCTGGGCAACTACGCTCGGCTTTTGAGCGACCCGGAGTTCTACGCGTCGCTTGGCGTGACCTTTGCTTACGTGGCCATCACGGTGGCCGGCTCGACCCTGCTGGGCGGGGCGGCCGCCCTGCTCATGAACCGCCGTTTCCCCGGCAGGAAACTGGCTCGTTCGGCTCTCCTGTTGTCCTACGTGTCGCCGGTCATATCGTCGGTGTTCGTGTGGATATACCTGTTCAACGGCCTGTACGGCATGATCGACTACGTGCTGGTGGACGCTCTCAAGATACTGCCTGTGGCGCCCCAGTGGTTCGACAACCCGGCGCTGTCCCTGGTGCTGGTGTGCCTGTTCGACATATGGCGGGTGTTTCCCTTTGCCCTGATCATGATCCTGTCTTCCCTGCAGGCCATAGACTCGTCCGTATACGAGGCGGCGGCCATAGACGGCGCCGGCCCCTGGACCGTGTTCCGGCGCATCACCCTGCCGGAAATCCTCCCGGTGGTGGCGTCCGTGGTGACGCTCCGCTCCATCTGGAATTTCTACAAGTTCGAGGACGTGTACCTCCTGACCAAGCAGGTGCCGCTGATAGGCGTGTACCTGTACCGCACGGCCTTCACGGTCAATGACCTCGGCCTGGCGTCCGCTATATCGGTGGTGCTCTTCCTGATCATCATGGGAGCCGTGGTGGCGCTGGCGTCGCGCAACAAGGGGGAACGCGTATGAAAAGGATCCGGCTTAAGAACGTGCTCCTCAACGTCCTGGTGACGCTGGTCGTGCTAGCCGCCGTGTCCCCCTTCGTGGTCATGCTCGGCACGGCCCTCAAGCCATCGGCCGAATCCGTGGCCTATCCCCCGACCCTGTGGCCTAAGCGCCCTACGCTGGAGCATTTTGCGGACGTACTCAAACCGGCCAAATTCCCGTTCTCCCGCTACTTCCTGAATAGCCTGATCGTGGCGGGTAGCACCGCATTGATAGCGGTGGTCGTGGGCAGCCTTGGCGCGTACGCCTTTGCCAAGCTACCCGTGCCGGGCAAGAAGTACCTCCTGTCCGGAACCTTTGTGGTGTACATGTTCTCAGGCATCCTGCTCGTGGTCCCGCTTTTCCGGATATTCACCGCCCTGGGCCTGTACGATAGCCGCCTCGCAGTCGTCATTGCCTGCTTGGTGTCCACCCTGCCCGCGGCCTTGTCCATGCTCGGAAACTATTTCAAGACCATACCGGATTCATTGGAGGAAGCCGCCCTCATGGACGGCCTTACTCGGGTCCAGTGCCTGTGGAAGATCGTCCTGCCTCTGTCGCTTCCCGCCATCATGTCCGTATTCGTGTACGTGTTCATGATAGCCTGGAACGACTTTCTGTTCGCTTCCATCTTCCTGTCCGATCCCGAGAAAATGACCCTGCCTGTGGGCTTACGGCAGTTCTTCAGCTCCAAGGACTATGTGTGGGGCCGGATGATGGCAGCGTCGCTCCTGACCGGCCTGCCCGTGGTGATCATTTTCGCGGCCGTGGAGAAATCCATAACCGGCGGCCTGACCGCCGGCGGGGTCAAGTCGTAGGATGGGGCTACCCGAAACGCCGACCATTCGCCCTTCTTCCTCCAGCTTGGAACGACATACTGAGAGCTCCTTGCAGAGGCGTGTTTTGAGGCTATCCTTAGTGTATCGAAGCTTTGATGTCGGAGCCGTGCGCTACCATGATTGGGACAAAAGCCCCCACTGATAGACGACGACTCTCTTTCATGTTGCCGCCCGCCAGGGCGGCCATCCTTTTGACAGGGACATCAAAGCTTCCTAACACTATGGAACGATCGAAAACGGATCGGTCTGTCCTATACCCGGGAGCATGCCATGGCCACGTTGAAGTATCTTCCCTGCCTGGATTCCGAGGAACTGGCCGCTGCGCGGAAAAGGGATCTTGATCTTGACCGGCGGCAGGCACAGGACCTGGGACAAAGCGCGGTGGCCGTGTCGCGGGACGGCCACTACATGAACCAGGCCGGACAGCGCGTGGACATAGGCGACGCGGTGCGGGCCGCCGTCAGGAACAAGCTGAGCATAGCGCCTGACGCCGTCCTGGACGCCAAGCCCCCGCGTTTTGCCCAAACGCTGGTCCAGGTGGGCAACGAGACGACGCTGGGAGCGTCTCGCAGGTTCGTGCGGGACGGCGGGGCCGTGCTTGCCCTCAACTTTGCCAACGGCATACACCCGGGCGGCGGCTTTCTCAACGGCGCAAGGGCGCAGGAGGAATTCCTGTGCCGTTCCAGCGCCCTATACCTGACCCTTGAAGGCGACCCCATGTACGCCGAGCATGCCGCGCGTCCCACCGCCGACTCCACGGACTGGGCCATCCTGTCGCCGAACGTGCCGGTGTTCCGGGGCGATGACGGCCGTTTCCTTGACGAACCCTATCTCCTCGGCTTTGTCACCTGCGCTGCCCCCGTGGCGTCGTCCGTTGGCCTGGCCCGTTCTGCCGCCCTTATGCGGGAACGCATCCGGCGGGTTCTGGCCATAGCGTCGGCCCATGGCTACGACAGCCTGGTGCTGGGCGCCTGGGGCTGCGGAGCTTTTGGGAACGACACTCTGACCACGGCGCGCCAGTTCAAGGAGGCGCTGGACGGCGACTACGCCGGCGCGTTCAGGGCGGTCGCCTTTGCCGTTACCGACTGGTCGTCCGAACGAAGATTCCTTGGCGTGTTCAGGGACGTGTTCAGCGACTAGTCCGCCGCGTGTCGGAACAGCCGAGAGCTTTCTCCCCATTAGGGAGTCTCTAATAGGTTCGGTGTTAGAGCTTCCTCTGCTTTCCCGCACCTAAAACCCTTGCTGGATCATTTTCCTGTATGCATTATTGTCAGGGTGGGGCCAGTAGCCCGAACGCGGAGCTTACAACTTTTGGAAGCAGGACCCATGAGCGGGCAGCTGGGGGATCGCCTTTGCGGCAGATACACGCTTACTTAGGAAGGAAGCATACATGAGCACATGTCGTTGGATTATCGTTCCGGCACTGATCGCTTTGATTGTCGCCCTGGGCCTGTCCTCATGTGTCCAGCGCGACGAGGGTCCCGCACCGGTAACCGTGGCCACCATGATAGACTCAGAAGGAGCCATCCTGGGCAAGGCCATAGTCCTGCTCCTGGAAGATGGAGGCGTCAAGACTGTTGACCGTACTGAATTCGGGACGCCGGACATACTGCGCAAAGCCCTTGAGGCCGGAGAGGTGCAGTTGACCGTGGACTATACGGGCTCCGGGCAGTACTACCATGAAGGATACGATCCCTCCATCTGGAACGATCCTGAGCGCGGGTATGAAATGACCCGACGCCTGGACCAGGAAGCAAACGACATCCACTGGCTTGCGCCCGCGCCCGCCAACAACACGGAAGCGCTGGCCGTTACCAGGGCTTTTTCGGAGGAGACCGGCGTACGGGATATGGCCGGCTTTGCCGACTACGTGAACTCAGGCGGTGAGGTAAAGCTGATATGCGCCCAGTCCTTTGCGGACAACCCCCTGGGGCTCATAGGCTTGGAGCTAGCTTACGGTTTCAAACTCAGACCCGACCAGCTCATACTGCTTTCGTCGGGGAACACGGCCGAGATGCTCAAGGCCCTGTCGGAGGGCACCAGCGGTGTCAACGTGTCGCTCGTATACGGCACGGACGGGGCCCTGGATGCGCTTCAGCTGCTGGTGCTGGACGATCCCCGGCATGTGCCGCCCGTATAACAGCCAGCTGCGGTCGTCCGCGGTGACGCTCTCCGAGACTGGCCGGATATACCGTCCATCCTTGAGCCGTTTTTCGCCCGCCTGGAACTGGAGACGCTCCAGGCACTCAACGCGCAGGTGTCTTACGAGGGTAAGGACCCGCGCGAGGTGGCCCGAAAATTCTTGGTCGCCCAAGGGTTGCTCGACGAGTGAGTGTGTTCATCGCCGGGATTCTGTCGGTGGCCGGGAGCCTAGTCGTCCCGTTTTTCCAGGTGAGGGAAACCAGAGTGTCCACAGGGCACGGCCTTTCCCTTGCCTTGGCATCTCCTGGCTTCACGGCGGGTTTGGTAGTCTGGGCCATTCTGGCCATCTGGGCCCTGGCCACGCGGCGTAGCCCGAGGGGTGGCGCCCGCGGGGTACAGCGCCCGAAACGGGCGGCGCCAACCCTTCTGGACGCGTGCGCTGTGGCGATCGGCCCGCTTGTGATGATGGCTCTTGCGGACGGCTCGACACGCATTGCCGGTGGCCTGCCGCTGATGGCCCGTGTGTCCTTTGGCCCGGGCTTGTGGCTTGCCCTGGCCGGCGCGTGGCTGTGCGCCATGGGAAACGGCCGACGTGTACAGCCCGGGCTGGCCGCACGCCGGACGGTGTCAGCCTTGGCCCTGGCCGCGAGCGCGGGCGCCGGTATAGTCCTGGCCATGTCCGGGGCCTTTTCGTCGCTGGGCATGGCCAGGGAACTAAGCAGCCGAGCGGCCTTGGTCGCCACCGCTTTTGCCGAACACATGGCCTACGCGTTTCTCCCGACCCTGCTCGCCGCCATGATAGCCCTGCCGTTAGGCAAAGCGTCCATCAACAAGGCCTGGGTGGAGAAACCGCTGTTCTTCACGGCGGCCATAGCCCAGACCGTGCCTACCCTGTCCCTGCTTGGCCTTCTGGTGCTTCCGCTGTCCGCGCTGAGGACCGCCGTTCCTGCCCTCAAGGCTATCGGCTTCAGTGGGACCGGTTGGGCACCGGCTAGCATAGCCTTGTTTTTGTACGCGCTTTTACCCCTTGCGTCCACGGCGCGCGCTGGTTTTGCCCTGGTGTCGCCGGCCGCCGTCGAAGCCGCCACGGGCTTGGGCATGAGCGGGCGGCAGGTGTTCCTCAAGGTCGAACTTCCGCTGGCGGCGCCCGCCTTGATCGCGGGTTTCAGGACGGCTTTGGCCCAGAACCTGGGCAACGCAGTGCTTGCCGGGCTTATAGGCGGAGGTGGGCTTGGCGGTGTCCTGTTCCTGGGTCTGGCCCAGGCTGCTCCGGACCTTGTGTACCTGGGCGCCCTGCCCGTGGCAGCGGCGGCTCTGGCTGTAGACGGGAGCCTGTCGTGGGCGGAGTCGGTCGCCTCCCGTAACGCGGGACAACAGCGGGCGGACGAGCTCAAGGAGGCTGTCGCGTGATCAGCTACAAAAACGTGCGCAAGCGCTATACAGCGCAGGACGGCCCTCCCGCCCTGGACGGCGTCAGCCTTGATCTTGCCCCCGGATCGCTGACCGCCCTGGTGGGCCCCTCGGGATCTGGCAAATCGACCCTCCTCCGCTGCGCCAACCGCATGGTTGAGCCGGATTCGGGACTCGTCCTGTTCGACGGCCGGCCGATCCAGGAACTGGATCCGGTGGCTGTAAGGAGAGGCACGGGCTATGTCATCCAGGGAGTCGGCCTCTTCCCCCACCTGACCGTAGCCAAGAATATTGGCGTGGTACCGTCCTTATTGGGCTGGCGGAAAGACCTGATAGACGACCGCGTGGCGGAGTTGCTGGATATGGTGAGACTCCCCCTGTCGTGGGCCAGGCGCTACCCGCATGAATTGTCAGGTGGCGAAGCCCAGCGCGTCGGGGTCGCTCGGGCGCTCGCCGCGCATCCTCCACTGCTTCTCATGGACGAGCCCTTTGGCGCTTTGGACGCCATGACCAGGCTGGAGCTCCAGGACGAGTTCATGAGGATACGACGCGAGCTCCGCACGACTGTCCTGCTTGTCACCCACGACCTGATGGAAGCGTTCCGCATGGCGGATCGTGTGGTTCTCCTGCGGCAGGGCAGGGTGACCGTGAGCGGCACTCCTGACGAGCTGGCCGCGCGCCCCGACGACCCCTTGCTGCTCGAATTTTTGTCCGGCGTGCGCTCCCTTGGCCGTTTCTTGGAAGGAGCGAGGCAATGAGGCTGCTACGAGCAGTAGCCCCGGCCGCGCTCCTGGCCGGCCTGTTCTTCTTCACCGTGTTCCGCTTTGACGATATAGCGGCCCTTATAGAACCCCTTGCCCCGGGCAAGCGCCTCTTCGTTGAACGGGAGAGCCTGCCCGTGTTGGCCTGCCAGCACGCGGCCTTGGCTTTTGGCACAAGCCTGGCTGCCTTTCTTGTGGCTTTTCCACTTGGCTTATTCACGGCCGTTGCGGCGAGCGGCGGATTGACGGGCGCCATTGATAAGTTTGCCGCTCTGGGTGAAACCTTCCCCACGGTCGCCCTGATGGCCCTGCTTGTGCCTGCTCTGGGGTACGGTACGCCGCCAGTGGCCCTGGCCCTTGGTCTCTACGGAATACTGCCCGTGGTGAGGAATACGGTGGCAGGCATACGTTCGGTTTCAGCGGACAGTATCGACGCGGCACGGGGCCTTGGCATGACGGATACTCAAATTCTTCTGAAGGTTCGCCTGCCACTGGCCGCGCCCTTGATCATCCAGGGCCTCAGGATCAGCCTGGTGGTGAACATAGCCGCAGCCACCGTGGGTGCTGCGGTGGGCGCAGGCGGGCTCGGCGTGCCGATCGTGTCGGGAATCAGGAGCTTTGACACCCTGCTCATCCTCAAAGGTTCTCTGCCAGTGGCTTTGATGGCGCTCGCCTCAGACAGCGCCTTAAAAGCGCTGGCCGCCATAGCTGGCTCCCCTGTGCGACGAAGCTGACACCTGTCTCGTCGACATCAAAGCTTCGTCACACAAGTACCCGGTCAGGGAGGTCGGCGTAGCGCTTACCCACTAGCCAAACTTGCACGATGATGACTAAGGAGCCGTATCCCGCTTTTAGGAGCTTGCCCGCGCTTTCAATTCAAGCCGCTTCTTGCGGAATTCCATGATGGGCAGGTCGCCCTGTATGAGACGCTCGCCTGTGCCCGTACCATCGGCCTTGGGCAATTGAGTATTTACCACCCGCCGATCTTGATGGGCGACGATCAGGTTGAAACGGCCGGCCATTTTTAGTATCAGCCAGCGCAGTCCGGGAAGGCGCATGAAATTCTGGTAAAAGCGCAGGTACAAGAGCGTGTGCGTATGGTCCACCGGTACGAAGAGGCCGAGAACGCGCACCTTGTCCGCTATGCGGTTCTCCCACATGTTGGGCAGAATGCATTCCAGCTTGTACGAGCGCGTGGGGTCAGGCACGGGCACGTCCTTGGGAGCTCGCGGTCTGGTCCCGTCGTCGACTTTATTGTACACGTAATGGTAGAAGAGGTGGTCGCCCTTCCACTCAAAGCCTGGTCCCTCTACCAGGGTCTTGTTGCCTCGGCCTATGGTGTTATGGTGCACGAAGGGTAGGTGTACCACATCCAGCTGGTTTTCCAGAACCCGGGTGTAGTGATTATCCCAGGGGTCAACCACGGTCATCCAGGACTTCATGTCCTTGAGATCGTCAAAAAACTCTGGTGCCTCGAGATCCACGGGTGGATCGTCGCCCCACCATATCCAGATGATGCCGTGGTCCTCGTGGCAGGGGTAGCTTTTCATGCGGAACTGCGGCGGCACGGGGGCGTTACGACCGTTGGCCGGAATGAGGACGCAACGGCCGCTCGGATCGTATTCCAGACCGTGGAAAGGACACTGGAGGCGCTGGCCATTGACGATTTTGCCCTGGGCTAGGGACGCTCCGCGGTGGGCGCAGCGATCGTAGAAACAGACGGGTTTCCCATCAGCGCCGCGCCAGAATACCAAGCGCTCGCCTAGTCTCGTGACACCCAAGGGGCGCTTGCCAAGCTCCCGGGATTCCAGGACGGCGTACCATAGCTTACGTATCATAGTGGATTAAGTGTATGCGCTGTCCTCATGGCGTGCAATATTCACATAGTGTACCGAAGCTTTGATGCCGCGCAAGCGCGGCTCGTCCGTTGAGCGTAGTAGCGGTAGCTTTAAGGAGGGCGACGATGTTCGTAC
>JAFGJV010000019.1 GCA_016928955.1 Spirochaetales bacterium
CATGCGTCGCATGGGGCGGGCAGCTGGCCGCGTCCTGCGGCCACAACGCCCCGCTTCTTAGAAATACAGTTCATACTCCTGCGGTACGGGGGCGTTGTACACATACTCGGCTTCCTTCCGTTTCAGGGCGGCCCAGCCGGACAGAAGCTCGTCAGGGAAGGCTGGCTTGAGGTAGGCCTTGTCCTTTTCCAGCCCGGTCAGCACGTGGTACAGGCCCGTGGGGAAGGTGTTCTTGGGCGTTTCCTTGGTTGCGGCAAAACCCAGCTTGACAGGGTCCAGCTTGCGCTGCACGCCGTCCAGGCCCGCCAGCAGCATGGCCGCCAGGAAGTAGTAGGTGTTGGCCGTGGCGTCGCCCGTGCGGAACTCTATGCGCGCCTCGCCCTTTTTGAGGTAGCCGGGTATGCGCACGGCAGCCGCGCGGCTGGCCTGGGCAAAGGTGGCCGATACCGGGGCCTCGTAGCCGGGCACCAGGCGCCGGTAGCTGTTGGTGCTGGGATTGGACCAGGCCAGGAGAGAGCCGGACAGGGCATGGGTCAGGATGCCCGCCGTGTACGCAAGGCCGGTATCCGACAGGCCATACAGGCCCTCGCCGGGGAACACGCTCTTGCCGCCCTTCTCCACGAACTGGTGCACGTGCATGCCGTTGCCCGCGATCTTGTACATGGGCTTGGGCATGAAGGTGACGTGGAGCCCAAGCTCGTCGGCCACGTTGCGGATGATCCACTTGGACAGGACCACGGCGTCGGCGGCGCCGAGCAGGGATATGAAGTTGAGCTCGATTTCCAGCTGGGCGGCGCCCACCTCGTGGTGGTGGTACTTGACCGGTATGCCGGCGGCTTCCATGAGCTTGACGGCCTCATTGCGCAGGTAGCCATAGCGGTCGTCCGGGTGCACGCGGTGGTAGCCCTTGGACAGGCCGAAGCGCGGCGCGTCCTCGTACTCGTCGCCTATGCCCTCCTCGGTACCCACAAAATAGTAGGAGTGGGCCGTGGTGGTTGAGTAGCTCACATCGTCAAACACGTAGAACTCGAGCTCGACGAGCATCTTGGCCTCGTCGCCCAGGCCCTGGGAGCGCATGTGCTCCACGGCCTTGCGCGCCACCGTGCGGGGATACTGGTCAAAGAGCTCGCCGTCCGTGGTCCACACGTCACAGAACGCGTGCAGGATCTTGAAACCGTCCCGCTCCTCCACAAAGGCGGAGGACAGGTCGGGTATGGCGACCATGTCGCTCTTGTGCACCTGGGCGTAGCCAAAGTTGCTGGCATCAAAGCCTATGCCGCCCTTGAGCACCTTGTCGCTTACATAGGAACGCGGCAGGGACACGGAGCGTATGGCTCCGTGGATGTCTACGACGAGCATGGACAGGTAATCGATTCCGGAGAGCTCCCCGTTGTACTTGGACAGCTTCATGACGACTCCTTAAAGGCGATGGTGGCGGGCCGACGATACGGCACGGCCGCAGCGTATAGTAACGTCCTTGGGGAGCTTTATGCAAGGGTTAAAGTTCATTTAATGATACGTCGTTTCATTTATTGATACAAAAAGATGTGCATCGAAGCTTTGATGTCGGGCGACGTAAGGCCATGAGGAGCATACAGCCAACCACGGAAGCTCGGAGAAACACTTAAAACAGTGTAGGCGGTTTTCTGCGAGATCCCTGGTCAGGAGGGCGGACGGCTACTCGTCCCCGAACAGGAAACCGGCGGGGTTGCGTTCGAGCATGGCTGACTTGAGTTCCTGGTCCAGGCCGCTGGCCGTGAAGCCGGCCACGTAGTCCAGGTAGGACTGGCTTTTGGTCAGGTTGATCAGGAAGTCGCTGCCAAAGAGCAGGCGACGCCTGACCACGGCCTCCGCGGAGTCGGACAAGCCGGCCATGAAGGAGCCCAGCTCGTTCCAGTAGGCGCGCTCCGTGCCGTTGAACGCCACGTCGGCATACACCCCGGGCAGGCGCTCCATGTAGCCCACGATGGTGCGCGACCAGCGCTCGCGCGTGTCTCCCCTGGCCGCCGGCAGGTAGCGTCGCCCAAAATGGGCAAAGTTTACGGACAGCTCAGGGTAATCCGTGAACACCCGCGACCAGCGCTCGGGGGCCGTATACAGCTCGGCCAGCTCGTGGGCTATGACGCGGTAGCCCTGGTCGTCGCAATGGACCGTGATGGGTATGCCGCGGCGCTCGCAATACGAGTAGAGGACGCGCACGGCGTCCCTGGCGCGCCTGTCCTCCGGCCAGGGGTCAAAGCCCAGGGGCGGATAGAGCTTGACGCCGGCAAAGGCGTTGCGGGGCGGACGCAGGGGATTGCCCCGCCAGCGGCGCGCGTCGCGGAAGGCGGCCAGCTGGGCCTGGCGTCCTTTGGCGTAGGAACGAAAGTACCTGTCCAGGACCTCTTCCGTGCGGCCGGGGCCCAGCCAGGTGGGATCCATGCCAAGGAAGGGCCGTATGACCAGGCGGCCCCAGGGCCGTTCGCGGCGGTAAGCGGACACTCCTGCCAGGATCTCGCGCACGGCCTCCTCCAGGGGTTTTCGCGGCTGGGCGGGATAGCGGCAGGCCGCTGGAGCGTCCACGGGCCGGGAAAAATCCATGGCCTGGGGGCATACCAGCCACCTGTCATCTCGGGATCGGCCGACTAATGCGCGCGCGGCCACGGCCAGCTCTGGATCGGCGGGTGGCCCGAAAGACCCCGCCAGGTCATCCTCCATGAGCATGAACTGGCCGGCGGGATCGTTGTCGGCCACCGACAGGAAATTCCTGGCGGCGTCGCCGCCGCGCCTGAGCAGGGAAAAAAGGAGGAACGTAGGCGCGGCCACCTGCGACATGAGGTAGTCCATCTTGCGGCGGGCCAGGGCGTCCAGGAAGGGGCCCAGGGCCGGCCGGGCCAGGGTCATCACGTGGCAATGGACGTCAAAACTCAGCCTGCTAGCCATAGCATCTCCTACGCGCCGGCCACGCGGTACAGCTTGCGCCGTCCGGCCTGTCCCGCGTCCGCCAAGAGTCCCGCTTTCCGGTAGGTGTACAGAATCTTGCGGGCGCGCTCGGGTCCCAGGCCCAGGGCCTGCCCGAGGCTGGCCGAGTCCCAGACGCCGGCGCCGCAGGCGGGCAGGAGCCCGAGCCAGTCGTCCTTCGTGTCCAGGGACCGCGTGTCCAGCACGTCCACAAGCTCTCGACCAGCCACCCTGTCGCCCCGCCGCCGCCACGAGCCCGAGCCGTCACGCACGCGGATTTCCCTGGCCCGCACCAGGACTATGTCCATGCGCACGTTGGGCGACGCCACGATGAGGGGCGCCCGTACCAGTTCGTCGAAGGCGCTGTACACATCCCCCCGCTTCGGGGAGCGCCGGCGGCTGGGAGCGCCGCGCTGGTCGCCCCGCTCTATCCACAGTTCCGCGAGCACGGGGTATACCACGCGCACGGGCATGACGCAGGCCAGATGGAGGATTTTCTCGGATATGGAACCCAGGTTGCGGGTCTGGATTTCCACCAGCTCGTCGGGCAGGACCACGTCCACCACCTTGCCGGCCACCCTGGCTTCCAGCCTGGCGCCTGGCCGGCAAGCGTAGCGGCGCTTCAGGGCGTCGTGGAGGCCGGTTTCCGAATACAGGCCTATGCCGGGGCTCTCGGCAACAAGTTCGTTCACGCCTTCCATGCATACAGTATCGGCTTGATGGGCGGCCAGCGGGAAGCCCTTGCCCCGGACGCCGCGCGCCGGGCAGAATGGGACATGGCCGCACGCCCTTCCATACAGCCCTCGTCGCTCCCCATAGCGCCCCGCGTGGGCGACATAGCGCGGGCCCTGGAAGCCGGGCACCTGGTCCTGTCGGCCGAGACGGGCTCGGGCAAGACCACGTACCTGCCCGCAGCCCTGCTTGAGGCCATGGTCGGATCCGGAGCCATCCTGGTGCTGGAACCCAGGCGCCTGGCCGCGGTGTCGGCGGCCGTGCGCGCGTCCTGGCTTTTGGGTCAGAAGCCCGGCGACAGCGTGGGCTACCGGGTGCGCGGCGCTACCACAGCCGGCCCGTCCACCCGCCTTTGGTACCTGACCTACGCGGTCTTCCTCCGCATGGTCCAGGACGATCCCTTCCTGGACGGCGTGCGCCTAGTGATCTTTGACGAATTCCACGAACGCTCGGCCGTGGGCGACCTCTGCCTGGCCTATGCCCTGGAGGCTGCCGGAGCCAGGGACGGCCTGTCAATCATGCTGACCTCCGCCACCCTGGCCGACCCGCGCCTGTCGCTGTGGCTGGGCGCGTCAACCATGGACGTACCGGGCAGGACCTACCCCGTGGACCTAGCCTACCTGCCGTCCAAGGACCGGCCGGTAGCGGCGGTGGCCGACGGCGTGGATCTGGCCCTGTCCAGGACCTCCGGCGACGTGCTCGCCTTCCTGCCCGGCGCCCGCGAGCTTGCCGAGTGCGCGTCGCTCGTGCGGGCCAGGCATACCGACGTGGACGCGCTCGTCCTGCACGGCTCGCTGCCGCTGGAAGCCCAGCGCCTGGTCATAGACCCGCCCCCGGCCGCACCCAGGCGCGTGGTGCTGGCCACCAGCGTGGCGGAGACCAGCGTCACCGTGCCGCGCGTCGGAGCCGTGGTGGACTCAGGCCTGTCCCGCCTGTCGCTATACGATGCCCGCCTGGGCATGAACCGCCTTTCTACCCTGCGTTCAAGCGACGCGGAAGCCGAGCAGAGGCGCGGCCGCGCCGGCCGCCTGGGACCGGGGCTGTGCGTTCGTTGCTGGGACCGGAGCGACAAGCTGGCGCCGGCCAGGGAACCAGAAATACTGCGGACCGAGTTAGCCGGCATAGCGCTCGAGTGCGCCGTGCGCGGGGCCGTCCGGCCCGCGGATACCCGCTGGCTGGACGCTCCGCCGCCTGCCGCCTGGGCCGCTGGCTTGGACCTGATACGGGAGCTTGGCTTTGTGGGCACGGACTGCGGGGCCACGGAGCGCGGACGCGCGGCTGCGGGCTTGGGCGCTGACCCCAGGGCCGCGGCAAGCGTGCTGTCCGCCGTGGAAGCCGACCCCGGGGGACCGGACGCCCACGCCGCCTGCCTCTTGGCAGCGCTGGGGACCGAACGCGACGCTGCCGATTTTGGCCAAAGCCAGGCGCTGGACGAGCGCGTGAGGTTTGCGCTTGACGGCGGGGGCGGTCAGCGCGGCGCGGCCATCCTGGCCGAGGCCAGGCGCCTGTACAGGCGGGCCACGGGCGGCCAGTGGTCGGAAGCGGCAGCGCGTGCGGCGGCATCGGAACCGGGCAGGCTCCTGGCGCCAGGCTACCCCGACCGCTTGGCCCGCCCCAGGCCG
Source organism: Spirochaetales bacterium (assembly GCA_016928955.1). Lineage (GTDB taxonomy): Bacteria > Spirochaetota > Spirochaetia > Treponematales > UBA12059 > JAFGJV01. Next base: position 5,295 of record JAFGJV010000019.1, read on the forward strand.
GATGGCTTCTGGGAATTCCGCTCGGGCAGGCAGGCCCGCCCCGGACCAGGCCTCCCCGTGTCTGGATGGGTGGTGGCCGTGGACGTGGACGCGGGTGACAGGCAGGGCCGCATCCACCGCGCGGCTCCCGTGGACGACGCCGTCGCCCTGGCGGTGCTGTCCAAATCGGCGGTCCAGGAAACCGTGACCGAGTGGAAGGGACTGGAAGCGCGCAGGGTCAGGCGCTCGCGGTCCGGCGTCTTTACGCTGGCCGAAACCCGGCTGCCGCGGCCGTCCGGTGGCGACCTGGCGCGCGCCGTGGCAGACAGGCTGGCCGCGGAGGGCGTGGACTGGCTGCCGTGGTGCGGCCAGGCCGAAGCCATGTTGACCAGGATACGGTACGCGTCCAGGCATGGCGCCTTTGAGGCACCCGCCTGGCTAGACGACGCTCGGGCCCTGGCCACCGTGCTGGCCGAGTCGCTTCCGCCCTGGCTGTCGGATTCGGGACCGGCGCTGGACAGCCAGGGCCTTGCCCAGGCCGTGCGCTATGCCCTGGACCTGGACCAGCCCTGCCTCATGGCCACGCTGGACCGGGTAGCGCCGGCCACCCTGGTGACCCCTGGCGGCCGCAGACGAACCATACCCTATCCGGAGGAGGGCGACGCCAGGCTATCCCTGCGCATCCAGGAAGTGTTTGGCATGGAAAGCTCGCCTCTGGTGTGCGGCCGGCCCCTGGTGCTGGAGCTGTTGTCGCCCGCGGACAGGCCGGTACAGGCAACCAGCGACCTGGCCGGCTTCTGGCGGAACACCTATCCCCGGCTCAGGCAGGAACTGTCCAGGCGCTATCCCAAGCACCACTGGCCGGACGATCCCCTGGCCGCGGTCCCGGGCAAGGGGCTGAAGCCCAAGATGTCGCCCTGACGCTCACACCTTGCGTATGACCACGGCGGTAAGATCGTCCGTGCGCCGCGCGCCCGCGGTAAAGTTGCGGTAGTCGATCATGATGGACGCCAGGATGGATTCGGCGTTTTCGTCGTCGGCCCTGCCCAAGGCTTCCATGAGCCGCTCCTCGCCGTATTCCACGCCGCGCGCGTTGCGACCCTCAGTCAGGCAGTCGGTGTACAGAAGGAGGGCGTCCCCCGGCAACATGGAAAAGGCCAAAGCCTTGACGTTTACCTCTAGGCCCTCGCGCCCGAGGGGCGGCGCCTTGAAATCCTGGCCGTCCTTGGACGTGAGCGCCTGCACCTTGCCCGATCCCGCCTTGCGGAACAGGACGTCCGTGTGGGCAGCGTTGACGTACTCGACGCGGTCACCGGCCATGCGGAGATACGCGCAGGTCAGGTAGTTGTCCACGCTGGACAGCTCGCGCACCAGCTCCCGGTTGGCCTCGGCCAGGAGGGCGCCGAGCGCTTCCTTTGACCTGGACGACACGCGCCGGAAAAAGACGTTGCGGGCAAGCAAGGTGATCAGGCCGCTGGCTATGCCGTGCCCCGACACGTCGCCCACCATCACGCCGCGGAGCTCGCCGTCCCTCTCGTAGAAATCGTAAAAGTCCCCGGACACTCCGGCCGCCGGCTCGAACACAAAGCTCAGGTCCCAGCCTTTGACCGCGGGTGCCTTGGCCGGGAAAAAACCTCTCTGCACGGACACCGCTATGCTCATGTCCCGCTTGGCCGCGTCCATGGCCGTCCGCAGGTTCCTGTTGGCGCCGGCTATGTCCACGTTCAGGCGGGAACGGTCCTCCGCGCTCTTGGCCAGGGCCGCGGTGCGCTCCTGGACGGTCCGCTCGAGTCCCGCGGTCAGCAGCTCCAGATTGGCGTAGGTTGAGGTGAACTGGCTGGCAAGGACAAAGGCCGCGCCTAGGAGAAACAGGAAAAACGCGTATTTGGACAGGCTGAGCGTGGAGCCCGCGTTGTTGAGGAACACGTCCCCTAGTACGGCCGCCGCCATGACCGCGGAACCGACCAGCATCTTGCCCACGTCCGAACGCAGGGCAAAATCCCGCGCCCAGCGCGCGGCGCGCACAAAACGGTTGGGCCCGGTCACCCGCACGGCCAAAGCCCGCACGTCGCGTATCAGGGCGCGGGGCAGTATGAACACCAGGAGGTAGAGCACGGCCGCTATGGCCAGCACGTACCATACGTCAAGCACGTGGTGCCGGTGGACAAACTGGCCGGCCACGCCGACCGCAACGAACACGGCCGACAGTATCTTGCCGCCCAGGGATAGCTTGCCGTTGAGCACGGTCTCCAGGAAGGCCACGAACATGGGAATCATCAGGAAGAGTACCAGGTATTCCACGTGCACCACGATGTCCGTGTTGATGATCAGGTCGGTGATGGCCCTGGTCCTTGAGGTCAGGTAGATGGACAGAAGCAGGGCCGCGCCTCCGAAGTACAGATAGCCCCGCGATTCCCGGTGCAGCACGTACAACAGGAGGTGATAGAGCGCGAAGAACATGTATATGCCTATCAGCATGAGGTCGATGGTCTCGCGGCTTCTGGCCGACAGGGTGCGGTACGAGTCGATCATGTAGGGGCCCGGCAGTTTCATGCCCGTGCGGGTGTCGCCCGGGTCGCCGTTGATATGGAAGGCCAGGATGTTTTTGCCCCTGTTGATGAGGCGCTTGTCCAGCGGAATGATGACGCCGCGCAGGGACCGCTGCATGAACGGGCCCGCCGGATCGCCGCGCAGTTCGTTCCGTATGAGCGTGCCGTTCAGGTACAGGGCCCAGGCCTCGCCCACATGGGCGATGTACAGGCCGGGGTCCGTCAGGTTGAGCAGCCGGAGGTCGGCCTCAAAGGGAATCAGTATGGTGAAATCCTTTGACGGCATGGGAAACAGGCTCTTGACGGCGTCTTTGGGCATGCCCGGCACGTTCAGCTCGGGTAGGACCAGGGTCCGCTTGCCCCGCTCCGGCTGGACCACGAGCCACGCTGAATCGCCCAAGAGCGGCAGGTTGCGTATCCAGGTTGTCTTGAATCCAGAACGCACGTATATCTCGGATTGGGTGAGGTCGACAATTTGGGCGCCGGCCGCGGCGGATAGCAGGGCCAGAAACAACGCAAGCACACGTTTCCGCATACCCCCATCCTACGCCCACGCGCACGGGCGGTCAAGCTCGGATGCTCTCGCAGTGCCCGCAGGGCGCCACAGACGCCCGCTCGCGTGACGGAGCCTTGATGTGGTACCGATACGGGCGCCTACGGGCGTAACCTGCTGGCGTTGCCGGTGCTTATCCGGTATACTGCCTCCGGCGCGGCACAGCCACCCGCCGGAGCTATCCTGGCGGCATTCGTCGCGGCAAGGACGCGGTACCTATGAAATTTCTCGAGTATCTAAAACCCCTCACGCGGGTGCTGTTCTGGATCGGTTTCTGCTGGTCGGGCCTCTTTGACGCGGCCCTGCTCCTGTTCGCCGAGCCCCTGCGTCCGGCCGCCTGGGTGTTCACCGCGCTCAAATGGGCAGCCGCCGTCGCCTTCATCCTGCTCCAGCGCAGGGCAGCCAAGGCTGATGAGTGGAAAAAGGCCTATTTCCTGTCGCGGGTGGCCTTGTTCTACGCGGTGGCCCTGCAGGGGTTCCAGCATTTTTACGGCGTGTCCCTGGTCGCCAACAGAACCATGGCCTACGTCCTGTTCTACCTGTCCATAGCCACGGTGCTGATACCGTCCATCGTGTTGTACCTGTCCGCCTTTGGCAAGAAGGCCCTGCTCGCCCGCGGCGTCATGGTAAAGAACGGCCGCAAGTACCACCACGGCTTTTCCACGGGCGCGGCCTTTGCGGTCCTGGACTGGGTAGACGCCATAGTCGGCGCCTTCATCCTGGTCATGTACCTGAGCTCGTTCGTGTTCCAGTGCTACGTGATTCCTTCCGGATCAATGGAGAACACCCTCCTGGTGGGCGACCGCCTGATATCCCTGAAGCCCGCCTACGGCATAGAGCCGCCCTTCTCCAACGTCAAGCTGCCCCGCCTGTCGAGGCCTGGCCGCGGCGAGATAGTCATCCTGCACAACCCGCGCGTCCCCGCCGAGGAGCGGCAGGACGTGGGTTTCATACTCGGCCAGTACCTGCAGGTCCTGTCCAACGCCATCTTCAAGGACAACGCGGCCGCCGCTGTGGCCGAACCCCTGGTCAAGCGCGTGATTGGCCTGCCCGGCGAGCGCCTGTACATGCTGAACGACATCGTGTACGTGCAGACCAAAGGCTCTGAGGCCCGCGCCCTGTCCGAACCGTACACACGCGTGTTCGCCAACCCGGCATCCGACATGTCCGTGGGACCTGAGGCCACGATCATCCTGGACATAGATAGGATGTTCGCCGGCATGGACTTGGACCGGCTTGAAGCGTCCACCCGCGCTGTGGTGGGCCAGCTGGCCTCGGACTACGGCCTTTCAGGCGGCCCGAGCAACGCCTTTCTGCCCACCAACGTTGCGGACTTCACCGGCGCCGTGACCGCCTTGGCCACGGGCGTAAGCGGCCGGAACCTGTCGCGGACCGACCTTGAGGAATTTTTCCTGGGCGCCTTCACAGGCTCGCCGTCCAATCCCTACGAAGTGCAAGCGGCCACGGTCAACGCCTGGCTCAAGCTCAGGCTCCTGGAATGCGCCCGGGACATCCTGGCCGGCTCGGACGAGCGCGCGGTTTTCTCCGACGAGACCCTGCGCCGCGTCATAGGCACCTGGCTCAACCGCTACGACGCGCGCAACTTCCCGCCCTTCCCTGCCGCCGGCTACCTGGGCAAGGACGAATGGTTCCTGATGGGCGACAACCGCTACAGCTCCCTGGACGGCCGCCACTGGGACTCGTTCATGGAAGAACGGAAGCTGTGGACCGGAGACCCTTCGTCGCTCACCTATCCGTCCCTGCTCGATCCCTTTGCCATATCCGGCGAGATGTTCTTTGCCGAGCCTTTGGCCGTGGCCTGGCCACTGTCCAACGCCAAGGCCCTGCCCTGAAACCCTAACAGGCCGGGGACCAGTTCTCCGGCCTGTTAGCACCTTCCTCACAACAAACAAACACTCAGCTCACCATAGGCGCGGACGCATGCCGCATCCTGTGCATGACGCGGAATCACCCGGGCGGCCGGAACGGACGCCGCCCGTCCGCCAAATCAAGCCAGGAGGCAGCAATGACAAGGTCGGCAAGATGCGCGGTACTATTGGCCGCGCTCGCTCTCAGCAGCGCCCAGGTGTTTGCCATGGGGTCACGGGAACAAAAGGCTCCCGGCTCCGTACAGGAGACCGCTCCGGCAAAATACGTGTTCCTTTTCATCGGCGACGGAATGTCCATGGCCCAGGTGAGCGCCGCAGAGGTGTACTCGAACGCCCTGGCATCAAAAACCCCGGGCCAGGCCAGACTGGGCTTCACCCAGTTTCCGTCCCAGGGGCTGACCACCACCTACGATTCGAGCTCGATTATCACCGATTCAGCCTCCGCGGGCACCGCGATAGCGACCGGGAACAAGACGGCCAGCGGGGTAATCAACATGGATCCGGGCAAGACCCTGAAGTTCAAAACCATCGCCGAGTACGCCAAGGAGATGGGCTGGAAGGTCGGTGTCGTGTCGAACGTATCGCTGGACCACGCGACCCCCGCGTCGTTCTACGCCAAGGTACCGAGCCGGGGCGACATGTACTCCATCGCCACGCAGCTGGTCGCCTCAGGGTTCGACTACTTCGGTGGAGGCGGCTTTGCCCAGCCCAGGGGGAAAAAGGGCGACCAGGCTGACGTGCTGGCGATCGCGCGGGAGGCCGGCTACCGGATCGTCAACACCGCTGATGGCTTTAGGAAGCTCGACGCTGCCAGTGCAGGCAAGGTCATAGCCATCAACGAGACCCTCCAGGACTCGGAAGCCATGCCGTACGAGATAGACCGGCATCCGGACGACCTGTCCTTGGCGGACTACGTGGCCAAGGGCATCGAGCTCCTCATGAACGACAAAGGCTTCTTCTTAGCCGTTGAATCCGGCAAGATAGACTGGGCCTGCCACGCGAACGACGCCGCGGCATCCATCGGCGACACGCTCGCCTTCGACAGCGCCATAGCGGTGGCGGTGGCCTTCCAGAAACTGCATCCCGAGGACACGCTTATTGTCGTAACCGGTGACCATGAGACGGGGGGCATGAGCCTTGGTTTTGCGGGCACCAAATACACGACCGCGTTCGAGAGGGTTTCTGCCCAGACAGGATCATACGTGGCCTTTGACCAGACGGTGCTGGATCCCTACAAGGACGGCCGCTCTCCAGGAGAGGGCAGCCTGAAAGACCTGCTGCCGGAGATACAGCGCTTCTTTGGAATAGACGTAAACGCCCTCCCGATCAAAGACCGCGAGATGGTAGAGCGGGCCTTTGTGCGGAGCATGAAGGGAGAGGTGGAACGAGCCGCTCAGGAGGACACGTACCTCCTGTACGGAGGGTACGAACCCCTGACCGTCACGCTCACGCACATAGCCAACCAGTCCGCCGGTATCGGCTGGACCACGTATTCGCACACCGGAGTTCCGGTGCCGACCTACGCCCTCGGCAACGGCCAACAGCTCTTTGATGGATACTACGACAACACGGATATTTTCAGGAAACTGGCCGCGGTCATGAACGTCAGGCTTCCGGCCACCAACTGATTCGTCACGCGGCAGCCAGGCCGCGACGGCCTGGCTGCTAAACCCAAGGAACCATATCGACACCGCTCCAGCAAGCCGCGGAAACCGCGTGTCCGCGGATGGCCATCAGAAAAGCGAGCGTCGTGGACCGGAATACCGGGGTAGCCGTTTGGGCTGCCCCGGACGGAAATTGGAGTGGTACATGAGCTTAAGCGCCTCGTTACGGGCGTATTTCAGGCACGCGTGGGGAAACGCCCACGTCAAGGACATGGTGTTCGTCGCAATCGTGCTCGCTATCTCAGGCTTGGCCGTGCTGGCTCCCACGGGATACGAGCGGGCCCCGGACGGCATGCACCGTGCACGGGCGGCCATACTGGAAACCTTTGACCAGGGCATCCGCCATTACGGGCCCGTCACGCAGGGCGAGCAGTACGCTACCGTACGCGTCCTGGCCGGTCCCTTCAAGGGCCTTGTGGGAGAGGCCCACAACATCCTGTACGGAAAAACGGACATAGACAAAATCTTCAAGGCCGGCGACACGGCCCTGGCCGTGATAGCGCCCGGAATCGAGGGTGGGCCGGCGGATATAACGCTGGTCGACCACTGGAGGCTGGACATCCAGGTGTGGCTGGTGTGCGCATTCCTATCGCTCCTGGTGCTCCTGGGCGGATGGACGGGCGTCAAGAGCTTTGTCTCATTCATTTTTACAGGCACGGTCATTTGGAAAGTCCTCATCCCTGCATTCCTGTCAGGATTCCCAGCGATTCTCTCCAGCCTGGCCGTGGTCGCCCTCTTGTCCTTTGTCATCATCTTCCTTGTTTCCGGCTTTTCGCGAACCGGGCTGTCGGCCTTCCTGGGCAGCGTCATGGGCACCGCCATAAGCGCCGCCCTTGCCCTGGCGCTCAGTAACCCCTACCACCTGAACGGCTCCGTGCGCTCCTTCTCGGAGACGCTCAAGTACAGCGGCTTTGACCACCTTGACCTGGCCCAGATCTTCCTTGCGGGAACCTTCCTTGCGTCGTCCGGAGCCTTCATGGACCTGGCCATGGACGTGGCCGCGTCGATGGAGGAACTGCACTTGAAACGTCCGGCCCTGGGCTTTATCGAACTGGCCAAATCCGGGCTCAATGTTGGTCGCAAGGTAATAGGCACCATGTCGACCACCCTACTGCTTGCCTACACGGGCGGTTTCACAAGCTTGCTCATGGTATTCATGGCCCAAAACGTCAACCCGCTCACCATGTTCAGCATGTCCTACGTATCCAGCGAGGTATTCCACACCATGGTCGGTTCGCTCGGCCTGGTGCTTATCGCCCCGCTCACCGCCCTCTTGTCGGCATGGCTCTTGTCCAGCCAACCGTCCCAGAAAGGATACCTCCGATGACACCGCACGGAATGCACGAAATGCCATATCATCATTTTGCCGACCTGGGGCCGTCCGCCACGCCCATGCCGCATCCGCTTGCTTTCGCCCGGGCGCCGGATTATGTTCAAAACGAAGACGGGCGCGCGCCCCGGGAAAAGGAAAAACGTGGGATTGTTTGGCCGCATCTTTGGCCGTCGCGTTTGGGAGCCACTGCCGGACTCCTTGTGGACTGAGCTCTCCGGCGACCGGCCCTGCCTGCACCTCCTAGCGGAAGCGGACGCCCAGAGACTGAGGCGGCTCGCCACGTGGTTCATGGCAAAGCGACGCTTTGTGCCCGTGGGCGGTGCCGAGCCCTCGGAGCTGGACAAGGCGACCATAGCGGCCCTGGCCTGCCTGCCCATCCTGAACCTCGGGACCGCCTGGTACCGGCTCTGGTCCACCGTGCTCCTTGAGCCGGACGGGTTTATCCACCGCATGGAAACGGTGGACGACGCAGGCGTGGTCACCGAGTACGACGACGAGCTGGCCGGGCGCGTTACCGAGCTCGGGCCGGTCATACTCAGCCTGCGCGACGTGCGCGAGTCCGGCCACGGCGACGGTTACGACGTGGTCGTCCACGAGATGGCCCACAAGCTGGATGAGCGCGACGGCGGGCTGGACGGCGTTCCGCCCCTGCCCGGCGGCATATCCCGCGCGGCGTGGAGGGCCGTGTTCAGCTCGGCGTTCGAGGATTTCCGCGCGCGGGCCGGAAGCAGGCGCCTGAAGGGCAGGCGTCGCTCCCTTCCCTTGGACGAGTACGCGGCGGACAGCCCGGAGGAATTCTTTGCCGTGTCCTGCGAGCACTTTTTCGGCACGCCGTCCGCCTTGGCAAGGGCCTATCCGGAGCTGTACGGCCTTTTGTCGTCGTTTTTCAGGCAGGATCCAAAAGCGCTTGGATACTGAGCAGTGATATGCGGGCCGTCCAGGGAACGCCCAGGGTGTTCCCGGCGGCCCCGCGCAAGGAGGCAGGGAGTGAGCGAGCATTTTGGCGGACAGGACGACAAGAGCGCGCGGCTGAGGGTCATCGTGGAAAAACTGGCCGCAGGGGTTCCGGCGTCGGAGGTCAAGCGCGAGTTCCACGAGTTGATCAAAGGCGCGGACGCGGCCGAGGTTGCCGCCATGGAACAGGCCATGATAGAAACCGGCACCCCGGTTGAGGAAGTGCAGCGCCTGTGCGAGGTGCACGCGGACCTGTTCCGCGCCGGGCTTGAGCGCGGCGAAAAAGCCGACCGCATGCCGGGCCACCCGGTCCACACCTACCGCGCCGAAAACCAGGAGGCCAGGAAGCGCCTGCGCCCGCTCAGGCTTGCTGCGCTCGCGGGAGGCTTGGATGCCCTGACCAGGGCCGCCGACAGCCTGCGCCCCATCATCGTCCACTACCAGCGCAAGGAAAACCAGCTCTTCCCCTTCCTGGAGCGCACGGGCTTTACGGGCCCCTCAAAGGTGATGTGGGGCAAGCACGACGAGATCCGGGAAGCGTTCCGGGAGCTTGACGCGGCCATCCAGTCAAGAAGCGCTGGGCTTGCCCGCAAAACCGCCCGCGCCCTGGCCCGCAAGATAGCCATGATGATATTCATGGAAGAGAAAATCCTCCTGCCCAACGCCTTGAAGCGCCTGTCCGACGCCGACTGGGCGGCGGTCAGGCGCGGAGAGGACGCGATTGGCTTTGCCTGGGTCAAGCCGGGCGCCCAGTACGACCCGGCCCTGGTCAACCAAGGCGGCATGTACGCCAATTTCCAAGCGGCCGCGGACAGCGCGTCGTCGCAAGCCGGCCAGGACCAGGCGGCGGGCATACGCCTGTCCGAGGGGAGCCTGCCCCCGGACATCCTGGACCTCATGCTGAGGCACCTGCCCCTGGACGTGTCCTTTGTGGACGCGGACGACAAGGTCCGCTACTACTCCGATTCCCCGCACAGGGTGTTCCCCAGGAGCCCGGCCATCATAGGCCGCGACGTGCGCAACTGCCATCCGCACAAGAGCGTGGCCGTGGTCGAGCGCATTCTGGAAGCGTTCAAACGCAAGGAAAAGGACACCGCGGATTTCTGGCTGGAGGTGGGCGGGCGCTTTGTGTACATCACCTACAAGCCGCTGTACGCGGCGGACGGTTCCTACCTGGGCACCATGGAAGTCAGCATGGACGCCACCGAACTGCGCGGGCTGACCGGAACGCGCACCCTGCTGGATTGGTAAACTGGCGCGTTTTGGTTACACTGGCGGAATGATGAACAAAGCTTCAGCCTTCCGCCTGCCGGCGTCCCTGCTGATTGCGGCCATGGCGGCCGGGGGCATCGTCATCCAGATGACCCTGCCCATAGCCGGGCGCTCGGCTTTTGGCATGTGGCGCTACTTTACCGTCCAGAGCAACGCCCTGGTCGCGCTTGCCGCCGCCCTTGATGCCCTGGCGCTTGTCCGCGGCCGCCGGCCGGGAACCCGCCTGGCCCTGTTCCGAGGCCTTGCCCTGTTCGCCATCACGGTGACCAGCACGATGTTCGCCCTGTTCCTGTCCAGGCTGTGGAACCCCCCGGGCATGGCAGGGCTGGCCAATTCGCTTCTGCACGCGTGGACGCCGCTGGCCTTCTGGGCGTACTGGCTGGTCTTTGGCGAGCGAGGCCTGCTCAAGCCCACGGCTCCAGCGCTGTGGCTCGGCTACCCGCTTGCGTACCTTGCGGGCTCCCTGCTTGTGGGGAGCGTGTCCGGGTTTTATCCCTATTGGTTCATCAACCCGGCTCCCCCGCCCGACGGCTTGGGTTCCTACGGACACGTGGCGCTTTTCTCGTTGGGCTCGGCCGCCGCCTTCCTGGTCCTTGGGTACGCGCTTTGGGGCGTGGACAGGTTTCTGGCAGCCGCGGCCGTTCGCTTGGTCGCTAGAAAACCGGAGAACGATCCGCGGGATACCAGCTCGCCATAATGCGGCGGACTGACAGGCCGCGGGCAACGCCGCTTGTTTTGCCGGCAGTCTGCTAGGCGTCCGGCTCGTCCTCATCAGGGGCATGTAGCGGGAAGCGGATGACAAAACGCGTGCCGGAAGCGGGCGACGATTCCATGCGCACGCTGCCGTGCAGCACGCGCGACACGGCCGAGTCCACGATAGACAGGCCCAGGCCCGTGCCTCCCGCTCCCCGCCTGGTGGTGAAGAACGGCTCAAAGGCCCTGGCTGCCGTGTCCTGGTCCATGCCCACGCCGTTGTCCGCATACTCGATCACGACGTCTGAGCCGTCCTGCCGCACGTCCAGGGTAAGGATCCCGCCCTCGTCCGGCCGGAAGGCGTGGGTCAGGGAATTCATGATCAGGTTGCTGACGATCTGCGTAAAGGCTGACGGCCAGGTATCCAGCTCCAGGTTCTGGGGACAGGACAGACTGACGCTGGCCCTGTGCTTTCTGAGTTCCGGCCGGATGCTGTCCAGAATGTCACCCAGGTAGGTACCCAGGTGGATCACCCGGCGCTGCCCGGTCATCTGGTCGGCCGCCAGTTCCTTGAACGAACGGAGTATGTTGCGCGCGCGCTGGAGGTTGGACTGGATAAGGTCTATGGACTCGGTCGCCGCCACAAGATGCTCGTTGGGAAGCACGACGCCGGGATCGTCGCCCCTGGCCACGCTCCGGAGCTGGTCGGCCAGGTAGCTTGCCGCGGTTATGGATACGCCCAGGGGCGTGTTCACCTCGTGCGCCACGCCGGCAACCAGGGTGACCATGGCCGCCATCTTTTCCTTGCGCACCAGCTCGTCCCGGGCTTCCTCCAGCTGCCGTATGGTGGCCGTCAGTTCGGCCGTGCGAGCGCGCACCTGGTCCTCAAGGCCGGCCGTGGCCATGCCCAGCTCGCCGGCCATGGCGTTGAAGGATTTGGCAAGCGACAAGACCTCGCCGTCCCCGGTTTCGTCTGCCCGCACCTGCATCTCGCCGCGGCCCATCAGTATGGTGGCCGCCTCAAGCGCCTCCAGGGGCGCGGCCACCCGTTGTCCAGCGCTTCTGGCGGCCAGGCTTGCGGCCATGATTCCCAGGAGCACCACCACGCCCACGGCCGGGAGCGACGAAGCGGCCGCCTGGGATATGTATTCCGCCGGCACGGCCAGGATGACGGTCCAACCCCAGGGTTCAAAAGCCTCGTTCCAGCCCAGGAAAGACTTGTAGCCCAGGCCCCAGTAGCCAGGCCCCGTGTCGCCCCGCCCCAGGCTTTGCACAATCACCATGGACGACGCGGTGCCCACCGCCTCCCAGGGGCTGGCCAGTACCTTGCCGTCGGCGCCTAAAACCACCACGCCCACTTCCTGCCCGGACGCCTGGGATACCTGGGCCAGGGCCTCATTCTGGGCCGAGCGGGAGTAAAACGGGGAGTCGTCTATGCCCAGGCGGACAACAGTGTCGTATTCCGCGCGGATGCCCTGAAGCACGGCCCCTGAGCGGGACGCCAGCAGGTCCTGGTACAGCCGCCTGACCGTGCCCGCGGACGCCGCGTACACGGCCGCCCCCGTTACCAGGCCGACGGCGGCAACCACCGGCACGATTACCATGACCAGGCGCGCCCTGAGCCTCATAGACTAGCGCCCGACCACACCGAGATACTCGGCGAACGACGAACCGTGATAGTCGTACCAGACATCCTCGAACGCGCCCCTGGCTTTGGCCGCGTCCAGCCAGGCGCGCAGCAAACCGGCCAGTTCCTCGTCGTCTTTTTTCACGCCCCAGGACAGTTCGTCCACGGTCTTTGACGCGGGGTACATGGCCAAGGTGGCATAGCCGCGCAGCCAGGCCACCGCAAAGCTGGAATCGGCCAGCGTGGCGTCCGCCGCTCCCGTGGCCACCAGGTCCACGCTCTGGCCCATGGACTGCGTTCGCGTTACGACGGGCCTGACGCCGGTCTCAGCCAGGCGCTCGGCCAGCCAGGGCTCGTAGCTGGAATCGGCCAGCACGCACAGGGGACGGCCTTCCAGGTCGGCTATGGACTCCACGCGGTCGTCCTCGCGGAAAATCCACACCAGGGTGCTGGGGAACACGGGCACAAAACGGAGGAATTTTTCCCGCCACGGCAGGGGCGTGAACGGGGCCACATACATGTCCACGCGCCGTATGAGGTCGGGGGTCCAGGGCAGTTTGGGATCCGTCTTGACCCGCTCCGGCAAGGCGCCGCCTGCCGTCCAGAAATCCTGAAAGCTAACGGTTTCCACGACCAGCTCTATGCCGAACGTCTCCGCGAATCGGGCCAGGAGGGCGTAATGGTAGCCGGCCGGGGGAAGGCCGGGGCGGCTTTCATACACGGTCAGGTCGGCGTCCAGGGCGGCGCGCAGGCCCGAGCGCCTGAGTTCCGAAATGCGCTCGGCCTGGGCTTCCGTGATAGCCGGCATGGCTATGTCGCGGCAACGCGCCAGGATCTCGTACTCGTCGTAGGTCATGCGGAAAGAATCGGACCACAGGCGCCTGAGCGTCCCGTCCAGCCTGGCGGAATCCAGGAAGGACCTGAGCGCCGACTCCAGTTCGTCGTTGCCCTTTTGGAGCGCCCAGCACAGGCTTTGCTGTTCGGAAACGCTCGGGCCCACGGTTATGTCGCCGCGGGTCATGAGCACGCTGGCCAGCCCAAAAGCGTCGCGGAACGTGAAATCCGCCTCGCCGGCCACCACGGCCCCGATCGTGTCGTAGTCATAGGGCTTCAGCTCGGGCCGCAGGTCGATACCCAGGCGGTCCACCAGATCCCGGGCGTACGCCTCAAAACTGGTCCGCCTGATGACGAGCGCCGACTTGCCCGAAAGTTCCTGCACCCCGCGCGCCTGTGCTCCTTTGGGGAACACGGTCAGGATACGGTTGGGGACCACGGGAACCAGGGTGCTGATTTTCTCGCGCCACAGGAGCGGGGTCAGGGCGTGGACGACCATGTCCACGCGGGAAAAAATGTCCGGCGTGGCGTCCGGGGGCGGATCATCGAAAACGGGCTGGCCGTTGACGGCCAAGAGCTCGTCGTACCCCACCACCTCAATGACCAGGGGAAGGTCCAGGCGACGCGCGAACTCGGCCGCGAGCAGGGTCATGAACCCGCCTGGGCTCCCATCCGCGCGCGGTTCGTATATGCCCTCGGTCAGGGTGGTGGCGACGCGCAGACCCCCTTGTCCCCGGAGTCGATCTGCCAGGGCCAGGGCGCGGCCATCGGGCGCCCAGGGCTCGGCCACGGCGGCTCCGGCAGGCTCGGGGTCGGGCTCACCTTGGGCGCAGGCAAACACGGCCACGGCCACGGCCAGAGCAAGGCCCATAACGCCCACTGTTGTCCAGAATCGCATCCGAGGCCCTCCGCTGGTTCCGTTCATGCCGCATGCTAGCACGGGCAGTGTCCAGGAGCGTTCAGAAATCGAACATTCACGCCGGTGTTCTCTAGCATATTGTCAAGGAAGCGCGAGCGCAAGAACGCGGCCCAGCCTCATCAACGCTTGGCGGAGCTACGGATCGTGTCGCCGCGGTAGATGAACAAACTGAACCCGGCGCTCAAGAGGGATAAGACCGCCACAAACGGCCACACGGCCGCCGATCCCCGTGCGTCGGAGACGGCGCCGGCCACCAGCGGCCCCATGGCGCCGCCAGCCACGTGACAGACGGATATGAAGGAATTGATACGCGCCCGGAATTCCGGCGGGGAACGTTCCGCTATAAAGGCGTTGCCGTTGGTCGCGCCTAGGATTTCGCCCACGGTCCATAAGGCGGTCATGCCCAGTATGGGTAGGGCGGACAAAGACAGGGCGTAGCCGCCAAACCCGGCCGCGTAGAAGAGATAGGACAGGGAAACGGCAGCCAGGCTGGGAAGCCGCCTGGACAAAAGGGTCACCAGCGATGTGAGCAGTACCACGGTCAGCCCGTTGGTGGTCATGGCCGAGCCGAACAGCTTGGGCCCGAGTTCCGGCCCAAGCCCGTCTTTGAGGTACACGGGCAGGGCAAAGCTGTGCTGGGCGTAAATGAAGGAGCCGAGCACGCTGGACAGGCCGTACAGCACCAGGATGGGATGGCGCCTGAGCGCGTCCACCAGGGCGGACTTTCTTGAAAGGGGACGGGCTACGATCGTCGCCTCAGCGGCCCGCTCAGCGACGGCCGCCTGGGCGCCTCCAGGCGCCGCGCCCGGCCGCCGTACGAATAGGCCGACCACGCCTGCCGCTATGAACAGGGCCACCGCGTTGCCGACAAACAGGGCGCGCGGGGCGGCGTCAAACAGCAGTCCGGCTATCAGCGGCCCGATCGAGAACCCTATGTTGTTGCCCCAGTAGATCAGGGCAAAGGCTTCCTTGGTCCGCTCGGGCGGGGCCCTGTCCGCGACCAGGGCGTTGATCAGGGGCCAGGTACCCTGAAGCGTCACCAGGGCGGCGGCCATCAGAAAGGGCGTAACGGGCGTAAAGCCGACCAGGGCGCACACCAGGAAGATCCCGGCCGTGGCGGCCTGGAGCCAGCGCAGGACGCCTGCCCGTTCCAGCCTGTCGCCCAGGTGGCCGCCGGCGAACAAGCCCACGGCGCCGGCAACCGTAACGCCCGATACGAAGGCGCCCGCGGCGCCGTCGGCGTAGCCCAGCTTGATGGTGAGGATCATGGTCAAAAACGGCCCCACAAAGCTGCCCGCGGATACCACAAGTCGCACCACAAAGAGGGCGTATATCTCCGGGGGCAGTTTTGCCGTGGGAAGCGCGCTGGCGCGGCTCATGTCTGGTATCCCTTCAAGCGGCGCGGACCTCAGCCGGTCCGCGCCTCACGCGCTGTACGCCTTGCCCCGCAGGGAGTCGATGTCCAGCCTGAGTATGGTAACCGCGTCGTAGGACGCGTCGTTCTTGATGTTGCGCTCCAGTATCGGCTGCGGATCCTTCTCAAGGTGCCCAAGCAGGGTCAGGAGGGCGTGCTTCTTCTCGGCCAGGTCCGTGACCACGGCCATCCGGCCGCGTATGACCAGGGACGCGTAGTCATGGTCGCACTTGCCATCCAGATACCCGCGGTCCTGGATGACGGTAGCGCATACCCGGTCGTTGGCCCTGATGAAGTCGAGCTTGTCGCCGTGATTGGAGCTGTGAAAATACACGTTCCCGCTATCCCGGTCGTAGCCATAGCTCAGCGTCACGATGTACGGCTCGTCGACCCTGGCCAGGGCCAGGGTCATGTATTTCCCGGCTTTGAGGATGCCGGTCAGCTGTTCCTGGTCCAGGATTTCCTTGTCCCGCCTGCGGGGATGGTACGACGCCATGACTATCCTCCAACGCTGCGCTAGTGGGCGCAGTATACCATACACGGCCTCAAGTCCAGCGGCTTCGGACAGCGCCGTCGCCGCTTCCCCTGCCGTTCACGCCCGGCCTACACGCGGGTATCCATGCGGTTGCCGGATTCGTAGCGCTTGAGGCCCAGGCCAAAGAACGCCCTGGCCAGTACCGCGTACACGATGGCCACGCCCCAGAGGGCGGGCACCAGGGGCCAGTCCATGGAACGGAACACGCGCAGCGGCACAAAGGCCACAAAGCCCGAAGGTACCAACGAATACAGCACCCAGCGGAGACCCTTCCCGAACACGCCCTCCGGATACAGCGAAAAAGACAACAGGAACTCGCTCAGGGCGCCCGCTATGCCCTGGGAATTGCCCATGAAGAAGGCCAGGCTTTCGGCCATGGCAAAGGCCGACGCGAATATCACGGCCGCCGGCACCGCCAGGGCGCAGAACAGGGCCAGGCGCTCAAGGCTCAGGCCGGGGAGGAGACCCAGGACCACAAAGCCGTACAGAAGGTCGCCCCAGGCCCCCACGTCGGTCTTGGACAAAAGGACATTGAGGAGCGCGTCTTTGGGCTGGAGCAGGTACACGTCCAGGGATCCTTCCATGATGATCCTGCCCAGCTGGCGCACGTTGCCGGCCAGGATGTGGGCCAGCCCAAAAGCCGTGGACACCAGGCCCCACACGAACATCACGTCCTGGAAACCGTAGCCGCCCACGGCCCCCGTCCGGCCTATCAGCACGGCCCAGAAGGCGGCAAAAGCCGCGTTGTTCAGCATCATCCCAAAGGTCTGCACCAGGAAGTTCACCCGATACTCGATCACGCTCTTCACGTTGGCCGCAAAAGCCGCGGCCATGAAGCGGCCATACGCCGCCAGTCTCCATTTCCTCATGATCAGCCTCCGTTGAGGGCCACGCGCCGGGAACTCAGGGAGAAGACGGCGCGGGCCAGGAGCACGGCAAACGCCACCCAGGCCAGCTGCCTGGCTATCAGGGACAGCGCGTCCGCCGGGCTAAAGGCGACGAACACCCGCGCGGGCGCCCAGGACAGGTACGGGAAGGGCGTCCATAAAGCCGCCGCCGCCACCGTGTCCGGCAGGAACTCGATGGGCACCAGCGTGCCGACTACCAGCACGAGCTTCTGGTACACCCAGTAGAACGCGTCGTTTTCCTCCAGCCAGAAGGCGGTCAGCGATATGCTGAAATGGAGAAGAAAGTTGAGCGACCCGGCCAGGAGAAGCGACACGGCCAGGAGCCCTCCCCGCAGGATTTCCGCCCCAAGGCCGCCGCCCGCGGACGGCGGCGTGCCCACCAGCAGGAAACCCACCGCCAGGCCCTCGGCCAAAATGACGGCGGCGTCCGCAAGGCTGCCTCCCACCCGCTCGGCGTAGTTGTAGGCCACAAAGTCGTACGGCCGGCCCAGCTGGTACGCCACCTGCCCGCTTTTCACGTCGCGCGACAGGCCCCAGAAATAGCGGCCAAAGCCAAAGCTCGTGATCTCGGCCACAATGAAATACCACACGGCCATGGATTGGGTGTAGCCGGCTATCTCAGAGCGTCCGGCGTAAGCCCCGGCCCATACCCGGGAGAAGATGAACACAAAGAGACCGTAGGTCAGCATGGACGCCGTGAAATTCCCGAGGTACATGGTGCGTTCCCGCAGAGACGTGGACGCGGCCACGGAATAGAGCCTGGCCCTCATGCCGAGCCTCCCCGCGTCACGGCCGCCGCCTCCGCGCCCGAGCGCGCCGCGTATATCTGCTCGATCACGTTCTCAAGCGGCTCGTCCTCAACCGTGATGTCCACCAGCTCGCCGCGCTCGGCCAGGGCGCGCACCACGTCGCGCAGGGCATGGCGGTTGGTGTCCACCTCGTAGCGCGCACTCTGCTCGGTGCGCTTGAGAGGCGACAGGCCGGGCAGGTCCATGGACGTGGGACGGGCGTAGCGCACACCAACGTGCTTGCGGGACAGGGCCCGATGCTTGAGCGTCTTCATGGACTCGTCCACCACCACCTCGCCGTGGTGGATGATCACGGCCCGCTTGCACACCTTTTCTATGTCGCCCATATCGTGGCTGGTGAGGAAGACGGTCACGCCGTCGCGCTTGTTGAGCTCCTCTATCAGCCGGCGGATCTCCTTGCGGGCCACCACGTCCAGCCCTATGGTCGGCTCGTCCAGAAAGAGCACCCGGGGCGCGTGTATGAGACTGGCGGCTATCTCGCAGCGTATGCGCTGCCCAAGCGACAACTTGCGCACGGGCACGTCCATGAGCTCGGCAAGGCCAAAGCGCTCCACAAGCGCGCCGGTGCGCTCCCGCAGGAGCTTCGGTTCCACCTCGTACACCGCGCCAAGCAGCCTGAACGAGTCGGCCGGCGGCAGGTGGAACCACAGCTGGCTCTTCTGCCCGAACACCGAGCCTATGGACCAGGCCAGGCGCTTGCGCTCCCTGGCTGGATCAAGGCCAAGCACGCGGGCTCCGCCGCCGGAAGGCGTGAGTATGCCGGTCAGCATCTTGATGGTTGTGGACTTGCCCGCCCCGTTGGGCCCAAGAAAGGCGACCACTTCGCCTTCATCCACCGAAAAATTCACGCCCTTGACGGCGTCGACGATCCGGCGCTCGGGCCGCACCAGAGCGCGCAGGGCGGCAAAGCGCCCCTGGGGCCGCACGCGGAGAATAAAACGCTTGGACAGGTTTTCGGCCACGATGGCGGCCATGGGGGACCTCCGAGTCGACGGGACGGCGCCGCCAGAGCGGCAGACGGGTCCCGTGGTCGATCGAGACTCCGTCCTCGGGCTTTTGTCCCGTGGGTGTCGCGGCTGTCACGCGGCCGCCGGCGCCGCTCGGTCTCGGCCACCGGCAGCGTCTTCACGCTGGCCGGGCGGAACCCTAGGCGCCCTCTCGAAGGTAGATGCACTGTTTGTAGCTGACCCTCGCTCGGCGGTCAAGTGGATGTACCGTTACTGCGAGGAGCATCGCACGCGCCCGCCGGGCCGGGAATGGTTCACGCCCGGCATCTTGCGCGTTGGGCGTACCGAGTCTATCCTTATAGCCGTGGTAACCTTACCAGGCGAGCTGGACAGCGACGTCATCCCCTACAGGCGCCCCGCCGTTATCTTTGGCGTGTTGACCACCTGCCTGCTCTATGTCCTGTCCGCGACCGCTGCCCATTTCTGGATGGCCCACCTGGGCGACATGGAGCGCGTCGAGGTGTCCCAGGAAGCGTCGCGCCTCCGCGCCCGCCTTGAGAACGTGCTCAACGAAAAGCTGTCCATGGAACGTGGCCTGGTGGCGTACATAGAAACCAACCCGGACATGACCACCGACGAATTCAACGCCTATACCTCCGCCCTGATCATGGACGACCCCGTAATACGCAACATATCGGTGATCAAGGGCACGGTCATAGGCTTTGCGTTTCCGTACCAGGGGAACGAAGCTGCCATAGGCAAGGACCTTTCCCTCATACCCGAACAGGCGCCCACCCTCAGGCTGGCCATGGAAACCAGAAAGCCCATCCTCTCCGGCCCCCTGGACCTGGTCCAGGGCGGGCGCGGCATCATCACGCGCATGGGCATCTTTCCCATCGGCGAACTGGGCCCTGAATACTGGGGCCAGGCCAGCGTGGTTCTGAACGAGGACGAGGTATACCGCCAGGCGGGTTTTTATGACGCCACGGCCATACGGCTGGCCATCCGCAAAGTAGACGAACGCGGCGTTGACGGGCCAGTGTTCCTGGGAGATGAGTCCGTCTTCCTGGACGAGCATATTGCCCTTGACGTGGTGGTGCCGGGCGGCTCGTGGCGAATGGCGGCCGTGCCGGCCGAGGGATGGCCGCGCTACACGGTCTATGTCGTGGCCAGCGTGGTCATCCTCCTGGGCCTGTCCACCGCGTTGGGAGTCGTCATTTACCTGCTGGTGTCCGCGCGCGGGCGGCTGGCCATCATGGCCTACCGCGACCAGCTGACGGGCATGCCAAACCGCCTCCTGTTCTGGGACCGCCTGTCGGTAACGCTGCCCCAGGCCGAGCGCGACGGCCGTCGCGTGGCCCTGCTCATGCTGGACATGGACGGCTTTAAGGAAGTGAACGACACCCTTGGACACGCCGCCGGGGACGCGGTGCTGGTGGAGGCTGCCGCCCGCCTGAGCGCGGCCTTCCGGCGCGGCGACACGGTGGCCCGGCTGGGAGGCGACGAGTTCGCGGTGATAGCCCCGTTGTGCGGCGACGCGGGGGCGCGTATCGTGGCCGCAAAGGCCGAGTCCTGCTTCACGGAGGCCTTCAGAGCGGCCGGAAGCATCAAGCTGTCCGCCAGCGTCGGCATGGCTGTCTTCCCGGACGACACCCACGACCCTGAGGAGCTCCTGGCCATGGCCGACCGGGCCATGTACAAGGTCAAGATAAAACCGGCTAGCGCTTCCAGAACGAACGGGTAAAGAGCACCAGCACCGTGTATATCTCCAGGCGCCCCAGGAGCATCACAAAGGACAGCCAGGCCGTCACGTAATCGGGAAAAAAGTCGTAGTTGAACACCGGTCCCACCAGGGCAAAGCCCGGGCCTATGTTGCCCAGCGTGGCAAGGGTGGCGGTGATGCTCGTCTGTATGTCGTAACCGCCCGACGCAACCACCAGGGTGCTCACGATAATGGCGGCCGCGTACAGGAAAACCATGGCCGCTATGTCGTATACCACGTTTTTCTTAAGGTAGTGGCCGTCCACATACACGCCGTATATGCCCCGTGGGTTGAGCAGGTAGCGCATTTCGGACAGGCCCATCTTGAACAGGGTGACGATGCGGCCCACCTTGATTCCGCCGCCTGTGGACCCCGCGCAGCCTCCAATGAACATGAGAGCGAACAGGATGGCCTGGGACAGGGCCGGCCAGGCTAGGTAGTCCGCGGTGACAAACCCGGTGGTGGTCAGGATGGACGACGTCTGGAACGCCGAATAGCGCAGGGCCTGCCCAAAGCCCTGGTAGGCGCCTCCGCGCATCAGATCCAGGGCCATCACGCCGCTGGACGCCACGAATATCAGGATATAGGTGACAAATTCGCTGTTCTTGAACACGGCCTTGAAGTCCCCGCGGAGCATGCGCCAGTGGAGGGAAAAATTCATGCCGGCCAGGACCATGAACACGGTGACAACCCAGTCAACGTAACCCGAGCCAAAGGCGCCCACGGACTGGTTCCGCGTGGAAAAACCGCCGGTGGCCATGGTCGCGAACGAGTGGGTTACCGCGTCCAGGAGGTCCAGGCCACCCAGCATGAGCAGGGCCGTCTCAAGCACTGTCAGTCCTAGATAGATGAGCCACAGAATCTTGGCGGTTTCTGAGATGCGCGGGGTGAATTTGTCCACCTGGGGACCGGGCGCCTCGGCTTCCATGAGGGCCCTGCCGCCCATGCCCAGGAGGGGAAACACGGCCACCGTCAGCACGACGATGCCCATGCCGCCCAGCCAGTGCGTGGTAGCGCGCCACAGGAGTATGGAGTCGGGAAGGCTCTCTATGTCGGATAGCACGGTCGCGCCCGTGGTGGTCAGTCCGGATATGGTCTCGAACAGGGCGTCCACAAAGGACGGGATGGAACCCGACAGCACAAACGGCAAGGCGCCAAGCACTCCTGACAGGGTCCAGCCCAGGGTGACAAAAAGGTACCCGGTTTTGGTGGACAAGGCAGGCTTATCGCGCTTGCGGCCCGTGGCCAGGACCAGTACCAGAAAACAGAGGCCGGCCGCCACGGGCAGGGCAAAGGCATGTACGGCTGCCGCCCCCTCTCCGAGCGCCAGACCCACCGCCATGCAGGCCGCCATGAAGCCCGACACGATGGACAAAAGCAGGGCCAGGGCCCTGGCGAGCGGCCTAGGCTCCACCCCGCCCTCCAAAGATCCTCTCAAGGGCGCCTATGCCGCTTTTGCGTACCACAAAGGCAACGGTGTCGCCGCTGTCTATGACCGTGCGGCCGCTCGGTACCGTCAGCTCCCCGGATTTTAGCATAAAGGCCACCAGGGAGCCCTTGGGCAAGGACAGGTCCATGAGCTTTTTGCCGGCCGCTGGCGACGAGTCCTCCACGGCCAGCTCCACGATTTCCACGTCGTCCTCGAAAAAGTCATGGATGGTGCGTATGTGGGCGCGGCGGATCAGCTCCAGCGCAAAGGCGGCAACCACGTTTTTTATGTTCACCACGGCGTCGAGCTCAAGGACGCCGCCCAGGGGGGCGTAGCGGTCATTGATGGTAATGGCAATGCCCTTGGCCGCGCCCAGCGACTTGGCCAGACGGGCGGTCAGCATGTTGTAGGTCTGGGATTCCGTGGCGCACACCACCAGATCTGCCCTGTCAGCCCCGGCCTGTTCCAGCACCCCGAATTCCGAGCTGTCGCCGTTGACCACCTCGATGCCCTGGAAAACCCTGGACAGGCGCTTGCCCGCCTCCCGGGATGAATCCAGCACGGTGATGGACCTTCTGGACCTGAACAAGCCCTTGAGGATGCGGCCCAGGCCCCGGGCCCGCTCAAGCTCCCGCTCCTGGAGCCTCTGCACCAGATGCTCGGTTACGCGGGTGGCGCCCACGATAAGCACCTTGCGGGTAGCCTGACGCACGGCTGCCACAGGACCAGACACGCCGTCCAGGTCCTCGGGCGTGCCCAGGATGTCGAGCATGTCGTCACTGGCCACGCGGTAGTCGCCGGACGGCACGGAAAGCGTTCCGTTCTTGACCACGGCCGCCACCAGGAACTCCCTGCCTGACTGGCCGCGGAGCTCCTGCAAGGTCCGGCCGGAAAAGCCGGGCACCGCGCCCGCGTCCAGGTAGCGCAGTTGCAGCTGTCCGTCATGCAGGGGAACCACGTCCTCGGCAAAGCCGGCGTCCACGATGCGGGCCACGGCCTCCGCTGTGGCCATGGCCGGATTCACGATAACATCCAGGCCAAAGGCCCGCCTTTGCGCCTCTGACAGGGTCGAGTAAAAGGGATTCGCAACGCGGGCCACGGTCCGGACAGACTTGTTTTCCGCGGCCACCAGCCCGCAGGCCACAATGTTCACCTCATCTGAGCCCGTCAGCGCAAGGAACCACTCGGCGTCGGCTATCTTGGCCTTGCGGAGCACTTCCGGGCGGGAACCGTCGTCATGCATGACCAGGCAGTCCAGCTCGTTGGAGGCCACCCGGGCCGTTTCCGTGTCCTTTTCGATCAGGACAACATCGCGCCGCTCTTCTATCAGCTCCCTGGCAATGTGAATGCCAAGCATGCCGGCACCCACGATGATCACTCGCATCCCGCCACTATATACGACAGCGGCTAAACACGCTAGCTGACCAGTTCCTATGCAAGAA
Source organism: Spirochaetales bacterium (assembly GCA_016928955.1). Lineage (GTDB taxonomy): Bacteria > Spirochaetota > Spirochaetia > Treponematales > UBA12059 > JAFGJV01. Next base: position 28,807 of record JAFGJV010000019.1, read on the forward strand.
AGACTTGACGTTCAATAATTTTGAACGTTACACTGAGCCGTTACGTTTCGATAAAGGAGTTGCCATGCGACACGACCTCAAACGGCTCCTGGACGCGGCAGCGGCCGCAGTTCCCGGGGCGGAATGGCTGGGACTGCGCCGCCGCCGCGGTGTACAGCGCCTGTATATGGCCAGGGACGGCGTTCTGGAGCAGGCCGTTGAGACCGACGACCAGGGCGTCATGCTGGAGGCCTTTTTCCAGGGCCAGTTCGGCTATGCCGCCACCCAGGACCTGAGCCCCGAGGGCATAGCCCGGGCGGCCAGCAGGGCCCTGACAGCCGCCAAGGCCGCCGCCGGCAAGGGCGTGCACGCGTTCAGCCTGGACGTACGGCCGGCCACCAAGCTGGTATGGGAAACCCCCCGGGCGCGCCTGTCCGCCCCGGCCGCCGACGCGGTATTCGGCTTCCTGTCCGGCGCCTGTACGGCCCTCAAGGTGGGCGACAAGATCATCCAGACGGCCGCCATGGTCGAGTCCGGCACCTACGAGTACGATATCGTGTCGACCAACGGCGCCGACATCAGCCAGACCCTCCACTACCTGGGTACCAGCATGCAGGCCATAGCCCGGGACGGAGCCATCGTGCAGAGGCGTAGCGCCTTTGGTCCCCGGGGCCTTACGCGCCAGGGCGGCTGGGAACTCCTGGACACGTCCGCCCTGCTGGACAAGGCCACAAGCGTGGGCGAGGAAGCCGTGGAGCTCGTGTCGGCGGAAAACTGCCCCAGCGACACGCGCACCCTGGTCCTCATGCCCGACCAGATGATGCTCCAGATCCACGAGAGCGTGGGCCATCCCCTGGAAGTGGACCGCATGCTGGGCGACGAGCGGAACTTTGCCGGATTTACCTTCGTCAAGCTGGCCGACGTGGGCTCGTTCCAGTACGGCTCCGAGCTCATGAACATCAGCTACGACCCCACCGTGCGCGGCGAGCTGGCGTCCTACGGCGCCGACGAGATAGGCAACCTGGCACGCAAGGAATTCCTCATCAAGGACGGAGTCCTGGTCAAGGCCCTGGGCAGCCTTGAAAGCCAGGCCCGCTCGGGCGTGCCCGGCGTGGCCAACCAGCGCGCGTCGGACTGGAACCGCCCGCCCATAGACCGCATGGCCAACCTCAACCTGGAGCCCGGCTCGTCCAGCTTCAAGGACATCATAGCCGGCGTCCAGAAGGGCGTCCTCATGCGCACCAACCGCTCGTGGTCCATAGACGACTACCGCAACAAGTTCCAGTTCGGCTGCGAGTACGGCACCCTGATAGAGAACGGCAAGCTCACGCGCACCGTCCGCGACCCCAACTACCGGGGCGTGTCGTCCAGCTTCTGGCGCAACCTGAGCGCGGTGGGCGACGCGTCCACGTTCGAGTTCTTCGGCACGCCCAACTGCGGCAAGGGCGAGCCCAACCAGGTGATCTTCGTGGGCCATGCCAGCCCCGTGTGCGCGTTCAACGACGTGGAAGTGTTCGGAGGTGCGAAATGAGCGGCGCGGCCGACTTCAAGACCCAGTTCGACGCCATCGTGAAGCTTGCCCTGGGGGAACTGCAGGGCGACGAGGCCCTGTCCCTGACCTTTGACGCCGAACGCTCGGCGTTCATGCGCTTCAATAACTGCAAGGTCCGGCAGACCGGCTTTGTGGACCAGGCATACGTGGGCATGAAATTCTTCCGCGGAGCCAAGACCTACCGCCTGCAGGTGGGCCTGTCCGGAGACCAGGCGGCCGACGCAGCCACGGTCGCGGACGCCATCAGCCGCGCGCGCGTGGCCTCGGCCCTGCTCCCGGACGACCCTTACCAGGTTCGGCCCACGTCCGCCGACACCTCGGACGCCAGCTACTCGGGCAAGCTCCTTGCAGACGACGCCATACCCCAGAAGGTCCTGGGACCGGCGGCCGGACTGGACTTTACCGGCATCTATTCCCAGGGCACCATCTGCCGGGGCGCGGCAAACTCCGCTGGGGCCCGCCACTGGTTCAGCACGGACACCTTCCTGGTGGACTACTCGGCCTGGCTGCCCAACGGCCGCGCCGTCAAGTCAAGCTACGCCGGCCGAGACTTTGTCGACGCGGACTACGCCGCCCGCCTGTCGGCCACCCGCATGGCCCTGGAGAACCTCCACAAGCCCGAGGTGGCCTTAAAGCCTGGCGCCTACCGCGCCTTCGTCACCGCGGACGCCCTCAACGAGCTCATCACCTTCTTCAGCTGGAACGGCCTGGGCGAGCGGGGCCTCAGGCAGGGCGAGAGCGCCTACCTGGCGCTCAAGGAAGGCCGCGAGAGCATGTCGCCGCTCTTCAGCCTGACCCAGGACTTTACCCTGGGCGTAGAACCCGCCTTCAACGGCGAGGGCGAGCTGGCCGCGGACACGCTGGAGCTGATCAAGGGCGGCAAGCTGGCCAACACCCTGGTGTCGTCCCGCAGCGCCAAGCAGTACGGCATAGCGTCCAACGCGGCCACCGCCTGGGAAGGCGTGCGCTCTCCGGCCATAGGCTCGGGCGCTTTGCCGGAAGCCGACGCCCTCAAGGCCCTGGGCACCGGCGTGTACGTGTCCAACTTCCACTATCTCAACTGGAGCGACACGGCCAGCGCCCGCGTGACGGGCATGACGCGCTTCTCCTGCCTGTGGGTTGAGAACGGCCAGGTGGTCGGGCCCATCAAGGACATGCGCTGGGACGAATCCCTGTACGCCATGCTGGGGTCCAAGCTCGAGGCCGTGACCAAGGAACGCCACCTGATCGTGGAAAGCGCCACCTATGAGGCGCGCCAGGTCGGCGGCTGCCTCTTGCCCGGCCTCTTGGTGAACGGACTGACCTTCACGCTGTAGTTTCCCTTGCCGGGGCTCGGCGCGCTTACCATCACGCAAAAAGTACGACAACGGCGCCGCCCTCCCGGCGCCGTTTTTTTGCCCTTATCAGTTAAGGCTCCTTTTTTAAATTGGCTCGGTTTTCAGTAATGCGGCGGGCGCTCGGACGCCGGCATGCCCTGTTCCTTGCCCGCATCGGCAAGATCAGAAAGGCGACCGGACAAAAGCTTCATCGCGCCCTCCAGCCTCTCAACCCGGGTCCGGTACTCGATCACCAGTGAACCAAGGTCGGCAAGGGCGGCCTCCTGCCAGGCCAGCTTGGTTTCCAGTTCGTCTATGCGTTTGGACTCGTCCATGGGACTCAACCTTCCTCCACGATGGCCGCCAGTTCCTCCCAGCGGGCCGTGCGCGCGTCTATGAGCGGCCCGAGCTCGGCGTAGCGCCGCGAGGCAGACTCAAGCTCGGGACCCGACGAGCCGCTTGAGAACAAGCTCTCAAGGTCGGCCTTCTCCGCCTCCAGGGCGGCTATCTCGTCCAGAATGCCGTCGTATTCCCTGCGCTCCGCCCAGCTGGCCCGGCGCGCCCGGTTGGAACCGCGGCCGTCGTCTGCCCGTGCCGCCGCCGCGGGCGCATCCCGGGCGCCGGCGGCGCGTTCGTCGGCATAGACCTTGTAGTCGCCATAGCATCCGGGAAAGAGGCTCGCGCCTCCCGAGCCGTCAAAGACCAGCGTCATATCCGTGACCCCGTCCAGGAAGGCGCGGTCGTGCGACACGGCCACCACGCAGCCCTCAAAGCCGTCTATGTAGTCTTCCAGAAGCTCAATGGTGTCTATGTCCAGGTCGTTGGTCGGCTCGTCCAGGACCAGCACGTTGGGATGGCCGGCCAGCGTGGCCACCAGCTGGAGGCGCCTAAGCTCGCCGCCTGAAAGGGTGGACAGCCTCTGCTCGTGCATGTCGCGGTCGAAGAGGAAGCGCTCAAGGAGGCGCTCGGCGTCAAGCTCGGAGCCGTCGCCCATACGCGTGAGCTCAGCGTGCCTGCGGATATATTCGATGACGCGCGCGTCCATGGGAAGCCCGTCAGCCGTCTGCGCGTAATGGGCGCACACCGTGGACGCGCCCCGGTCCACCGCGCCGCCGTCCGGCTCCAGGGCGCCAGATATGATGGACAGGAGCGTCGTCTTGCCAGACCCGTTCGGGCCGACCACGCCAAGGCGGTCGCCCTTGCCGAACTCGTAGCTGAACGGCGACAGCACCGTGCGGCCGCCATACGCCTTGGTCACGCCCTTGAGCTCCAGGATCTTCTTGCCGAGCCGGCGCGCCCGAGACGAGAACGCGCCCATGGCGTCAGGCCTCTCAAGCGCCTGGGCCTCAAGCTTCCGGATATCGTCCTTGCGGCGCTCGCTCTTGCCAGCGCGGGCCCTGGCGCCACGGTTCAGCCATTTGAGCTCTATCTTGAGGATGGCCCTGCGCCGCGAGTCAGCCTTCTCCAGGGACGCCCAGCGTTCCTGCCTGGCCCGGATGAAGGCGTCGTAGTTGCCCGGATAGGAGAACACTTCCCGCCGGTCTATCTCCATGATCCGTCCGCAGGTTGCCTCCAGAAAGGCGCGGTCATGGGTCACGAGCACGAACGCGAAACCGCCCTGGGCCAGCTTGCGCTCCAGGAGCTCGATGGCTTCCAGGTCAAGGTGGTTGGTCGGCTCGTCCAGGATGGCAAGCTCGGGACGCTCGGCCAGGCAGCGCGCTATGGCCGCGCGCTTGATCATGCCGCCCGAGAAGCCGTCCATGGACGCGTCCTGGTCGGCCAGACCGAACTCCGAGCACAAGGACGCGTAACGCCGCTCCAGGAGAAAGCCGCCCTCGGCCTCCATGCGCGCCGCAAGCCTGTCCAGCTCCGCCTGTCCCGCCGCGCGCGAACCGTGCACGGCCGCGTGGTAGGCGCGCGCCAGGGCCGCCCCCGGCGATGCCCCTTCCAAAAGGAAGTCAGCCAGCGTGGAGCCAGGCCTGGCCGTTGGCCGCTGTGGCAGAACCGATACCCTGAGCCCGCGCTTTCTGGCCACGGTACCCGAGTCGGGCTCAAGCTCTCCCGAGAGCACCCTGAGCAGGGTGGACTTGCCCACGCCGTTCCGCCCCACAAGGCCGACACGCTCGCCCTCCTCAAGCCCAAAGGACACGTTTTCAAACAGAGGAGAGCCTATGAGGGTGACGGACACGCCGTCCAGTGAAAGAATGTTCATGCGTGGGCCCACTATACCCGGAAGGGACCAGCGGCGGCTACCGGGGAGGCACGGAGGATCGCGCTTCTCTTGCTGTCTTTGGGCGCCTCGCGCGGCGCTTATGTGCCCAGTGGATTTCCTGGATCACACAGCTTCCAAGGTTCCATCCTGGCGCGACCGGGCTCTCGGCTTTATCTTTCCGCGCTAAGCGCGGAAAGGATACCGCCTCGATCCCTGGCGCTTGTTGGCCAGCTGGCCCATTCTCTTGTAGCCCCGGTCCAAACGTCATTTTTTTTCATAGTTCATTTGATGCCAGATAGCATCTTTACCGAAAGACAGAAACGCGTTGCCGTAAAACCATTCGCCATCATTGTAGAAAGGACTAAATACCTGAGTCAAAAAAAATTGCTTATCCGACACCATGGTAATCCTGAGAACCCCGTACAGTTTCTCCTGATATCGCTCCCCCTCCAGGTACAGATCCAGAACATTTTTCTCCCGCTCCTCGCACCCGAGTATTCTTTTAGAAAACATTCCTTGTACTGACAAAATCTTTTCCCCTGAAATGCAATCTATGATCAGCGAAGTCGGCGAGCTATACACAAGGACCCCTCCAATCCTTTCCTCATGGAGCGATGCATAATGGCGTTCATCCAGTACCAATTGATCTTCAGAAAAAGCCTCCCACACACCCGACACAGCAAGCAGGACATCTTCGGAAGCGGCGAACCCTTTTTTTGCTCTTTCTAGAATTTCCTCATCCGCGAAATACTCCCCTACATACCTACCCTCATCGAATTTTTCAGGAACACTCTCTAAGGCTGGCGCATCCTGATTATTTACTCCCGCTGCCTCCCTGATAGTAGCAGCTACTACCGGGGATTCTGTTTTACCATCATGCGTCCCAACATGATTTCTTGAACAACCTGAGAGAAAAAAAATCAACAACAGGCTTGCATAAATCCTCATGGCCTTACTCCTCATCATAAAATATTACGATTTTTGTAATGCCACCTGGCACCGGATACCTATTGTGGGGATTTTTTTTCCATGCCATGGGTCCCAAATCAATGTGCCAGAACTATCCCCTAATTGAAAATGTCCGGGTACATTGCGGATTGTATAAGTTGCAGGCACACCACTATAACCTGTTTGCCAACTTTTAGTCCCACGCACATAGGCATCAGTAATCCCTAGTCGTTCGAGTGCGTCCTTAATGACAGCCGTCCAATCAGTTTTTAGAAGTTCCCTTCGTTGTCACCCGAAAACACAGGATTTTATAAGGGAGGCTCTAAAAACTGAAGTTTTTAGAGCCTCCCTTATCACAGATACTAATACCTGCATAAGTAGTTTATAATGTGATATACTATAACAATGAAAGATCACGACGGAAGAAAACTCAGCCACAAAACTCTTGAAGAGATCAGGATCAGAGCAGTAAAGCAAGTAGAAGCTGGTGAAAGTCCGGAAATTGTCATCAAGACTCTTGGATTTAGTCGTCCATGCATCTATACATGGATTGCTGCATATAGGGAAGGTGGATACGAAGCTCTGAAAGCAAAAAAGTTGATGGGGCGGCCAACAAAATTAACAGGAAGGCAGCTTCAACAACTCTATCATATTATCGTAAATAAAAGCCCACTTCAGCTCAGGTTTGCATTCGCATTATGGACCTGTGCATTGATAAGAGAAGTAATAAGGCAGAAGTTTGATGTTAGGCTTTCTGAAGTATCTGTAGGAAGACTATTGAAGAAACTGGGATTATCACCTCAGAAGCCACTCTGGCGAGCATATCAACAAGATCCAGAAAAAGTCGAGGCGTATCTGAAAGAAGAGCAAATCCAGTCAAGATAGATTACGCCATTTGGAGGGCGTAATTGCATGAGATATTCTGAGGGTTTCAAGGCATCCATAGTCAAAAA
>JAFGJV010000001.1 GCA_016928955.1 Spirochaetales bacterium
CGCTGATTCACGTCCGCTGATGGCTGCCACGCGCGGCCGGTCGGCGTGTCAGCCCCTCAGCGCTTGTCGAACAGCACGGACGAGGTCAGCCTGGTGGCCAGGCGTATGGCCGGTGCCGGAAACAGCTTGTTGGCCAGGTTCAGGATTTTTGAATCGGCGCTTAGGAAAACCCTGAACGTGTTCCGCCTGATCGCGGACAGAATTTTACGCGCGACCTTCTGCGGGGACGGCAAGGGCAACACCGTCCTCAGCTTATCCATTTTTTTGTTCGGCTGGGAACCTGAGTGCTCTATGATATTCGTATTGACGCCCCCGGGCAGGACCACGGTCACCCGTACGTTGGTATTCAGGAATTCCGCGTACAGGCCCTCGGACAGCATGCGGACAGCCGCCTTGGACGCGCCGTAAATCGTCTGGCCCGGCACGGGAAAGAAGGCTCCCATGCTGGATATATTGACAATGTGGGCCTCGGGTCTTTTCATGAGACTGGGTAGGAATGCCTGGATGGTGTGGACCGTCCCCCAAAAATTCACGTTCATGATTTTTTCTATTCTTTCCACGGATGTGTCTGCGAACAGCTCGAAGGGCTGGATGATACCGGCGCAGTTGATCAGCAGGTCGATTTCCCCGTTCGCATCAGCGCTGATTTTAGACGCTACGGCATGCACCCGAACCCTGTCCGTCAGGTCGACCGGGAAAACGGACAGCTTGGCGCTGGTCAGCCCGTCTTTGAGCGCGGACAGAGCTTGTTCGTCCCTGTCCAGAGCGAAAACCCGCCCACAGTCGCCCAAAAGTTCGCTTACAAGCGCCTTGCCGATGCCGTTGGCCGCGCCGGTTACGACAGCGGTTTTTCCGAGCACGTTCACGCGTTTCCCGCCATGAGAACGATGCCCGGTCCGAGCTCGGATGTGCCGGGGGCAAATTCCAGCCGTATGTCCGGCGCGGCCTTGGTAACGATGGGGCTGGCTGCTTCTTTGTCGTACGCGGCCTTGGCACGCTCGTCGGTGAATTCCGCTGGCAGGCGGAATTCGGCAAGCAATGACCCGTCCTGGCCGCGGAGGCCGATGAACAGCCGTTCCGAAAGATTGAGCAGGGCCGCGGCCACGTCGCCGCCGACTATGGCCACCAGGCCGGCTAACTGGGTGTCCAACTCCACGCTTGTGTCCGTCGTCACGCTGACGGCTGGCAGGTTCGGGAAGCAGTTTTCCGTGTTCCTGGACGCCACCGCCCTGAGCAGTTCCCGGGCGTTGACGGTCACGGCGTTGTGTTTGGACAGGGCCAATTCGTTGACCACGGCCAATCCGCGTATCCGCCGCTTGACCGTGCCGCATACATTGGGATCCTCCATGTCGGCCATGCCCATGATGGATAAAACGGTTTGCAGGTTGTTCTTGACCCTGTGGTGCAGTTCCCTGAGCAGGCTGTCCTTTTCCGCCAGGGCCTGGTCCAGGTCGCCCGCCATGCGTTCCGAGCGCTCCAGCTCTGCCGCTATTCTGTCAGACGCGTCCTTCTGGGCGCATATGGACTGGCCGAGCTTGTCCAAAAGCTCGCGTATGACGATGGTGAGGCCAATCTCCACCAAGGCCAGGCTGGTGCCTATGATCAAAACCGTGAGCGGCGTGGCGCCATAACCTTCAACCCAGCCAAACCCGAGGGCAAGTCCCCACACGGCCATGAACAAAAGACCAAGCGTATTGGTCAGTACCGACACGGTCTTGCTCCCGAACAGGGCGGAAAGCACGCTGGCCGCCAGCAGCCAGATGTAGCCAGCGCCAAGCGGGCCGGTTTGTACCAGCACCACCACGCCCATGCCCATGGACATGGATACGAGCACGCTCAGCTTGACGGAGAAGGTGGACCGGGGGTGGAAGGCTGACAGAAGGATGGTCGCGTACGCAATGGTATCGATCACAGCTATGGGCCACAGGGCTTCATGCACCGCCGCGTACATGCTTGGCGCGTAGGCAACGATCCCGGCGCAGGCAAGAAAACGGGTCAGGGCACCGAGTATTTTGTTCTTTTCGCTGATAAATAACGATGCCACAACGGCATAGTACGATGGCTTGATGGAGCCGTCAACCAGGAATACGGGCCACGAGCTGCCGGTGAGCCATGGCCGCCCATTCTTGACGTTATGGGCATATGCCAGTATTCTACATTATATACCGCTGGGGCACAGGAGCCTTCCGCTTACAAGCCTTGGCTACCTGCCTGGCGCGGTTTTGGTGTGGATGTGACGCGTTTCCCGTTGGGACGCGATGCTGGTGCCGGGGGTCTACCGTACATGCCTTAAGCAGGCATACCGAGACGCCTCCGCACCCGGCGTAATAGGAGGTTATATGCCATATCTCGATGGAACTGGTCCGGCGGGTGCCGGACCGATGACGGGCCGCGCTCTGGGTCGCTGCGGTGGCTCGGCCGCTGTTCGCGCACCTTTTGGCAGGGGTTTTGGACGCGGCTGGGGCGCTGGTCCGGGCTGGGGCGCTGGTCCGGGCTGGGGCGCTGGCCAAGGCTGGGGCGCTGGTCGGGGTTTCGGAGGGGCCGGGGCCTACAGGCCATGGTTCGACGCGGGCGCGGAGGGCGCGGACGCCCGTGAGCGCTGGAGCGACGACATGCTCCGCTCGCGACGCGAATGGCTGGCGGCCGAACTCGAGCGCGTCGATAGGGTCCTGAAAACCGGCACTGCGGAGAGCAAGGACGGCGAGTGACCATTGCAATAGCCAGCGGCAAGGGTGGTACCGGCAAAACCACCCTTGCCGTCCATCTCGCCTCCCTTTTGGCGCACACTGCCAGCGTTACCCTGGTCGATTTGGACGTTGAGGCGCCTGACGACGCCGCTTATTTCCCTGAAGACAGCACCCTTGCCTCGGAAAAACCGGTACACGTTATGGTGCCTGAGCTTACCGACGCGTGCACGGGTTGCGGCGCGTGCGCGGCCGTCTGCCACTTTGGCGCCATTGTGGCCATCAAAGGTTCGGTGGGCGTCAACCCAGACCTGTGCAAGGGCTGCGGTCGTTGCGTGTCGGCTTGCCCAGCAGGAGCCTTGGTGGAAAAGCCCGTGCGCATAGGCATGGTAACCGCGCGCTCAGGATCCGGTCCTCATCTGGTGGAGGGCAGGCTGGACGTGGGCGACATACGCTCCACGGTCGTTATAGACGCCGCCAAAAAAACAGCCAGGGACACAAACAGCCAATACATAATCCGTGATTGTCCGCCGGGAGCCACCTGCCCGTCCGTCAAGGCCGTCCATGGTGCCGACGTGTGCGTGCTGGTGGCCGAACCGACGCTGTTCAGCGTCCACGACGTGACCGCCGCCGCTCGCTTTGTGGCCGACCTCGGCATACCCGCTGGGCTGGTTGTCAACAAGGCAGGGGAAGGTTCCGCTGACCCTGTTGCCGCGGCCGCTGAGCTTGGCTTGATCCATCTCGGGAGCATACCCTGGACGGAGAGCATGGCCCGAGCCGGAGCGGCGGGCAGGAGGGTTGACGACGACCCTGCCCTCAAAGGAACGCTCGACCACATCATGCAAGGCATTCTGCGCCTTGCCGCTAGCCAAGGAAACGAGGCCGCCTCATGATCACCATCACCGTGGCAAGCGGCAAAGGCGGGGCCGGCAAGACATCGGTAAGCTCAGCGCTGGCCGCAGGGCTCGGCCACCGCGGCATATTGGCCGACTGCGACGTGGACGCGGCCAACGCGGCAATAGCCATGAACGCCACGCTCACGTCCAGCACCGACTACTATTCCGGCGACGGCTACCAGGTCGACGCCAAGCGCTGTACGGGTTGCGGGCTGTGCCAGCGCGTGTGCCGCTTTGACGCATTCAGGCCGACCAACGGAATCTTTACGATAGACGAGGCCCTGTGCGAGCGCTGCGGAGCCTGCGTTGACGCCTGCCCCTCGGGCGCCATCATCACCGAGAACAAACTCGGCGGCAAGCTCATGGTATCGCGCTCGTTCCTGGATTCCGCGGTAGTGCACGCGGAGCTGGTTCCCGGTGAGGACACCAGCGGCAAGCTGGCCGCGTCCGTACGGCGTAGGGCCGAGGACGAAGCCGAGCGCTCGGCCGCCGAGGGTAAGCCCATCGATGCCATCGTTGTGGACGCGCCGCCGGGCATCGGCTGTCCCGTCATCGCCTCCCTTACCAGGGCGGATATGGTCGTGGTGGTCATTGAAGCGGGCAGTTCCGGCGTGCGGGACGCAGAACGCCTTTTTGAGCTGTGCGCGTCCATGAACAGGAAAACGGGCGCCGTGATCAACAAGGCGGGCATGGACCCTGAGTGGGACCGGAAAGCCAGGGAATTGGCCGGCCGCTTTGCCTCCCCGGTTCTGGCCGACCTGCCCTGGGACAGGCGCTTCAGGCAGTCCACGGAGCGCGCCGAGGCGTGGGTACTGAGCCAAGACCGTTTTGTGGCCGAATCCGCCAGCAGGCTCTGCTCCGCCGTGTATCAGCTCGCCGGCCTTCCGTCCGTCACCATCCTCGGTTCCTGAACAAAGCACGATCGGCGGGGGACCAAGCGGGCTCCTGCCATGAAAGGACAGTTAGTCGAATGAAAGCGATACCAACCGACGATAAGTCGACCGTTTCCAAGGTGTTCGGGAGGGCGACCTGGTTTGCCCTGGTCAAGGACGGCGGCGTTGAATTCCTGTCAGGCACGTCGGCCAACGAACACGGGGCAGGCACCGGCGCGGTTTCCCTGCTGGCCGACCGTGGCGTGGACGAGGTTGTAGCGGCTGAAGTGGGGCCCAAGGCCCGTGACAGCCTGGTTGCGGCCGGCATAGCCATTACCCTGGTACGGGCAGGCACACCCATCTCGGACATAGCCTGAGTTCTTAGCGCATACCCATCCCCCGGGCCCAGCGCCCGGCGGGAGCATTGACCTTCAACCATATCCATGGGCATAGTAGGCGCGGCGCCCGGCCTTGAGGGAGTGCGCCGTCCGTACCCTCTGAAAGGAATATTCTGTGAGTGACCAGACTACGAGCGTCAATAAAATCAAGCGTATCATAGGCGTCGCCAGCGGCAAGGGCGGCGTTGGCAAGTCCACGGTGGCCGTCCTCCTGGCCCAGGCTTTGGCCGCACGCGGCAGGAGCGTCGGTATCATGGACGCCGACATCACGGGACCCAGCGTGCCGCGCCTCCTTGGCGTGGGCTCGTTCAGAGGCGATTTTGACGGAGAACGGCTGGTGCCCGTTGTGTCGGAGAACGGCATCAAGGTGGTGTCCATCAACTTCTACGTCAACGACGAGGCCACGCCGGTTGTGTGGCGCGGCCCTCTCATGTCCAAGGCCGTGGACCAGTTCTGGTCTGACACCGCCTGGGGCGAGCTCGACTACCTGATCGTGGACTTTCCCCCGGGAACGGGCGACGTGCAAATCACCGCGTTCAAATCGCTGCCGGTCAACGGGGTGGTCGTGGTGGCCACGCCGCAGAGCCTGGTGTCCATGATCGTTGCCAAGGCCGTGCGCATGGCCGGCATGATGGATGCCCCGGTGCTCGGCGTGGTGGAAACCATGGCGACAATGACCTGCCCCCACTGCGGCAAGCCCATCGACCTGTTCGAGTCGCTCCCGGGAACCACCATACAGGACGCCCTTGGAGTGCCCAAGCTGGCGTCCCTGCCCTGGCGCCCTGAGATAGCCCAGGCCCTGGAACTGCGCTGGGAAACCCTGCCGCAGGATATTAAATCCCTGGCTGACGGCATGGCCGCGGAAACCGAGCTGGCCGTGGCCCAGTCGGGCAAGAAGCAGGCTCCCGAAGCCCCGGCGGCCCAAGGCTCCGCCACGTAACATGCCGCGACCCGTGTGCGGGCGCCGTGTGGGGCGCGCCTTCCAGCAACATGTATTCAAGCCGGCGGGCATTCCCGCCCGCGAGCTGGAAGAACTGGTGCTGGGACTGGACCAGGCTGAGGCCCTGAGGCTTGCGGACCTGGAAGGCATGTACCAGGAAGCGGCAGCCCGGCGCATGGGCGTATCCAGGCAGACCTTTGGCCGGATAGTGGAAAGCGCCCGCCGTATCGTGGCGGACGCCATCATAAACGGAAAAGCCCTCCGCCTTGAGGGTGGCGAGATCATCGTACAAGAGGAGACGAGCATGCACGCAAAAATCGCGCTTCCCACCAGGGACGGCCGCATAGACGAGCATTTCGGCCACTGCGATTACTTCACCGTGTTCGAGATCAAGGACGGGGCCATAGCCGCGGAAAAGCGCGTGGACAGCCCCGACGGCTGCGGGTGCAAGACCGATATTGCCTCCGTGCTGGCCCGCGACGGGGTCACCCTCATGCTGGCTGGCAACATGGGAGAGGGCGCGGTCCGCGTGCTCAAGTCCAACGGCATAGAGGTGGTACGCGGCACGTCCGGTACCGTCCGCGAGGTTGCACAGGCCTGGCTGGCCGGTAGCGTCAAGGATTCGGGCCAGGGCTGCACCGAGCACGGTGACCACGGCTGCAATGGCTGACAGGTCTCCATACGGGACGAACGGGGCCGGCCATTGCGCCGGCCTTATTTTTCAAGCTAGCATCATGCCATGAACCAGCGGCATCCGCAGATACTCGCAGCGTCCCTCGCCCTGGCCGGTACTGCCTTCTTCTGGAGCCTGGCCGGCGTTTTCATCAAGCTGGTCGACTGGCAGCCCTTTGCCATAGCCGGGGCACGGAGCGTGGTCGCGGCAGTTTTCCTGGCCGCCTGGCTGCGCAAACCGCGCCTCAACTTTTCTCCCGCCCAGGTAGGGGCCGCCCTTTCAAGCGCGGCCACCATGCTGCTGTTCGTGTACGCCAACAAGGCGACCAGCTCAGCCAACGCCATCCTGCTCCAGTACGGGGCGCCCGTGTACACGGGCATACTGGGCGCCATCCTGATAAAGGAAAAACCCCGCGCAGAGCACATTATGGGCTTTCTGGCGGTGGCCGCCGGCATGGCCATTTTCTTCCTGGGCGACCTTGGAGGAGGCACCCTGGCCGGCGACCTGGCGGCCATAGCGTCCGGCATCACCTTTGCATTCTACTTTGTGTTCATGCGCATGCAAAAGGACGGCTCGCCGCTTGAGTCAAATCTGCTTGCCCACATAGTGACCGCGGTCGTGGCTGGAGCCGTGTCCCTGTTCCTGCCTGCCCCGGTCCTGAGCTGGAAAGCGGGAGCCGCCATCCTTGGGCTAGGCGTCCTGCAAATCGGCCTGGCCGCCGTGCTCTTTTCCTGGGGCATCAAGCGGGTGTCGGCCATGGAAGGCATACTGATAGCCGGCCTGGAACCCGTTTTCAACCCCCTGTGGGTGTTTCTTGTCCTGGGCGAGCGTCCCTCCGGCAACGCGATCGTTGGAGGCGCCATCATTCTGGCCGCCGTTCTGGTATCGTCACTGGTATCCGCGCGGCGTGATACAGTGGCAACCCGACCCGTGGACGAGAAACCGGTGCCGGAGCGCAGCTGATACTCCCTGTTGCGCCCCCGTGTGAAATTTTTTCACTGTGCTTCCCAAATCGCTTAGCCCGTGTGCAAGCGCGTGCCCTGTTTGTATACGCGTCGCCCAAACAAGCGCATTCACCTGCGCGTTTTTTAGAATTATTTACTTTTGCTACATACAATTATTTTTTTCACAAAAAACAAGCATGTTTTTTAGTAATTGGCATGATTCCTGCATAGATATTCATGCCGAACAAGGCAACACCACAGAAGGAGTCAGATATGTACGGTAGAGCATTCGGGTATGGAGCTGGGGCAATGGGCGGAACCTTTGGCGCTGGCTTTGCGGGCGGACCTATGGGAGCCGTTCCGGTACTGGCCTGGGTTGGGATAGCCCTGGCCTTGGGCTTTGGCATTGCGGCTTTTGTGCTTGCTCTCAGGGCAAACGCGGCGGTAAAGCGGCTGAACGGACGGTCCGTGGCGGCGGATGTGGCTGAAGGCCAGGGTTCCTGACGGAGGCATTGGCACCACATTGTGGTCGCTATAAAAGCTTGGCGGCGCACGCGTACCCCCGGGGATACGGTCTCCGGGGGTACGTTTTGCGTTTGAGGCTACACTGTACGATAGTTTGTTCTATCAAACCGGTAACCTCAGGTAGCTACTCGTAGAGAAAGTGAGGGAATCATGCCGCAGGTACGCGCACACGCCCGCAAGGCCAGCCCCTGGATCAGGCGAGGCGTGCAGATCTTCTTTTTCCTGCTCGTTGCCGTCATAGCCACGACCGGCGCCCTGGCCGAGCGCGGCGTGGACGTTCCGGCTCTCGGGGAGGGAGCGTCGCTCCACGCCATCTGCCCCTTTGGCGGGGTGGTGTCGTTCTGGCAATTGTTTACCACAGGTACCCTGGTCAAGAAGATACACGACTCGGCCATTGTGCTTGCCCTGATCGCCCTCGTCCTTACGGTGCTGTTCGGGCCGGTGATATGCGGCTGGGTTTGCCCTCTGGGCAGCGTGCAGGAATGGCTGGGCGGCCTGGGTCGCAAGCTGTTCAAAAAGCGCTACAACGCGTTCGTGCCACGAAAACTGGATAAAGTCCTGCGCTATCTCAGGTACCTCGTGCTGGCCTGGGTAAGCTACATGACCATCATGACGGGCACCCTGGTGTTCCAGGATTACGATCCCTACTTTACCCTCTTCCAGTTCTGGACCGGGGAAGTCGCCGTCACCGGCTTCATTGTGCTGGGCCTTACCCTGGTGCTGTCGCTGTTCGTGGAGCGGCCCTTCTGCAAGTACGCCTGCCCGTACGGAGCCTTCCAGGGCATCTTCAACCTGGTAAGGATATTCGGCATCAAGAGGAACGCATCCACCTGCATAGACTGCAAGGCCTGCGACCGGGCCTGTCCCATGAACATAGAGGTATCCACCTCTGGCACCGTACGCGACCACCAGTGCATATCCTGCATGAAGTGCGTGAGCGACGCGGCCTGCCCGGTGGCCGACACCGTACTCCTGGCGGCGGGAAAGATCCAAGCCGTTGCCAAGCCTTCGAAGGAGGCCTGACATGGTGCGCGTCAAAACGACCACGCTTGCCGTCATAACGCTTGGCCTCATATTCGGCGGCATTGGCCTGTCCAAGGCGCTCGGTTTCTGGCTGACCGAATCGAGCAAGGAACCTGCCCGCTTTGCCACGGGCGAGGCGGCCGGACAGTACAACCCGGCAGACATACGCGGATCCTATACCTGGGACGACATCGAGCGGGCTTTCGGACTGCCCGCCGCGGAGGCTGCCCGGGTGTTCTCCCCTGCCGGCCAGACCCTGTCGGCAGGCGACCAGGTCAACGTGCTGGAAGACCTGTACGCAGGGGTCCTGCCCGAGGACCAGGAAATCGGCACCGATTCGGTGCGCCTGTTCGTCGCCCTGTACAAAAACCTGCCGTACACGCCGGAGGAAGGCACCGTCCTTCCCAAGACAGCGCTCACCTGGCTGTCTTCCCAGGCGGGAGTGGATCCGCTCAGGCTTGAAGCCGTAACGACCGTGGAACTCAGGGGCACGGGTACCGGGCTTGCCACCGCCACGGAGGACGAGCACGATTCCGACGCCAGGGTAGTGGCCGGTAAAACGACCTTTGGGGAGATATACGACTGGGGCGTCAGCGAGAGCCAGGTAAAGGACGCCATCGGGTTTGCGCCTGGGCCGCGCACCCAATCCATCCGCGACGCCGCGGTGGCCTCGGGAGTGGAATTCTCGGTGATCAAGACTGCCCTCCAGGCTTTGGTGGACGCTCAGGACTGACCATCGGCCGCCCGTATCACGGGCGGCCACCTTCTCTTGCCGGCGGTCGCCGCCTCTCCTAAACTTTAGGCACCATGGGAGAACGCAGGAGACGCTCGATCAGAACCAGCCTCATCAGCGTGGCCGCGTCCTCTGCCCTGGTCGCCACCGCCCTGGTCCTGGGAGCGTATTCCGTGTTCATGGAGCGGGGCTTCGTGCTTGAGGCCCAAGCCAGCACCAGGGAGTCAGCGGAGCGCCTTGCCGGAACCCTGTCGCTCGCCCTGTGGTACATGAACCAGACTCAGTGCGAGAGCATAGCCGTCAGCGAAATGGCCGACAGGAACCTGGACGGCATCCTGGTGTGGGACGAGCGCGGCAGCCTGGTGGTAGGGCTCAGGCGCCCCGACAGCGGAGGCGCGGAAAAATGGGACGAGTCTGCCCTCCCCGGCTATGACCAGGCCCCAGGCGCCCCGTACGGAAGCTCCGTGCCCGCAAGCCCCGATGACAGGAGCGCCATAGCAGGCCGGGCCCTTGCCGGAGCGTCGGCGGACATAGTACACGCGGGCGCGAGCATCGGCTCGGTGGAGGTGTACGCTTCCATGAGGCAATCCCGCCAGTCGTTCAGGCGCAATCTGGCCTACTCCACCGCCCTGGCCCTGGCCATAGCCGTCATGGTCACGCTGGTACTGTCCCTGTCGGCCGACCGCTTGATCCTGTCCCGCCTTTCCCGGCTCCAGGCCGCCATATCAGAATTCAGCTCCATGCGCCACACGACGCGCGCCGTCGTAAGCGGCCGTGACGAGATAGCAAGCCTTGCCGCGTCCTTCAACACCATGGCCGAGACCATAGCAAGCTACAACAGCGACCTGGAAAGCCTGGTCAAGGACCGCACCGCGCGCCTCATTGAGGCGGAAAAACTTGCTTTCCTCGGGAGCCTGGTGGCCGGAGTGGCCCACGAGGTGAACACGCCCCTGGGCGTCAGCGTCACCGCGGCGTCGCACGTGTCAGAGATCCTGGATACCACCGGCCGCGCCTACGCAGACGGCAGCCTGGACGAGGACGATTTCCTTGCGGCCATAGCCGACGCCAAGGAGGGGGTTCGCATCATAGCCGGCAACCTTGAGAGGGCGGCTGAGTTCATGCGGACGTTCCGTAAAATGGCGGCCGACCAGAACCAGGACGAGAAAAAATCCATCAACATTTCCTCCTACCTGGCGGACATCGTGCTCAGCCTGAAGCCGGCCCTGAAACACAGCGGCCATGCCGTATCCATAGATTGCCCGGAAGGGCTGGCGGCCGAGTGCGTGCCGGGGGCCCTGTACCAGATAGTCACCAACCTTGTGGTCAATTGCCTGAACCACGCCTGGCGCCCGGGCGAGTCAGGCGCCATACTTATAAGCGCCCGCGTTGACGGATCAATGCTCGTGCTTGCGTGCGAGGACGACGGCGCGGGCATAGATCCGGCCACGGCCTTGTCCATCTTCGAGCCTTTTTTCACGACCAAACGGGACAAGGGCGGCACGGGGCTCGGCCTGTACATCGTCAAATCGATAGCGGTCAAGCTCGGCGGCGACGTCAGCTACGAGGCGCGCCGTCCCCGAGGCTCGCGCTTCATCGTGAGGCTGCCTACGGTTGCCCGCGCTTGACTCCGGGCATGAAGGCCAGAAAGGCGTGTGTGTGTCCAGCATGGATAGTCCCAAAGGGATAAAACTGGCTCCAAAGAAGAACCTCTCGCAGGGCGCATGCGTCGACCTACCGTGGAAGGTCGTGATAGCGGACGACGACGAGGAGGTGCACGCGGTCACCAAGCTCGTGCTGAGAGGTAAGCGGATTCTGGGCCGGGAGCTTGAACTGCTATCGGTCAAGTCGGCGGCGGCGTGCAGGGAGCTCTTGTCCGAGGACGACAGCGTTGCCGTCATCCTCCTGGACGTGGTCATGGAAACGGACGACGCCGGACTCCGGCTGGTCAGGTGGATACGCGAGGAACTGGGAAACCACGCCATCCGGATCATACTCAGGACCGGCCAGCCCGGCCAGGCGCCCGAGGAACGCGTCATATCGGACTACGACATCAACGACTACAAGGAGAAAACCGAACTCACTGAGGTTCGGCTCCTCAGCACCCTGGTCACGGCCATCCGGGGCTACCGGGACATACGCACCATAGCCCAGAGCCGGAACGGCATGCGCATGATACTGTCGGCGGCGCCCGAGCTGTTCAGCTTCCAGTCGCTCAAACCCTTCGCGTCCGGCGTGCTCACCCAGCTCACATCCCTGGTCAACGCCGGGAGGAGCGCCGCTCTCCTGGACATGTCGGGCATAGCCGTATCCGTGGACGACCAGAAACTGCACATACTGGCCGGGTCGGGCAGGTTTCTCAACGTGGACGACACCGGCGTGCCGGACGCTCTCGGGCCCGAGGCCCTGAGCCTCATACGGAAAGCCGCGGTGTCCGACGGCTTCATAACCGAAGGCGGCATGCTGGCCCTGGGCGTGCACGGCCGCTCAGACGGCGGCAGCGTGATTTTCCTGTCAGGCTGCGGCCCGCTGTCGGACCTGGACACCGAGCTGGTCCAGCTGTACTGCACCAACGTGCTGGCCGCTTACGACAACCTGTCGCTGTACCGCCAACTGGAGCAGCGCCTGGACGAGAAGATCGTCCTGATCCAGGAAATCCACCACAGGGTCAAGAACAATCTGCAGATCCTCTTATCGCTGATCAACCTGAGTTCGGACAAGGCGCCCCACGCCGCCCTGGAAAGCCTCCGGAGGCGCATAGGAGCCATGGCCAGCGTATACAACCAGGTGTCGGGTTCCTCAGCCGAGGACAATATCCGCTTTGACGAGTGCGCTGCCGCCATAGTCGGCGACATAGCGGGGGCGGAAGCCGGGCTGGACCTCCGGCTCAGGGGAATCTGCCCGGATTTCCGCCTGAGCCTGAACAAGGCCGTGCCCTGCGCCCTGCTCACGCAGGAGCTTCTATCCTACGCGGTCATCTGCGGCTACCGCGACATAGAGCTGTACCTGGAAGCTGGCCCTGGCCTGAGGCGGCACCTGGCCATACGCGCGTCACAGGAAGGGGACTCAGGCTCCTGTGACGACAGCGGCTACGGCTTGTCCAAGGCCATTGCCGGGCAGCTCAAGGCCAGCATGGCCATGGAGGAGGACAAGGGCTGTCTCGTCCTGTCGGTCGAATTCCAGCAAGACGGGACGGACTCCTGACAGGGCGTCAGCGCCCCCCAGGTTCATTCCATGTAGTCGTAATGATAGGCGGCCCCGACACTGGCCGGGCCCTCAGCCAAGGGCCGGAAGCTGAAGCCGCCATCAGCCTTCACCGCGTCCACCACGGCTTGGGTAACCAGGATGTCGCCGGAACCAGCCGTATCCTCCCCAAGCTTGCTCGCCGAGTTGACCTCGCGGCCGTACACGTCCGCGTCGCCTATCAGCAAGACCTTGCCGTAACCCACGCCCACGCACAAAAGGACCTTCTCTTCGTCGGTCCGGTCCCTGTTGTACTCGACGCAGGCCGCCTGCATCCGGGCAGCCGCGCGGAGGGCCTTCTGGGGGTTGCGGAAGATGATCAGCATCGAGTCGCCTTCCATCTTGAGCAGGATGC
This sequence comes from Spirochaetales bacterium, assembly GCA_016928955.1. GTDB lineage: Bacteria > Spirochaetota > Spirochaetia > Treponematales > UBA12059 > JAFGJV01. Next base: position 13,284 of record JAFGJV010000001.1, read on the forward strand.
CGTCATGCTCGTCGATCACGGGCACCAGGATGCGCTCGCTCTCGTATATGGTCTGCAGGAAGTGGATGATGCCAAAAGCCTCGACATTGCGCGAAAAGCCAGACAAGTCCGTGAACACGATGGCCCACTCCTCGCCGAACAGGTCCCATATGCGCCTGTCGATGCGCTCGCGGGCTTCATCGTCGGCCTCCAGCCGTTCCTCTATAAGTCGCGTTATGCGTTCCTCGGACGCGCCCGACCCGATCACCCTGCGCAGATACATCCGCCCACCTCCGTAGATCGCCGTATCGTTCACAGAAGCAAGGCTACCGGATCAGGCCAGGAAGAGCAACGGTCCGTATCCCCGGGCTAATTCTGAGCGCCCGCTATGGCTGCCACGGCGGCTGCCTGCATGGCCGCTGCCGCCGCGTCCGGCGTGACCGCGCCTGACAGGACCTCGGCCATGTGCGGTTTGATGGCGTCCCATATAAAGCGCATCTCCGGCACGGCTGGCATGGGCACGCCCACGGCCATCTGGACGGACGAGCCCATGAGCACCGGATCTGATGCTATGGCCGGGTCGGACAGGGCGGCCTTGAGGCCGGGAAGCCGCTTGTACTGCACCAGGAGATCCACCTGGTTCTGGTAGCTCGTGGCGGTCTCAATGAAGGAGAGGACTGCTTCCAGTTTGGCTCCGGCCACGCCGGACGCTACCATGAAATACTTGCCCGACGTGTAGGGCGTGGGATAGGTGCCTGTTTCCGCCAGCATGGGTATGCGCGCTATGCCGAGTTTGTTGCCGAGCGCGGCCGAGTAGTCCGAAAAGGCCCAGTCCCCGTTGATGAGCATGGCGGCCTTGCCGTCCTTGAACAAAGCATCCGCCTGTGCGTAGTCGCTGGTCTCCGGCACGATCCCGTGCTTGCCCTTGAGGTCGGCCAAAAATCGGAGAGCGCTCCGCATGGCGTCCGTGTCCAGGCTCGGCGTCTTGCTGTCCGACTCGAACACGGAACCACCGTACGCCCCAAGCCAGGGTACCAGCCAGAAAGGCTCAAGCTGGTTGTATACCAGGCCGTACTGCACCCTGCCCTCGTCCATAAGGCCCCTGGCCAGGGCGATCATTTCGGTCGTGTCTGCGGGAGCTGCGCTCACGTAGGTTTTGTTGTACAGGAGTGCCAGGTGGTTGCCCGCCGTTATGGGCACTGCCCAGGTCTTGTTGTCTAGCACCACGGACTCTACATAGCGGCTCATGTCCACCAGCGAATCGAGCGGCTGGATGCGGCCGGAGCGAGCCCATATCCCCGCGTGGTCGGGCACGGTCCATATCAGGTCCGGGCCCGTGCCATCCGCGGCCATCAGCAGGTTCTCACGGAGGTCCTCCGTACCCATGGTCTGGACCAGCACCTTGACGTCCTTCCTGGCGACCATGAAGTCCTCGGCCAGCGCCCGCAGGTACGGCAGGGCCTCTTTATCGTCTTCTTGGGTCCAGATGGTGATGGCCAGACTTTCCTCAACGCTATCCTTGGCGCAGCCAGCCACGGCCACCACGAGCGTCATGATCAAAACAATGCGTTTCATGATCGGATCCTTTCTCCGCGTATTTTGAAACCCGCGGGCATGCGAACCAGTTCCGTGCGGAACAACGAAAGCCGTTCGCCAGGCGGGCACATAAGGAGCCCGCCGTTAAAGTACGTGCCTGCCTAGCGGTATAATAAACCGGTTTAGTATAGTCGCCCAAGTTGTCTTCTTTGTCAAGATTTCACCAGTGTGCCAAAGCTTTGATGTGCACGGCGGGCGGATGGGCGGAAAAGCCGCCAGGGGTGGGCAACAAAAGAGCATCACCGAGGCGCGGATACACGGAGAAACCCGACATGAGGTCTTTGGGCTCTCCCGCCTCCAGATATCCAGTTATCTGGGATTGATGGCGTCCAGGAAAGCCTGGCCGTAGTTGGCCAGTTTGGTTCTTCCCACCCCGTAAATGCCGGCCAGCTCCTCCAAGCTTGCGGGGCGGATGCTGGCCATTTCCTTCAAGGTTCTGTCCGGAAAGATGACGTAGGGAGGGATCCGCTTGGCATCGGCCAGTTCCTTGCGGAGCATCCTGAGTTTTTGGAACAATTCGCCGCCCGCCTCGTCGCCCTCCGCCTGAAACCCCGGGATGTTACCGCGCTGGAGTGCCCGCGTCCGCTTTGAAACCCGCTGGGCGGGGCCAGGATCTCCCGCCACTATGGCCGGCAGAAAAAAAGGCGACTCTGACCTGAGCACGGCCACGGCCGGCCTGCCCAGGAGCAGGGTCTTGTGCTCGGGCTCCCGGACCAGGTGCCCCGCATCCAGGAGGGCCCTTGCCAAGGCGTTCCATTGAGACCGGCTGAATTCCTGACCTATGCCGAACGTGGACAGGCGTTCGTGACCAAAACGCGCCACCTTGTCCGTGTGCTCGCCGAGCAAAATGTCTATTACGTGGCCCGCGCCAAAGCGTTCCCCCGCCCTTTTTACGCAGGACAGGAATTTCTGCGCCTGTACGGTCACGTCCACCTGTCCCTCGTCGCCACGCTCGCAGTTGTCGCAGGCGCCGCAAGGCGCGCCCGGGGCGGACTCGCCAAAATGCTCCAGAATGACGGCCCTGCGGCATCGTCCGCTCTCCGCGTACGCTCGCATGGCGTCCAGGCGATCCAAGGCTCCCGGCCGCTCGTCCTCCCCGCTTTGGCCCATCATGGCTTTCAAGGCGACAACGTCGCCCCGTGAGTACAGGAGAACGCACTCGGAAGGCTGGCCGTCGCGTCCCGCCCGACCTATCTCCTGGTAATACTGTTCCAGGCTCCGTGGCAGGTCAGCGTGTATGATGTAGCGCACGTCCGGCTTGTCTATCCCCAAGCCAAAGGCCGTTGTGGCGGACACAACCCGTATGTCGTCTCGGATGAAGCCGTCCTGCACCGTTGTTCGCTCGTCGGCCGACATGCCCGCGTGGTAGGCGCCGGCGGCAAGGCCAGCGGCTCTCAGGGCTTCTGCCACGGACTCAGCCTTCTTGCGCGAGCCGCAATACACAATGCCCGGCGCGTCCGCCCGACTCAGGGAAAATGCCACGATTCTCCTGAGAGCGCCGGCCTTGGGCTCCACGCTTATGTTCAGGTTGGGGCGGTCAAATCCGCCGAGGAACAGCCGTGGAGCCTTCAGCCCCAGGGTCGACGCTATGTCCGCCCTGACCCGCTCGGTGGCCGTAGCGGTAATGGCCAGCCACACGGCTTGCGGATAGCGCTCCCGCAGCCGGGACAGTTCCCGGTACTCGGGACGGAAGTCATGGCCCCACTCGGACACGCAATGTGCCTCGTCCACGGCCACCAGCCGGGGGTGGACCGAGTCAAGCAGGGACAGAAGCCTGCCGCCAGACAAGGACTCGGGCGCCGCGTATACAAGCCGGACGGAACCCGCGCGCACGCGCTCCTCAGCCAGCTCCCGTTCGGCCGGGGATAGGCTGCTGTTGATGAACAGGGCATCCACGCCGGCGGCTGCCAGCGCCGCCACCTGATCGCGCATCAGGGCAATCAGGGGCGACACGACCAGGGTGAGTCCCCCGAGCATGAGGGCAGGTATCTGGTAGCAGAGCGATTTGCCCGCTCCTGTCGGAAGCACGGCCATGCAGTCGGCGCCGGCAACGAGCGCGTCAATGATATCTTTCTGGAAAGGCCTGAACGAATCGTAGCCAAAGACGGTTTTCAGGACGGTTTCGGGGCGGGCACGCATGGGACCAGTATATCCGCAGGCGGCGGTCGGCGATAGCCGTAGCGCGAGCATACCGACCGGCTCGCGGGTTTACTGCTGGCAAGCCCCACGTTTGCAGGCGTGACAAAAAAACCGCCCGGGCAAGGGCCCAGGCGGTTTATCTACAAGGAGCCCCTAAAAACTGCAGTCTTTAGAGGGTTACCTTAGAAAGGCGTGCGGGTGTCAGCCGCGGTAACAGAGGATCGGGCAGCGCGCGGCGGCCACTTCATCCAGCCTGCCCACGGGCGTATTGTGCGGAGCATCGTGCAGCAGGTCCGGTTCTGTCCTGGCCTCCGCGGCTATGCGCTCCAGGGCCTCGGCAAAGGCGTCCAGGGTCTCCTTGCTCTCGGTCTCCGTGGGCTCTATCATCATGGCCTCCGGGACGATGAGCGGGAAATAGATTGTGGGCGGATGGAAGCCGTAGTCGATCAGCCGCTTGGCTATGTCCAAGGTACGGATGCCCTCGGCCACGTCGCCCATGGCCACGAACTCGTGCATGCAGCGCCTGGGGTATTTGACCTTGTAGGTCTTCTCCACGCGGTGCTTGAGGTAGTTGGCGTTGAGCACGGCGTTCTCAGCCATGCGCCTCATGCCGTCCGCTCCCATCATGCGCACGTACGCGTACGCTCGCACGAGCACGCCAAAGTTGCCGTAGAAACTCTTGAGCCGGCCGATGCTTTTTGCCGGCATCTCGAACGCGTACGCGTCGCCCTTTTTGACGACCACCGGACCCGGCAGGAAAGGAGCGAGCACCGGGGCTGCGCCGACCATGCCCACGCCCGGTCCGCCGCCGCCGTGCGGCGTGGAAAAGGTCTTGTGCAAGTTGTAGTGCATCACGTCGACGCCGAGCTCCACAGGCAGGACGATGCCGGCTATGGCGTTCATGTTGGCGCCGTCGCCGTATACCAGGCCGCCGGCGTCATGCACGAGCTTGGCTATGGCTTCCATGTTGCGCTCAAAGAGGCCGAGCGTGCTGGGATTGGTGATCATGATGCCGGCCACGGTGTCGTCGCAGGCGGCCCGCAGGGCGTCCATGTCCACGCCGCCCTCGGCGTCGCTGGGTATGGTCACAACGTCCAGGCCGGCCATGGCGCAGGTGGCGGGGTTGGTGCCGTGCGCCGAGTCGGGAATCAGCATCGTGCGGCGCTGGGGCTGGCCGCGGGACCTGTGGTACTCGCGTATCATCAGCACGCCGGCCAGCTCGCCATGGGCGCCTGCCGCGGGCTGGAGGCTTACAGCCGAGAAGCCCCCGGTGGCGGCCAGGCTATCCTGCAGCCTGTACATGAGCTCCAGGGCGCCCTGGTTGTGCGCGTCTCCGGCCAGGGGATGGGCGTTGCGCCAACCCGGGTGGAACGCGGCCTGCTCGTTGGCCTTGGGATTGTACTTCATGGTGCACGAACCCAGGGGATAGTACTGGGTGTCTATGGCAAAGTTCTTCTGCGAAAGGCGCGTAAAATGCCTGACCACGGTCAACTCGTCCAGCTCGGGCAGGCTGAGCTCCGCCCTGAGCAGGTTCTTGGGCAAGGCGGTCTCGGGCACGTCGCAGGCGGGGAGCACGGTGCCCATGCGGCCGGGCCGGGACAGCTCGTAGGCTAGGGGTTCGGGCGTCAGGTTCATCGGGTCACCTCCGCCAGCGACGAAGCCAGCAGGTCTATCTGGGCCTTGGTGTTCATTTCGGTCACGCACACCAGGAGCTCGTGCGTCCGTTGTGGGTAGTAGCGCGACAAGGGGAAACCAGGGACCACGCCTCGGGCGGCCAGCTTGTCTGCAATTTCAGCGGCCGGCCTGGGCGTCTTGACCACGAATTCCTTGAAGAATTCGCCTCCGGCCACCGCAAAGCCCGGCAGCTTGCCGAGCTGTCCGGCCGCGTAGTGCGCCTTGTGCCAGCACAGCTGGGCCACCTTCCGAAGGCCCGCCTTGCCCAGGGCTTCCAGGTAGATGGTCGTCTGCAGCATCACAAGGCCCTGGTTGGAGCAGATATTGGACACGGCCTTCTCGCGGCGTATGTGCTGCTCGCGGGCCGACAGGGTAAGCACAAAGCCCCTGCGGCCTTCGTGGTCGGCGGCCTGGCCGACGATGCGGCCGGGCATCTTGCGCACCAGTTTCTGGGTTGCTCCCATCATGCCCAGGAAGGGACCGCCATGGTTCATGGGATTGCCAAGGGCCTGGCCTTCAGCGGTCACCAGGTCCGCGCCCAGCTCACCAGGGCTCTTGAACAGGCCCAGCATGATGGGGTCGGCGTGCACCACGAACAAGGCGCCAACGGCGTGGGCCGCTTCAGCCGCCCCGGACAGGTCCGTTATGCGTCCCTCAAAGTCGGGATAGGCGGCTATCAGGCAGGCCACGTCGTCTGACAGGCCAGCGTCCCTGGGCGCGCCCTCGTACTCGGCCAGCTGGACGGGATGGGCCGACAGGTACAGCCTGAGCACGTCCTTGTATTCCGGGTGGAGGGCAGCCGGCACGAGCACTCGCGCTCGGGTCGGGTTGGCCGCCACGGCCATGAGGGCGGCCTCGGCCAGGGCGGTGGCCCCGTCGTAGTGCGACGCGTTCACGGTGTCCACGCCGAACAGGGCGGAGGCCATGGACTGGTATTCGAAAATGGCCTGGAGGGTGCCCTGCGACACTTCCGGCTGGTAGGGCGTGTACGCCGTCAGGAATTCGCCGCGGCCTGCCAGCGCAGGCACCAGGCTCGGTATGAAATGGTTGTACGCGCCGGCGCCCAGGAACCACGCGCTCCTGTCGGCGCCCAGGTTTTTAGACGCCAGGGCGTCCAGCTCGCGGAGAACCTCGAGCTCGGATAGCCCGGGGTCCAGCGCCAGTTTGGGATAGCGCTTGGACGCGGGGATGTCCGCAAAAAGCTCGTCCATGGACGCGACACCTATGGCCGCCAGCATGGCGGAGCGGTCGGAGTCGCTGTTGGCTATAAAGGGCACGATTTACTCCTTGCCGGCCTCGGCCTCGTACGCCTCCGGTGAAAGCATGACGTCAAACTCGGAAGGATTGGCAGCCGTGTACTTGATCATCCAGCCGCCGGCATAGGGCTCGCGGTTGACCAGGGCGGGGTCGCCGGACAAAGCGTCGTTCACGGCCGTGATGGTGCCGGAAACGGGCATGTACAGGTCGCTCGCCGCCTTGACGGATTCGACCACGCCAAAGGCCTCTCCCTTCTTGATGGTCTTGCCCACGGCGGGCAGCTCCACAAAGACGATGTCGCCCAGGGAATGCTGGGCATGGTCCGATATGCCGGTCACAAAGTCCGAGCCTTCCTTGCGCGCCCATTCGTGGCTGGCCGCGTAGCGGGCGTTCTTGTCGATATCCATGGTGTCCTCCTTGCGTAGTCCGTATCGTTTCCGCGGTGCCCCGTCCCGGGGCTCGGTCCGCGCTCTCTCCATTCGTCGCCCTCAGGGCCGCCCATACAAGCTCCGCCTATTCAGCCTCAACCGCGGCCAGGCGCCACCAGCTTGCTGAAAAAACATCGCGTTTTTCCAGCAATTCGCCAAGAAGCACGGGGTTCTTGGCGCCTGTACCGGGAACCTAGCGGCGGTAGGCCGGCACGTACAGCGGCCGCTTTATCGTCTTGGCGTCCGCCGGCTTGCCCCGGATGACAATCTTGACATCCAGGCCGCTTTTCCCAAAGGCCGGGTCCACCAGCGCGTTGGCGGCGAATTTCTTGACCGTTGGGCAGAACATGCCGGCCACCACCACGCCGATTTTGGCGCCTTCTGGCGACTGCACCTCGTAGCCCTCGCGGGGGACGCCGCCCTGCACCTCTATGCCCACCAGCTTGCGCTTGACGCCGTCAGCCGCCAGCTGTTCCAGGGCCGCCTTGCCCACAAAGTCCTTTTCAAAGTCGCAAGCCCACTTGAAGCCCGACTCAAGGGGGTAGATGTCCTGGCTGATCTCGTGCCCGTGGAGCGGCATGCCCGCCTCGAACCGGAGGCTGTCCCGGGCGGCCAGGCCAATGGCCTTGGTCTCTATGCCGCGACGCTCGCCCTCGGCCAGGAGGCCTGTCCACAGTTTTTCCGCGTCGTCCGCCGGAAAGAACAGCTCAACGCCGTCCTCGCCGGTGTACCCGGTGCGGCCGACCAGGCAGGACACGCCGAGCACGGACGCGTTGCCCGATGTAAAGCGGGGAAAGTCGGATATCGAGCGGTCGGATACCATATCCAGAAGCTCGATGGCCCGGGGGCCCTGGACGGCTATCATGTAGGTTTCGTCGGAGCGATCGTCAACGGACACGTCCGACGGCTTGTGGGCGTTGAACCAGGCCAGGTCCTCGGCCCGGTTGGACGCGTTGACCACGATCCACCAGGCGCCTGGCAGGCGGTAAATGAAGAGGTCGTCTATTACCGTGCCGCGGTCGTTCAAGAGCAGGGAATAGCGGGCGTCCCAGTCCTTCATGTCGTCGATCTTGGCGCTGACCATGCGCGACACAAAGGCGTCGGCTCCGGACCCCTTGATCTCAAACTGGCCCATGTGGTCGATATCGAACAAGCCGACGGAGCGGCGGGTGACCAGGTGTTCCTCAACCGCACCGAGGGGATAGGTAATGGGCATATCGTAGCCGGCAAACGGCGCCATGCGGGCGCCGGCATCCACATGCCACTGGTGCAAACGGGTCGTATTCAAGGCGGGATCCTCCTTTTAGTACCCGGGAACTACCAGGGCGGGACCGCCAAGGCAGGCCGGACGCGCGACAGCTAGGCCGGATTCACGGGCGTACACCCGCCATGAAACGGCCGTTCAACGTCTGGATTGTATCCATTCCCGTGCCGATGGGCAAGCAGACGAAATTGAAACGGCGTTTCAACTATAGAAAAGCAACCATGCACGTCTACTCGCCCTGGTCCGGCCTGGTCCTGCCTTTTTTTACTCCCGCCCGGTTCTTTTTGGCTGTCAGGCGACGCTCCCTGGCGGCAGCCGAAGGTTTTGTCGGCACGCGGTGCTTGGGCACCTTGGCCGCCTTGGCTATCAGCTCGACCAGGCGCTCAAGGGCCGCCTTCTCGTTGGCCGCCCTGCTCCGCTCGCGGTCTACCGCTGCGTATACCCGTCCATCCGCGTCCAGGCGGCCGGCCAGCCTGCTCCGAGCCCGGTCCCGTTCCGCCTGGGACAGGCCGTCCACCTGTTCCAGATCCACGCGGGCGCGGACCTTGGTCTCCACCTTGTTGACGTTCTGCCCGCCCGGGCCGCCGGACCGCGCATACTCGAATTCCGCACGAGCGACGATGGATGCCCGCAGTTCGTCCGGACGCATGTCAGAAGGAAGCCCGGGACAACGGCTTCCCTATATACACGCCCTCCCCGCCCAGGTATTCGCGCTTGTTGCCCTCTATGAGGAACTGCACGTCCTTGACGGTGGGGAAACTGGTGGCCGTGTACACGATCTGTTTGAGCTGGGCGGCGTAGCCCTCGGCCCCGTAGCGGTTGATCATGAAAGCTTCGTTGAAGTTGAGGTAGGCCGTTGAGCCGACCACCTGGGCGGAAAGGAGGCGCGTACCGTCCGGAATCATGCTGATCAGGCTCCTGGACAGGTCATCTGCGGTTGGCCCCTGTATAAGCGCGTTCAGGGCGGAGGTCAGGGGCGTGTTGTTGGCCTCCACGGTCCGCTTGACCTCCTGCCTGGTAACCGTGCCGTCCTCGTCCACGCGCACAAAGTACAGCGCCACCACGCTGGTTCCCTTGACCAGATCGACAGGGCTGGCCTGGGGAGTATCCGGAACTGAAGGCGTGTCGTCCGCCGGAGGACTCTGGTCCTGGGATTCGGGCTGTACGGGCTCGGCGTCTGGCTCCTGGCCGTCAGGCTCTATGGTGATGGTCTCCTGGCCCTGGTCATCTGGTATGGGCGGCAGGTCCTGGGCCGGCGGCGGAGCGTCATCAGAGCCCCGGTCTGTGCCGGATATGGCATCCCCAAAACGGGTAGTCTTGAGGGTTTCCTGGATGCGGTCCCAGTTCAGGACAAAGAGCAGGAGGGTGGCCAGCAGGAGAATGAGCCAGATCAGGCAGCCCGATCCGGATCCCTTCTTGCGCGATGACGACTTTCTGGACGACGACGTACGAGCCATGATGGCCACATACTAGCTCCGGGCCGCCTGACGGTCAATGCGCGGCGCCGTCCTGTCCGAGCTCGGCCAGCTGGTCCGAGGCCAACTGGTCGCCCGGCTCGAACTCAAGCACCGTCCTGAAGAAACCCGCGGCCTCGTCCAGGCGGCCCTGGCGCCTGGCAACCACGCCGAGGTTGCTGATGATCTTCACGTTATCCGGCTCCTTGCGGAGCGCCCGCTCCAGGCGCTGGCGGCTCTGGTCCATAAGCCCGAGCTCCATCTCGCATATGGCCAGCTCGTTCAGGATGTCCACCTCGTCGGCCCCCAGCTCCATCGCCCGTATGAAAGCGTCCCGTGCGTCCGCCCAGCGTTCCAGCCTGCGCCTGCCCCAGCCCACCAGGAACCATCCGTTCCACACACCTGGCTGGGCCTGGGTGAACTCAAGGGCCTTGGCTATGCCCCGCTCCTCGTCGCCCATGCGTATGTAGTCATAGGCCTCCTTGAACAGGGCGTCGGCCCCGCTCCTGGTGGCCAGGCGCGCCGCTATCTCCCTGGCCTTGGCGGTTTTGTCCTCGTCCTGGCCGAGGGTGCAGTAGAACTCGAAAATTTCCCTGGCCTTGTCATAGTTGCGGGATTTCAGATGGAAGTAGCCCGCGTTCAGCCAGCCCTCCGGAAAGGGCGGATCCATGGCCAGTATGCCCTTGTAGCAGCCAAAGGCCCGCTCCCGTTCCTCGTCGGCGTCCTCGGGTTTTCCCGTGCGCTCCAGGGCGTCGGCCATGTCCTCATAGAGGACCGCGAGGTTCAGCAAGGGCTCCGGCGCTTCCGGGTATAGGCCGCGCAGGGCAAGGAAAATCTCCTCGGCCAGCTCATGGTCGCCGTTGCGGGCCTTCAGGATACCGGTCTGCGACAGCTCTCCGGCGATATCCGGTTTGACTGCCAGGACAAAGTCCCGGTAGTAGGCGGCGTGCACGTGGTCCGGCTGGTAGGCCAGAACCCGTAGCATGCCGGACACGATCATTTCCCATCCGAGGCTGGACAGGTCCCCGGCCGCCGACAGTTCCACGGGCATGGGGATGGACGGGTCAACGGTGAAACCGCTAAAGCTGGTTGCCAGCTGGGGCGGAACGCTGATGAAGGAAACACTGTCCGGAAGGGAGTGTCGCGCGCTCATGGGTGGTCTCCTGGGTGGGTACTCGAATACGGGCGGACGTGCGGCTCCGCCATGGTTCAGGCCTGGCCGGTACCGTTTCCCGGCCGCGGAGCGGGCGTTGCCTCCGCCTGGGCACTTGGCGCCTTCTGGACGGCTGGCTGGGCATCAGCGTCGTCCTGAGGCCTGCGGATCTGGCCCAAATAGTCGTTCATGTGCATCTTGTAGGACATGGGCACCTTGGTATCGTCAAAGCGTATGCCGATGGCTGCCAGGTCCTTGCGACCCTCGACATCCTCAAAACGTTTCACGATGCCCGGCAGTTCTACCGTCTCCCGGGGTTCTTCCATGTCAATGCGGAGCGTACACGCTTTGCCCACCAGGTATTTGGCCAGGCCGACAATGATGATCTTTGCCCCGCTGAACGACACGTCCCTGAGGATACAGCGCCGGGGGACCCCCTGGATAACCACGGTGGCCTCTTTGCGCGCCAGACCTATTTTCCTGACCACGTCCGGCGTAAGGACGACACGCTCCTCGCTGCGGCGCTTTGAGTTCACGTTGGCCTCGAGCATGCGGCCCATGATCTCCACGTAGTCGTCGGGCGGGCGCTGGGTGAACTGCACGTTCATGAACTGGAGCGTGCCGTTGGACTGGACGTAGGGCGCAAAGCCGGCCGCTCGCGCCGACACAAAAAAACTCACCGGATCGGCCTTTTCCGACACGCGGAAGGAAAAGCGCAGGCTGACTAAGCCGTTGGCCTTCTTTACCCGCTCGATGATGGTCTGCTTGGCGGCGACCAGCACCTTGGCCCCGTCAAAGGAGCTGGAATAGACCACGCACGGCCATTGTTCGCCTATGCATTTGATGTAGACATTCTGCGTCAGGAGTCCCGTGGCCCTGACGACCTCCTTGGTGAAGGTGACATCTATGGTACGGAATGTCTCGTAATATTTAGCTATCTGTTGGCTGGTGGCAATGGACATACGCTAAATCGCATAATATGCTATACATGCCACCCAGGTCAATGAACGGCGGGACAAAACTCCCCGCGTCCAACGGGCCATCCGGATCCAGGCGGGACCCGGACGCCACAAGAGCCGCGCGCGCGGCTTTTCGGCACTTTCTCTGCCGGGCATCACAGCTTTGAGGCACGGGAAGCCGCCCGATGGCTCCCCGATGTGCCGGAGGAAGGCCATGTACTCAGTATTCGTGATAGAAAATCCCCTGATGGATTACATCATGCACGAGGAACATGGCTTTTTGGACGCTTTCGGCGCCAGACCAGGCACCATGCAGCTGGTCGAGCACGAGGTTTTCATGGCCATCCTGAGGGCGTCCAGGGGCTACGAGGTGGTACCCGGAGGCTCCGGTGCCAATACGGCCAGGGGCCTTGCCCTGCTGATCGGCGCGGAAAGCCCCATAGACATGCCGTGCTACTCCGGCGCCATAGGAAGCGATCCACCGGGCCAGGAATTCAGGCTGCTTATGAACCGCATGGGCATAGAGACGTCTCTGGCCCAGAAGCCAGCCCCCACGGGCGTGTCGGCCATCGTCGTTACCCCTGACCACGAACGGACCATGTTCACCAACCTGGGCGCCTGCAGGGACTATGCGCCGGACGACGTTGACCTGGATCTCATGGCCAAGAGCGCCTGTTTCTATACCACCGGGTACCTTTGGGACACGGAGGCGCAGCAGCAGGCCCTGTTCACGGCAGTGGATGAAGCCAGGCGCGCCGGAAAACCCGTCTATTTTGACCTGGCCGATCCCTTTGTGGTGGACCATCATCACGCAGGGCTCAGGGCATGGCTTCCCGGCAGGGTCGACACCCTGTTCGGCAACCGCCAGGAACTGGAACGCCTGACCGAATGCTCGGGCTCGGACAACCAGATACTGAGGGCAGCCACCCGTTTCGCGCCCACCGTGGTCATGAAAATCGGGCGCGGCGGCTGTCTGGCCCTGTCCAGGGGCAAACTGGTCCACGTGAAGGCTGAATCGGTCGTTCCGGTGGACACCACGGGCGCTGGCGACTCGTTTGCCGCGGCCTACCTGTACGGGAACCTGGCCGGATGCGGCCTCAAGGAGTCCCTCACGCTGGGCAACCGCATGGCCGCCCGCATCGTCGCCGTTGACGGTTGCCGCTACGACTGCGTGGACCGGGAGGATGTCCTGTCCGCCCTCAAGCCCTGACCAGCCCTGCCGGAGCTGCCTGCCGGCGTCATTGACAAAACCCATCTGCAGACCTATGTTTGCGGCACGCCGCGCCGTGTGGGCGCGGCCATCATGCCCGCAGAGGTAGGTGCGATGAAGGAAGAGTACGAGTTCCAGCTCGAGGACTACATGCCCCGCGAGCGCTTCGAGCGCTTCAAGGAATTCGCCAAGGACAAGGAAACCCCCTGTCTCATCCTGGATCTCGATATCGTACGGGGAAAGTACGACGAGCTGCGCAAAAATCTTCCCTTTGGCAAGATCTACTACGCGGTCAAGGCCAATCCCAACGACGAAGTCGTGTCTCTGCTCCGGGACCTCGGGTCGAATTTCGACGTGGCCACCCGCTTTGAGCTGGACCAGCTCCTGCGCCTGGGCGTGTCGCCCGACCGCATGAGTTTTGGCAACACCATCAAGAAAGAAAAGGACATAGCCTACTTCTACGAAAAAGGCGTACGGCTCTTTGCCACGGACAGCTTTGAGGACGTGGACAAGCTTGCCCGCGCGGCGCCCAAATCCAGGGTGTTCTTCCGCATCCTGACCGAGGGACTCGGCGCCGACTGGCCGCTGTCCCGCAAGTTCGGCTGCCATCCTGAGATGACCCGCAACCTCATCCTGCACGCCCGCGACCTCGGTCTCGAGCCGTACGGAATATCCTTCCACGTGGGCAGCCAGCAGCGCGACATAGGCCAGTGGTCCACGGCTCTGTCGTCGGTTACGTCCATTTTCACCTGGGCGGAAGACCACGGCGTCAAGCTCAAGATGATCAACATGGGCGGCGGCTTCCCGGCCAACTACACCGACCCGACCAATCCCATAGAGCACTACGCCGGCGACATCACCAGCTTCCTCAAGAACAACTTTGGCGACGAGTTGCCCGAGATCATCATCGAGCCGGGGCGGTCCATGGTGGGCGACTGCGGCGTGATCGTCACCGAGATCGTCAACATAGCCAAGAAGAGCACCCACGACCTGTACCACTGGGTATTCCTTGACATAGGCAAATTCGGCGGGCTCATAGAGACCCTGGACGAGGCCATCAAGTATCCCATCTACTTTGAGAAGCGCGGCCCGACCCTGGACATCATCCTGGCCGGCCCAACCTGCGACAGCATGGACATACTGTACGAGAAGCACTCGTACGACATGCCAGCCGGCACCAAAATCGGCGAGCGCGCGTACATACTGACAACGGGCGCCTATACCCAGAGCTACAGCTCGATCTATTTCAACGGTTTCCCGCCGCTGTCGGCCTACGTCATGGGCCACAGCAAAGCGTAGATCCAGCCCACGCAAAAAGGCCGTCCCCGGGTCACCCCCAGGGACGGCCTTTGTATAGTAGGGCCCTTCAGCGCTTGTCGGACCCGGCCAGCTCGGCCGCCGCCGCGTATATCTCCGAATACAGGGCGGGAATATCCTCTTCCTCCACGCTCGAGAAAGCGACGCGCAGCCAGCGTTCCGCTATGGATATGGTGCCGATGCCTTTGTCCTCCAGTAGCTTCTGGCGCAGAACCTCAGCTGAATAGCCGTCGCAGCGGAAGCACATGAAATATCCCGAGTTGAACGGCAGCGCTTTGAGGCCCTCTGGTTCTGGATGCCCGGATATGTAAGCCTTGGTCGCGCGGTACCGGCTTTCCAGCAGGGTGTGGAATTCCGCCTTTTGCCGCCCAAAACTCGGGTCAGCCATTGCCTTGAGCAAAATATGCTGGGTGGGAGCAGCCGAGTTGGATATGCTCGAGCGGATCACGCCCATGAGCTTTTTTACCAGGGCGTTGTACGCGGCGTCCGTCATCCCAGCGGAAGCAAGGGTCACAAAACCGCCCCGGAAGCCCCATACGTAATCTTCCTTGGTGGGTCCGTCCACCTTGGCCGCCAGTATCCGGGGATGGGCCTGTGCCAGCACGGCAAAAATGCTCTCCCGCAACGAACCGTCCTCGTACTGCAGGCCGAAATACGCGTCGTCCGCTACCACGAGGAGATCCACCCCTGACTCGGCAACCCGGACCAGGGCGGCCTTGATATCCTGGGCCTCTTCCACGCTCGGCGTATATCCGGTTGGATTGTTGGGGAAATTGAGGACGACAACGGCCTTGTTCCGCCCTGCTGCCGCTTGCCTGGCCGCTTGCTCCATGCCCGTGGCGTTGAAGCGGCCATCGTCCCCAAAAAATGCATAGGAACTCAGCCTGGCGCCCTTGCGCTCCTCCATGATAAGCCGGTAGTTCGGCCAGAACATGTCCGCGACCACCACCGGGTCACCCGCCGCCACAAAGAGGTCGGCCAGGTAGGATATGCCGGCGGTGAGGCCGGGCACCACAACGGGCAGGGAAAAGCGTCCGGCGGACAGCGACGGGTTCTTCCGTACCAGTTCGGCACGCCAAGCTTCCCTGAGCGTGTTCACGCCGGCGGTCGGCGCGTAGGCCACGGCTTCCCTCGGGCTCAGGCTCGGCAGCTGGGATCGCACAGCGTCCAGGATCAGCGGCTGTCCCTTTGAAAAAGCCATGCCTATGGTCGCGTTGAAACGGTGGGCCTTTTCGTTGGCCTCGGCGCTCTGAGCCAGAATGCCCTTTGGGAAATACATACGGGCGCCCGAGTCCGATAGCAGGCGGCCAGCGCAGGTGTCGGCAAGGACGCGATTAAGGTCGTCCGCCAGCGCGTTCATGAACTACCCCCTTTGCCCGCGGAACCGTGCCCGCCCTGTAGGGCGGGCCGTGGACCCGGGTGCGGCGCCCGCAACTATGGATACCCGCAGTCCGGCCGCGCCGGCCAATCTCGGGTTTTGCCCGTTACGGGGGCATAGCGATTAAATCGCGGGGCCGGACCCCTGTCAAGCAAGCGCGTCGGCCCAACACATCAAACCTTGCACCGCTGGGCACATGGGTACTATGATACAGTCGTCGCTACGGTTCATATCCCACAGACAGCGACCCCGCGTCGCTATGGCTAACCAGCCCGCCGGTGAAAGCCCCCGGGCGCTTGGAAGGGGTTCATGCCATGCTTAAAAAGAAATACGAAGCGGACGGCGCTTCCTGCAACGTGAGCTTTGTTATCAAGGCCGACGAGGCAGAGGGCTTTCAGACAGCGTCCGTTGTTGGCGATTTCAATAATTGGGACGTGACAGCACATCCCATGAAGCGCTCAAAAAAAGGCGATTTTGAGGCACGTCTGCTGCTGGCCGCCGGCAAGGAATACCAGTTTCGCTATTACATAGACGGCGAGCGCTGGGTAAACGACTGGAACGCGGACAAGTACAATGAAACACCGTATGGCGACGCCGAAAACTGCGTGGTCATTGTCTGAGGCAACACGCCAGTCCACAAGCCCTCACAGGCCACTTTTCGATACAATTGTAACTATTGACATTTTTGAGCATTACAGCTTTAGTATATTCGGCTTCCGGGGTGATATTTCCCTTGGCCGCCATGCCAAACTCAGTGGTTTGGCTGTCTAAAACTGACGCTCACGTGAGCGTTCAGCTCTATCACGGTGCCTAGGCACGGAGGATGACATGAAGAAGATCGTATTGGCCATCACGGCCATCGCCATGGTGTTTGCCGTGGCCGCCGTGAGCGCCCAGGCAAAGCTCAAGGATGGGTTCTACTTTGCCCAGGAAGACGCCTTCCAGTCCAGTGGCTGGCTGTATCAGGTCGTCCTCCAGGTAAAAGGTGGCAAAATAGTGGCCGCCAACTGGAACGGCATCAACAACAAGGGCGTCATGGACAAAAAGACCGAGGCGGCCGAGGGCCGGTACGGCATGCTCAAAGCGTCTAAGCTCGGCAAGGAATGGCACGAGCAGGCCGCCGCCGTGGAAAAATACCTGATCGACACCCAGGACACGGCTTTCAATAAATACACCACCGACGCCGGCAACACAGACGCCATAGCCGGAGCGACCATCCACGTCAAGGAATTCTTTGACCTGGTCAAGAAGGCCATCGCTGCCGGTCCCGTGTCCAAGGGCAGCTACAAGAAGGACGGCTGGTTCTACTCCATGGCCACCACGCCCGACAAGAGCGGCTACAAGGCCACCGCCCTGATCACCGTTGTCAACGGCCGCATCGTCAGCGTCAACCTGAACGCCGTGCACAAGGACGGGGGCGACTCCAAGTTCGTCCGCGCCGTCAAGGGCACCTATAAAATGAACGCAAAGCAGGGAGAATGGCACATCCAGGTTCCCCGCATTGAGGCAGAGATCGTCAGGCTCCAGGACCCCTCCAAGCTCAAGGTCAAGAGCGACGGCAAGACCGACGCCATTTCTGGCGTGTCCATCACCGTTAATGAGATGACCGCCGTCATCGCCGAAGCCCTGAAAAAGGCAAAGTAAGCATCATCTCTCCGCGACTATCAAGGCCGCCCCTCGGGGCGGCCTTTTTTCTCAGTTCACCGCCACTCCCCTCTCATGCCGCTTGGCAAGACTGACCCCAGAGACACAGAGCACGACCATGGAAAATCGCTGGAGTACCCCCCCGTGTCCCAAGGACCTAAACTGTAAAGCTAGCCGAAGGTCTGCGGGTGGACGAGCATACTGCACTGTATGTGAGTCCTCACGCGGACCTGAGCACCGCCGCGATCCGCCTGCTCTTTTTCTGAAAGGA
>JAFGJV010000020.1 GCA_016928955.1 Spirochaetales bacterium
GGACCAAGAGAATTCTACACTAAAAAAGGCAGGGGTGCCTCGTTGGCCCCCCTGCCTCCCTTAAGTCGGCTTTTTCAGTGGCCCCGGCAAGCGCCGGCGGTTTTTTTTGCGCTATATGAGCTTCTCAGTTTTTGAACAGCTTGTCGATGCGGTGCTTGTAGATATCGTTGATGGCGTGGCGCTTGATTTCCTGTTTGGCCGACAGTTCCTTGCCCACCTCGAAGGGCTGGGGCAGGAGGTCGAACGTGAAAATGCGCTCAAAGACCTTGAAGCCGTTCTTGGTGTTGATGGCCTGGGACACTTCGTAGTCAAAGAGCTCGCGCACGGCGGGTTCTGACAGCAGGGTCTCGTAGTCCACGATGGGCACGGCGTTCTCCTTGGCCCAGGCCATGACCGCGTCCTGGTCCGGCACGATGAGGGCGGCCAGATAGCGCTTGTCCTGGCCGAGCACCACCGACTGCTTGATGTACATGCTGTCGTTGATGCGCTGTTCTATGGGCAGGGGTTCCACGTTCTCGCCGCCCCTGAGCACGATGGTGTCCTTGGCGCGGCCGGTCAGCTTGAGATAGCCTTTGCGGGTAAGCATGCCAATATCGCCGGTGTCCAGCCAGCCGCCGTCTTTCATCACCTTGGCCGTCAGCTCGGGCTTCTTGTAGTACCCGAGCATCACCTGCGGCCCGCGCACCCATACCTGGCCCTTTTTGCAGCGGCCAAGGTCGTGTCCGGCCTCGTCCACCACGCGGAACTCGGTGCCTTGTATGGCCGGCCCCACCGTGCCCATCACGGGTTTGCGCTGGGGGCGGAGGGCCACCACCGGCGCCGTTTCCGTCAGGCCGTAGCCCTCCAGGATCTGCACGCCTATGGTGTCAAAGAACACGTCCACGGACGCCGGCATGGCGCCGCCGCCGGATATGCCGGCACGGAAGCGTCCGCCCAGTTTGGTCTTGATCTTCTTGAACACCAGTATCTCGCCCAGGCCGCGCAGGGGAGCAATCAGTATGAGCGGCACGATGGGGATGAGCAGGTCAAAGAGCCGCGAACGGCCGCCAAAGTCCGGCAGTCGCCCGAGTAGCATGTTGCGCAGGAGGGCCCAGGTCTCGCCTATGCCCACAAAGAAAGAGAACATGGCCAGCTTGATGCCGCCGTGCTGGCGTATGTTCTTGTACACGCCGTCCTTGACCGACTCCCATATCCTGGGCACGCTGGCCATCCAGTGCGGCCTGATGGCCTGGAAGTCCGCCAGCATGATGGCGCCCACGGGTTTGGAATACGCTATGGTGGCTCCCACGGCTATGATGGCGTACTGCACCAGGCGCTCAAAGCTGTGCCACACGGGCAGGACGGACAGCCACACTTCCCCGCGGCCTATGGCAATGATCTTGGGCAGGATGACGCACTGGTGCAGGAAATTGCCGTGCGACAGCATCACGCCCTTGGGCTCGCCGGTGGTGCCGCTGGTGTATATCAAGGTGGCCAGGTCGCTCCGCAGGCCCTTTGCGGCCTCGGCCTCGTATTCGCCGGGCTGGGCCGCGCGCCGCTGTACGCCCCGCGCGTACACGTCCGCGTAGGTGTGGAGACGGATGCCCGCGGATGCGGCCTGGGCGGCTAAGTCGTCGCCCACCGCGTCGTACAGTATGGCGTCCTTGAGCTCGGGCAGGTCCTTGCGGCGGGCCAGGATCTTCTGGAGCTGTTTGTCGTTTTCCACCACGGTGAGCGCGCAGGAGCTGAACGACAGGATGTACGCTATCTCCTGCTCGGTGGCGTCGCAGCCCCGGGGCACGTCCGCCCCGCCCAGGCCCAGGATGGCCAGGTCGGTGATCAGCCACTCCTTGCGGTTGTCTGAAATCAGGCCGACCTTGTCGCCCCGCTTGACGCCGAGCTCCAGCAGCCCGGCCGCAAAGGTGGCAACCTCGTTGGCCATGTCCCGGTAGGTGGTCGGCTTGAAGGTGTCGCCGCCCTGCTTGCTGTACTGCATCACTTCATTGGGCTGGGTAGCCGCCTGTTCCATGAACAGGAGGGGAAGGGTTTCCGCCATGGGCGTCCTCCGTGTGAATATGGGCGCCGCCTCAGGGGACGCGCCACCGTGCCCGACCGCGCTCTCTACCGGCGTGTCAGGGGTGTTTACAATTTAACAGTAATTGTAAAATCACGCAAGCTGGAGTTTTTTTAAGTTTGCGCCGCTCACGCCTGTTTTTGGACTCGTTCGGCCGGAACCTGCTCAAAATAGGACAGGAATAGCCGCTCTATGGTGTCCAGGTCCGGGGCGTTCTGTATGGCAAAGCGCAGGTGGTGCCCAAAGCTCAGGTTGTCGCAATAATAGAAAAAGAAGCGCCGTGCCCTGCTCAGGTGGAATTCGGGCGGAAGGCGACGCTTGAGCAGGTCCAGGAAGTCCATGCCCGTCTTAAGGACATCCACGATCATGCTGAAAGCCGGGTCGCCGTCTTGCCCACGGAGCAGGGCAAAGATCCACGGCCGCCTGACCGCCTCCCGGCCTATCATCACGCCTCCGGCGCCCTGGCCGTCCACGGCCGCCCGGAACGAGGCCAGGTCGCGCACGTCGCCGTTCCCGATTACCGGTATGTCCAGCTCGCCCGACAGCAGTCCCACATAGGCCCACTTGCCCGTGCGCCGGAATTTTTCGTGCCTGAGGCGCGGGTGGAGGGTAAGCCAGTCGGCGCCTGCGTCGGCCAAGCCACGGCAGAAGCTGACGAGCCCGGGAGCGGACTCCTCGTAGCCCAGACGCAGCTTGCACGACAGGGGCTCGTCCGGGAGCAGGGAGCGGGCCGTGGCCACCAGGGCGGCCGCTCCCTCCGGGTCCTTCATCCAGGACACGCCGCCGCCTGCTTTTTCTATCTGCGGGGCGGCACAGCCAAAGTTCAGGTCCACCCCGCCAAAGGGCAGGCCGGCGGCGGCAAGCTCGCGGCGCAGTTTCGCTATGGCCTGGGCCAGGGTAGGGGCGTCAGGGGCAAAAAACTGGACGGACGTGAGACCCGGCTCCGGCGTGGTGTCCAAAAACCAGCGGTCCCAGGGCGCGCCGGCCACATAGGCGGCGGCGCCGGACATCTCGGTGCTGTATCGGTCGCAGCCGCCAAACGACGCTATCAGATCGCGGAGCGCGACGTGGGACAGTTCGACCATGGGCGCCAGGATGAGGGCGCGCGGGGGCAGGAAGGACATCGGGCGACTGTAGCATTTCAAGGTCCTTTTGGCCTAGCATGGCTTTGGGAAGGCCCGCCGATTGACTGTCCGGGGCGTTTCGGGGTATAACCCCTGGATGCGTATACCGCCCGGGGTCCGTTCTTCCGGGTCCCGGTTACGATACCCGGCCCCGCGGCGAGCGGATGGCCGCCCGGCCGGTCCTGCCGTCCGACAAGATTTCCAGGAGGAATCCGTGAGCGTTAAAATCAGGCTCAAGAAATTCGGCGCCAAGAAGCGCCCGTACTACCGCCTTGTCGTTCTCGACACCCGCCAGCCCCGCGACGGCAAGACCATCGACGAGCTGGGCGTGTACCACCCCATCGAGGTGGCGGAAAAGCAGCTACGCATCGATGAGGCCAAGGCCCGCGACTGGCTGGCCAAGGGCGCCGTGCCCTCGGACACCGTCCGCAGCCTGCTCAACAAGCAGAACATACACGTAAAGTAAGGATGCATCCGGAAGCCCAGAAGGGTTCCCGGATGGGTCCTGATACGGCGCCGCGGGGCTCACATCCCCGCCAGGCGCGAACCTGAAAGGAGCGGTCCATGGAGCGCGACCTCGTAGAATACATCGCCAAGTCGCTCGTGGACGATCCCGCCGGCGTGTCCGTGGCCACCGTGGAAACGGACGAGGCCACCGTCATAGAGCTTCGCGTGTCGCCCGCCGACATAGGCAAGGTCATCGGAAAGCGCGGCCGCATAGCCAAGGCCATCCGCACGCTCCTCTCGGCCACGGCCACGAGGGGCAGCAAGGACGTCAGGCTGTCCATCCTGGACTGATATGGACGAGCTGGCCGTAGGCAGGCTCGGCGCCCCCCACGGCCTGGACGGGCGCGTCAAAGCCGTTTCGTACTCCGGAGAGATCGACCATCTGCTCGCGCTGGACGAGGTTGTCCTCAGGAAGGGCACCTCGACGCGGCGCGTCCGCTTCGAGTCGGCATCGCCCCTGGGCGCCGGTGTCCTGTACAAGGTGGCCGGGTACGACAGCCCCGAGGCCGCGAGGGACCTGAGCGGCTGGGAAATCTGGGTGCCGCGGTCCAAGGCGGCCCCGTTAGGCCGCGACGAATACTATTTTGCCGACCTTGTCGGCTGCGTCGTGTATGACGGCCAGCAGGCCGTGGGCAGGGTGGAAGCCGTGTGCGAGGCTGGCGGGGGCCAACTTCTAGAGCTGGAAATCCCCGGCAAACCGAACGCCTACGTCCCGTTCCGCAGCGAATTCATCGGCAAGGTGGACGTGGCTGCCAAGCGAGTAGAACTGCTGGCGCCCTGGGTGCTGGAATGAACATCAACGTACTTTCCCTGTTCCCGGACATACTAAGGGGCTTTTTCCAGAGCTCCATCATGGCCCGCGCCGTGGCCAAGGGCCTGGTGTCCTACCAGCTGACCGACATACGGGATTACGCCACGGACAAGCACCACAAGTGCGACGACGAGCCCTTCGGCGGCGGTGCCGGCATGCTCATGAAGCCCGAGCCGGTGTTCGGCGCCATGGAGGCGGCGGGTGCCGACAGCGCCCGCGTGGTCTACCTGAGCCCCGGCGGCCGCCTGTTCAACCAGGCATACGCCAGGGACCTGGCCTCGGAGGAGAACCTGATCCTCCTCTGCGGCCGCTACGAGGGCATGGACCAGCGGGTGATAGACCGCTGGGTGGACGACGAGATCAGCATAGGCGACTACGTGCTGTCGTCCGGCGAGGTGGCCGCCATGGTGCTGGTCGACGCGGTATACCGGCTGATACCCGGCGTCATCACGGGGGAGTCGCTGGAAGAGGAAAGCTTCCAGGACGGCCTCCTCGAGTACCCCCAGTATACACGCCCCGCGCTTTATGATAGAATGAAAGTCCCGGACGTTCTCGTCTCGGGGCATCACGCCAATATCAACCAGTGGCGTTTCAGAAAACGGCTCGAGAAGACCCTGGTCTACCGTCCCGATCTGCTCCAGGGCAAGGGACTTGAGGGCGAACTGCGGGCCTTGGTACACGAATTGACGGAACAGGGGGAATGATAGATGGATCTCATCAAGAAGCTCAACGCCGAACAGGCCAAGGATCTGCCCGATGTCAAGGCCGGAGACACCGTCCGCGTCCACTTCAAGATCGTTGAAGGCCGGACCGAGCGCGTGCAGGTGTATGAAGGCCTGGTCATAGCCATCAAGAACGCCGGCCTGTCCCGGACCTTCACCGTCCGCAAGAACTCGTACGGCGTCGGCGTGGAACGCGTGTTCCCGATGCATTCTCCGCGCATCGACAAGATCGAGGTCGTCCGGTGCGGCAAGGTCCGCCGCGGCAAGCTGTATTATATCCGCGAGAAGATCGGCAAGAAGGCCAAGATCAAGGAACTGCTCGGAGGCCGCAAGCCCCCCGTGCGTTCCCAGGCCGCCCAGGCCTGAGGCCAGGGAACCCGCGGGCGTAAGCATGCGCGGCACCCCGCACACCCAAGGCGTCGGAACGGCTGTGAAGGCTGGCTCCGGCGCCTTTGTGTTTATGAAGGCCGAGGGCCGGCTGCCAAGCGGTCTGTGGTCCGTCCTGGTGGACGGCCAGCGCCTCATGGCCAGGGCCGAGCGGCCCCTCCAGCCGGGCGCCGTATACGGGGCCGTGAGGGAGGGAGCTGGAAGGATATCAGCCCGGGCGCCCGATTTTCAGTCCAGGGCGTCGGAGTTCCTTGTGTCCCTGGGCCTACCCGACGACAAAGCGTCCCGCCTGGCCCTAAGCGCCCTCATGGCGGAGGGCCTTCCCCTGGGCGCCGACCAGCTGCGCGCCGCGCGCAGGGCCGCGTCGCGCAGGGACGATCCGGAGAGCGCCCGCCTTGCAGCCCGTGCCCTGGCAGCCGGCCTGGACCCGGACAACGTGCCCGTTGACCTGGTGCTGGGCCCACCCGCCGACGGTGGAGGGCGGGACGGTTCGGGCAAGGGCGACGGATCCCAGGCCGGACCCGACGCCCCCGATGGGCAGGACGGCCTGTCGGACGCCCTGAAAGCGGCCGTGGGGGCCGCGCTGGCGGACGCGAGCTACCGCGCCCTGGCCGCGCCTGGCCCGGACGGGCGGGGCTGGCTGTACGCTCCCTTTGACTTTGGCGGGACCGGGTTTGAATTCAGGGGTTTTGCGCGTATATTATTTAATTACGTGAGCTTGACAGCTGAGCGCATGGTCGTGGAGCTGCGCGGGCCGGAGCGCAGGGTGGTCGAGCTGGCAGGATCCGGCGACACGCTACGCTTGTCGTTTCTCTCGGACAGCGGGGCCGAGCGCGCCGGCTTTGAGCGGCTGTTCCCGGGCGGGGAGACGGGCTCGCTGGACGCGGCGGCCGGCTACGAGGCGGTGGACAGCGATGCCTGAGCGGGATACGAACGGCCCGAAACGCGCGGCGGTCGTGGCCCTGCGCTACGATTCGTCGCTCCCTGCGCCGCTGGTGCTGGCGTCCCTGCGCGGAAGGGCGGCTGAGCGGGGCGTGGAGCTGGCACGGACTCACGGCGTGCCCGTGGTCCGGGACGAGGCGCTCAGCGCGGCGCTCCTGCCCCTGGACGTTGGCTCCCTTGTGCCGCCCGAGTATTGGGAGATAGTAGCCAAAGTGTTCGTCATGATAAGGAAAGTAGAACGATGAAAAAGAAGTATCCCCTGGACAAGATCAAACCCGGCACCACGTTTACCGCCGACGCGTACGTGGACGCCGACAACCTCTTTGTGCCTGCCGGTACCCCGGTCCGGCCCCGGGACGTGGAGAGCCTGCTTCAGTGGGGCGTGAACTACGTGTTCAGCGAGGGCGACCAGGTGGAGCCCGAGGCCAGGAGCGCCAACCAGGCGCCCGCCCGCAAGGGCCTGGCCTCGTTCTCCGACCACCGGCTGTACGCCGAATACACGGACATGATAGACCGGCTCAAGGCCATCATGGACAAGATAGCTGACGCCGAGAAAATTCAGCCCAAAATCGTGGACAGCCTGGCCCAGGACGTGGTGGCCCTGGTGCGCGACAAGGAAAACGAGGTGGTGTCGGCCATCCTGTCCGGCGAGGTAAAGGGCTACGACCAGGCCAGGGCCGGCCTCAATTGCTCCATCCTGTCTGTGGTCATAGGCCAGACCCTGAAGCTGCCGGGTCACCGCCTGTCCCACCTGGCTGCCGGCGCCCTGCTCCACGACGTGGGCATGCTCCGCATACCGGACGAAATCATCCGAAAAAAGGGCAGTCTGTCGCCGGAAGAAGCCCAGAAAATGCAGGCCCATCCCCTGTTGTCCTACCGCATCATCACCAAGGAACTGCATTACCCGGACGACGTCGGTCTCATCGGCCTTCAGCACCACGAGCGCTGGGACGGAGGCGGCTATCCCCGCAGGACGGGCTCGAACGACATAGACATCCTTGCCCGCATCGTGTCCGTGGCCGACGCCTTTGAGGCCATGGTCAGCCAGAAGCCGTACCGCAACTCCATGATAGGCTACGCGGCCATGAAAAACCTCCTGTCGGACAATTCCCGGCGCTTTGATCCCGAGGTGCTCAAGGCTTTCATAGCCAGCATGGGCATCTATCCCATCGGCTCCATCGTCGTGCTCAACAACGCGGCCATAGCCCGCGTCATGGACACCCACGCCGAGGCTCCCCTGCGCCCGCGCATCAAGGTGATTGTGGACGAGTTCGGCAAGCACTACAAGGACGACTCCGGCGACGTGCTGGACCTCCTGTCCGAGAAGGCCCTGTTCATAGCGCGCGCCCTGGACCCGAGGGAACTCGAAGCGGCCTCGTGATACCCCCAGCATCGCGCACGGACTCCGGGCGCAGGGCGGAGGGGGCTGCCGCTGCCTATCTTGAGGCCGGCGGCTGGACCGTGCTGGCCAGAAACTGGCGGGGTGGCCCCGGGGAACTGGACCTGGTGGCGGCGCGCGGCCCCGTGCTGGCCTTTGTGGAGGTCAAGCGCGTGGACGCGTACGGCATGGAGAGCCTGTCCGACAGCGTGGGCCCGCGCAAACGCCAGCGCGTGGTGGAAACGGCTAAACTATTCCTTTCATTGAATCGACAATTGAGCATGATGGCGCAGAGATTTGACGTGGTGGCCGTGCGGGGGGAAAAGGTGGCCGTCCATATTGAGGGCGCCTTTGGGGAGCGAGCATGACGCCGCAGGCCGGATTCCGGACCGAGGAAGACAGACTTGAAGAACTCCGCCGGAAAGTGCATGATGAGGAGTATCTAACCGGCGCCATCCTGCGCATAGCGCAGGTGCTGAGCGTCGAGATTCTGGACGGATACGGAGCGGTGCATGGCGGAGGGCGACAGGGACTCACGGAGGCGTTGGGGACGACGCGGCCACGATAAGGGCAACAAGAACGGCGAGCCCAGGCAGCCCAAGCCGGAACTGCCGGCGCCCGTGTGCGCGGTGTGCGGCAAGCAGATATTCGACCTGTCCAACGCCCTGGCCGACCGGGAATCCGGCCAGCCCGTGCACTTTGACTGCGCCCTGGCCAAGGCGTCCGAGGGCGAGCGCCTGGATCCCAACGAAAAGATCGTGTACATAGGCCGCGGAGCCTTCGCGGTGATAGAATACAAGGACAAGTCGCAGACTACCTTCACCATCAAGCGTCGCATATCCTGGGAAAAGGAAGGCGAAAAGCTCGAGTGGAGGAAGCTCATGCAACAGCGCATGGGTTTGTAAGCGCCCTAAGCTCCCCCCTGGCGGCTTTTTTGTGGCGCACGGGACTCCTTCTGTGTCGCAATTTCCCGGATAGGTACGATATACTCCATTCATGGCGCCCGCGCTCCGGGCGTCAGGGCATGGAGGATATCAATGATGTATAGAAACGTTTTCAGGCGACTCTTGTTCCCGGCCGCGTGCATCCTGGCGCTCGTTGCGCTCATCGGGTGCTCGAGCAAGCCGCGGGACGGCGAGCCTGTGCCCCAAGGCTTGGGCGGAGACGCCATGGCCGCCGCTCCCATAGACATGGCAGATTTCAACCAGGCCATGGCCAGGCAGGAGCAGATAGAGGGCAGCCTGGTCCGCGGCTCCGTGGACCTCAGCTCGTCCACCATTACCTACTACACCCAGGCATCCGTGTCTGACGCTAGCGCCCCGCTGGCGCCAGAAAACGGCCCCATGGAAATTGTCGACCATTCACCCGTGGGCGAACTGCCCGTGGAAATGCGTCGCCCCACCATATACGTCATGTTCTCCCACCCGGTGGTACCGCTGGCCAAGCTCGGCGAGCCCATGCGCGACAGCCCCATTATGACCGTGGAACCGGCCGTGCCCGGAACCTACCGCTGGTACGGCACGCGCGTTTTGTCCTTCGAGCCCGACGACACCCTGGTGGGCAATCCGCGGTACCGGGTGACCGTGACCGGAGACGTCAAGTCCCTGGGCGGCAAGAAGTTGGGCAAGGATTTTGAGTTCGAGTTTTACACGGAGACCCTGAAGGCGGTCAACCATTATCCGGGAAACAGCACGGATACGGCGGGCTGGCTCCGGGAGGTGCCGACCGCCGTTGCCCGCTACGCCATCGTTGAATTCAACCAGCCCGTGGACCCGGACCACCTGGCCGCCGGCATGGCGGTCACGGTAGGCAAATCCGAGGTGCCGTTCAAGCTGTCCAGGCCCGACTATCCGGAGGAGCTTGCGACCCGTACCGACCGCGCCGTGCTGGTGACGCTGAAGAGCGACCCGCCCGAGGACACGCGGGTGACTATCACCCTGCGCAAGGGCGCCAGCCCCTTCAAGGGCTACCCGACCACGGCGGCCGACCAGCAGCTCGAGTACAGCACCGTGACCCGCTTCCGCTACGAGGATCTCCATTCGTACTCGTACGACCTGCCGAGGAACAACAAGGCGGGAGCCCTGCCCGTGTACGCACGGTTCAGCCACCAGGTGGCCGCCGGGGCCAAGAAACTGGCCTGGAACGTGACCCTGAACGGTACGGCCGTCACGCCGGTGGCGGTGGACCTGTTCGGCAACACCGTGCGCGTCAACGTGAACGGGGCCGAGCCCGGCGACTCGATCGCGATCAAGGCGCCGGAGGGCGTCAAGGACGTGTACGGACGGGCCCTTTCCAACGCGGGCGCGTCCAATACCACGGTGATTCCCAACGCCAATCCCTTTGTGTCCTTCCCGTACTCGTCGTTCTACCACCTTGAGGCCGCCTATCCGCCCAAGCTTGTATGGGAGGCCCGCAACCTGGACGCCATGCGGCTGGGCATGGGAGAGGGGGATGCCGCGAACCTGATCAAAAGCGGCGCCGGCGCCCCCGCGCTGGAAACCGTGGACATGAGTTCCTGGAAGAAAAACCGCGTGCGCTATGTCATAGAGGACCTGGCGCCCTACCTGAACGGCAAGGGCTTTGGCACCGTGCTGTTCAACTGGGAAGCCGTGTACCAGAACCAATGGAGCAAATCGGCCTATACCCAGAGGGACAGCTTCGCGGTGCAGGTGACCGACATAGGCGTGACCACGCGCTACGCGTACAACCGCGTGCTGGTATGGGCCAATTCCCTGTCAACCGGCAAGCCCCTGTCCGGCGCTGCTGTGAGCCTGGAACGCATGTCGGGAGGAGCGGAATACAAGGCCACCACCGACAGGAACGGCTTGGCCGTCATAGACCTGGAACCCGGACAGTACCGGAGCATGTACGAGCCAACGGCGCGAGCATATCACGCGGACATCCATATCAC
The DNA here is from genome assembly GCA_016928955.1 of Spirochaetales bacterium. Classification (GTDB taxonomy): domain Bacteria; phylum Spirochaetota; class Spirochaetia; order Treponematales; family UBA12059; genus JAFGJV01. The sequence continues at coordinate 10,836 of JAFGJV010000020.1, forward strand.
GGTGTCCAAGGGCGACGATACCGCCGAGCTTTTTGCCAACAGCACGCACAACGTATGGTCGTCAAGCCTGTACGGGCACAGTTATCCGCAGTACGTGGAGTTAACCCAGCAGCGCATCCTCATGTTCACCGACCGGGGCCTGTACAAGCCGGGTGAGGAACTGGCCCTGCGCGGCATCCACTGGAAACAGACCTTGTCCGAGTTCGAGCCCTACTCAGGGCCGTACTCCATGCAGTTGGACGACCCCCGCGACGGCACCCGCATTTGGAGCGAGCAGGGCACCACCACCGAGTCAGGCGGTTTTGCCCACAGGTTTACCCTGCCCGAGGGACTGGAACCCGGTTCCTACCGGCTTGAGTACCATGCGGGCGACACGCACTCGTCCGTGGCCTTTACGGTTGCCCAGTTCAGGCGCCTGACCTTCCAGGTGGACAGCCAGGTGCCACAGCGTCCTTTCTACCTGGGCGACGAGGTGGCTGTGGACGTGAACGCCAGCTACCTGGCAGGCGGGGCCATGCCCAGCGCGTCCTACACGTATTTCTGGACGCGGAAGCCGGCCGGTTTCACGCCTCCGGGCACGCAATGGGACAAGCACGTGTTCGGGCCGGGCTCGTGGGAAGGCCAGCGTTTCCTGTCCAACGGAGAGGGCAACTTGAGCCCGTCCGGCCATGCCCAGATCAAGGAGAAGACTGACGGCCAGAACGCGTCAGGCTCCGCGTACTACTATATCCTGGAAACCACCGTGGTGGACGTGGACAGGCAGGCCATAGCGTCCACGGCGTCCGTGTTCGTGCATCCCGCGTCGTTCTACCTGGGCGTGCGCTTTGCCTCCCCGGCTGCGGACGGGTGGTGGAGCCGCTTTGTGTCCACCGGCAAGGACGTCAAGGCTGAGGTCGCCCTGGTGGACCCCGACGGCCGCCTGTGGGCCCGGGACGCCTCGCTGACCGCCCGGGTGACCAAGGGAACCTGGAAACACACCGAACAGCAGGGCGTGTATGGCCGCGTGAACACGCGCTGGGAATACGTGGAAGAGGAAGTGGAAACCGCGGAGGTCAAGGCGTCAGGCGGCAAGGCCAGCTGGACCTTCCGGCCCAAGGATTCGGGCGACTACCTGATCAGCTTTGAGGGCAAGGATCCCCGCGGGCGCCTGGCCAAGACCAGCGTCCGGTTCTACGCCACGGGTTCGTCCTGGGTGCGCAACGCCACCGAGACCCCGTCGAGCATAGAGCTGATACCGGACCGTACCGAGTACCTGCCCGGACAGACGGCGCGCATCCTGGTGCGTAGCCCCCTGTCGGACGCTCGCTACCTCCTGACCGTCGAGCGCCAGGGCATAGAGTCGCAGAAGATCATCACCATCAGCGACGGCAACCCCGTCATCGAGATACCCATCACGGAAGACCATGTACCCGTCATATACGTGGCCCTGAGCTCGTGCACCAAGCGCGAGGCCCCTCCCACCGACTACTTTGAGCCCGACTTGGGGCGGCCGCGCGGCATCTTTGGCATAGTCGGCCTTAAGGTGTCCACCGTGCCCGTTGAGCTGGACGTGGATGTCACGCCCCTGGAGGGAGCGTACAAGCCGGGCTCCAACGCCCAGGTGGCCGTACGCGTCACGCACAACGGCAAACCCGTGGCCAACGCGGAGCTCATCGTCATGGCGGTGGACCGCGGTGTTTTGGACCTGATCGACTACCACGTACCCGACCCCGTGGCCTACTTCTACGACCCGTCCCATTTCCCGCTGGCCGTGAGCGGCGACGACTCGCGCAGGCTCCTCCTCAAGCCCGTAACCTACGACACGTCCGTGCTTACCGGCGGCGGCGGCGAAAAACCCCAGGAGCGCAAGGATTTCCGGCCTCTGGCCCTGTTTGAGCCCTTTGCCCGCACGGACTCGCGTGGCATGGCCCTGGTGTCCTTTGGCCTGCCCGACACCCTGACCACCTACCGCCTGACCGCTGTGGCCATCAACGGCAACCGCCTGGGACACTCGGAGGGCGAGCTCCTGGTGCAGAATCCCATCAACGTGCGCGCGGCCCTGCCGCGCCGCTTCCGCAACCGCGACACTGCGGTGGCGGGCGTGGTCATCCAGAACCTGACCAGCGTTGAGCAGAAGGTGGAGGTGAGCGCGGTCAGCGACCTCCTGCGCGTTGACGGCGAGTCGACCAAGGCCGTCACGGTACCGGCGGGCGGCGTGTACGAGCTGCCCTTCCTCCTGGCAGCCACCACGCCGGGCGAGGGTAGCATAACCTTTACCATCCGGAGCGCCGTACTCAACGAGCGGCTGACGGAAAAGGTCACGGTTGAGCGCCCGCTGGTCAAGGAGGCTTTCTCCACCGTGGGTTCGGTGGCCCGGGACCAGAGCGTCGCCCAGGAAGGGCTGTCCCTGCCGTCGCGCATAGCGCCCGGTTACGGGAGCCTGACCGTCAAGCTGTCGTCCAGCCTCCGGCCCATGATCGAGCCGTCCATATACCGGCTCCTGGACGGGCCGGATCCCTGGTGGGGCTTCTACCGCTACCTGACCTATTCCTTTGCCTGCGCGTACGAAGGCGTTGGTGCACCCACGGTGCGGTCGGTACAGAAGGAGCTGGAAGCCAGGCAGCTGCCGGGCGGCGGCATCTATGTTGGGGGCTGGCACTGGCAGCCCTTCCTGCCCGATCCCTATATCAGCCTCCTGGAAGCCCACTTCCTCATCTTTGCCAAGGAAAGGGGCCTTGAGCTGCCGGACGCGCCCCACCAGGAGCGCCTCCTAGACTACCTGGCAGGCCTCAAGTCCCAAAACGGTTTCAGCGCGTACTACCACGCCTATCTGGCCTATGTGCTCACGGAGGCCGGGCGGCGGGACAGCGCCTTCCTGGCCAAGGTGGAAGCGTACAAGGACGAGCTTGGACTGGGCGGTTACGGCCTCCTGGCCCAGGCATACCTTGCCGCGGGAGACAAGGACGGGGCCCGCAGGGTGTACCTGCGCTCCAAAAATTTCATGATGATCGGCACCCAGACCGTGGACGTCAAGGACAGCTACGAAGTGACCAACTACTGGAGCTCCCTGCTGGCCGAGATGGGCATTTTCCTCAAGAACGCCTACGAGCTTGGCGAGGACAGCGGCCTGGTACAGAGGATAGCGGCCAGCATGGACCGCAGCGAGCGCTACTTTCGTACCTTGAATGACGACCTGTGGATGCTACTCGGGTTCGTACCGCTTCTGGACGACGAAGGGCCGGCCTCGGGCGTGGCCACCGTCAGCGTTGGCTCGGCGGGCGCCGAGTTCCTCAAGCGCGAGCTCAGCGCGCAAGAACCCCGATCGGAGGACACGCTCCAGTTCGCGGACAAGCCCCTGGCCGACCTGCCGCGCGACACGGTTGTGCCTCTGGACTTCAACAAGCAGGGCGACACGCCTGTGTACTACACGACCATACTGCGCTACGCCCTGCCAACGGAAACGGCCCTGCCCAGGGACGAGGGCCTGGAGGTCAACGCGGTGTACGAGACCCTGGACGGCCAGAGCGTGGAACCGGGCAACCTGGTGCTGGGAGAAACCTACCGCGTGCGGGTCAACGTGGCCAGCTCAAAGAGGCGGCAACGCCTGGAGCTCCTGGTGCCCGTGCCCAACGGCGTGGAGATTGTCGACCCGACCTTTGTGACCACGGGCAGCTTTGCCAACCAGGGCGGCACGGGTTCGCAGACCATAACCAGGGAAACCGTGTACGGCGACACCATGGACGTGGAGGCTGAAGGCTACGGCTACTGGGACGGCGACTGGTACATGTACTGGTACAGGCCCGACTACTTTGCCCTGGACAACATGATGGTGTACCGCTGGACGGATTTCTACGCAGGCAACCGGGAGGTGACCTTCCTGGTACGGGTGACAACGCCGGGCATCTACCCGACGCCGCCAGTAAGCGCCAGCCTGGAATTCGAGCCAGAGGTATTCGGCCGCTCGGGGGGTATGCTGTTTGTCATCAAGCCCTGATTTTACGGTGGTTTTAAAGCGCCGCCGGGCCGCCGCCAGGACGCTCAGGATCCTGGTCTGCGCCCTGGCGGCGTATTTTGGGCTCGTGCGGCTTGCGCCCAGGGTCCTGCCCTACGCGGGGCAGGACGCCCTGGACGGCCTGCGTTTCTCGACCGTGCTGCTGGACGCCGAGGGCGGCGAGCTTCAGGTTTTGCCCCTGGACCAGGGCCTCAGGCGGGTGTACAGGCCGGCAGCCGAACAGCCGGCAACGTTGCGCCGCCTGGTGCTCCGCGCAGAGGACAAGCGCTTCTACGCCCACCCCGGCGTGGACCCGATAGCGCTCGGGCGGGCCCTGATCCAGAACCTAGGCGGAGGCGGCACGGTCAGCGGGGCGTCCACGCTGAGCATGCAGGTGGCCAGGCTCATCACGCCCAGGCCGCGCACGCTGGGGGCCAAGCTGGCTGAGGCCTGGGAAGCTATCCAGCTGGAAAGCCGCCTTGGCAAGGCCGGCGTCCTGGACCTGTACCTCAACCTGCTCCCCTTCGGCCGCAACGTGGAGGGCTTTCCTGCGGCTGCCCGGGCGTATTTTGGCAAGGATATCAGCCTTTTAACGGATGCCCAGCTCATGGCCCTCTGCGTCATACCGCGCTCGCCGTCGGCTTATGACCCCTATAACCAGCGGGACGCGGCCATGGAGGCGATCAGGCGCCTTGCCCTGCTGTCCGGCAACGGCGAGGAGCTGGCCTCTAGGCTGGCCAGAGAAGCGGTGGACGGCGCCCTCGAGCCCGAGCGTCGCGACCTCTGGCCTTTTCGGGCGCCGCATTACGTGGCCTATCTGCAAAGATCGGGCGCGCTGGACCTGGAGCCCCGGGAATCGCGCTCTCCGATTGTCACGGGTATAGAGCCGGACCTGCAGGGCTACCTGGAGGGGCTCCTGGCCGATACGGTGGCCGAAGCCCGGGAAAAGCGCGTGTCCAACGCGGCGGCCCTGTTTGTGCGCCCGGCGGACATGAGGGTGGCTGCCTGGGTCGGCTCGATAGATTTCTCTGACCCGGCGGCGGGGCAGGTGGACGGCGTTACCATGTTGAGGCAGCCGGGATCCACGCTCAAGCCCTTCCTGTACGCCCTGGCGCTGGAGCAGGGCTTCACCGCGTCCACAGTCCTCCCGGACGTGCCCACGGATTTTGGCGGCGCGGAAGTGTACGTGCCGGCCAATTTCAACAACCAGTTCAACGGGCCGGTGCGTTTGCGCCAGGCCCTGGCGTCCAGCCTGAACATACCGGCAGTATACACGCTGGAGCGCCTGGGCGTGTCGCGCTTTTCCGAATTCCTGACCGAGCTGGGCTTTGACTCCCTGCGCGACCAGCTGGGCGGCCTGGGCCTGGGCCTGGCCCTGGGCAATGCCGAAGTGAGCCTGTACGAGCTCGTACGCGCGTACGGCAGCTTTGTCCATGGTGGGCAGAGGGTCGTCATCAATAACGGACCAGCTTGCCAGCCGGCCGAGGATCCGGACGGCGCCCCGGCCATGGATCCGCGGATAGCGTCCCTGGTGCGCGACATACTCACGCGGCACCCGGACAGGGCCCTGGCCTTTGGCCTGGCCAACCGCCTGCGCTTTGAGGGCGCCATGAAGACGGGCACCAGCAACCAGTTCAACAACATCTGGGCGGTGGGTTTTACCACCGACTTGTTGGGCGGCGTGTGGATGGGCAATTTTTCAGGCGCCACCGTGGTGGGCACGGCCGACTCCGGATACCCGGCCACCATGCTGTCCAAGACGCTGGAGCGATTTTCCGCCCACGCTCTCTTTCCGCCCCTGGCCGGCCTTGAGAAAAAACAGGTATGCGCCCTGTCAGGCATGGCCTCCGGCGAGTTCTGTCCCCACGTGATAGACGAGTGGTTTCTGCCAGGCACAGAGCTGGCGGACTGCGACTGGCACCAGGCCGGCCCGAATGGCACAAGGATAAGCTACCCGCAGGAATATGCCGCATGGCTGGCGCGCTACCGCTACGCGGGGGCGGGAACCGCCGTTGCGGCCGACTTGCGCATAACGCGGCCCGTGGACGGCGCGGTGTTCTATCTGAACCCCGCGGAACCTGCTGAGGGCCAGGGCTTTCTCCTGCAGGCCACCGGTTCTGGAACGGGCAGCGTCCAGCTGGACGGCTCAACCTACTGGTCGGGGAGCTTCCCGGTGTCGGTATGGCTGCCTTTGCGTATTGGGAGCCACCACGTGGATGTGTTCCAGGACGGGGGAGGGTCGGCAGGCGTCCGGGTGGAGGTCCGTTAGGCATCCGCCACCCGGGCGCGTGCTGGGCTTACTGGCGCTGGGCCTTGGGCCGTATGCGGTCAAAGCCGCAGTAGGGGACCAGGGCCGCGGGCATGCGCACGGAGCCGTCGGCCTCCTGGTAGTTTTCCAGTATGGCCACGATGGCGCGCGAGCAGGCCAGGGCGGTGCCGTTCAGTCCGTGGACAAACTTGTTTTTGCCGTCGTCGTCCTTGTAGCGCACGCCCAGGCGCCGGGCCTGGTAGTCCGTGCAATTGGACGTGCTGGTAACCTCGCCCCACTCACCGCCGTTGCGGCCGGGCATCCATGCCTCCAGGTCCCACTTGCGGTAGGCCGGCGCGCCAAGGTCGCCCGTGCATGTGTCCACCACGCGGAAGGGTATGCCCAGCTCGCTGAACAGCTCTTCCTCTATCTGGCGCAGTTCGCCATGGATGCGCTCTGAATCCTCGGGCAGGCAGTACACGAACATCTCGGCCTTGGTGAACTGGTGCACTCGGTACAGGCCCTTGGAGAACTGGCCGGCGGCCCCGGCTTCCCGGCGGAAGCAGTGCGACACGCCCACCAGCTTGAGAGGCAGCTGGGCTTTGTCCAGGATCTGGTCGGAGTAATAGCCGCCCAGGGTGATTTCCGCCGTGCCGATCAGGCAGAGATCCTCCTCCGCCAGGCGGTACACGTTGCTCTCCGCACCGCGCGGGTTGAAGCCTATGCCTTCCAGGATTTCCGTCTTGGCAAGGTCGGGCGTGGAGAAGGGCATGAAGCCCTTGGACATGAGCCTGTCCACGGCAAAGCGTACCAGGGCCATTTCCAGGAGCACGCCCTCGTTCTTGAGGAAGTAGAATTTCGTGCCCGTCACCTTGGTGCCGGCGTCAAAGTCCAGGATGTCCAGGAGCGCCCCAAGGGCCACGTGGTCCCTGGGCTCAAAGTCAAAGCTGGTGGGAGTGCCAACGCGCTTGACCTCAAGGTTGTCCTTGTCTTCCTTGCCCCGGGGCGAGTCCGGATGGGCCATGTTGGGAATTTGGGACAGGGCGTCCTTGAGTTCCCGCTCGGCGGATTCCAGGCGGGACTCGAGCGCGGCTATGCCTTCCTTCAGCGACTTGCCCTCGTCGATCAGGGCCTGGCGCTCGGCGTCGGGCAGCTTGCCCTTCATGGCGGACGCCACCTCGTTGCGGCGGCGGCGGCGCTCCTCCAGTTCCTTGATGGCGTCTGCGCGCTCGTCGGCAAGGCGGATGGCCGCGTCTGGGTCGGCTTTCATGTAGCGGTCCGCTATGTTGGCCTTGACCGCGTCGATATTGTCCCGGATGAATTTGATGTCTAGCATGGTGGCGCCATGATAGAGGAAAAGGCGGCGCGGCGCAATCGGTCCCGCGCGGCCTTGCCCTTGTGCTAGGCTCCCCTTTTTTGCTAGTCTGAGGCATGAAACTAGAGATCAACCCCCGGGGCAACGGCGCCTGTCCGCTGTGCGTGTACGACAAGAACTGCAGGCTGAAGAAAAAGCTGGCGGACAACGTTGACGAGGTGAACCCGTCTCCCGACCTGGAGATGGAGATTGTCATCTACAACTGCCCTTACTTCAAGGAAAAGCTGGCGTGATAGACCGCCTTGAGGCCGCAGCCGCCCGCTACGCCCAACTCACCGAGCTGGTATCGTCACCCGACCTGGCCCGCGACGCCGCGCGCTACAAGGACACCATGCGCGAGCGCTCCAGGCTTGAGACCCTGGTAAGCTCGTACCAGGAATACCGGCGGCTCCTAGACGAGCTTGAGGGGGCCAAGGCCATGGTGGACGGCGAGGCCGACGGCGAGCTCCGCGACCTGGCCAGGGAAGAGCTTGCCGGGCTGGAGGGCAGGCGGGACGGGCTGGAGGAAAAACTCAGGCTCCTTCTTGTGCCCCATGACCCCCTGGACGACAAGAACACCATCATGGAAGTCCGCGCTGGCACGGGCGGCGAGGAGGCGGCGCTTTTTGCCGCCGACCTGTACCGCATGTACAGCCGCTACGCCGACGCCAAGGGCTGGAAGCTCGAGGTCATGAGCCTGAGCGAGAGCGGCCTTGGCGGTTTCAAGGAAATCATCTTCTCCCTGTCCGGGGAGGGCGTCTTTGGCAAACTGCGATGGGAGTCCGGCGTGCACCGCGTGCAGCGCGTGCCCGCGACGGAAGGCTCGGGCCGCATACACACGAGCGCCGTGACCGTGGCCGTGCTTCCGGAGGCGGAGGAAACCGAGATAGACATCCGGCCGGATGAACTGCGCATAGACGTGATGCGCGCGGGCGGCCCCGGCGGCCAGTGCGTCAACACCACGGACTCGGCGGTGCGCATAACCCACATCCCCACCGGGCTGTCGGTGCATTGCCAGGACGAAAAGAGCCAGATCAAGAACAAGGCCAAGGCCATGCGCATACTCCGTGCGCGCCTCTTTGACTACGAGGAGGAGCGCAAGAACGCCGAGCGCGCGGCCGAGCGCAGGAGCCAGGTCGGCTCGGGCGACCGTTCCGAGCGCATACGGACGTATAACTTTCCGCAGAACCGCGTCACCGACCACCGCGTGGATGTGACGCTCTATAAACTGGATCTGTTCATGCAGGGCGACATGGACGAGATCGTGGAGGCCCTGTCCGTGTGGGCGCGCGACACGGCGCTCAAAAGCGGGCAGCCTTGACCCTGCGCGAAGCGCTCGCGGAAGGCCAAGGCAGGATCGGGGCAAGCCGCCCAGGATCGCCCTTCCTGGACGCTTCGCTCCTCTTGGCCTGGGCCCTTGGCAGTACCCGTGATAGGCTCCTGGCCAGCCTGCCCGAGCCCGTGCCGGCTTCCGTCCTTGCGCGGTACCGCGCCCTGGTGGAGCGCAGGGCATCCGGGGAAGCGGTGGCCTACATCACAGGCCGCAAGGAATTCCTGGGGCGCGACTTTATCGTGGACAGGCGCGTGCTGGTGCCCAGGCCGGACACCGAGATTCTGGTCGAGACGGCGCTAGCCGGGCTTCCCGCACCCGGGGCAGTGCCGATCAGGATCCACGACGCGTATTGCGGCTCGGGCTGCGTGGGCATATCGCTGGCCCTGGCCAGGCCGGACGCCGACCTGTCCCTGTCCGACCTGGACCCAGGCGCGCGCGACGTATGCGCGGCCAACTGCCTGGCCCTGCTTGGCAGGGTACCGCCCATCCTGGCGTCAGACGCCCTGTCCGGCGTGGACGGCCCCTTTGACCTCATTACCGCCAACCCTCCCTATGTGCGCTCCGACCTTACGCTTTCCATCCTGGGCAAGGGGAGCGTCGAGCCTCGCCTGGCCCTGGACGGCGGTCCTGACGGCCTGGCCCAGTATGGCGCGCTGGCCGGGCAGGCCATGCTGCGGCTAGCTCCGGGAGGCGTCCTGGCAGTTGAGATTGGGGACGAACAGGCCGCCGACGTGGCGCGGCTGTTCGACGCGGCAGGGTTTGCCCAGGTGCGCACGACGCGCGACCTGGCCGGGCACGACCGCGTGGTCACGGGCAGGCGGCCATGAAGTACGACGAGCGCCTTGACGACCGGCTGGACAAGTTCGCGGACGACGAGCGCGGGCGCATAGCCCAGGCTCGCGACTGGGCCGGCCAACTGCACGCCGGAAAGACGCGCGCCTCCGGCGAGCCGGAGCTCGCCCACCTGGAGCGTGTGGCGGCTATACTGGCCGGCATGGGCATGGACGCGGACAGCGTTTTGGCCGGACTTCTCCACCATGCCATGGAGCACGCCCAGGCAGACCGGCCGGAACTGGAACGCCGCTTTGGCGGGAGGGTGGCGGCCCTGGCGGCCGAGCTTGCCAGCGTCGCGTCGCTCAAGGCGCGGAACAAGACCATTCACGCCGCGGATACCCTGCGCAAGATGCTGTTCGCCATGACCAGCGACCTGCGCGTCATCATCGTCATGCTTGCCGACAAGCTGGACAGCATGCGAACGCTCAGGTACCTGCCGCCCGACGACCGCAAGAGCATAGCCGCCGACTGCCTGGACGTGTTCGCGCCCCTGGCCGACCGCCTGGGTATCAGCTGGCTCAAGGACGAGCTTGAGGACCTGGCGCTCAAGGAGATCAACCGCGAGGCCTACGATCAGATCAAGCTCCTGGTGGCCGGCAAGAAGGCCGAGCGCGAGGCCCTGCTGGAGCGGGCGCGCGCGGACCTGGTGGCCGAGGCCAAAGCGGAGGGTATGCAGGTCGAGGTGATGGCGCGCGCCAAGCACTTCTATTCCATTTACCAGAAGATGCGCCGGCGGGCAAAGGGCTCGGACGAGCTGTACGACCTGTCGGGGCTGCGCCTGCTGTGCGGCACGGAGACCGAGTGCTACGCCCTGGTCGGCATCGTCCACCGCCTGTGGAAACCCGTGGACGGGCGCTTCAAGGACTACATAGCCAGGCCCAAGGCCAACGGCTACCAAAGCATCCACACCACGGTCCTGGCCTACGAGGATCTGCCGCTGGAGATCCAGATACGCACGCGGACCATGCACGACATAGCCGAATTCGGGGTGGCGTCGCATTGGCTGTACAAGCGGGGAAGCAGCGCTGAAGCCAGGCGTCCGGAGGACCTGGCCGTGGTCAGGCGGCTCCAGGACTGGGCGTCCTTCCTGGCCGCGGGCGACGAATTCCTGTCGGGCATCAAGGCCGAGCTCCTCAAGGATTCCATCTTTGTGTTCACGCCCAAGGGCGACCCGATAGAGCTTCCGGCCGGCGCCACGCCCCTGGACTTTGCGTACGCCATCCATACCAGCGTGGGCGAGCGCACCATGGCGGCCAAGGCCGACGGCGCCATCATCCCCCTGGACGCCCAGCTCAGGAACACGCAGGTGGTGGACATACTGACCAGCGCTACGGCCAGGCCGAGCGTCAACTGGCTGAACTCGGTCAGGACCAGCCGCGCCAAGTCCAAGATACGCCAGTGGCTGGTGAACAACGGGCTCATGTCGGCTCCGGAGCGGGCCGGGGCCAGGAAGCGCGACGAGAGGGACGACGCTGACAGGCCGCGCGTTATCGAGCGGCGCGCCGAACCCGAGCAGGACCAGCGCCGGCCGGATTCGGGCGACCCCGCGGCCGTTGTGGACTTCCGCCCCTACAAGCCGAACGAGGCCACGGACACGGCCTCCGTGGGTCTGCGCATAGCTGGGGCGGGCAACCTGATGGTTCGCTTTGCAGGATGCTGCAAGCCGGCCGCGGGCGACAGGATCGTGGGCTATGTGTCCCGCGGGCGGGGTATCGTCATACACCGCGCCGGCTGTCCCAACCTGCCGAACATCAGCGAGTTCGCCGAGCGCCGCGTGGACGTCAGCTGGGAGGTGACGCCGGGGCTGACGCGGCGCTACCGGGTGTCGGCCAAGCGCTCCGACGACCTGTTCTCGGAGATAGAGAATGCGGCCAAGAAAAACGGAGGCCGTCTCCTAGAAGGGCGCCTCGAGCAGGAGGCTGACGGACTGTCGGGCAGCTTTACCATGGCCTTTTCCAGTGCGGACGACGCCAAGGTGGTGGAGCGCAACCTGCGCAACGTGCCGTCCATCCTGGCCATACGGCGCGAGGACTGAGCTCGCTGTACGCAGCGGCGCAAAGACAAGGAGAGGCGGGCCGAAACGGCCCGCCTCTCCTTGTCTTAACCTTTCATGCTCGCGCGCAGTGTGTCACTCGGCGGCCGTGAAGCGCAGGTAGTCGGCCTTGTCCACCTTGTTGATGGTAGCCGAGTCGCCCACCACGATCCAGCTGACCGGAGCCGGCACCACGTACGCCTTGACCGCGGCCACCACGTCGGCCGCCTGGATGGCGTTGATCTTGTCTATAAAGCGCAGGTATTCGGTAGCGTCGCCAAAATAGAAGAGGCTCTGCGCCAGCTGGGACGCCATCTCGGCGTTGGTCTGCTGGCTGCCGTAGAAGGCGTTGACGTACTTGGCCTTGTACGCTCCGATGGTGTCGGCCAGCGGGGCGTAGGCGTCATCACCGCCGGCCACGCTCAGGGACTTGCCGGAGGCGAGCAGGGCTATGGCCTGGTCTACCCAGGTCTTGACGGCCTCGGGCTGGCTGGTCTTGTACACCACCAGGGACCCGTAGGGATTCTGGAAGCCGTGGGCGTTGGCCCAGGTGGAGTAGCAGGCCCCGTGCTCAGTGCGCACGATGGAGAACAACAGCTCGTTGAGTATGGAATAGGCCAGCTGGAGGGTCGGGAAGTCCGGGCTCTTCACGTCAGCTATGGGATAGTCGCCGCGCACGTAGGCAATGCCCTTGGACTTCTCGAATTTTTCCAGGTACACGGCGGGGGCGACCTGGTGGCGCTCGACCAGGGGCAGGGCCACGCCGGTGCGGGGCAGGGTGCCAAAGGTGGCGTTCAGGGCGGCCGCCAGCTTGTCGGCGTCAAAGTTGCCCACGGCGACGATGGCCATGCGGTCGGCCTGGAGCTTGGACGCCCAGTAGTCCTTGACCTCGGACAGGGCGATGGATCCGATGGACGCCGGAGTGCCGGCAAAGTCGGCCTGGTACGGGTGGCCGGCGAACATCTTCTCGTGGAGCTTGGCCACCGCGTAGTTGTACGGGTCTGCCAGGGACTTCTGCACGCTCACCTTGAAGTCGTTCTGAACCAGGTTGAACTGGCCGGAGTCAAAGGCTGGCCTGAGCACGCAGTCCGCGAACACGGCGAACATGTCGTCCCAGTACTTGTCTATGGTGTTGAGGTCAAAGCTGGCCCAGTCATACCCGGCGGCCGTGTAGCCGATGGAGCTGCTCTTTTCGTACTGGAAGCGCTGGAGTTCGGCGTAGCCATAGGACGCCGATCCGCGGGCCATCAGGGCAAGCGTCATGGCCTCAAGGCCGGCCTTGTCCGGGCCGACCATGGCAACACCGCCCTTGAAGGCTACCTTCAGGGTGAACACGCGGTTGGCCGGGTTTTTCTTGATGATGACGGGGACGCCGTTGGCCAAGGTCCGCGTCTCTATGGTTTCCAGGTTGGCCTGCATGTAGGCGCCGGGCGTGTCGGGCGTCTTCCACGCGGCCACGGGGCCGGCCGGAAGCTTCCAGCCCGCGTACGCTTCCTTGGCGGCGTCTTCTGGACTGCGCGCGTCAGCGGCCGGCGTTATGGCCGCGTCTGCGGCTGCGGCCGGCGAACCGACGCACGAGCCGAGGATGGCTAGCGTCGCCGAAAGCGCCAGGGCGACAGACAATATGTAGCGTTTCATTACTCGGTCCTCCACCAGAAGGCGTTATCCGGGCTCACGGTCTCAAAGCCGGCGGCCGCCAGCGCGTCCTTCTCCGCCTGGTAGTCGGCGGGATTGACGCGCAGGGCCACTATGTCCACGTTCTTGAGCACGTAGCGGTTCAGGAAGGCGGCTATGTCCGCGCGCTCGACCTTTTTCATGTTCGTCACGTAGCCAAAGAAGTAGTCGGTTGACGCCACCGACCACCAGAACGACAGGGTCTCTATGAATTTTTCCGGGGTCTCGAGGGACAGGATCTGCTCGTCCTCCAGCTTCTGCTTGACCACGGAAAATTCCTGGGCCGAGAAGTAGCCTGCGTCCGACACCATGGCCTTGACCTCGCCGTCGCGTACCACGCCCCGGAACTGGTCCTTGGCCCGCTGGGCCAGGGGCGCGTTGGCCGCGTCCACCATGATGTAGGTTGAGAAGAATATCTGCCCGCCGTCGCGCTGGGTGTAGTAATAGGCGGACGTGTAGTCCTTGTCGTACAGGGCAGGTACCTGGTCGTACACCGTTTTCTTGAAGCGGCCGTCCGGGTTCTGGAGCAGGAAGCCCCACACGTCGGCGGCGTAGGTAGCCTTGGGGTCGGCCAACACGTCCGGGCCGCGCATGCGCAGTTCCACGTAGCCTATGCCCTTGGGCAGGGACTCGTCTGGGTACACCAGGTACGCGGGCGCCTTGAGGCCGGGCGTGGGATGGGCGGGAGCGGGAACCTTCCACGGATCGGCCGCGCGCTTCCAGGAGCCGTACCACTTCTTGACCAGGGCGTACACCTCATCGGGGTTGACGTCCCCGCCCACAAAGATGGCGGCGTTGTTGGGTATGTAGAACGCGTTCTGGATGGCGCGCAGGGTGTCGGATGTGGCCGACGCCACCACGGCCTCGTAGCCGCCTATGTCGCGGCGCCAGGGGTAGGCGGAAAACAGGCGCTTGTCCATGGCCGCCGAGTACACCTGGTCGGGATCGGACAGGAAACCGTTGATCTCGTTGATGACCACGCTCTTTTCTATCTCGAGCTCGTCGTCCTCAAAGAGCGGTTCCCGCACTGCGTAGGACCAGAACTCCAGGCCGGCCTCCGTCTTGTCCGAGGGCACGGTGAAGTAGTAGGTCACGTACTCGGTGGACGTGCCGCCGTTCCACTCGGCCACGCCGAGCTGGGTCATAGCGGCGGAAAATTCGGTTTCCGTGGCGTATTTTGAGTTCCCCTTGAAGAGCATGTGCTCGTACAGGTGGAAGAGCCCCACGGTCTCCGGCGTCTGGGTGATGGACCCGCAGCGGAACGTGATCTGGATGCGCGCCAGGGGAACCTGGTGGTTTTCCAGCACGAAGAGCTCAAGGCCGTTGTCCAGCTTGAAGCGCTTGAGCCCGGCTATGGGCGTGCCGTCCGCGTACGCGGCCTGGGACAGACCCAGGCACAGCGTAAACGCAAGGAATGCCAAAAGCGAACGTTTCATAGAATCCCTCCACGGGCGGCGGGATGGCCGCCGCTTCCCGACAGGCTAGAGCCCGGGGTTCCGTCTGTCAAGGCGACGCTCGCGTTTCGGCCGCCCGGGTGGCCCGACCAGAACAGCTTGCCAGTGCCCGGGATTGTCCCTCCGGGCGCCCGGATGCTACAATCCGCGCGCCCGGCGACACCTATGGCCGGCGGCGGAGTACCCATGCTTGCCCTGTTGATCCACATCCAGGCCGCCCGGAGCCTGGCCGGCGCCCTTGCCCGGCGCGGTACGGGCTTTGTCCGTCCGGCGAGTGAGCCCCGTGAGGCTCCGCCCAAAAAACGAGGCCGGCCGCGCGCGAAGGCCTGCCAGACCCTTGAGCCCGCGGCCTTTATTCCGTTTGTCCCGCAGCCGGAGCCCCTCTGGGACACCAAGGCGCGCCCGGGACCCATAAGCACGGCCGGGTATCCGCCGCTATGGTTCCTTGCCCCCGCCCGCCTGGTTATGGCTTGCGCCGTGGGGCTTGCGCGGGGCCTGGCTTGGGCCCACCTGGGCTTTGTCCTGGTCACGTCGACGCTGGTGGCCTGTTACGCCTTTGTCGACCCCAGCGTTACCGTCCTGTCCATCCAGCGCCGCTACGCGGACGGCTACGCTCCTGTGTCACGGCCCATGCCGGTGACCCTGGAGCAGGTGCCCAAAACGGCCCGGCGCATGCTGGTGTCCGTGGAGGATTCGGGCTTCTGGACCCACCCCGGTTTCAGCCTTGAGGCGTTCGTGCGCGCCGCCGAGGTAAACAAGCGCCTGGGCCGCCCCCTGTACGGCGGCTCGACCATCAGCATGCAGGTGGCCCGTACCCTGTTCCTGCTGCCCGTAAAGAGTTACCTGCGTAAATATCTGGAGCTGGTCGTCACCGTTGAGCTTGAGCTCATCCTGAGCAAGGAGCGCATCCTGGAGCTGTACCTGTCCTGGGCAGAATGGGGCAAGGGCGTGTACGGCATAGACATGGCCGCGCGGCACTATTACCGCGCGAGCGCGTCCAAACTGACCACGGACAGGAGCGCACGGCTACTGGCCATACTGTCGTCGCCGTTGAAATACGGGCCCGGCACGCTGGGCAAAAGCGACCTCCTCCGCAGTCGCTACGACTTTCTGGTCAAGGCATACCAGATAGGGTCGGCCAAGTAGGGCGCGTCAGGGGCGCACCAGCATCCAGGTAAGCTCATGGCGGTTGTGCCAGAGGTGGAGCACGCGCGAGCCAGGTATGGCAGCGAACTTGGCCACCGTGGCCCGGTCCCAGTCCGCGCCCTGCATCTTTATGGTACAGATGAAATTCCTGGCCAGGCCCGCCTCCAGCCACCCGCTGACCCAGTCGAACAGGGCCGGGGGATAGCAGATGACGTCTGAGCACAGCCAGTCCACGGGTCCCAGCTCGGCAGGTTTCAGCGTGAAGGCGTTGTGCTTGATGGCAGTGACGCCGGGCAGTCGGGCCACGGACTCGTCCAGCGGCGCCCGGTCTATGGCCACCACCTCGGCGCCCAGGCCGGCCAGGGCCCAGGTCCAGCCTCCGGGGCTGGCGCCCGCGTCCACGCAACGCTGGCCGGGGCCGGGCATGGAGCCCGCCATCACCAGGGCTTCCCACAGCTTCCGGTATGCCCGGCTCGGGGGGCCTTCCTTGTCCTCAAGAAACGACAGCTCGCCGTTGGGCCAGGGGCTACTGCACCGCGCGCTGGCCATCAGGCTGTGCTCGTCCAGCAGGGTAAAGGCGCCCATGGGATTGTCCGGCAGGTTGAACGGAAAGGCCTTGGGTTTGGACGGCAGGGGCGGCAACGCCTCGGCTATCAGGGCCGTGCGCCGGGCATGACGATGGACGTAGGGCGCCCAGTTGCGCTGTATGGACCTGAGCAGGGACGCGGCTTCCTTGATCGACCCGAATTCTGCCACAAAGGGCTTTTGCCATACGTTGCGCGTCCAATACGCCTGTAGTTCCGGCCCCATCACGGTCAGGAGCTCTCCGTCCGTCCGGTAGGGCGCGGGCAACTCCCCCGCCAGGTGGTCCATGAAGCCTGGCGACGCGTGGTAGCAGGCAGCGTCCAGGTGCTGGACATCGCTCATATGAACTTGTTCGCCCGCGCCGCTTCCAGAAGGCGCCGGTTCCAGTAGTTTTTTTCCATGTACAGGGCGCGCATGGCCCTGTCCTCTATGCGGCCCGAGCGCTGCTGGAGGACCTTGAAGGCCCGCGATAGCACGGTCTGCTTGTCCACCGGCGGCTCGGCAAGGCCTTCCTCAAGCAGGTAGCAGAGGAAGGAATAGGTGCCGGTGCCGGGGTTCTGGCGGGAGGGTTTTTCGGCGCGGAGGTGGGCGTACAGCTCGGTTGCCTGGACCGGGTCGGCGTTGGCCAGGCCCGTCGCGTACCAGGACAGGACCTTGCGCAGTTCCTCCAGGGCCGCTCCCGTGCCGCCGAATTCTATGCAGCTGTCCTCTATGTCCGCAAAACCGGAATCCCAGGAGAAGGCATCGGCGGGCCGGAAGGGCCTGGCCTTGGGGCTGTCCGGCTGGGTCAGCCAAGCCAGGGCGTCCCGGGGGCGGCCGCGCAGCAGGTCCAGTTCGCCAAGGAAGACCCTGGCCTCCGTATCGTCTGGCAGGCTTCTGAGCTCGTCCTCGGCGTCGCCGTAGGAGCCGGCGTAGGCCAGCGCCCTGGCTTTCCATACGCGGGCGCGCCTGGCCAGATCGGGCAGGGCGTAGGTGTCGCCGCTTTGGGCCAGGGAGTCCAGCCTGCGGGCGGCTTCGTCGTACGAACCCAGCTCGAATTCTATCCTGCCCGTGAGGAAGTCCACCGCCGAGAGGGCCTCCACATGGAACATGAGCGACGCCGATTCCCGGGCGGACTCGGCCAGCCTGCCGGCGCGCACCAGGGAGCCGGTCATGAACTCGGCCACGCAGCGCCCGTACATGGCCATGAAGCGCTCGTACTCGTCGCCTCCGGCCTCGGCCAGCTCCTGGGCGTTGACCAGGTAATCGGAAGCTTCCTGGAAGCGCTCCATGGCCAGGGCGGACAGGCCCATCATGCGGTGGGCGCGCGTCTCCAGCTTGGCAGGGGCGCCCTTGCCCATGGCAAGCAGGGCTTCCCGCGCGCCCTTGGCCGAGCGCTCGGCGTCACCCTGGGCATAGGCCAGCTCCGAGCGGGCCAGACCGCGGAGGGCGTCGGCCCGGGGCCCGGCAAAGGCGGCGTCGCCGGCCGCAGCCAGCTCGGCCGCCGGACGGTCCCGGCGCGCAAGGGCCGCCCAGAAACCGTGAACGGCCCTGGACGAGGGGGACAGGAATTCCAGGCGATCGTAGTCATCCGGAGGGGCGGCAAGTGCGTCGGCGAACAGGCAGTCGTATAAGAGGCCCTCTTCCCGCTCGCGCTCTCCCACCCGCTGGAGCATACCCAGGGACGGCCGCACGGCCCGTTCCCTGTACAGGGCGGTCAGGTAATCGGCGAACTGCGCGTCGCAGGCCGCCGCCCCGTCCAGGCCCGCGGCTACCCTGATGATGGCATCGTCCACGGGCTGGAGTATGGCCAGGGGCTCGGCGGGGTCCGCGAGCCCCGCGCGCCGCAAGAGCTCGCCCAGGACCCTGACGCCCTCGTCTGACAGGCCCGTGGAGCGGAAAAAGCCCGCGGTTTGGTCGGCCGACAAGACGCCATCGGCCAGTCCTATGGCGTGCAGGTGGATGGCCGCTTCCCTGGGGATGATGGACAGGACGGCGGCCGCTCCCCCGCCCTCGCGGTGGGCGTTCCGGCGCCCGGACAGGGCCGCGCACCGCCGTTCCAGTTTGTCTTTGGCAAGCTGGTCGCAGTCGCCCAGGGCCGTGTGAATGGCTCCCGCCACGGCCATGGACTCGGGGGCGTCCAGGCGTATGGCCACGGACCAGGGACCCAACAGGGCATCCGGGGGATTGGCTGAGTCAAGGGTAAGGTAGCGTTCCCTGCCCCGGCCGTCCCTGAGGCGTTCCGCTATGAGCGCCACGGCCTCTGGGGAAAAATTCTCCGGCGAGTCGCACACCAGGAGGGCCGGACCCAGGGCGTCCAGAGCCTCATGGATGCTGGATGCGCACGCCCTGGCCAGGGCCTGGCCCGGTTGCCCCGCGTAGGGAGCCTGGGCGGCCGCCTGGAAGGCAGGCCTGTCCTCGGGCGGGGCGAGGGCGGTGGTCAGGGGGTAAAAAGCCTTGGTGCCGTTGCGTGGCGACCTGAGCGCCAGGGTGGCTGGGGCCCCCGGCAGGGCTGCCAGGGCCTGGGCAAAGGCCGCCGGCGAGCGGGTGGGGCGATACCCGGTCAGGGCGACCAGTCGCTCGTCGCGCGTCACTATGGCCGGCAGGGCGGCAAAGGCGGGATCGGGCGACGAGCCGAGGGTGAGCATCTTACCGGCGTCGGCGGAACCCAGGGCTATCCGGTGAAGGGGTTCCACCCACTCGGTGGGATTGGCCATGCTGTTCCTGGGGAAATGGTCCTTGAAAACGGTCTGGGCTTCCGGACTGAATGCGCAGGGTAGGTCCTGGGTCAGGGCCAGGCGTTGGGCGTCAAAGAATCCGAGCGTGTCCTCAAGGGACGGGCCGTGGTGCACGGCCAGGGTGACGCCCCTGAGCCCGGGAGCCGCCTCGGCCACGGCCGCATGCAGGCGGGCCAGCGCCTCAGCGGCCAGGAATACGTCAAACGCCTTGTGGTCCGGGAAGGACAGCACCAGGGGCGACGAGCGGGCTGAAGCCTGGGCGCCAAAATCCGAGGCCAGCGCCCGCAACGACGCCAGGAGCCCGGCCGCCGTCTCGTGTCCCGCTCGCTCCAGCTGGGGAAGGTAATCGATGGATACGCCAAAAAAGATCATGCGCCTGCCTCGACAGCGGATTGTTATGGAAGAAACGGAGGCCCACGGCCAGTCCGGATGGCATCCGGGCATGGCATAACGCCTGCCCGGGCATTATAGTCGATAGCGAGCGGGGCGGGAAGCGCGTATGTGATGCCCTCCCCGGACGAGGCCGCCGGGGTTTTTTGGCTTGACCATATTTTTTTGACCATGCTACACTTGCGTCCAAAGGGATGGAGCCGTAGCACGGCGCTCGTCATCCCGTTTCCGTATCAAGGGTAGCCCATGGCCATCAGCTCGCTCGTCCAGGTTCTCGAGTCGCCGCTCGTGGCGCACATTCTCGTCCTGGCCGTTCTGTCGGCCTTGTTCCTGTACATCAGGTCCAAGGAAGCGGAAGGGCATTCCGCCGTCTACCTGTATAGTCTGGGTTTCCTGGCGGCGCGCAGCCTGGCGTACGCCTTTTTCCCGTACCAGGAATTGTTCTTCCTGACCGACGTGGCGTACCTGTGCTTCTTCATGTACATCTTCATGATGCCCTGCAAGGTGGCACGCCCCGCGCTATTCCCTAGCTTGGCGCTCAACGTCGTGGTAGCCGCGCTTTTTGCCCTACGGCTGTTTACCGATGTGGCCGTGGGCGTGCCCGGCTGGTTGTTCAGACTGGTACTGGTGCTGGACGCGCTTCTGGTTTTGATCTTTGCCTTCATACGGCGCAAGGTGCGCAAAGAAACCATAGCCCGGCAGATAGTCGGGAAAATCTGGCCGGTTGCCGTTCCCATCGTCCTGGTCTACGTGGCCGCGGGCATGATCCTGGGGTACGAAGACGCCGTGTTCCAGGGCGTGGTGGCCCCGGTTTCCTACTTGTGGTACGTGGCCGCCATCCTGGCCACCCTGCGGGCCCAGGACGATCAGCTGATTGACGCCGTGTCGTACTACGAAGGATCCATAGACAGCCTATACAACATGTTCCTGAGCACGGGCACGGTGCTCAAAGGCGATTTCACCATGGACCAGGTCATGGGCGCCATGAACGAGGCCTTTACCGCCGAAACCGCCGCGGACGGCGGCGTGATTTTCCTGGTGGACGAATTCGACGACCTGATCGTGTGCAAGGCGTACACGGGCAGTTTCCCGCCGCCGGTGCCCCTGCCTGAAAACCTGCCGCGTAAGCAGAACCGTGTGGAGTCGTTCATGAAGCACGCCCAGTTCCGCCTGGGCGAGGGCCTCTTTGGCGACATAGCAAAAACCGGCAAAAACGTGTACATACCCAGCGTGGAGGGCGACGCGCGCATCACCCTGAACGGCGAGGAAGACTTCCTCAAGCTGCGCTCGCTGATGGCCGTGCCCCTGATGGTGGAGGAGCGCATCATAGGCGTGGCCGCCATGGCCAGGAAAAGCGGCAATGACGGGTTCACGGAGGCCGAGTTCGACCGCTTCAAGCTATTGGCCAACTTCGGCACCCTGACCATCAGCAACTTCTTCTCGTTCCTGGCCGCCAGCGAAAAGAGCGGCATAGAGCGTTCGGCGGGCATAGCCGCGGAAATCCAGAAGAGCATCATACCCAAGAAAATCCCGCAGTTCTCCAGCCTGGGCGTCGGGGCGTTCACCATACCCGCTCCGGGCGTGTCGGGCGACTATTTCGACGTCATCCAGACCCGGGCGGACCGGGTGGTGTGCGTGGTTGGCGACGTGGCCGGCAAGGGCGTGTCCGCGGCCCTCATCATGGTGATGATCCGCTCCATCCTCCACCTGATCACCAACACCAACAAGGACATAGCCACCGTACTCAACTGGGTGAACAAGGGCATTACTGGCAAGATAGAGCTGGACCACTACGCCACCCTCGGGATCGTGGCGGTGAACGTGGTTACCGGCGAGATGGAATACGCCAACGCGTCTCACCAGCCCGTGCTGGTGTACCGCAGGGCCAGCGACAGCATAGAGTCGCTTGAGCTCAAGAGCGTGCCCATAGGCGTGGAGCGGACCACGGAGTACGGGCGCAAGGCCCTCAGGCTGTCCGACGGGGACATCGTCGTCCTGTACACGGACGGCATCATCGAGGCCATGAACGAGCAGGGCAAGCAATACGGGCGCCGCGGCCTGTCGCAGGTGGTTACCCGCAACCGCGACCTTGCGCCCAAGGAAATAGTGGCTAAAATTAAGAGCGACCTATCCGCGTTCGTCGGTTCGGTACGCCAGCACGACGACCAGACGGTTCTCGTACTCAAAATGAAGCTTTAGCGGAAGGAGCGGATGCATGGAGCTCAAGATCCGGAAGAGCGGTGAGAACTACATCATCGACGTAAACGGGGAGATGGACCTCTACAACTCCTACAA